>NZ_CP013373.1:2741900-3427375 GCF_001522585.2 Burkholderia sp. NRF60-BP8
TTTCAGCCGCCCCGCCCGGTCGCCGGCGACGACGGGAACCGGCGCACCGTGCTGTACGGCGGCTACACCGTGTTCAGCGTGTTCCAGCCCGTTTTCTCGGTGTCGCACCGGCGCGCGATCGGCTATCACGCGTCGCTGCGCGCGCACGACGAGGAAAGCCGCCAGGTGGCGTCGCACGAGGTATTCACGCAGGCGGCGCGGCGCGGCGACCTGCTGGAGCTCGGCCGGCTCGCCGAATCGTTGCACCTCGGTAACTTCCACGCGTTCGACAGCCACGACGAATGGCTCTTCCTGAGCCTGCATCCGGCCGCGCTGATGGACACCATCTACGGCGACGCGCTGCTCGCGAACCTGAAGGCGCTCGGGCTGCCGCCGCACCGCGTGGTGCTCGAGGTGCCCGAGCAGGCCGGCGGCGAGACGCCGCGCTATGCGGCGATCATCGACGGGCTGCGCAAGGCCGGCTTCCTGATCGCCCTCGTCGGCTTCGGCGCGAAGCACTCGAACATCGATCGCGTGTGGCATTTGCATCCGGACATCGTCACGCTCGACCGCGGCATCCTCGCGCAGGCGAGCGAGCACTCGCACCTCGAACGCGTGCTGCCGGGGCTCGTGTCGCTGCTGCACGAATCCGGCCAGCTCGTGCTGATGGGCGGGCTCGCGACCGAACGCGACGCGCTGATCGCGCTCGAATGCGACGTCGATTTCGTGCAGGGCCAGTACTTCGCGGGGCCGAGCGTCGATCCCGTGCAGCCGCAGGCCGCCGCGGGCTGCATGGACACGCTGTCGGCCGCGCTGCGGCTGCGCGTCGCGCAGCGCGAGCGCACGCAGGCGGAACGGCTCGCGCCGTACGTCGCCGCGCTCGAGGAAGCGAGCCGCAAGCTCGGCGCGGGCGAATCGCTCACCGACGCCGCCGCCGCCGTGCTCGGGCTGCCCGAGACCGCGCGCTGCTTCCTGCTCGACGCGTCGGGCCGCCAGATCGGCGACAACGTGCTCGCGCGCGGCAGCGTGTCGCAACGCGCGAAGCGCTTCCGGCCGCTGCTGCATTCCGAAGGCGCGAGCTGGGAACGCCGCCCGTATTTCATCGACGCGATGCGCGCGCCGGGCGGGGTGCACCTGACGGCGCCCTACCTGTCGATCAACGAGGCGCACCTGTGCGTGACCGCGTCGATCGCCGCACCGGCCGCGACGGGCATGCAGGTGCTCTGCGTCGACATCAACTGGGAAGCGGCGCTCAGCCGCGAATGAGCCCGATGGCGGCCGCGTTCACGCGTCGCCGCCGGCCTTGCGCACGATCAGCCGGTGCACGCGCTTGCTGGACGACGCGCTGACGACCTCGTGTTCGTCGATCACGTGCACGCCGGCGCCCAGCGCCGCACGCATCCGCGCCGAGTCGAGCGGCGTATAGAGGCGGCCGCGCTCGTCGCGCAACACGCCGTTTCCGGCCACCCGCCAGCTCAGGTACAACGTGCCGCCCGGCATCAGCAGATCGGCCAGCCGCGCGGCGGCCGCCGCCGCGTCCGCCTGTTCGAGATGCATGACGACCGTTTCGCACAGCACGTTGCGAAACGCGCCGGACGGCACGCCGGCCAGCGCCGGCAGCGCGGCCAACTCGAACACCAGACCCGGATGGTGCCGTCGCGCCTCGTCGAGCAGCGCGGCGCTCGCGTCGTAGCCGCGCACGTCGAACCCGCGCGACGCGAGCCAGGCCGTGTCGCGCCCCGCGCCGCAGCCGACGTCAGCGGTCAGCCCCGGCGAGAAATGCTGTTCGAGCAGCGCGTACATGTCGTCGGGCGCCGCCTGGTCGAGCCAGTCCTGCGCGTATTGCGCGGCATGGGCGTCGTAGGCATCGAGAGTCGGGCGATCCACCATGGCGATTGCTCCGCAAAAGCGTCGGATGACGCACTCCGCATCTTAGCCGTTGCGCACGGACCGCGCCGGCAGCGAATGGGGCGACGCCGGCCTACGCGGCCGGCACGCGGCCCGCGCGCGGCGCCTGCGCGGACAGGTCGGCCCACAGTGCATCGCCGCGCCACGCCGGGCGCGCCGCCGCGCTTTCCGCGTCGTGGACGAGCGCGCAGAGTCGCGCATTGACCGGCGCCGGCGCACCGAAGCGGCCGGCCAGCCGCACGATTTCACCGTTGATCCAGTCGACTTCGGTCGCGCGGCCGGCCGCGAGATCGTCGGACATCGACGACCGCGCCAACGGATCGATCGCGAGCATCCGGCCGCCGAGCACGCGAAACGCCGCATCGGGCAGATCGAGCACGGCCGGAATCCATGCAGCCGGCAACGGCGTCAGCCGCTCCGGCCGGATCGCGGCCCGCGCCAGCCAGTGCAGCGCCTCGCGCTGGGCCAATGCGACGCAGCGCCGGTACGGGCGTTGCGCGAGTTCGTCGCGCAGCGGCAGGTTCGCGAGCGCGTTGATCGCGTTGTTCAGGTTGAGCAGCAGCTTCGCCCACTGCACGGCGCGCATGTCGCGATGCAGCACGAGCGACAATCCGGCGCGCGCGAACATGCTGGCGAACGGCTGCAGCGCCGGCGCCGCGTCGGCCGCGAGCGTGCCGGCCGAACCCTGGTGAAACGCGCCGGGCCCGCGCTCGATCACGTTGAACGGCACCATGCCGGCCAGCACGGTCGCTTGCGGCAACGCGTCGCGCAGCGTGCCGGCGTGGTGCAGGCCGTTCTGGAAGCTGATCACGATCGTGCCGGGCCGCAGCACGCCGGTCAGTTGCGCGGCGGCCTCGCGCGTGGCGGCAGACTTCACCGTGACGAGCACGAGCCGCGCGTCGGCCGCCGCAGCCGGATCGGTCGCGAATCCGACATCTGCCGGCGCGAGCGCCGCGCGATAGCCGCGCCGATCGGTCAGCGTGAGCCCGTGTCGACGAATCGCGTCGCCGATCCGTGCACGGCCGACGAGCGTCACGTTCGCGCCGGCCGCCGCAAGGCGGCCGCCGAGATAGCAGCCGACCGCGCCTGCGCCGAACACGCAGACCGGCCCGGCCGGCCCGTCAGACATGCGAATGCGCGCCGCCGTGCACCGGGCCCGCGCGCCGCTCGACTTCGCGGCGCACGTCGCCGCGCAGCCCCGCGAAGAATGCGATCTCGGCGACGACGAACAGCGGCCCGACGATCAGACCGACCAGATCGTCGACGAACGCGGGTTTGCGGCCTTCGAACCAATGCCCGACGAACTGCACGATCCAGCCGACCACGAACGCGCCGACGCCGATCGCGAGCCATTGCGCGGTCGGCAGCAGCGCCAGCGCCTGCGCGGCCCACAGGCCGAGCGCGAGCAGCACGGTCATCACGATCCCGAACCGCAGGTCGAGACGCAGGTAGAACGCCGCGGACACGACGGCGAGCAGCAACGCCGGCGACAACGCAATGCCGGCCGGCGCGCCGATCGCCGGCCGCGACAGCAACACCTCGACCGCGAACACGATCATCGGGATGCCGACCAGATGCGTCGCGATGTTGCGCGCGTCGCGATGGTAGGCCGCATACTGGGAAAGATGGTCTTCGAGGGTTTTCATGGCGTCTCCTGATCGGTTATCGAGCGCTATGATGCGCGTCACGCCCGAGAACCTCTGTCAGCTACCCGACATCGCGTGCCCATGCCTTCCTCGCTCGCCCCATACCTGCCGCAGATCGAAGCGAACCCGTGGTTCGCCGCGCTGCCGCCCGCGCTGCGCACCGAACTGATCGCCCGCGCGACGCTGCGCCGTCTGCCGTCCGGCCACGCGCTGTTCCGGCGCGGCGATCCGCCGTGCGGGCTGTACGCGGTGCTGGCCGGTTCACTCACGATAGGTGCGGTCGATCCGCAGGGCAAGGAAACGCTGCTGACGGTGGCCGAGCCGGTCACGTGGTTCGGCGAGATCGCGTTGTTCGACGGCCAGCCGCGCACGCACGACGCCATCGCGCTCGACGACGCGCTGCTGCTGCACGTGCCGCAGGCCGCGCTGCTCGCGATCCTCGATGCGACGCCGCAGTACTGGCGGCAGTTCGCGCTGCTGATGGCGCAAAAGCTGCGCCTGAGCTTCCTGACCGTCGAGTCGATGAGCGTGATGCCGGCCGCGCAGCGGCTCGCCGCGCGACTGCTGATGATCGCCGAAGGCTACGGCGGCATCAGCGCCGGGCGCACGCACGTCCGGCTGTCGCAGGAGACGCTCGCGTCGATGCTGTCGCTGACGCGGCAGACCACCAACCAGCTGCTGAAGGCGCTGCAGGCCGACGGCGTCGTACGGCTGCACGTCGGCGAGATCGAGCTCGTGGACATCGACGCGTTGCGCCGCGCGAGCGGGCTCGGCGACGGCACGCACTGAACGCCGCACAACGGCCGCCATTCGGCCTCGATCGGCCTCGATGCGCTGCCCGCGGCCGCCGAGTTGCGCTATCGTGGCGGCTCGTTCCGTCCGCCGCCCGCACCGTCTTGAACACGTCGACCCTTCCCGCCCCCGCGCGCCATCCGTGGCCCGTATTCGTCGCGTTCCTGCGGCTCGGCCTCACGTCGTTCGGCGGGCCGGTCGCGCATCTCGGCTACTTTCGCGCGGAATTCGTCACGCGGCGCGGCTGGCTCACCGAGCGCACTTATGCGGATCTCGTCGGGCTGTGCCAGTTCCTGCCGGGGCCGGCGAGCAGCCAGGTCGGGATGGCGATCGGTCTCGCGCGTGCCGGCTATGCGGGCATGTTCGCCGCGTGGCTCGGCTTCACGCTGCCATCGGCGCTGCTGATGATGCTGTTCGCGCTCGGCGTTCACGCATCGGGCGCGCCGATCGAAGCGGGCGCACTGCACGGGCTGCGCATCGTGTCGGTCGCGGTGATCGCGCAAGCCGTATGGGGCATGGCGCGTACGCTGTGCCCGGATGCGCGGCGCGTCACGCTGATGGCCGCGGCCGCGTGCGTCGCGCTGCTCGCGCCGGCCGCCTGGACGCAAGTCGCGGTGATCGTCGTGGCGGCAGCGGCCGGGCTCGTGCTGCTGCCGCAACTGGCGCGCGACGCGCATGAACCGTTGCCGCTGCACGTGTCGCCGCGGGCGGGCGTACTGTGGCTCGCCGTGTTCGCGGCGCTGCTCGTCGCCCTGCCGTTCGCGGTCCGCGCGCTGCGCTCCGATACGCTCGCCGTCGTCGACGCGTTCTTCCGCACGGGTGCGCTCGTGTTCGGCGGCGGCCACGTGGTGCTGCCGCTGCTGCAGGCGGCTGTGGTCGCGCCCGGCTGGGTCGGCGATTCGGCGTTTCTCGCCGGGTATGGGGTCGCGCAGGCCGTGCCGGGGCCGCTGTTCACGTTCTCGGCATTCCTCGGTGCGTCGCTGCGCGATGCGCCGAACGGCTGGCTCGGCGGCACGATCGCACTCGTGTCGATCTTCGCGCCGTCGTTCCTGCTCATCGCCGGCACCGCGCCGTACTGGGAGCGTCTGCGCCGCAGCGCGCGGATGCAGGCCGCACTCGCCGGCGTGAACGCGGCCGTCGTCGGGCTGCTGCTCGCCGCGCTCTATCACCCGGTCTGGACCGACACGATCGTCGCGCCGCGCGACCTGGCCGCCGCGCTGGTCGCCTTCGTCGCGCTGGTGTTCTGGCGCGTGCCGCCGTGGGCCGTCGTGGTCGCGAGCGCGGCGCTCGGCTGGCTGCTCGGCATGGCCGGCTGATCCGGCCCACGCGCCGCGTTCGGGCGGGACAAAAAAACAAAAAGCCCTCGAAACGAGGGCTTTTTCGATGCCGCGCGCCGCGACGGCGCGCAAGCGCCGGACTTACGCGAAGTTCTTCGCGGCGAAGTCCCAGTTCACGATGTTCCAGAACGCTTCGACGAACTTCGGACGTGCGTTGCGGTAGTCGATGTAGTACGCGTGTTCCCACACGTCGATCGTCAGCAGCGGCTTGTCGGCGGTCGTCAGCGGCGTGGCTGCGTTGCTCGTCGACACGATGTCGAGCGAACCGTCGGCCTTCTTCACGAGCCATGCCCAGCCCGAACCGAACGTGCCGACTGCCGCCTTCGAGAACGCTTCCTTGAATGCGTCGTACGAACCCCACTTCGCGTTGATCGCATCGCCCAGCGCGCCCGTCGGTGCGCCGCCGCCGTTCGGCGACAGGCTGTTCCAGAAGAACGTGTGGTTCCAGATTTGCGCGGCGTTGTTGAAGATGCCGCCCGACGACTTCTTGATGATCTCTTCCAGCGGCAGGTTCTCGAATTCCGTGCCCGGGATCAGATTGTTCAGGTTCGTCACATAAGCCTGATGATGCTTGCCGTAGTGGTACTCGATCGTCTCTTTCGAGATGGTCGGCGCGAGTGCGTCTTCAGCGTACGGGAGCGGCGGGAGCGTATGAGCCATGGCGATTCCTTCGTTGAGTATGTAGGGAGGCTGTGTTGAATGCTGCCGAGCGTCCGATTGTAGGCGAGGACGAATATCCCCGCAAACTCACGGGCCATTTATCCGCGGTATGCGGAAAAGCGATGCTGGCGCAACGTCCGGCAGGACGAACCCGACGATGCGCAGCATTCGTGCCCGGTCGCGCGACCCGCGTTGCGGCGTTCGTCGCGTTTCGCTCGCGCCGCTTACGTCAGATCGTATCGGTCAGGCGCGGCTGCACGTCGGCGAGCGACACGTCGGCCGAGCCCTCGGCGAGATGCACGGTCAGGCGCCGCTGCGGCTTCAGCGCGTTCGGCGCACGCACCGCGCGGCCCGTCTGCGCATCGATCAGCGCCGCATAGCCGCGCTCGAGCGTGCGCTGCGGGCTCAGCACCTCGAGCCGCGCCGCACAGGCTGACACACGCGCCGTGTCGCGTTCATGACGGCGCTGCAATGCGGTCGCGAGCCGTTGCGACAGTCCCGCGAGCGCGTGGCGCGCCTGTGACGGATCGGGCCGCGCGCGCTGCCAGCGCAGCTGCGCGAGCGCGAAACGCGCCCGTGCATCGCGCACCGGCCGCGCTGCGGCCGACGCCAGCCGCACCGCGAGCTGCTCGACGTGCGTGCGCTGCCGCTGCAGCCGCTCGGCCGGGCTCACGAGCCGGCGCGCGAGCCAGTCGAGCTGCTGCGCACGCTGCTCGAGCCGGCGCGCCATGCCGCGCGCGAGCGCACGCCGGCGGTCGTCGACCTCGCGCAGCAGCAGCGCGCGCTGCGGGCTCGCGAGTTCGGCCGCACCGGTCGGCGTCGGCGCGCGCAGGTCGGCCGCGAAGTCCGCGATCGTGAAGTCGGTTTCGTGCCCGACGCCGCTCACCACCGGCAACTCGCTCGCCGCGATCGCGCGCGCCAGCGCTTCGTCGTTGAACGACCACAAATCCTCGATCGAGCCGCCGCCGCGACAGACCAGCAGCACGTCGACCTCGCGCCGCGCATTCGCGGTCGCGACGGCCGCGACGAGCTTTTCGGCGGAACCGGCGCCCTGCACGGGGGCCGGATAGACGATCACCGGAATGTGCGGCGCGCGCCGCGCGAGCGTGGTCAGCACGTCGCGCAGCGCAGCGGCCTGCAGCGACGTGACGATGCCGATCGCGCGCGGGTGCGCCGGCAACGGCCGCTTGCGCTCGGGGGCGAACAGGCCCTCGCCTTCGAGCTGCGCCTTCAGCCGCAGGAACGCCTCGTACAGGCGCCCCTGCCCGGTGCGCCGCACCGCTTCGACATTGAGCTGCACTTCGCCGCGCGGCTCGTACATCGTGACGACCGCGCGCACCTCGATGCGGTCGCCTTCGCGCGGCGTGAATTCCGCGTATTGCGCGCGGCCGCGGAACATCACGCAGCGCATCTGCGCCTGCTGGTCCTTGATCGAGAAATACCAGTGGCCGCTCGCGGCGCGCGTGAAATTCGACACTTCGCCGGAAATCCACAGCAGCGGAAACGAACGCTCGAGCATCGTCGAAATCGCACGATTGAGCGCCGAAACGGGAATCACTTCGTCGCCGCCGCGCGTGGCGCCGGGTGCGGAAAAAGGAGAATCGGAAAGCATGGGCGGTCGGATGAATGCTGGCGGCGTCACGATAGTCCGACATGCACGCGACGTCCAGCGCCGCCGCATTCGCCGCCGGGCACGGCAAAGGTGTCCACACTCTGGCATTCGTCCGCGTAAAACGCTCGGAAACCGCTAAAAAAGCCAGACAATTCTTTGTAACACGTTGATTTTTATAATTTTTTAAAGCTTTCAGAATGATTCTCATCCGATTCGATGCCCGCCGGACGGGCGTTTGAGGCAATCGACCGGGGAGTTTTTCACAGAGTTATCCACAGCCCGACCCGATCCGGCCCCGCACGCTACAGCGGCCCATCGCGCTTGCCGCCCCCGCGTGCGGCGCGCTAGAGTGCCGCCTTCCACGGACCCTGCGGCATGCGCCGCCCAACGGAGAATCCGCCTTGACGAATCCGTCCCTCGCCGCGGCGCACGACGCGCCGCGCCCGGCCCGATGAGCGCGCCCGGCGGCCCGCTCGCGCGACTCGAAGCGCGTCTGACACGCGAATGGCAGCGGCGCGGCGCGCTCGCGTGGGCGCTCACGCCGTTCGCATGCGTGTTCGGCCTGTGCGCGGCGTTGCGGCGCACCGCTTACGCGCAAGGCTGGAAGCAGCCGGTCGACGTCGGCGTGCCGGTGGTCGTGGTCGGCAACGTGACCGTCGGCGGCACCGGCAAGACGCCGACCGTGATCGCGCTCGTCGACGCGCTGCGCGCGGCCGGCTTCACGCCCGGCGTCGTGTCGCGCGGCTATGGCGCGAACGTGAAGGCGCCGACCGCCGTCACGCCGGCGTCGCGCGCGGGCGCGGCCGGCGACGAACCGCTCTTGATCGCGCGCCGCACCGGCGCGCCCGTATGGGTGTGCCCGGACCGCGTCGCGGCCGCGCAGGCACTGCGCGCCGCGCACCCGGACGTCGACGTGATCGTCAGCGACGACGGCCTGCAGCATTACCGTCTCGCGCGCACCGTCGAACTCGTCGTATTCGACCACCGGCTCGGCGGCAACGGCTTCCTGCTGCCGGCCGGCCCGCTGCGCGAGCCGCTGTCGCGGCACCGCGACGCGACGCTCGTCAACGATCCGTACAGCGGCGCGCTGCCGCCGTGGCCCGACACCTACGCGCTCGCGCTGACGCCCGGCGCCGCGTGGCACCTCGACCAGCCCGCGCTGCGCCGCCCGCTGTCGCAATTCGCGAACGAACGCGTGCTCGCCGCAGCCGGCATCGGCGCGCCGGAACGCTTCTTCGCGACGCTGCGCGCGGCCGGCCTCGCGCCGGCGACCCGCGCGCTGCCCGACCATTACGCGTTCGCCGACAATCCGTTCGTCGACGACGCCGTCGATGCGATCCTGATCACCGAGAAGGATGCAGTAAAATTGGGCGCTTCCTGGCGCGACGCCCGACTGTGGGTGGTCCCCGTCGAAGCCGCGCTCGACCCTCGCCTCATTGCCCTCGTTGTGGAGAAACTCCGTGGACGCTCGCCTGCTTGAAATCATTGTGTGCCCTATCTGCAAAGGCCCGCTCCACTACGACCGTGCCGCGCAGGAGCTGATCTGCAACGCGGACAAGCTCGCCTACCCGATTCGCGACGGCATCCCGGTGATGCTCGTCGACGAAGCGCGCCAGACCGTCGAAGGCACGCCGGTCGACCCGGCCGGCCGCTGAACCGCCGCGCCGCTCGCCCGGCGCACCGATTCGAAACCGGCGGCCCGGCCCCGGCCGGGTCGCCGCAGTCCGCCGGGCGACCGGCTTCCGGCGTCGCCCGCCCCGTTCTTCCCAACGCTCCCGATGACTCACCCGCAACCCTTCATCGCCGTCATTCCCGCCCGGCTCGCGTCGACGCGGCTCCCGAACAAGCCGCTCGCCGATCTCGGCGGCAAGCCGATGGTCGTGCGTGTCGCCGAGCGTGCGCGCGAGGCGGGCGCGCAGCAGGTGCTCGTCGCCTCCGACGCGCAAAGCGTGCTCGACGCGGCGCGCGATCACGGCTTCGAAGCGGTGCTCACCCGCGCCGATCACCCGTCCGGCACCGACCGGCTCGCGGAAGTCGCGGCGGCCTTCGGCTGGCGCGACGACACCGTCGTCGTCAACGTACAGGGCGACGAGCCGCTGATCGACCCCGTGCTCGTGCGCGACGTAGCGTCGCACCTGGCCGCGCATCCGGCGTGCGCGATCGCGACCGCGGCTCACCCGATCCACGACGCGGCCGACGTATTCAACCCGAACGTCGTGAAGGTCGCGCTCGACGCGCAGAGCGTCGCGCTGTACTTCTCGCGCGCGCCGATTCCGTGGAGCCGCGACGCCTATCAGCCGCACTGGCCGAACGTCGCGGCCATGCCGGCAGCGGCTTTCCCGGTCTATCGACACATCGGCCTCTATGCGTATCGCGCGCGTTTCCTGCGCACCTATCCGTCACTCGCGCAGGCGCCGATCGAACAGGCCGAGCAGCTCGAACAGCTGCGCGCGCTGTGGCACGGCGAGCGCATCGCGGTGCTGATCACCGAGTCCGCGCCCGAAGCCGGCATCGACACGCCCGCCGATCTCGCGCGCGTGCAGGCCCTTTTTCAGCCGGGTTCAAAATAACCCGTGGCATAATCAGGCGATTGTGCGAGCCGTCCGCGACCAGCGCGTCCTCGCTTGACCCCGCCCGTGGCCTTGCCGGCAGCCGCGCGTCGCCCTGGCCGACGCGCCGCATCAGACCGATCCGCCGCGCGCCGGGCAAGCCCCGCGCCCGCCGTCGCCGACGCCTTCGTGTCTCGCCACACGAATCTACATACTTGGAGATATCACCATGCGTTTGATCCTGTTGGGCGCGCCCGGCGCGGGAAAGGGCACCCAGGCAAACTTCATCAAGGAAAAATTCGGCATCCCGCAAATCTCGACGGGCGACATGCTGCGTGCGGCCGTGAAGGCCGGCACGCCGCTCGGCGTCGAGGCGAAGGGCTACATGGACGCCGGCAAGCTCGTGCCGGACGCGCTGATCATCGGCCTCGTCAAGGAACGCCTGAAGGAATCCGACTGCGCGAACGGCTATCTGTTCGACGGTTTCCCGCGCACGCTCGCGCAGGCTGACGCGATGAAGGAAGCCGGCGTCGCGATCGACTACGTGCTCGAGATCGACGTCCCGTTCTCGGAAATCATCGAACGCATGAGCGGCCGCCGCACGCACCCGGCATCGGGCCGCACGTACCACGTCAAGTTCAACCCGCCGAAGGTCGAAGGCCACGACGACGTGACGGGCGAACCGCTGATCCAGCGCGACGACGACAAGGAAGAAACCGTCAAGAAGCGTCTCGAAGTGTACGAAGCGCAAACCAAGCCGCTGATCACGTACTACGGCGACTGGGCGCAGCGCGGCGAGGAGAACGGCCTGAAGGCGCCGCAGTATCGCAAGATCTCGGGCCTCGGCACCGTCGACGAAATCCGCGAGCGCGCGTTTGCCGCACTGAAGTAAGCCGCGCGTCGCGCACCCGCAAGCCGCCCGTTCCGGGCGGTTTTTTTTGGCTACTGCGACGTGCACGACCGCGTACGTGTCGCCGCTGCGCTGTGGCACCCCGTACGATCGGCGAACGCGCGGGTCGTGCCGACGGCGCGATCCGGATGCGGCCGACGTCGCCGCACGCGCGCAAGAAAAAAACGCCCGCGATGCGGGCGTTTTTTCCGTGTGCCGGCGGCGGCGCGCGAGCGCCTCAATCTTCGCCGTCGCGCTGCATCCGCTGCCGCAATTCGCTGACCTGCGACTCGACGACGGTCGCGTCTTCCGCCTCCGGCCGCTCGCCGAGATACTGCTCGAGATCCTCGAGCGCGGGACGCAGGTAGTCGAGCCGCGCATATGCGAAGCCGCGGTCGCGCACTTCGTCGAGCTGCTCGGGCAACAGGATCACGAGCCGCTGCTGCACCGCGAGCAGCCGCTGCCAGCGTTCCGTCTGCAAGTAGATCGTCTTCAGGTTGCGCAACATCCGCGCGATGATCTCGCGGCTCGTCGCGGGCTGCAGCAGCGCGCGCAACGCGCTGTCGACCGCACCGGCCGCGCGCGCGACGTACGGCTCGAGCATCTCGACCATCTCGGCTTCGGACAGCGAATGGCCGTTGGTCGGATCGATGATCAGGTCGCCGTCCGGCAGCGTCACGCGCAGCAGGAAATGACCGGGGAACGACACGCCGCGCGCCGGCACGCCGATCTGCTCGGCGAGCTCCAGGTACAGCACCGACAGCGAGATCGGGATCCCGCGCCGCCGTTTCAGCACGGCGTTCAGGTGGCTGTTATCGGGGTCGTAGTAATCGTTGTGATTGCACGCGAAGCCGAGCTCGCGGAAGAAAAAGTCGTTCAGCGCGGCGACGCGGCCCTTCAGGTCCGTATCGTCGGCCAGCCGCCGGCGCAGCCGCGCGGCCAGCATGTCGAGTTCGGCCAGCGTGCCCTGCAGGTCGAGGTCGGGATACGCGTCCTGCGCCAACGACAGCGCGGCTTCCGTCACGGGCAGACTGTCGTCGTCCGCCACGAGCGTGCTGAAGTAGTCGAGGACGCGGGTCATTGCGGTCGTCACTTGGCGCGCCTTCTGAAGTAAGCGTATTTGAAGCCCATCACCCACAACATACCGAAATATAGTGCAGCAAACAGCACGAGGCACGCAGCCATCAGCGCAATGCGATCGAGCGGCTGCGCGCGCATCCCGGTCCAGTCGAAACTGATCGCGCACCAGTGCATCAGGCCCGCGAGCACGAGCGCCGCGCCAACGAGCTGCACGAAGAAGCGCAGCCAGCCCGGCGACGGCTGGTAGATGCCGCGCTTGCGCAGCCCGAGGAACAGCAGCAGCGAGTTCAGGCATGCGCCGACACCGATGCTCAGCGTGAGGCCCGCGTGGCCGATCAGCGGCACGAACACGTAGTTCGACAGCTGCGTGACGATCAGCACGCCGATCGCGATCTTCACGGGCGTCTTGATGTCCTGCTTCGCATAGAAGCCCGGCGCGAGGATCTTGATCAGGATGATGCCGACGAGGCCGATCCCGTAGGTGGCGAGCGCGCGCGCGACCATCGTGACGGTATGCGCGTCGAACTTGCCGTAGTTGAACAGCGTCGCGGTGAGCGGCGTCGCGAAGAAGAACAGCGCGAGCGCGCTCGGCGCCGCGAGCAGGAACGTGACGCGCAGCCCCCAGTCGAGCAGCGCCGAATATTCGTGCGAATCGGCGTCGACGTGCGCCTTCGACAGGCTCGGCAGCAGGATCGTGCCGAGCGCGACGCCGAGCAGCGCCGTCGGGAATTCCATCAGGCGGTCGGCGTAATTGATCCACGACACGGCGCCCTGCCCGAGCCGCGACGCGATGTTGGTGTTGATGATCAGCGACAGTTGCGCGACGGACACCGCGAACGTCGCGGGCACCATCTTCGCGAGCACGCGCTTCACGCCCGGATGACGCAGCGCACGCAGCGGGTTGAGGCCGATCAGCGGCACCATGTCGATCTTCTTCAGGCCCGGCAACTGCACGAGAAACTGCAGCACGCCGCCGACGATGACGGCCCACGCGAGCGCGTAGACCGGCACCTTCAGGTGCGGCGCGACGAACACGGCCGCGGCGATGAATGCGACGTTGAGCAGCACCGGCGCGAACGCGGGCAGCGAGAAGCTCTTGTACGTGTTCAGCACGCCCGACGCGAGCGTGGTCAGCGAAATGAACACGATGTACGGGAACATGATCCGCGTCATCGTGACCGCGAGCGGGAACGCCTGGCCGTCGCCGTGCAGGCCGGACGCGACCGCGAACACGACCCACGACGCGCCGGCGATCCCGACGACCGACAGCGCGGCCAGCGCCCACGCGAGCACGGTGGACATCGCGTCGACGAGCGCCTTCGTCGCATCGTGCCCCTGCTGGTTCTTGAATTCGGCGAGGATCGGCACGAACGCCTGCGAGAACGCGCCTTCGGCGGACAGGCGGCGCAGCAGGTTCGGAATACGGAAGGCGACGTAGAACGCGTCGGTGTATTGACTGGCGCCGAACGCACGGGCGATCAGCGTCTCGCGGGCCAGTCCGGTCACGCGCGACAGCAGCGTGAAGCCGCTGACCGTCAGCAGGGCTCGGAATAGATTCATGGGGCGCTTATTATACGGACGTTGCGCGGCACGGCATGGCCGGATGCCGAAAAGCGCACCCGCCGCACCTGCCCGGCATGCGTGGGCGACGCCAAACTTGCCACGCGCTTGATTTTGTTGCTATAATCCGCCGTTTCTGGGCTTGCCACATGCGTTGCGCCTGACGTTTCCATGGGTCGGCTCCGGTAAAATCACCGTTTTTTATGCGCCCCTGGGCAATCGCTCTCAGGGGACGGATCGAAAAGCAGCGCTTGGCCGTCTAGGCTCCAAGCTCTGGAAACAGGACAGGATAAGGAACCGTCATGGCTAACTCCGCACAAGCACGCAAGCGCGCCCGCCAAGCCGCGAAGGCAAATTCGCACAACTCGGCGCTGCGCTCGAAATTCCGTACCGCGATCAAGTCGGTTCGCAAGGCCGTTGAAGCCGGCGACCAGGCAAAGGCTGCCGAACTGTTCAAGGCTGCCGTGAAGACGATCGACACGATCGCCGACAAGAAGATCGTTCACAAGAACAAGGCCGCTCGCAGCAAGAGCCGCCTGGCCGCAGCCGTCAAGGGCCTGCAGGCAGCAGCGTAAATCTGGTGCGCCCGCTAGCGCGGGCGCTCCTGTTTCCTGCGATCGCAAAAAAACCCGCGAATGCGGGTTTTTTTGTTGCCTGTCGCCTGCGCATCACGCACGGCGGCGGCATTCGTCCGGGCGGGCGCGGCACGCGCCCTCGCCCGTCGACATCACTCACTTCTTCGTGTTGTAGTCCGGCAGCTCGCACGCCTCGGTCACGACGAGGTTGTTGTCCTTCGCGAAATTCAGCACGAAATCGAACGCCATCGGCTCGATGTCGCGCAACCGCGAATCGAGGATCACGCATTTCAGGTCGCCGAGCATCGTCGGGCGCACGTACAGCGAATACTTGAGACGCGCATTCGGCCCGCTCGCCCCCGGCCCGAAGCAGGCCATCACACCGGCCAGGCGTTCCGACCAGTCGCTCGGGCGAAACTTTTTCCCGTCTTTCGTGATGCCCTGGATGAAAAATTCGGTCGGAGGGGTTTCAGCCATGTGGTTACCCAAGTGACGGCCCGGCGATGCCCAGGCAACGGCGCCTGGGTACGCGAACACAAAGCTGGAGGGTCGGCGGCACGAGCCGATCGATATCCCGAAAACGGGGCGTCGAGGCGCGCCGCCGGTGGACTGCACCGGATGTGTGCAGCGCACGGCTTGTGTCCGGCAGAGCGCGAAAAGCCTTGCCTGCCGGGCTGGAGAAAACTTTCGGATTATACCGCAGCGCGCCATCGCGCGTCGTCCCGACACCCCCGCTCCCGCGCCGCCGGCCGTACGCGGCGATCCCGCGTCGCGTCGCGCCACGGCTCGTCAAAGCACGGAAAATCCTTTATGCTGCTTTGAGTTATCCACACCCGACGGCGGCGCCGTCCGGCCTCGCTGCCGGGTGAGACCCGCCGTATTTCGTTTCATGACCGCCAAAACCATTCGTCACTACCTGCAGTTCAAGGATTTCTCGCTGGAAGACTACGAGTACGTGCTCGAACGCACGGGTATCCTGAAGCGCAAGTTCAAGAACTACGAGACCTATCACCCGCTGCACGACCGCACGCTCGCGATGATCTTCGAGAAGAGCTCGACGCGCACGCGCCTGTCGTTCGAGGCCGGGATCTTCCAGCTCGGCGGCCACGCCGTCTTCATGAGCACGCGCGACACGCAGCTCGGCCGCGGCGAACCCGTCGAGGATTCCGCGCAGGTCATCTCGCGAATGGTCGACATCATCATGATCCGCACGTTCGAGCAGGACGTGATCACGCGCTTCGCGCAGAACTCCCGCGTGCCGGTGATCAACGGCCTGACCAACGAATATCACCCGTGCCAGGTGCTCGCCGACATCTTCACGTACTACGAGCACCGCGGCCCGATCGCCGGCAAGACCGTCGCGTGGGTCGGCGACGCGAACAACATGCTGTACACGTGGATCGAAGCCGCGCAGATCCTCGGCTTCAAGCTGCGCCTGTCGACGCCGCCCGGCTACGCGCTCGACATGAAGCTCGTGTCGCCCGACAGCGCGCCGTTCTACGAGGTGTTCGACGATCCGAACGAAGCGTGCAAGGGCGCCGATCTCGTGACGACCGACGTATGGACGAGCATGGGTTTCGAGGCCGAGAACGAGGCGCGCAAGCAGGCATTCGCCGACTGGTGCGTCGACGAGGAAATGATGGGCCATGCGAATCCGGATGCCCTCTTCATGCACTGCCTGCCCGCGCACCGCGGCGAGGAAGTGACGGCCGGCGTGATCGACGGCCCGCAAAGCGTCGTGTGGGATGAAGCGGAAAACCGCCTGCACGTGCAGAAGGCGCTGATGGAGTTCCTGCTGCTCGGCCGCCTCAAGCACTGACGCGCCGCAACGCGCACGCGTAAAAAAGCGCCGGTCGACGATCGGCGCTTTTCGTTTGGATGCACCCGAACCGGCGCGCGCACTGCGTTACAGACAGACCGGCTCCGCCTCCAGCTCGACGCCGAACCGCGCGCGCACGTCGGCCTGGATCGCCCGCGCCAGCGCGAGCACGTCGGCGCCGGTCGCGCCGCCGCGATTGACGAGCACGAGCGCCTGGCGGTCGTGCACGGCCGCCGCCCCGAGCGCGCGACCCTTCCAGCCGCAGCGGTCGATCAGCCAGCCGGCCGCGAGCTTCACGTGCCCGTCCGGCTGCGGATACGACACGATCTCCGGCGCGCGGGCGCGCAATGCATCGAACTGCGCGGCGTCGATCACCGGATTCTTGAAGAAGCTGCCCGCATTGCCGAGCACCAGCGGGTCGGGCAGCTTCGCGCGTCGGATCGCGACGACCGCGTCGAACACGTCGCGCGGCGTCGCCGCATCGGGCGCGATGCCGCGCGCGTCGAGTTCGCGCGTGACGTCCGCATAGCCGAGCCGCGGCGCCCATTGCTTCGGCAGCCGGAACGTCACCGCGACGATCGCGAACCGGCCGCGCCCTTCCCGCTTGAAGAAACTGTCGCGATAGCCGAACGCGCAGCGCGCGGCGTCGAAACGCTCGCGGCGCCCCGTCGCCAGCTCGACCGCGACCAGGGAATCGAAATACGCCTTCATCTCGAGGCCGTACGCGCCGATGTTCTGGATCGGCGCGGCGCCGACGGTGCCCGGGATCAGCGCGAGATTCTCGAGGCCCGGCATCCCGTGCTCGAGCGTCCACGCGACGAACGCGTGCCAGTTCTCGCCGCCGCCGGCCTCGACGTACCACGCGTCGTCGTCCTCGCGCACGACGCCGCGGCCCGCGATCTCGTCGAGCAGCACGACGCCGTCGAAATCGCGCGTGAACACGATATTGCTGCCGCCGCCGAGCACGAGCTGCGGCAGGTTCGCGACCCGCGGGTCGCGATGCAGCGCCTCGAACTGGGCCGCCCGGGTGATGCGCGCGGCGAAACGCGCGCGCGCGGCGATGCCGAACGTGTTGTGCGCGGCGAGCGGATGGTCGGGAAGCAGCGACAGGGCGGAATCGTCAGGAGGCATCGGCATTCGCGGTCACGTCGGCCCGGGCGGCGCATGGCCGGCCTTGGGCAAACGGAGGGGCATCGGTAAAATGGCAAACAGTCCGCAATTATAGCGAGTGCCCGCGCGCGAGCCGGGCGCCCGCATCTCAAGGGAGAATGCCATGCCATCGTTCGACGTCGTTTCCGAAGCGAACATGATCGAAGTGAAGAACGCCATCGAGCAGTCGAACAAGGAAATCTCGACGCGCTTCGACTTCAAGGGCTCCGACGCACGCGTCGAGCAGAAGGAACGCGAACTGACGCTGTTCGCCGACGACGATTTCAAGCTCGGCCAGGTCAAGGACGTGCTGATCGGCAAGCTGGCCAAGCGCAACGTCGACGTGCGCTTCCTCGACTACGGCAAGGTCGAGAAGATCGGCGGCGACAAGGTCAAGCAGATCGTCACCGTGAAGAAAGGCGTGACGGGCGACCTCGCGAAGAAGATCGTGCGCCTCGTGAAGGACAGCAAGATCAAGGTGCAGGCGAGCATCCAGGGCGACGCGGTGCGCATCTCGGGCGCGAAACGCGACGACCTGCAAAGCACGATCGCGATGCTGCGCAAGGACGTGACCGACACGCCGCTCGACTTCAACAACTTCCGCGACTGACCGACCGCCGGCCCGTCGCGTCGTCCGGCCGGGCCCCGCCTACGCGGCGCGCGCGGCGCGCGGCAAGCGCCGCGCGTTCTCAGGCTTTTCCGCCGTCCTGCGCGCCGCCGTCCGCGGCCGCCTTCTTCTTGTCGCCGATCCGGCTCTCCTGCCCCGCCAGCAGCTTCGAAATGTTGCCGCGGTGACGCCACACGAGCAGCACGCTCATCGCGAGCACGGCCCAGGCGATCGGGTTATGGCCGGTGCCGAACTGGAACACGTCGAACACCGGCGCGAACACAGCCGCCACCAGCGCCGCGAGCGACGAATAGCGGAAGAAGAACGCGACGATCAGCCAGGTCAGCGCGGTCGCGAGCCCGAGCACCGGGTGCACGGCGAGCAGCACGCCGGCCGCGGTCGCGACGCCCTTGCCGCCCTGGAAGCGGAAGAACACCGGGTACAGATGGCCGAGGAACACCGCGATCGCGACCCACGCGACCGCGACGTCGGGCAGGCCGAAGCGCCGGGCGAGCCAGACGGCGATCCAGCCCTTGAACGCGTCGCCGACGAGCGTCAGGATCGCGGCCTTCTTGTTGCCGCTGCGCAGCACGTTGGTCGCGCCGGGATTCTTCGATCCATACGAGCGCGGGTCGGCCAGGCCCATCACGGAACTGACGATGACGGCGAACGACACCGAACCGATCAGGTAGGCAACGAGGGCGGCGAGCAGGATCTGCATGCGGGGAACTCTTCTTTCAACGTATCGGGAAAGGGACGGCGGTGCGCGGCAAGCCGGCACGCCGAAACGGCGCCCATTCTACCGAACGGGCGCGGACTGCCACGAAGGTGAAACCCTCAGTCGACGCTCGCGCACTGCACGGGCTGCGCGCCGAGCAGCGACGTGAGCACCGCCGGCGCGAGGCTGACGAGGTAGCCGCGCCGGCCGCCGTTCAGGTAGATCGTCGGCAATTCGAGGATCGTCGCCTCGACGTAGACGGGCATCGCCTTGCGTGTGCCGAACGGCGACGTGCCGCCGACGAGATAGCCCGAATGGCGGTTCGCGACCTCGGGCTTGCACGGCTCGACCCGCTTCGCGCCGATCTGCCGCGCGAGATTCTTCGTCGACACGGTGCGGTCGCCGTGCATCAGCACGATCAACGGCTTCGCGTGTTCGTCTTCCATCACGAGCGTCTTCACGACGCGATGCTCGTCGACGCCGAGCTGGCGCGCCGATTCGCCGGTGCCGCCGTGCTCGACGTATTCGTACGGATGCTCGCCGAATGCGACGCCGTGGCGGCGCAGCAACTGGGTCGCGGGGGTTTCGGACACGTGTCTGGATTTGCTCATGGCGGCATTTTAATGGCGAACGATCGGCGCGCGCGATGGCATGCCCGCGCCGACGCTATACTCGCGGCCCGTTTTCCCGCCGGCGGCCCGCCGCATCGCGACGACGATCGCACGCGTCATCGTTGCGGACATCGCGAAGCGCTATTGCCCGATTGGCCGATTGTGGCGCGCGCTCAGCCATGGCACGATCGTTCGCAAATATCGTCGGCCGCCGCCGGCCCCTCTTCTGGAGACGCCATGTCCTCGCCTCGCCGCTCATCCGAATCGCTCGACGTCGATGCGCTGCTCGCCGCGCTGCCGCGTCGCATCGCCGACGTGCCCGCCCATCGGGCCGCGCAAGCGCCTGCGCATCCGGCGCTGATCGAAGATGCGCGCCGCCTGTCGTACGGCGAGCTGGCGCGGGCCATCGAAGCGGCGGCGGCACGGCTGGCGAGCCTCGGCGTGCAAGGCGGCGACCGCGTGATGATCGTCGCGGAAAACTGCGTCGCGCAGATCGTGCTGATGTTCGCGGCCGCGCGCCTCGACGCGTGGGCGCTCCTGTCGAACGCGCGGCTGTCGGCCGCCGAGCTCGACGCGATCGCCGCGCACGCGCGCCCGAAGCTGGTCGCGTTCACGACGGACGTCTCCCCCGATGCGCGCGCCCATGCCGAGCGGCTCGGCGCCACACCCGCCGGCGCGCTGCCGGTCGACATCGGCGCGTGGTCGTATCGGGTCGATGCGGGCGCGCCCGCCGAACCGGTGGCCGCCGACGGCGCCGAGCAATGCGCGGCGTTGATCTACACGACGGGCACGACCGGCATGCCGAAAGGCGTGATGCTGTCGCACCGCAACCTGTTGTTCATCGCGGCGACGTCGAGCACGCTGCGCCGCGTGTCGCCCGACGACGTCGCCTACACGGTGCTGCCCGTGTCCCACGTATACGGGCTCGCGTCGGTGTGCCTGGGCAGCCTGTACGCGGGCGCGACGCTACGGCTCGCGCCGCGCTTCTCGCCGGAAGCCGTCCGCGTCGCGCTCGCCGACGAAGGCGTCACGATCTTCCAGGGCGTGCCCGCGATGCACGCGAAGCTGCTCGAACACCTGCACACGCACGGTCACGCATGGCGCGCGCCGCGGCTGCGCTTCGCGTATTCGGGCGGCTCGCCGCTCGACGCGAACCTGAAGGCGCGCGTCGAGCGCCTGTACGGCGTGCCGCTGCACAACGGATACGGGATGACCGAAAGCAGCCCGACGATCACGCAGACGCCGCTCGACGCGCCGCGCACGGACAGTTCGGTCGGCGTGCCGATTCCGGGCGTCGACCTGCGGATCGTCGCGCCGGACGGCGCCGACGTGCCGCGCGGCGAAGTCGGCGAGATCCGCGTGCGCGGGCCGAACGTGATGCTCGGCTACTACCGCGACGCGGACGCGACGCGCGCGGCCGTGTCGCCGGACGGCTGGCTGAGCACCGGCGATCTCGCGCGGCAGGACGCGGACGGCGCGGTGACGATCGCGGGCCGCAGCAAGGAGCTGATCATCCGCTCGGGCTTCAACGTGTATCCGGTCGAGGTCGAACAGGTGCTGAACGCGCATCCGGACGTCGTGCAGGCGGCCGTGATCGGCCGCGCGATCGAAGGCAACGAGGAAGTGCTCGCGTTCGTCGAGCTGGTGCCGGGCGCGACGGCGAACGACGCGGCATTGCACGCATGGTGCGCGGACCGGCTCGCGGCTTACAAACGCCCTGCGCATATCCGCGTACTCGCTGCCCTGCCGGCCGCGTCGACCGGCAAGGTGCTCAAGCACCGGCTGCGCGAACTGGTCTGACGCGGCCACCGCACACGGGTGAGCCCGCATCGGCGCGCGTGCCGCGTCGCGTCGCATGCACGCGTCGCGCGTCAGCCGCGCGGGTGGTGCTGCGCATGCAGCGTCTTGAGCCGCTCGCGCGCGACGTGCGTATAGATCTGCGTGGTCGAGATGTCGCTGTGGCCGAGCAGTAGCTGCACGACGCGCAGGTCGGCGCCGTGGTTCAGCAGGTGCGTCGCGAACGCATGCCGCAGCGTGTGCGGCGACAGGTGCGCGCGCACGTCGGCCTGCTGCGCGTGCCGCTTGATGATGTTCCAGAACTGCTGGCGCGTCATCCCGTCGCCGCGTGCGGTCACGAACAGCGCGTCGGCCGCGCGCGCGCCGAGCAGCGCCGGCCGCGCGTCGCGCAGGTAGCGTTCAATCCAGCCGTGCGCGACTTCGCCGAACGGCACGAGCCGCTCCTTCGCACCCTTGCCCATCACGCGCACGACGCCTTCGTTGAGGCCGACCTCGACCGTCTTCAGCGTCACGAGCTCGCTCACGCGCAACCCGCTCGCATACATCAGCTCGAGCATCGTGCGATCGCGCAGGCCGAGCGGCGTGCCGATGTCGGGCGCGCCGAGCAGCGCCTCGACCTGCGCCTCGGACAGCGTCGACGGAAACCGGGCCGCCTGTTTCGCGGACGTGATCCGCAGCGTCGGGTCGGCGCTCGCGCGATGCTCGCGCACGGCCCAGCCGTAATAGCGGCGGAACACGGACAGGCGCCGGTTCGACGACGTCGCCTTGCCGTCGCTGCGCGCGGCGATGTAGCCCGTCACCATCGCCTCGTCGGCCGAGTCGAGCGGCGCGTCGTGCGTCGCGGCCAGCCATTGGGAAAACAGCGCCAGGTCGCGCCGGTACGCATCGAGCGTGTTGCGCGCGAGCCCGTGTTCGAGCCACAGCGCATCGCAGAACACGTCGATCGACGCGCGGCTCGCGCGCAGCGCGGGCGACGCCGCGACGGCATCGCCGTCGGCTTCGGGGGAAATCAGCGGTTCGCTCATCGGTACGGCACGCCCTCGTGCGTCAGCAGCCAGCGCTTCACTTGCTGGTAATAACCATTGTCGTCGTGGTTCGCGAACCCGCCGAGGCCGCCCGCCGCGACGACGCGATGGCACGGAATCACGAGCGGGAAGTAGTTCGCGCCGCACGCCTGGCCGACCGCGCGCGGCGCGCTGCCGATCTGCTTCGCGACCTGGCCGTAGGTCAGCACCGTACCGGGCGGGATAGCGCTGATCACGTCCCACACGCGGTGCTGGAATGCGCTGCCGACGTCGGCGAGCGGCAGGTCGAAGCGGGCGGACGCGCGCTCGAAATAACGTTCGATCTGCTCGACCGCGCGTTTCGCGAGCGCCGAATCCGGCTCGACCGACTTCATCGACTCGGGCAGATAGACGATCTCGCGCACCACCGCGGCATCGGTGCGGATGCCGACCTTGCCGAACGGCGCGTCGATGACTGCGTTGAACATTGCCTTCTCCTGACCGGGGGATGCGCGCGGCCCTGACCGCGCGCCGACGACACTTTACGCCGCCTTCACGCGGCTCGCAGCGCCCATTCGACATGCTCGCGCACGACCGGCGACGGATCGTCGGCCCGCGCGCGCAGCGCGGCGACGATCGCGTCGCGCGCGGGCCGGTCGAGCCGGTCCGTGCCGGCGCGCAGCGCATTGCCGAGCCCGACCGCGAGATTGCGCAGCCAGCTTTCGTAGCCGATGCGCCGGATCGCGCTGCCCTGCATCCGCGTATCGAACGCGTCGGCGTCCCACGCGAACAGCTCGACGAGCGTCGCGCGGTCGAGGCCGTGCCGCACGTCGAAATCGGCGACGGGCGCGGCCTGCGCGAACTTGTTCCACGGGCACACGAGCTGGCAGTCGTCGCAGCCGTACACGCGATTGCCGATCATCGGCCGCAGCGGCTCGGGGATGCTGCCTTTCAGTTCGATCGTCAGATACGAAATGCAGCGGCGCGCATCGACGCGGTACGGCTCGACGATCGCGCCGGTCGGGCACGCGTCGAGGCAGCGCGTGCAACTGCCGCAATGCGCGCCGGGCGTCTCGGGCGCGGTGTCGGGCGACGTGTGCGCATCGGTCGGCAGCGGCAGGTCGACGTAGATCTCGCCGAGAAAGAACAGCGAGCCGGCATCGCGCTGCAGCAGCAGCGTGTGCTTGCCGCGCCAGCCGACCCCGGCCTTCTGCGCGAGCTCGACTTCGAGCACGGGCGCCGAATCGGTGAACACGCGGTAGCCGAACCCGCCGATCTCGTGTTCGATGCGCTCCGCGAGCGTCTGCAGCCGGTTGCGCAGCACCTTGTGATAGTCGCGGCCGCGCGCATAGATCGACACGACGGCCGCCTGCGGATCGTCGAGCCGCGCCCGTTCGCGCGCGCGCCAGTCGTGCGCGACGAGCGCACCGGGCGCGCCGCCGGACGCCCCGTCGGCGCGCGTCTGGGCCGGCAAATAGGCGAGCCGCACGGAGATCACGCGTCGCGTACCGGCCACAAGTTCGACCGGCCGCGCGCGTTTCATCCCATGTTTGGCCATATAATCCATTTCGCCGTGGTATCCGGCTTCCAGCCAGGCGGCGAGGCCTGCTTCGGCATCCGAGAGATCGGTATCGCTGATGCCGATCGCCCCGAAACCCAATTCGCGCCCCCACGCCCTGATGCGAGCGGCGAGCGCAGTCAACGCCGCATCGTCGAGCGCGCACGGCGCCGCGCCTTCGTCACGAGTCGAAGGCCTGTCGGATGCGGCGCGTTCCGGTAGTCGGTTCATCGCACTATTTTACGAGAATGCCAGCCACGTCCAGCCAACCGCCTCAGCCCACGTTGCCCGCCCCGCTCGCGGAACGCGTGATCGCGCTCGCCGACGAAGCGGCAACCGAGGCCTTCGGCACGCGTTTCGCGCACGCGCTCGACGCTGCACGCATCGAGCTCGACCGCGCCCATGCGTTCGACGGGCTGCAGGTCCAGCTGGTCGGCGATCTCGGCGCGGGCAAGACGACCCTCGTGCGCGCGATCCTGCGCGGCCTCGGCCACTCGGGGCGCGTGCGCAGCCCGACCTATACGCTCGTCGAGCCGTACGCGCTCGAACGCAGCGATGGGGAACTCGAGGTCTATCACTTCGATCTGTATCGATTCAACGATCCGGCCGAATGGTCCGATGCAGGTTTTCGCGAATATTTCAATTCCAGCGCGATCTGCCTCGTCGAATGGCCACAACGGGCGGGCGCCCTGCTCGGCGTGCCCGATCTGGTTTTCTCGCTCGACGTGGACGGCGACGGCCGCGCCCTCACCGTCCGTGCGTACAGCGCTTCAGGAAAGGCATGTCTCGAAAGATGTTGATCAAACCGTTCCGCTCGATCGAATCGGCGGCCACCGCGACGCACAACTGGCGGCGCCGTCAAATTCTGCGCGCGGGGGCGTCGACGCTGGTGCTCGGTCTCGTCGCGCCGCGACTCGCGCACGCGTCGTCGGTGCTCGGCGTGCGCGTGTGGCCCGCGCGCGATTACACGCGCGTCACGATCGAATCCGACCAGCCGCTGCAGAATAGCCAACAGTTGCTGCAGGGTCCCGACCGGCTCGTCGTCGACCTGAGCGGCCTCGACCTGGACCAGGCGCTGCGCGACCTCGTATCGAAGATCGCGCCGAACGATCCGCAGATCCAGTCGGTGCGCGTCGGCCAGTATCAGCCGCACGTCGTGCGGATGGTGTTCGACCTGAAAGGCTCGGTGAAGCCGCAGGTGTTCACGCTGCCGCCCGTCGGCACGTACAAGTACCGGCTCGTGTTCGACCTGTATCCGGCCGTCGCGCCCGATCCGCTGTCCGACCTGATCGCGCAGACGGAACGCAAGGAACAGGCGCTCAACGACACCGCGCGCGCGCAGCAGATGCAGCCGCCGCCGGCGCTGGCCGGCCCGGGCACGCCGCCGCCCGCCACGGGCGACAACAGCGACGCATTCTTCCAGCGTTTCGCGCAGAACACGCCGGCCACGCCGCATGCGCCGCCGGCCGCCGGCACGCCGTCGACGCCCGCGAAGCCGGCCGTCAAGCCGCCGCCCGTCATCGCGCGCCGCGACGACAGCGACGACGACGGCGACACCTACAAGTTCACCGCGCCGAAATCCGGCAAGGGCGGCACCGTGCGCCTGCTGACGGTCGCGATCGACCCGGGCCACGGCGGCGAGGATCCGGGCGCTATCGGCGGCGCCGGCACGTACGAGAAGCACATCGCGCTCGACATCGCGAAGAAGCTGCGCGCGAAGATCGACGCCGCACCGAACATGCGCGCGATGATGACGCGCGACGCCGATTTCTTCGTGCCGCTGAACGTGCGCGTGCAGAAGGCGCGTCGCGTCGGCGCGGATCTCTTCGTGTCGATCCACGCGGACGCGTTCACGACGCCGTCCGCGCGCGGCTCGTCGGTGTTCGCGCTGTCCGACCACGGCGCGACGAGCGCCGCGGCGCGCTGGATGGCGAACAAGGAAAATTCGTCGGACCTGATCGGCGGCATCAACATCAAGACGGCGGACGCGGCAGTGAACCGCGCGCTGTTCGACATGTCGACGACCGCGCAGATCCGCGACTCGCTGCGCTACGGCAACTACGTGCTGAAGGAAGTGGGCGGGATCAACAAGCTGCACAAGGGCTCGGTCGAGCAGGCCGGGTTCGCGGTGCTGAAGGCGCCCGACATTCCGTCGATCCTCGTCGAAACCGCATTCATCAGCAACCCGGACGAAGAACGCCGGCTCAACGACGACAGTTATCGCGACGAGATGGCCGACGCGATCTTCCGCGGCATCAAGCGTTATTTCGCCGCGAATCCGCCGCTCGCGAAGAACCGGATGGCCTGAGCGCCGCCCGCTCCCTGCCGCCGGCACGCAGCGCGTGCCGGCGCGTCACGACGCCGCGACGCGGCTCAGCAGTTTCCCGCCGAACACGTTCACCGCGAGCCCGCCCATCACGAGCGCGGCGCCGATCAGCTGCGCTTGCGTCAGATGCTCGTCGAGCAGCAGCGCCGACGACGCGAGCCCGACGATCGGCACCAGCAGCGAAAATTGCGCGACCTGCGCGGCCGGGTAGCGCGACATCAGGCGGCTCCACAACCCGTAACCGAGCAGCGTCGCGACGAACGCGAGATAGACGACCGCGAAAATCGACGCGCCGTCCAGGCCCGCGAGCGCGGTCGCGATCCGCTGCGGCCCTTCGAACCACAGCGACAGCAGAAAGAACGGCACGGGCGGCACGAGGCTCGCCCACACGACGAGCGACACGAGGTTCGCCCGCCCGACCTTCTTCGTGACGATATTGCCGACGGCCCACATCGCGGCCGAGCAGATCGTCAGCAGGAAGCCCGCGAGCGTCATCGTGCGGCCGCCCTGCGCGGCGATCACGACGAGCCCGCCCGCGGCGATCGCGAGCCCGATCAGGTTCTGCACGCGCAGCCGCTCGCCGAGAAACAGCATCGCGAACACCAGCGTGAAGAACGCCTGCGACTGCAGCACGAGCGACGCGAGGCCGGCCGGCATGCCGACGTACATGCCGGTGAACAGGAACACGAATTGGCCGAGCTGGATCGTCGCGCCGTACAGTATCAGCAGCCGCCACGAAATCTGCGGCCGGCGCACGAAGAACACCGCGGGCACGGCCGCGAGCGTGAAGCGCAGCGCGCCGAGCAGCATCGGCGGCATGCCGTGCAGGCCGACCTTGATCACGACGAAGTTCACGCCCCACGCCAGGATCACGACCAGTGCGAGCAGCAAGTCCTTGGGGGCCATCATCGGCGTCTCCTTCGATTGTCGAATCGTTGTCGTGAAGCCGGTCAGTCTACCGGGTTTCGCGGTCCGGCCCGATACCCGCGCGGCGCGCATGGAATCGGCGGCGTGCGCAGCGGCATGCGCAGCGGCGCGCGCAGCGACGCGCGCATCGGCCCGTGCAGCGGCTTGTGCAACGCGGTGGATACCGCACGACGCATGCCTGCCGCGGCCGCATCGCACCGCGCGCGTTTCGCGTTCCCGTCACGCGCGCCGCCGCGCCGCCAGTACAATGACCGGCAATCCAGCCGTTCCCACGAGGCCCGCCATGACCGACTCGATCAAAGCCCTGCTCAAGCCGCACGTGCGCGACATCGGCAACCTGCAGGTGCGCCGCACGCTGCCCGCGCTCGCCGCACGCCTCGTCGGCCCGTTCATCTTCTTCGATCACATGGGTCCCGCCGTGCTGCCGGCCGGCACGGGGCTCGACGTGCGCCCGCATCCGCACATCGGGCTCGCGACGGTCACCTACCTGTTCGACGGTGCGATCCTGCACCGCGACAGCCTCGGCTCGCGGCAGGAAATCGTGCCGGGCGACGTGAACTGGATGACGGCCGGCCGCGGGATCGTCCACTCGGAGCGCACGCCGGACGCGCAGCGCGCCAGCGGCCACACCGTGCACGGGATCCAGACCTGGGTCGCGCTGCCGCAAGCGCACGAGACGACCGAGCCGTCGTTCGAGCACCATGCGGCCGACACGCTGCCCAAGCGCGACGAACACGGCGTGTCGCTGACGGTGATCGCCGGCGACGCGTTCGGGCTGCGCTCGCCCGTGACGACGTTCTCGCGCACGCTGTACGTCGCGGCCGAATTCGCGGCCGGCGGCCGGCTCGAACTCGATGCGTCGCACGAGGAGCGCGCGGTCTACGTGGTCGACGGCGAGCTCGCGATCGACGGTACGCCGGTGCCGGCCGAACGGATGGCCGTGCTCGCACCGGGCGCGACGGTCACGCTGACGAGCGGCCGCGGCGCACGCGCGATGCTGCTCGGCGGCGACCGGATCGACGGCGAACGCTTCATCGAGTGGAATTTCGTCGCGAGCAGCCGCGACGCGATCGAGCGTGCGAAAGCGGCCTGGACGCGCCAGGAGATGGGCAAGGTGCCGGGCGAAACCGAGTGGATTCCGCTGCCCGAATCGAAGCCGCGTTGAAAAAGCGGCGCGCCACCCCCATCCTGACGATATTCGAACGGAAGAGAACGCCATGGACACCACGCTTGCCACATTCGAGAAAGACGTCATCGAGGCGTCGCTGGACATGCCCGTGCTGGTCGACTTCTGGGCGCCGTGGTGCGGCCCCTGCAAGACGCTCGGCCCGCTGCTGGAAAAGCTCGAAGCCGACTACGCAGGCCGCTGGAAGCTCGTGAAGGTCAACGTCGACGAGAACCAGGAACTCGCGGCGCACTTCCAGACGCGCAGCATCCCGCACGTGATCGCGTTCGCCGACGGGCGTCCGGTCGACCAGTTCGTCGGCGTGCTGCCCGAAGGCCAGTTACGCGCGTTCCTCGACCGGCTGCTGCCGGCCGCCGAGGAAGCCGAGCGCCGCGCCGCGCAGTACGCGATGGCCGAACAGCGCTTCGACGATGCGCGCGCGCACCTCGAAGCGGCGCTCGCGCTGAACCCCGGCTACGACGACGCGCGCCTCGACCTGATCGAGCTGCAGCTCGCGCGCAACGAGGTGGACGCCGCGCGCGCGGAAACCGAACGCCTGTCGCCGCAAACCGTGCAGAACGGCGACCCGCGCTACCAGGCGATCAAGACCCGTTTCGACGCGCTCGACGCCACGGCCGACCTGCCGCCGACCGACGCGCTCGAAGCGCGCATCGCGGCGAACCCGGCCGATCTCGACGCGCGCTTCGACCTCGCGCAGAGCCTGATCGCGCGACGCGCGTACGAAGGCGCGCTGGAACAGTTACTGGAAATCGTGACGCGCGATCGCGCCTACGGCGACGACCTCGGCCGCCGCACGATGATCTCGGTGTTCGAACTGGCCGGCGATCGCCCCGACCTCGTCGCCGCGTGGCGACGCAAGCTGAGCATGGCGCTCAACTGATGCGCGCCCGGCCGGGCCGCGATGGCCCGGCCGTATCGCCGTATCGCGCGCGGCACGTCACCCGCGCCGCGGCATCGTCTTGCCCTGCCCGCGCGCCGCGCGCTCAGCCGGCCGCCTGTGCCGCGATCGCCCGCAGCGCATGCGCGGCGGCCGCGAACCCGAAGCTCGCGGTCACGCACACGCTCGAACCGAAGCCCGCGCAGTTGAGCCCCGCGACGTGCGCGGCCGCGGACGGCTCCGCGCCGTCCTCGATGTCGCAGGCCGCCGCTTCCGGATAGATCAGCGGCTCGTCCGAATACACGGCGCTGACCTTGAAACGCGCCTTTGGCCCGCGCGGAAAACCGTGCTGCTTGCGCAACTGCGCGCGCACCTTCGACAACAGCGGATCCTGGATCGTCAGCGCGAGATCGTCGATGCGGATGCGCGTCGGATCGAGCTGGCCGCCCGCGCCGCCGACGACGATCAACGGCTGCCGCTTCGCGACGCACCATGCGATCAGCGCGACCTTCGTGCGCACGCTGTCGATCGCGTCGATCACGTAGTCGAAACCGCCGCCGAGCAGCGCGTCGAAGTTGTCGGGCTCGACGAAATCCTCGATGCGGTTCACGCGGCACGCGGGGTCGATCAGCGCGATCCGCTCGGCCATCGCGTCGACCTTCGGCTTGCCGTAATTGCCGTCGAGCGCATGGACCTGCCGGTTCGTGTTGCTTTCCGCGACGTTGTCGAGATCGATCAGCGTCAGCGTGCCGACCGCGTTGCGCGCGAGCGCCTCGGCCGCCCACGACCCGACGCCGCCGATCCCGATCACCGCGACGTGCGCCCGCTCGAACGCAGCGGCGGCCGGCGCGCCGTACAGGCGCGCGACGCCGCCGAAACGCCGCGCGCGATCCACGTCAAGCCGGATTTCCGGGGTCGGGGTAAGATCGGAAGAACTGGGCGGGACAGCATCGGCGGAGGACATGGCAGCAAGGAAAACGTAAGTCGTGCAGCCCTCTATTTTGCCTGAACTCCCCGCTCGCACGCGCCACTGTGCACGCACGATTCTCGTGCGTTCGCTATACTGGCCCTCGATTGAAGCGTTTGCATAACATGACGACTCTCGCCGATCTCCGCATCAACTATTCGCGTGCTTCGCTCGACGAGGCCGATGCCGCCCCCGACCCCTTCGCCCAGTTCGATCGCTGGTTCAAGGAGGCGCTCGCCGCCAAGCTGCCCGAGCCGAACACGATGACGCTCGCGACCGTCGGCGCCGACGGCCGGCCGTCGGCCCGGATCGTGCTCATCAAGGGCGTCGACGAACGCGGGTTCGTCTTCTTCACCAATTACGAAAGCCGCAAGGGCCACGATCTCGCCGTGCATCCGCAAGCCGCGCTGCTGTTCTACTGGATCGAGCTCGAACGCCAGGTGCGCATCGAAGGCCGGATCGAGAAAACCAGCGCGGAAGAAAGCGACCGCTATTTCGCGTCGCGCCCGCTCGGCTCGCGCATCGGCGCATGGGCGTCGGAGCAGAGCACCGTGATCGACAGCCGCGCGACGCTCGAAGCGCGCGAACGGGCCGTCAGCGAGCGCTACGGCGACGACCCGCCGCGCCCGCCGCACTGGGGCGGCTACCGCCTCGTGCCCGACTCGATCGAGTTCTGGCAGGGGCGCCCGTCGCGGCTGCACGACCGCCTGCTCTATACGCGCGACGCCGCGGCGGCGTCGGGCTGGACGATCTCGCGCCTGTCGCCGTAAGCGCGCCGCCGGCGCGTGCCGGCCGTGTCTCGTGTTGCATCCGGGCGCCCGCGCGGCAAGCGGCGGACGCCGGTCAAGATACTTGGCTGTATTCGATTCAACGAACAAACGGAGAATCCAAATGTTCTGGGAAAAGAAGCTGGCACAGTGGGCGGACGAAGTACGGGCGAAGGCGAACATACCGGCGCGCCTCGTGCTGTGGAACGGCGAACAACTCGATTTCGGCACCTTCAGCGCGCCGCAGGTCACGCTGAAGGTAAACAGCGCATCGGCGTTGCCGCTGCTGCTCGAACCGAGTCTCGACAATCTCGGCGAGGCGTACGTGAAGGGCAAGATCGACATCGAAGGCAAGCTGTCGGACATCATCAACATCGGCTACTCGCTCGCGCGCAGCACCGTGACGAGCGCGAGCAAGCTCGCCCGCGTGAAGCGCTACTTCAATCACACGAAGAGCACCGACAAGAAGGCGATCCAGTATCACTACGACGTCTCGAACGAGTTCTACCAGCTGTGGCTCGACGAGAACATGGTGTACTCGTGCGCGTACTTCGAGAACGGCGACGAGGATCTCGCCACCGCGCAGATCAAGAAGATCGACCACATCCTGACGAAGATCCGGCTCGAGCCCGGGCAGCGTCTGCTCGACATCGGCTGCGGCTGGGGCGCGCTCGTGCTGCGCGCCGCGCAGAAGTTCGGCGCGACGTGTCTCGGCGTGACGCTGTCGCAGAACCAGTTCGACCTCGCGACCGCGCGCGTGAAGGCCGCGGGACTCGAAGACCGGATCGAGATTCGTCTGCAGGATTACCGCGAGATCGAAGGCCAGTTCGACCGCATCACGAGCGTCGGGATGTTCGAGCACGTGGGCCGCAAGAACCTGCCGCTCTATTTCTCGCGCATCCGCGAGCTGCTGACCGACGACGGCATCGCGATGAACCACGGGATCACGTCGACCGACGCGGAAAGCGGCGAAACGGCGCTCGGCGGCGGCGAATTCATCGATCGCTACGTGTTCCCGGACGGCGAGCTGCCGCACATCAGCCTGGCGCTCGAAGCGGCGCAGCGCGGCGGGCTCGAGGCGGTTGACGTCGAAAGCCTGCGCCGGCACTATGCGCGCACGCTCGATATCTGGACGGAAAACTTCGAAGCGAAAGCCGAAGAAGCGAGAAAGCTCGTCGACGACGAGAAATTCCGGATCTGGCGCGTGTATCTTGCCGGCTGCGCGTATGCGTTCGAGCACGACGACGTGTCGATCTTCCAGATCGTGTGCCGCAAGGCCGGACGCAGCGCGAAAACGCTGCCGTGGTCGCGGCGCTACATGTACGAACACGCGCTGCCGCGCTAGGCGGCGCCTCACGCTGGGCATGCATGGGTGACGGCAGGACGCGGCGCAAGGCGCCGCCGCAACGACAGCAGCACGACGACGCCAACGAGTCGCACGCCGACGGACAATTCGACCTGTTCGGCGTGCCGACGCACGCCCCACGCGCATCGCCCGCGGACGGCGCTCGCCCCGCCGGCCCCAATGAGCACGTGACGCCGGGCGCACCAAAGGACGCGCCACGGGCGCCGCCCGCCCGCACGACTTCCCGCCCCGCGACCGACGACACGCCTGCCCCGTCGTCCGGCCTGCTGTGGGACGAACCGTCCCCGCCGGCCGCCGCGCCGAAAAAAGGCCGCCGCCAGCGCGGCGTGCCGCCCGCGCCGGTCTCGGCGGACGTGGCCGACGTCGCGGCCGGCTTGCCGCCGAACGTGCGGCTCGGCACGTCGTCGTGGTATTTCCCCGGCTGGAACGGCATCGTCTACGACGGCGATTTCGCGCAGACGAAGCTGTCGCGCGAAGGGCTCGAAGCGTATGGCGCCCATCCGCTGCTCAGGAGCGTGAGCCTCGACCGGTCGTTCTACGGGCCGCTGTCGGTGGCCGACTATCTGCGCTACGCGCAACAGGTGCCCGACGATTTCCGCTTCGTCGTGAAAGCGCCGGCCGCGGTGACCGACGCGGTGATCCGCGGCCGGCGCGGCGAGCCGTCCGGGCCGAACCCGACCTTCCTCGATGCGCCGCTCGCGACCCGCGAATTCGTCCAGCCCTGTCTCGACGGGCTCGGCCGCAAAGCCGGCGTGCTCGTGTTCCAGTTCTCGCCGCTGCCCGATCAACTGCTCGCGGAGCCGGCCGCACTGATCGACCGGCTCACCGCGTTCTTCGCGGCGCTGCCGCCGCTGCCGCCGGACGCCGACGGCACGCGCTACGCGATCGAGATCCGCGACGCGAGCCTGCTCACGCCGCGCTTCATCCGTGCGCTGGCCGCGCTCGGCGTGCGCTACTGCGTCGGCCTGCACGCGCGGATGCCCGACCCGCTGCGCCAGGCCGCCGCGCTCGCGCTGCTCGACGGCGACGCGCCGGGCCCGCTGATCGTGCGCTGGAGCCTGCACGGCGGCTTCAAGTACGAACAGGCGAAAGCGAAATACGAGCCGTTCGACAAGCTCGTCGACGAAGATCCGGCCACGCGCTCGGCACTCGCCGAACTGGCTGCGCGCTATGCGCTGGCCGGGCAGCCGGTGATCATCACGATCAACAACAAGGCGGAAGGCTCCGCGCCGCTGTCGTGCATCGCGCTCGCACGCGAAATCGCCGCCGCGTGCGCGCAGTGGCGCAACGAGGCGGCGTGACGCCGGTTTGCGCCGGCCATGCCCGCGCTTACGCGCCGCGCAGCGACTTCAGCCGGTGCGAGAACTTCTGCCGGAACTTCGCGAGCTTCGGCCCGATCACGACCGAGCAATAACCCTGCCCCGGGTTGCGCGCGTAATAGTTCTGGTGATAGTCCTCCGCCGGCCAGTAGTTGCCGTCGAGCGGCACGACCTGCGTGACGATCGGCTGACCGAACACCTGTTCGCGCTCGAGTTCGCGGATCACGTCGAGCGCCGTGTCGCGCTGCGCATCCGAATGCGTGAACACGACCGACCGGTACTGCGTGCCGACGTCGTTGCCCTGCCGGTTCAACTGGGTCGGATCGTGCGTCGCGAAGAAGATCTCGAGGATCTCGCGATAGCCGATGCGCGCCGGATCGAACGTCACGTTGACGACTTCCGCGTGCCCCGTGTCGCCCTCGCAGATGTCGCGATAGCCGGGATTGCGCGTATGGCCGCCCGCGTAACCCGACTGGACGGCCGTCACGCCGTCGACGTCGAGAAACACGGCCTCCGTGCACCAGAAACACCCGCCTCCGAGCGTCGCGGTTTCAAGCATCTCGTTCCCCATGAAATCAGTCCCTCGTGGATGACGGCAGCCGGCGCGCAGGCGCCGGCGCCACCGTTTCGCGTCGCCGTCGCCCGCCCGCGACGCGGACGGCAACGGCACTTCGTCAAGTATCTCACTCGCGCGCGAACCTGGCAGATCGGCCAGGCGCCGCACGCGACCCGCCGCGGATTTCTCGTCTACACTTAGGCACGCGCACGCGACGGCCAACCTGTCGCGAACGCGCAGCGTCCGATGCATGCCCGCCCCCGATGCCAACCCCATCTGCCGGAACATCGATATGCACGCCTTAACAGACATCGCCTGCGTCGCGGGCCCGGTCGCCGATACGTCGATCGCGCCATCGCGATCGCGCGTACCCGTTTCACCGCGGGCGCCGCGCGCCAGCCTTTCGCCTTTTCCCGCTTTCACGACCTGATGCACGGCATCGCGCGCGCCGCCGACGCGTGCCTGCTCGCCGAGCGCTCCGCCGGCATGATGCGCGTCGCGCGGCAATCGCAGCCCGCACGCACGCAACGGACGACGGCCGTGCGCCCACGATCCGACACCATCGAGAGGACATCACCATGAGCATGCGGCCCGACCCGACGTTTCACGCTTCGCCCGAGCTCGCGATGCAGGCGCCGGCCGAAGCATTCGCATATACGTTGTTGCTGAGCCCCGATTTTTCCAGACCCGACGCGCTCGCCGTGATCGACGTGAAGCCCGGTTCGTCGACGTACGGCAAGATCGTGCATACGGTGACGATGCCGAACACCGGCGACGAGTTTCACCACTTCGGCTGGAACGCGTGTTCGTCGTCGCTGTCGCCGCTCACCGGCCATGCGTTCCTCGAGCGCCGCTTCCTGATCATCCCCGGCCTGCGCTCGTCGCGCATCTACGTGATCGACACGAAGCCGCATCCGACGCAGGCACGCATCCACAAGATCATCGAGCCCGACGAGATCTTCGCGAAGACCGGCTACTCGCGGCCGCACACCGTGCATTGCGGCCCCGAGGGCATCTACGTGAGCACGCTCGGCGGCGCGGGCAAGGACGGCACCGACGGCGCGCCCGGCATCTTCATCATGGATTGCGAGACCTTCGACGTGCTCGGCCGCTGGGAGATCGACCGCGGCCCGCAGGACAAGCATTACGACTTCTGGTGGAACCTGCCGCGCGACTACATGGTGTCGAGCGAATGGGCGCTGCCGCCGCAATTCGAGAACGGGATCGTCCCCGAGGATCTGCTCGCGAACAAGTACGGGCACCGGCTGCATTTCTGGGACCTGCGCGCGCGCCGCAACGTGCAGACGATCGATCTCGGCGCGCAGCACCAGATGGCGCTGGAGGTGCGGCCCGCGCACGACCCGGTGCGCGAATACGGATTCGTCGGCGTCGTGGTCGATACGACCAATCTCGAAGGCTCGATCTGGACCTGGTGGCGCGAAGGCGGCAAGTTCCATGCGAAGAAGACCGCGACGATCCCGGCCGAGCCGGCCGCCGCCGACGCATTGCCGCCGCTGCTGCAAGGATTCGGCGCGGTGCCGCCGCTCGTGACCGACATCGATCTGTCGCTCGACGACCGGTTCCTGTACGTGTCGTGCTGGGGCACCGGCGAAATGCGCCAGTACGACGTGTCGGATCCGCACCACCCGGTGCTGGCCGGGTCGGTACGCATCGGCGGCATCGCGCGCCGTGCGCCGCACCCGAACGGCCGCACGTTCGCGGGCGGCCCGCAGATGGTCGAGATCAGCCGCGACGGCCGGCGCGTGTACTGGACCAACTCGCTCTATTCGACGTGGGACGATCAGTTCTATCCGGACGGCGTGCCGGCCGCGCAGGTGCTCGCGCACGCGGGGCCGGACGGCGGGCTGACGCTCGCCGACGACTACTGGGTCGAATTCCCCGACGGTTACCGCGCGCACCAGATCCGGCTCGAAGGCGGCGACTGCTCGACCGATTCGTTCTGCTATCCGTCGGTCAAGCGTTGAGCGCCGGCCTTCACGTGCCGTTCGCGTGGTGGGCGGCCGTGCTCGCGAGCGGCGTCTATCACGGGCTGAACCCGGCGATGGGCTGGCCGCTCGCGGTGTCGAACGCGCTGATGACGCGCCGCGGCGCCGCGCTCGTCGCCGCGCTCGGCTATCTCGCGCTCGGTCATGCGCTCGCCGTCTTCGCGGTGATGCTGCCGTTCGGGCTGCTTGCGGCGCTGCTCGCCTGGCAGTCGGCGATCCGGATCGGCGCGAGCGCACTCGTGATCGGCTTCGGCGCAGGGCTGCTGATCCGGCGCCGGCATCCGCGGGCGCTCGCGCGGATTCCGCCGGCGCGGCTCGGCCTGTGGTCGTTCGCGGTCGCACTCGCGCACGGCGCGGGGCTGATGCTGGTGCCGATCTACCTCGGCCTGTGCGGGCTCGACCGGGATGCCGGCCATCGCGCGGCCGCGGCGCTCGTCGATGCGCATCTCGGCATGGCGCTCGTCGTCGCGGCCGTGCACGCGGCCGCGATGATCGCCGCCGGCGGCGGGCTCGCGTGGCTCGTGTACCGCTATCTCGGGCTGAAGTTCGTGTCGCGGAGCTGGTTCAATCTGGATGCGGTATGGGCGTCGAGCCTGATCGTGACGGGCGCGTTGTCGCTCGGGCTGGCGGCGGCGCGATAGCACGGGCGGCGATGCCGGGCGGGACGGCACGGCGTCGGCATGAGCGGCAGCACCGCTGAAAAACGCGACAGAACGGCGCCGCCGGCCGCGCGCCGCAGTGTTCGCTACGTCACCCTCCCGTCGCGCCGCGCCGCCCGAGCGGGCCCGGCGGCCCCGATTCCGCTAAAATCGGGCCATGCGCACCCCTTCTTCATCGACCGCTTCGTCGCCTTTCGTCCGCCGCGCCCGTCACACCCGTGGCGTGTCGCGCCCGCCCGTCCCGTTCCGGATGGCCGCCCGATGAGCCACGCCAATCCGCCGGATTTCGACTCGGCCGCCTTCCGGCAGGCGCTCGGCCAGTTCGCGACGGGCGTGACGGTGATCACCACGCAGGCGCCGTCCGGCCAGCTGATCGGCATCACCGCCAGCTCGTTCAATTCGGTGTCGCTCGATCCGCCGCTCGTGCTGTGGAGCCTCGCGCACAAATCGGCGTCGACGCCCGTGTTCCGCGGCAACAGCCATTACGTGGTGAACGTGCTCGCGGCGTCGCAACTCGACCTGTGCAAACGCTTCTCGACCTACAAGGGCGACCGCTTCGAAGGAATCGCGCACGCGGCCGGCAACTCGGGAATGCCCGTGCTCGACGGCGCGCTCGCGTGGTTCGAATGCCACAACCGCAGCCGCTACGACGAAGGCGACCACGTAATCTTCGTCGGCGAAGTGGAACGCTGCGGCGTGCGCGCGGTATCGGAAACGGCACCGCCGCTCGTGTTCCACGGCGGCGGCTTCCACGGCCTCACACCGCTTTGATCGCCCCCGTGCGCGCCAGGCCGACCGGCGCGCCGGCTTCGTCCTTCAGCGTCTGCAGCACGATGTTCGAACGGATGTCCATCACGCCCGGCGCCTTGTAGAGCCGGTTCAGCACGAAATCCGAATAGTGCTTGAGGTTGTGCGCGAGCACGCGCAGCAGATAGTGGCTCTCGCCCGTCACGACGAACGCGCCGACCACCTCCGGCCATTCGCGCAGCGCTTCCGCGAAGCGCTCGTGCCATTGATTCTCTTCGTTGCGCATCGACACCTGCACGAACGCCTCGAGCTCGAAGCCGAGCTTCTCGCGGCTCAGGCACGCGCGATAGTGCTCGATCACGCCCTGCTCCTCGAGCAGACGCATGCGGCGCAGGCAGGCGGATGGCGAAAGCGAGATGCGTTCGGCCAGGTCGAGATTGCTGATTCTGCCCTCCTCCTGCAGTACCGCCAGAATCCGGCAGTCGGTGGCATCGAGCGTGATCGCGTGCATTTTTGGTCCCCGTTTTCCCTCTGAGTCGAATTATCTGCCAATCCGGCGGATTGTCCATGTTTATTTCGCAAGCACTTTCTGCGAGCGTCCACCTATCATTCGAAGGATCGACTCACGATTCGTCATGCCATGGACACACTCTGGGACATCTCGCCGCCCGTCAGCCCCGCCACCCCCGTGTGGCCGGGCGATACGCCGGTTTCCGTCGAACGCGTGTGGCGGATGGAGGCCGGTTCGCCGGTCAACGTCGCACGCCTGACGCTGTCGCCGCACACGGGCGCGCACTGCGACGCGCCGCTGCACTACGACGCCGACGGCGCGCCGATCGGCGCGGTGCCGCTCGACACCTATCTCGGCCCGTGCCGCGTGATCCATTGCATCGGCGCATCGCCGGTCGTGCGGCCGGCCGACGTCGCGGCCGCGCTCGACGGCGTGCCGCCGCGCGTGCTGCTGCGTACGTACGCGCACGCCAGCGTCGAGCAATGGGACAGCGACTTCTGCGCGGTCGCGCCCGACACCGTCGACCTGCTCGCCGCGCACGGCGTGAAGCTGATCGGCATCGATACGCCGTCGCTCGACCCGCAGGAATCGAAGACGATGGATGCGCATCGCCGCGTGCGCGCGCACCGGATGGCGATCCTCGAAGGGATCGTGCTCGACGACGTGCCGGCCGGCGACTACGAACTGATCGCGCTGCCGCTGAAATTCGCGACGCTCGACGCGAGCCCCGTGCGCGCGGTGCTGCGCGCGCTGCCCGCGCGGGCTTCCTGATTACCCGACTTACGACCTCACATCATGATGATCAAGACCCGTGAAGACGCGCTCGCGCTCGACCGCGACGACCCGCTGGCCCCGCTGCGCGACCAGTTCTCGCTGCCCGACGGCGTGATCTACCTCGACGGCAACTCGCTCGGCGCGCAGCCGCGCGCGTCGGCTTCCCGTGCGCAGCAGGTAATCGGCGCCGAATGGGGCGAAGGCCTGATCCGCAGCTGGAACACGGCCGGCTGGTTCGCGCTGCCGCGCCGCCTCGGCGACAAGCTCGCGACGCTGATCGGCGGCGCGCCCGGCGAGACGGTCGTCACCGACACCATCTCGATCAACCTGTTCAAGCTGCTGTCGGCGATGCTGCGCCATCAGGCCGAGCGTGCGCCCGAGCGCCGCGTGATCGTGTCGGAACGCTCGAACTTCCCGACCGATCTGTACATCGCGCAAGGACTGATCGAGCAGCTCGGCGGCCATTACGAGCTGCGCCTGATCGACGATCCGGCCGACCTGCCCGACGCGCTCGGCGCCGACACGGCCGTCGCGATGATCACGCACGTGAACTACCGCACCGGCTACATGCACGACATGCCGGCCGTCACGCAGCTCGTCCACGACGCGGGCGCGCTGATGCTGTGGGATCTCGCGCACTCGGCCGGCGCGGTGCCGGTCGACCTGAACGGCGCACGCGCGGACGGCGCGGTCGGCTGCACGTACAAGTACCTGAACGGCGGCCCCGGCTCGCCCGCGTTCGTGTGGGTGCCGCAACGCCATCTCGCGCATTTCTCGCAGCCGCTGTCGGGCTGGTGGGGCCATCGCGCGCCGTTCGCGATGCAGCCGGGCTTCGCGCCCGATCCGGGCATCGCGCGCTTCCTGTGCGGCACGCAGCCGATCGTGTCGATGTCGATGGTCGAATGCGGGCTCGACGTGTTCCTGCAGACCGACATGCAGACGATCCGCCGCAAGTCGCTCGCGCTGACCGACGCGTTCATCGCGCTCGTCGAGGAACGCTGCGCGGGCCTGTCGCTGAAGCTCGTCACGCCGCGCGCGCATCACCAGCGCGGCTCGCAGGCGAGCTTCGAGCATCCGCACGGCTACGAAGTGATGCAGGCGCTGATCGCGCGCGGCGTGATCGGCGACTACCGCGAGCCGTACGTGCTGCGCTTCGGCTTCACGCCGCTCTATACGCGCTTCGCCGACGTATGGGATGCGGTCGAGACGCTGCGCGACATCCTCGCCACCGACGCGTGGAAGGCGCCCGAGTTCGCCGAACGCGGCGCGGTGACCTGAGCGGTTCTGCGCGGCGCGCCGCAGTTGCATGCGGCGCGCGCGCCGCGCGTTCGTCATTCAAATCTGGAGAAAGTCGTGAATTCTGGTCATATGCAGCCCCCCGGCGGCGACGCGCCGGCTGGCTGTCCGTTCTCGGGCGCACGCGCCGCCCAGCCGGCGCAAGCCGCGCACGAAGCGCCGCACGTGCCGGGCAACGCCGCCGAAGGCGGCTGGCACGACGCGCAGCTCGATTTCTCGAAGTCGATGAGCTACGGCGACTACCTGTCGCTGAATGCGATCCTCGACGCGCAGCATCCGCTGTCGCCCGATCACAACGAGATGCTGTTCATCATCCAGCATCAGACGAGCGAGCTGTGGATGAAGCTCGCGCTGTTCGAGCTGCGCGGCGCGCTCGATGCGGTGCGCACCGACGCGCTGCCGCCCGCGTTCAAGATGCTCGCGCGCGTGTCGCGCATCCTCGAGCAACTGGTGCAGGCGTGGAACGTGCTGTCGACGATGACGCCGTCCGAGTATTCGGCGATGCGGCCGTATCTCGGCCAGTCGTCGGGCTTCCAGTCGTATCAGTATCGCCAGCTCGAATTCCTGCTCGGCAACAAGAACGCGCAGATGCTGCAGCCGCATGCGCACCGGCCCGATATCCTCGAACAGGTGCGCGCGACGCTCGAGGCGCCGTCGTTCTACGACGAGGTCGTGCGCCTGCTCGCGCGGCGCGGGTTTTCGATCGCGCCGGAGCGGCTCGATCGCGACTGGACGCAGCCGATGCGTCACGACGAAACGGTCGAAGCCGCGTGGCTCGAGGTCTATCGTCATCCGCAGCAGCACTGGGAACTGTACGAGATGGCCGAGGAACTGGTCGATCTCGAGGACGCGTTCCGCCAGTGGCGCTTCCGTCACGTGACGACGGTGGAACGCATCATCGGCTTCAAGCAGGGCACCGGCGGCACGAGCGGCGCGCCGTACCTGCGCAAGATGCTCGACGTCGTGCTGTTCCCCGAACTCTGGCACGTGCGCACCACGCTGTAACGCCCGTCGCGCGGGCGCCGTCACGACGACGTCCGCGCGAGCTCCTCCCCTTCGCACGGCGGCGCATGCGCGCGCGACAGCCGCGGAATGTGCCGCCGCACCGCGAGCAGCGCGACGCAGACCACGCCCATCGCAACGGCCAGCATCGTCAGGTAGGCACCCGCGCCGCCCGCCGTGATCACGATCGCGCCCGCGAACGCGCTGAAGATCGCACCGAGCCGGCCGAACGCGAGCGCACTCGCGGTGCCCGTCGCGCGCACGGCCGTCGGGTAGATGTACGCGCACAGCGCATACATCGTCGACTGCACCGCGTTGACGAACAGCCCGTGCAAGCCGAGCCCGACGATCAGCCAGCCCGTATGGCGGCTCGCATCGACGCCCATCAGCCATACCGCGCTCGCCGCACCGCCGATGCTGCACAGCGCGAGCGGCCAGCGCGACCCCGCATGCGCGATCGCCCACGCGCACAGCAGCGCACCGACCACGCCGCCGAGGTTGTACGCGGTGAGTCCCGAGCCCGCGACCGACACGCTCAACCCGCTCGCCGCGAGCATCGTCGGCAGCCAGCTGAATGCGGCGTACACGGCGAGCAGGCACATGAAGAACGCGCACCACAGCGCGATCGTGTCGCGCGCGTGGCCGCTCGCGAACAGTGCGCCGAAGCCGCCGCGGCTGCCGGGCGCGCGGGCGTCCTTCGTATCGGTGAACACGGTGCCGGGCGCGACCGGCCGCTGCATCCGCGCGAGCAGCGCGCCGAGTTCCGGCCAGCGTGCGGGGCGTCGCGCGAGATAGCGCGGCGATTCGGGCAACGCGCGCACGAGCACGAAGCCGAACACGAGCGGCAGCGCACCGCCCGCGAAGAACAGCCCGCGCCAACCGTAGCGCGGCAACACCTCGTGCGCGAACAGGCCGGCCAGCATGCCGCCGAGCGGCACGCAGACGATCGTCGCGGTCACCATCATCGTGCGGCGCCGCGCGGGCGTGTATTCGGCGGTCATCGTGGTGGCCGTCGGCAGCGCGCCGCCGATCCCGAGCCCGGCACAGAAGCGCAGCATCGCGATCGTCGCGACGTCGGGCGCGAACCCGATCGCGCAGGTCGCGATGCCGAACAGGAACACGCTGCCGATCACGGCCTGGCGGCGGCCGAAGCGATCCGCGACGATCCCCGCGCACGCGCTGCCGATACCCATTCCGATCAGCCCCGCCGCGACGGCCGGCGCGAACGCGCCGCGCGTGATGCCCCATTCGCGGATCAGCACGGGAATCGCGAAACCGATCAGTTGGCCGTCGAAGCCGTCGAGCACGATCGCGAGCGCGGCGAGCAGCACCACGCCGCGCTGCATCGCCGTGAACGGCCCGTCGTCGAGCGTCGTGCCGACGTCGACCGACGGCGGCAGCCGTCCGTCCAGTGGGTCGCGCGTGCTCATGCGACCTCCCGGGCGCCGCACGTCGGCGGCAACGTGCGCGAACGGCGCGCGGCAAGACAACGGTATTCGATAGCTTTCATGGCGTCTCCTGTTGTCCGGGCTGGCGCACACGCGTGCCCGGATCTCGTGCTGCGCAGTCGGCCGGCGCGCATGCATCGGCGCCGGCGTCCTGTCCTGCCCTTCACGATCCGACGCCGTCGTCCCGCGTGCGCGGCATCCGTATCGTCACGCGGCGCCAGCCGGCCGCCGGCCTGCTGCTCAGTTCGTCCGTGCGTCGATCAGCCGGACGAGCGCGAGCAGCGTCTCGGCATGCGGCACCGCGACGCCCGCTTCGCGCGCGGCCGCGACGACCTTGCCGTTGATCGCGTCGATCTCGGTGCGGCGGCCCGCGAGCACGTCCTGCAGCATCGACGGGCGATGGCCGCGATGTTCGCGGATCGCATGCTCGACGTTGCGCGCAATGCGTTCGCCGTCGACCGCGATGCCCTTCGCGCGCGCGACGGCGGCGGTCTCGGCCGCGATCGCCAGCGCGAGCCGCGGACCGTCGTGACGATGGCCGAGCTGGTCGACGGTGCAGCCCGTCGCCGCGCACAGCGGGTTGAGCGCCGCATTGAACGCGACCTTCTCCCAGATCGCGGCCCACACGTCAGGATCGAGCGTGCACGCGAGCCCCGCGCGCGACAGCGCGTCGGCCACGGCCGTCGCGAACGGGCGCGCCACGCCGTCGGCCGTCATCATGCGGATCGTGCCGGCGCCGTGCGAGCGCACGTGCGCGGGACCGGCCGCATCGGCCGGCCACGTCGTCACGCCGACCAGGATGCGCTCGACCGGGACGAACGCATTCAGCGTCTCGACGTTGCCGAGCCCGTTCTGCAGCGTCAGCACGAACGTGCCCGCCGTCAGCAGCGCGCGCACGCCGTCGAGCGCCGCCCGCGTGTGCAGCGATTTCGTGAAAACGATCAGCAGGTCGAACGGTGTGTCGGGCGCGACAGCCGCGTGCGCATTCGCGGCCTCCGGCCGCACGGCCTGCAGCGAGCGGATGCGCCGCTCGCCGCGATCGTCGTCGATGCGCAGCCCGTCGCGACGGATGGTATCGAGATGCGTATCGTTCACGTCGATCAGCGTGACGGCTTCGCCGCTTTCGGCGAGCCGCCCGCCGAACAGCGAGCCCATCGCGCCCGCGCCCAGAATCGCGATTCTCATCGTCGGCGGCCTCGTCAGAACGGATAGTGGCGCGCCGCCGTCTGCACGGTGATCCAGCGCAGGTCGGTGAACGCGGCGATGCCGGCCTGGCCGCCGAAGTGGCCGAAGCCGCTGTCCTTCACGCCGCCGAACGGCATCTGTGCTTCGTCGTGCACGGTCGGGCCGTTCACGTGACAGATGCCCGATTCGATGCGCGCGGCGACACGCAGCGCCCGCGCGACGTCGCGGCTGAACACGGCCGACGCCAGCCCGAACGCGTTGTCGTTCGCGCAGCGGATCGCGGCGTCCTCGCCGTCGACGCGCACGATGCCCTTCACCGGGCCGAACGATTCTTCCGCATAGATGCGCATCGCCGGCGTCACGCGATCGAGCAGCGTCGCGGGAAACAGCGTGCCGTCGGCCTTGCCGCCGCACAGCAGCGTCGCGCCGTGCCCGAGCGCGTCGTCGATCAGCGCGTTGCAGCGCTCGACGGCCTTCGCGTCGATCAGCGAGCCGAGCACGACGGGCCCGTGGCGCGGGTCGCCGAGCGGCAGCGATGCAGCCTTGGCGGCGAGCTTCGCGACGAATGCATCGGCGATCGATGCGTCGACGACGATGCGCTCGGTCGACATGCAGATCTGTCCGGAATTCGCGAATGCGCCGAATGCGGCCGCGGCGACCGCCGCGTCGAGATCGGCATCGTCGAGCACGACGAACGGCGCCTTGCCGCCGAGTTCCAGCACCGACGGTTTCAGATGGCGCGCGCAGGCTTCGGCGACGATCCGTCCGACTCGCGTCGAGCCGGTGAAATTCACGCGGCGCACGGCCGGATGCGCGATCAACGCGTCGACGACGGCGCCCGCGTCGTCGGGCGCGTTCGTCACGAAGTTGACGACGCCCGGCGGCAGCCCGGCCTCCTGCAGCGCCTCGACGACCAGCCCGTGCGTGACGGGGCACAGTTCCGAGCCTTTCAGCACGACCGTGTTGCCGCATGCGAGCGGCAGCGCGAGCGCGCGCGTCGCGAGAATCACCGGCGCATTCCACGGCGCGATGCCGAGCACGACGCCGGCCGGCTGCCGCACGCCCATCGCGAGCGAGCCGGGCACGTCGGACGGGATCAGCGCGCCGCCGACCTGCGTGGTGAGCGACGCGGCCTCGACGAGACCGCTCGCCGCGAGCTTCACGTTGAAGCCGGCCCACAGCGCGGAGGCGCCCGTCTCGGCCGCCATCGCGGCGACGAACTGCTCGTGTTTCGCTTCGAGCGCGGCGGCCGCCTTCAGCAGCCATGCGCGTCGCGCGCCGGGGCCGAGCGCGGCCCATTCGGGAAACGCACGCGCGGCCGCGTCGGCCGCCGCGCGCGCATCGTCGACGGTGCCCGCGGGCGCGGCCGACGCGATTTCGCCGTCGAGCGGGTTGCGGCGCACGAAGGTCGCGCCGCTGGACGAGTGGCGGCGTTCGCCGCCGATCAGCATCGCTACGGTTTGCATGGCATCTCCGGAAAGACGCGCGCGGCGCGTCAGGCAATCTCGACTTCGACGACGACCGGCGTCGCGTCCCGCAGCGCATCGGTCAGCGTGTCGCGCAGGCGTGCGGCATCGGCGACGCGCACGCCGCGGCAGCCCATCCCTTGCGCGAGCGCGACGAAATCCAGGTCGGGCAGATCGGTGCCCTGCACCGGGTCGCCCGGGCCGAAGCCGAACACTGGCGCGAAATCCTGCAGCGCCGCGTAACGCCGGTTGTTCAGGATCACGAACGTGATCGGCAGCTTCAGTTGCGCGGCGCTCCACAGCGCCTGGATCGAATACAGGCTCGAGCCGTCGCCGATCAGCCCGATCACGCGCCGGCCCGGCTGCGCGAGCGCGACGCCGACGGCGGCCGGCATCCCGTAACCCAGGCCGCCGCTGTCCATCGTGTAGAACGTGCCGCTGCGCGTGAACGGCAGATGTTCCTGCATCACCGACCGCGCGCTCGGCGCCTCCTCGACGACGATGTCCTGCGCGTCGCGCACGTCGGCGAGCGTCTGCAGCGCGAATGCGGCCGACATGCGCTCGCCGGCGGCGGGCGTGTCGACACGGACGTGCGCCGGGCGCGGCGCGGGCATCGGCCGCTCGGGCGGCGCGGGCCGCGCGAGCAGATCGCGCGCGGCGAGCCGCAGGTTGCCGACGACCGCATCGCCCGACGGCGTCCACGCGGCGACGCCGGGATCGTCGACGAGCTGCACGAGCGTCGCGCCCGGCGGCACGTGCGGACCGAAGCCTTCGATGTGGTACGTGAACGCGGGCGCGCCGAACGCGAACACGAGATCGTGCCCGGCGAGCCGCGCGACGATCTTCTCGCGGATCGCGGGCAGGAAGCCGGCGAACAGAGGATGGTCCTCGGGAAAGCTGCAGCGCCCCGACATCGGCGCGACGTACACGCGCGCACGGTGCCGCTCGGCGAGACGCACGGCGTCGTCCCACGCCCCCGCGCGATCGACGGCCGCGCCGACCACGAACGCCGGGCGCCGCGCGGCGTCGAGCGCGTCGCCGAGCCGCGCGAGCGCGTCGGGATCGGGCCGCACGATGCGGCTGACGTCGCGCCGCGGCAGCCGTTCGGCCGGCTGGTCCCAGTCGTCGACCGGGATCGACACGAACACGGGGCCACGCGGCTCCTGCATCGCGATGCGGTACGCACGCGCGATCGCGGCCGGCACGTCCTGCGCGCGAGCGGGCTCGATGCTCCATTTCACGTACGGCTTCGGCAGTTCGGCGGCCTGCGTCGCGCCGAGGAACGGATCGAACGGCAGAATCGCGCGCGCCTGCTGGCCCGCGGTGACGATCAGCGGCGTGCGGTTCTTGAACGCGGTAAACAGATTGCCCATCGCGTTGCCGACGCCCGCCGCCGAATGCAGGTTGACGACCGCCGCATTGCCGGTGGCCTGCGCATGGCCGTCGGCCATCCCGACCACGACGGCTTCGTGCAGGCCGAGCACGTAGCGGAAATCGTCGGGAAAGTCGCGGAACATCGGCAGCTCGGTCGAGCCGGGATTGCCGAACACGCGGTCGATGCCGAACTGGCGGAGCAAGTCGATCACCGCATCGCGAACGGTGATCGATGCGGCGGAAAGGGGTGAATGGCCGGACATGCTCGGCGCTCCTCGATGGCTTGGCGGTTTCCACAGTATCGAAGCGCAAGCCATTCACCGATACTGTATTTTCTGCGAAAAGCCATTACGTTCCGGCATGACTTTCGATCTCCGACAACTGCGTGCCTTCACGACGATCGTCGCGTGCGGCAGCCTCGGCCGCGCGGCCGATGCGCTGCACGTCACGCAGCCGGCGCTGAGCCGGATCCTGAAGCGGCTCGAGGAGCAGGTCGGCGCGCCGCTGTTCGAGCGCCATTCGAAGGGCGTGCAGCTCACCGCGTTCGGCGAGGCGTTGCTGCCGCACGCGACGCTGCTGCAGCACGAGGCCGAACATGCGCGCGAGGAGCTCGACGCGATGCGCGGATTCGCGAAGGGCACGATCAAGGTCGGCACGGTGGGCAGCATCGCGAGCCTCGTGCTGCCGGTCGCGGTCGGCCGCGTGCTCGACCGCTGGCCGAACCTGCGCGTCGAAATCATCGAGGGCGTGTGGGACCGGCTCGCGCAAGGGCTGATCAAGCACGAGATCGACCTTGCGCTGTCCGCGCACGGGCCCGATACCGACGAGATCGTCGCGATTCCCGAATGCCGCTGGGAGGACCGCAGCCATATCGTTGCGGCGCCGCACCATCCGCTGCGCGCGCTCGGCCGCGCACCGACGCTCGCCGATACGCTGCACGCGCGCTGGGCGATTCCGCCGCGGGGCACCGCGCCGTTCGACCACATGCGCGCGACCTTCGACGCACACGGCCTCCCGCTGCCCGACATCGCGGTCGAGACGCGCTCGGTCACGACGCTGAAAAGCTTGGTCGCACATGCGGGATTCCTCTGCTGGATGGCCGAGCCGATGTACGGCGCCGAACGGCGCGCCGGCACGATCGACACGCTGCCCGTGCGCGAAGTCGTCGCGGTGCGCACGCTCACCGCATTCCGGCGCCGCCACGGGATCCTGCCGGGGCCGGCCGGCAAGCTGCTCGACGAACTCGTCGCACTCACGCGCGAGGGGTGCTGACGCTCTTTTCGCCGGCTGCGTCGCGCCTGCCCGCCTACCCGCCTGCCTGCCCGCGTGCCCTCCCCGCCCTCCCCGCCCGCGCCGCAGCGCACCATCGAAATGCCGTGTCCCCGCCTTGACTTTCGTTCGCCCGAATACGATCATTCGCTCACACAAAGAGCAAATGATCGTATTCGACAGGATAGACAGGCAGGAACAGGAGACACCGGATGAGCGACTCGCCCTCCGCCCGCGCGCCCGTGCTGCTGCACATCGGCGCGGGCTCGTTTCACCGCGCGCACCAGGCGTGGTATCTGCATCGCGTGAACGCGGCCGTGCCGGCCGACGAACGCTGGTCGCTGACCGTCGGCAACATCCGCGACGACATGCGCGCGACGATGGATGCGCTCGCTGCGCAACATGGCGCGTACACGCTCGAAACCGTCACGCCACAAGGTGAACGCGCCTACGAGACGATCCGTTCGATCACGCGCGTGCTGCCGTGGTCGATCGATCTCGCCGCGCTGATCGACGCCGGCGCCGATCCGGCGTGCCGGATCGTGTCATTCACCGTCACCGAAGGCGGCTACTACCTCGACGAACACGACCGGCTCGACCTCGCGAACGCCGATCTCGGCGCCGACCTGCAGGGCGCGCGCACGACGCTGTACGGTGCGCTCGCGGCGCTGCTCGCCGAACGCGTGCGGCGCGGCGCCGGCCCGCTCACGCTGCAAAGCTGCGACAACCTGCGCAACAACGGCGCCCGCTTTCGCGCGGGGATGCGCGAATTCCTCGAGCGACGCGGCGAAACGGACCTCATCGCGTGGTTCGATGCGAACGTCGCGACGCCCAGCGCGATGGTCGACCGCATCACGCCGCGTCCGACCGCCGACGTGCGCGAGCGCGTGCGCGCGGCCACCGGCGTCGACGACGCGTGCCCGGTGATGGGCGAATCGTTCATCCAGTGGGTGATCGAGGACCGCTTCGCGGCCGGCCGGCCGCGCTGGGAGCTGGCCGGCGCGGAACTCGTCGACGACGTCCATCCGTACGAGGAAGCGAAGATCCGCATCCTCAACGCGACGCACAGCTGCATCGCGTGGGCCGGCACGCTCGCGGGCCATGCGTATATCCACGAAGGCACGCACGACGCGGCGATCCGCCGCTTCGCGCACGACTACGTGACGCAGGACGTGATCCCGTGCCTCACGCCGAGCCCGCTCGATCTCGCGCGCTACCGCGACGTCGTGCTCGAGCGCTTCGGCAACCCGTACGTGCTCGACACGAACCAGCGCGTCGCGGCCGACGGCTTCTCGAAGATCCCCGGCTTCATCGCGCCGACGCTCGTCGAATCGTTCGCGCGCGGCGCCGCGCCGGTCGCCACCGCCGTGCTGCCCGCGCTGTTCCTGCGCTTTCTCGAACGCTGGGCGCGCGGCACGCTGCCGTATGCGTACCAGGACGGCGTGATGGACGACAGCGTCGCGCGTGCGATCGTCGACGCCGACGACCCGGTCGTCGCGCTGTGCGCCAACCGCGCGCTGTGGGGCTCGCTGGCCGGCAACGCGGCGCTGCTCGACGCGTTGCGCGCCGGGCTCGCGCGCGTCGACGCATGGCTCGCGGCGCGCTGACCACGCGCGTGCCGGCGCCCGGCCGCGCAGCCGGGCGAACCCGCTTGGCACATGCCGTGCGGCACGGCTAAAGTAGCGGCTCCTCTCTGACGGAACGGATCGCTCATGTATCTCGGCATCGACCTCGGCACCTCGGAAGTGAAGGTGCTGCTGCTCGCCCCGGACGGCGCGGTCGTCGGCACCGCCGGCTCGCCGTTCACGGTGTCGCGGCCGCATCCGCGCTGGGCCGAACAGCATCCGGACGACTGGTGGCGAGGCACGCTCGCGGCGCTCGCGACGCTGCGCGAGCGGCACCCCCACGCGTTCGCGCAGGTGCGCGGCATCGGCCTGTCGGGCCAGATGCACGGCGCGGTGCTGCTCGGCCGCGACGATCGCGTGCTGCGCCCGGCGATCCTGTGGAACGACATGCGCAGCGCCGACGAATGCGCGCTGCTCACCGAGCGCGCGCCCGATCTCCACGCGCTGGCCGGCAACCTCGCGATGCCCGGCTTCACCGCGCCGAAACTGCTGTGGGTCGCCAGGCACGAACCCGACGTGTTCGCGGCAACCGCGTGCGTGCTGATGCCGAAGGACTACCTGCGATTCCGGCTGACCGGCGCGAAAGTGTCGGACCCGTCGGACGCGGCCGGCACGCTGTGGCTCGACGTTGCCCGCCGCGACTGGTCCGATGCGCTGCTCGCCGCGTGCGGGATGACGCGCGCGCAGATGCCGCGCATCGTCGAGGGCAACGCGCCGTCCGGCACGCTGCGTGCGGACGTCGCACGCGAGCTCGGGCTGTCGGAGGCCGTCCCGGTCGCGGGCGGCGGCGGCGACAACGCGACGAGCGCGCTCGGCATCGGTGCGATCCACGCGGGCGACGGCTTCGTGTCGCTCGGCACGTCCGGTGTGCTGAGCGTGGTCGGCGACCGCTTCATGCCGAATCCCGCGTCGGCCGTGCATGCGTTCTGCCATGCGATTCCCGATCGCTGGCAACTGATGAGCGTCGTGCTGTCGGCCGCGAGCTGCCTGCGCTGGGTCTGCAAGCTGACCGGCACCGACGAGCCCGCGCTGCTCGCCGAAGTCGCGGCGCTCGACGCCGACGCGCTCGCCGCGGCGCCGCTGTTCCTGCCCTACCTGTCGGGCGAACGCACGCCGCACAACGATCCGTACGCGCAGGGCGTGTTCTTCGGGATGACCCACGCGACCGAGCGCGCGCACCTCGGCTACGCGGTGCTCGAAGGCGTGACGCTCGGCCTCGCCGACGGCCTCGACGCGCTGCATGCGGCCGGCGTCGAAACCGACGGGTTGTCGCTGATCGGCGGCGGCGCGCGCAGCGCGTTCTGGGCGCAACTGATCGCGGACGCGCTGAACGTGCGCACGCGCCAGATCGGCGGCGGCGAAACGGGCGCGGCGCTCGGCGCGGCACGGCTCGGCTGGCTGGCCGTCGGCGGCGATCCGCAGACGGTGCTGACCAAGCCGCCGGTGCGCGCCGAATACGCACCGGACGCCGACCGCCACGCGCGGCTGCGCGAACGCCTCGATGCATTCCGCACGCTGTATCGTCACGTGCAGCCGTTGTACGAACCGTCGCGCGCACGGCTCGCGTAGGCGCCGCGCTCGCGCGGCCGGCCGCCGGCCGTGCGCGCGACATGCGGTACAGTGGATGCCGTCATGCGGCCCGCCGGCCGGTCCGCGGGGCGGCCCCCCAGATCCGAACCGAATCGCTATCGTGTCCAAGTCCTCAGAAAAACTCGATCTCGCCACGCGCGCCGCATGGCTCTATTACGTCGCGGGCGACACGCAGAACGAAATCGCCGAAAAGCTGCAGGTGTCGCGCCCCGTCGCGCAGCGCCTCGTCGCGTTCGCGGTCGAGAAGAACCTGATCCGCGTGCGCGTCGACCATCGGCTCGCCGACTGTCTCGATCTCGGCGCGCAGCTGTCGAAACGCTACGGCCTCGCGATGTGCGAAGTCGTGCCCGTCGACGCCGATGCGCCCGACGCGATCGACCGCAAGCTCGCGGTCGCCGGCGCGCAGGTGATGGAGCGCTACCTGAACGAAACGCGGCCGATGGTGATCGCGGTCAGCAGCGGCCGGACGCTGAAGGCCGCGGTCGCGCAGATCGCGCAGATCGACCGCCCGCAGCACCGGCTCGTGTCGATGGTCGGCGCGATCGCGGCCGACGGCTCGTCGAACCGCTACGACGTCGCGCAGTACATCTCCGAGAAAACCGGCAGCAAGCATTTCCTGCTGCCCGCGCCGCTGTTCGCCGACAGCGACGCCGAGCGCGCGCAGTGGTGCAATCACCGGCTGTACCGGATCGTCGAGGCGCTGTCGGGCGAGGCCGACGTCGCGTTCGTCGGGATCGGCAACATCGGTCCGCACTGCCCGCTCTACGAAGACGGCTTCATCACCGAACAGGAGCGCGACGAGATGACCGCGCTCGGCGCGGTGGCCGAACTGCTCGGCGTGCCGATCGACGCGCAGGGCACGCAGATCACCGTGTCGACGAGCGCGCGGGTGACGAGCGTCGCGCTCGCCACGCCGCCGAAGCGGCCGACGATCGCGTTCGCCGGCGGCCCGAAGAAACACGACGCGGTGATTGCCGCGCTGCGCGGCGGCTGGCTGTCGGGGCTCGTCACCGACGAAACCTGCGCGCGCGCCGCGCTCGCCGCGAAGGCGGCCTGACGCCGCCGTCGCCCCGCCGGCTCAGGCCGCGCGCGCCGGAAACGCATGCCGGCGTGCGCGCCACGCGCCGACCCACGCCAGCGCCAGCAGCGCGACGAGCACCCACGGAATCGCGCCGGCGCCCGTCGCGCCGAGCAGCATCCCGCCCGCGATGCCGCCGCCGGCGATCGCCAGATTCCACACCGTCACGAGCATCGACTGCGCGACGTCGGCCGATTCGCCCGCCGCGTTCGCGGTGGCCGTCTGGAACAGCGTCGGCGCGCCGCCGAACGCGAGCCCCCACAGCACGACGCCCGCATAGACGGTCGCCATCCCGGAACCGGCGCCGAGCATCGCCGCCGCCAGCGCGAACAGCGCGATGCTCGCGAGCGTGAGGCGTCGCTGCGCGGCGCCGATCCACGCGCCCGTCAGCGCGATGCCGACGAGCGACGCGACGCCGAACACGAACAGCACCACGTCGACCCGCGCCCCCATCCGCACGCCCGCGAGGAACGGCGCGACGTACGTGTACAGCATGTTGTGCGCGAGCACGTACGCGAACATCACCGTCAGCACCGGGCGCACGCCGGGCAGCGTCATCACGCCGAGCACCGGCTCGCGCGCGCCGGCCAGCTGGCCCGGAAAGTCGGGTACGCGCATGCGGATCCAGCCGATCAGCGCGAGCGCCGCGGCCGAAATACCGGCGAACGCGAGGCGCCAGCCGAACGTCGCGCCGAGCGCGGTGCCGGCCGGAATGCCGATCGACATCGCCGCCGGTATGCCGAGCATCGCGACCGCGATCGCGCGGCCGCGCAGCGCCGGGTCGACCATCCGGCTCGCATACCCGGCCAGCAGCGCCCACAGCAGCCCGGCCGACATCCCCGCGACGAACCGCGCCGCAAGCGTGAGCGCGTAATACGGCGACGCGGCCGTCAGCGCGTTCGACACGACGAAACCGGCCAGCGCGGCGAGCAGCAGGCGGCGCCGGCGCATCGCGCGCGTCGCGGCGACGAGCGGAATCGCCGCGACGATCGAGCCGAGCGCGTAGGCGGTCACCAGTTGACCGATCAGCGCCTCGGTCACGCGCAGGTCGGCGCTCATCGGCGGCAGCAGGCCGGCCGGCAGCGCTTCGGTGAGCACCGTGATGAAGCCGGCGGTGGCCAGCGCGAGCAGGTTCGCGACGGGCAGGTGGGCACGGGCCGGCGTGGACGGATCTGCCGCGCGATCGACGGCGCGCTCGGAGACGGATACGCACTCGCTCATTGCGCACTCCGGTCGTCGACGCCATACACCGCATCGCGCACGTCGGTGACAATACGCCCGTGCATCCCTTCGTACAACGTATTGGTCAACGCCACCACCGTCAGCCCGGCCGCCCGGTCGACGAACCACGCATGCCCGTACGCGCCGCCCCAGCGCCACGTGCCGACCGATTCCGGCGATTGCGCGGCCGCCGGGTCATGCAGCACGGAAAAGCCGAGTCCGAAGCCGAACCCCGGCGCGTCCGGCAGGTCGTGCGCGCCCGGCTGAATGCGCGACATCTCGTCGATCCAGCGGCGTGCGAGCCAATTGTCGCGCCCGGTGCGCAACGTATCGAGCAGCGTCATGCAGTCGCCCGCCGTAGCGATCATCCCTGCGCCGCCCGACGGCCACGCGGCCGCATCGAACGCGCGCGCCGGTGCGAAACGGATGCCGACCGTACCCTCGTACACCGGGACGAGATCGTCGTCGGTCATCCGGCGCGGCACGCCGGGCGTACTGACGTAAGGCGTCGCCAGGCGCGCCGCGTCATGCGTGAAAAGCGCCGTGTCGGTCATCCCGAGCGGCGTCGTCACGAGCGCCGCCACGGCGTCGGCGAGCGGTCGGCCGTCGACCGCCTCGATCAGCGCACCGACCACGTCGGTCGCGAGCGAGTAGTGCCACGACGTGCCGGGCGCGAACCGCAGCGGCACGCCGGCGATGCGCCGCACGTTCTCCGCGAGCGACGGTCCGGCGCCGTCCATGCCGTCGGACACGCCCGCGCGCGCATACGGCCCGTCGGCGTCCGCTTCGAGAAAGCGATAGCCGAGCCCGGCCGTGTGCGACAGCAGATGGCGCAGCGTGATGTCGGCAGGCGTGCCGTCCGCGAGCGTCGGCGCGAACGCGGGCAGCCAGCGCGCGACCGGCTCGTCGAGGCCGATCTTCGATGCCGCGACCAACCGCATCGCGGCGGCCGTCACGATCGGCTTGGATACCGACGCGAGCCGGAACAGCGTGTCCTCGCGCATCGGCGTGCCGGCTTCGCGGTCGGCCAGCCCGGCCGCACGTGCATAACGCAATTCGCCGTCGCGCGCGACCAGCACGACCGTGCCGACCACGCGCGCGTCGGCCAGCGCGCGATCGAGCACGGCGTCGAGCCGCGCGCGCAGCGCGGCGTCCGGTTCCCTGCGGTGCGTGGTGACAGGCAGTGACGACATGGCGTGACCTCGAACAGTGAAGGAACGCCCATCGTAAGGAGCCGGCGCCGGAAGAAAAACCGGGTTAGAGTTCCGGACACTCCGGACATCGATGTCCGTAATCGAGGCCCTGCATGGAAAATCTTGGCGGTTTCGTCGTGTTCGTCCAGGTCGCGGAAACGCGCAGCTTCGTCGCGGCCGGCCGCGCGCTCGGATTGTCGGCGTCGGCGGTCGGCAAGCGCATCGCGCGCCTCGAGGCGCGCCTGAACGTGCGGCTCTTTCACCGCAGCACGCGCAGCATCACGCTGACGGCCGAAGGCGCGCGCTTTCTCGAACGGTGCCGGCGCGTGATCGCCGAAATCGACGCGGCCGAGCGGGAATTGACGCAGAGCGTCGAGGCGCCGCGCGGGCGGCTGCGCGTGAGCCTGCCGACGATCGGCACGCTGCTGCTGCCGGTGCTCGCCGATTTCATGGCCGCGTATCCGGCGATCGAGCTCGACATCGATTTCAGCGACCGGATCGTCGACGTGATCGACGAAGGCTTCGACGTGGTCCTGCGCACCGGCCGTCCGACCGATTCGCGACTGTCGTCGCGGCTGCTCGGCCACTTCCGCCAGCACCTGGTCGCGTCGCCCGACTATCTCGACCGGCACGGCACGCCGCGCACGCCGGCCGATCTCGCGCAGCACCGCTGCCTGCATTACCGCTTCCCGAGCAGCGGCAAGCTCGAGATCTGGCCGCTGCGCGCGCCGCGCGCCGGCACGCCGCCGGAAGTACCCGTCTCGATGGTCAGCAACAATGCCGAGACGCGCCTGTGCTTCGCGCTGCGCGGGCTCGGCATCGCATGCCTGCCCGAGTTCTTCGTACGCGACACGCTCGCCGACGGCAGGCTGCGCGCGGTGCTCGACGACCACGTCGCGAGCCGCACGCCGTTCTACGTACTGTGGCCGTCAGGCCGCCATCCGATGCCCAAGCAGCGCGCGTTCGTCGATTACATGGCCGAGCATTTGCGGCTGTAACCGGCGCGCAGCGGTCAAGCCGCCTTCGCGTGCGCGCTCAGCCGCCGAAACGCCTGCCCGTGCTCGTCGAACAGATGGCAGTGCTCGGGCAGCGCATGCACGCGCAGCGCCTCGCCGGTGCGATACGTGTCGAGCGGCGGGATCCGCGCGATCAGCCCGTCCGGCGCGACGGCCGACTCCGCATACAGATACGCGGCGTCGCCGAGCGATTCGACGGCCATCGTCCGCGCGGCGACGCCGGGCGTCGCCGCATCGACCAGCAGGTGTTCCGGCCGCACGCCGACGGTCACGGCCGCACCGCGCTGCAGCCCGGCCGCGTCGACCGCGACACGCTGCGTCTCGCCGCTGTCGAACCGCACGAGCACGCCGGTCGCATCGGCCGATTCGACCGTGCCCTTCAGGAAGTTCATCTTCGGCGAGCCGATGAAGCCCGCGACGAACTGGTTCGCCGGCGCGTGATACAGCGTGTTCGGCGTGCCGACCTGCTGCACCGCGCCGCCCGACAGCACGACGATCTTGTCGGCGAGCGTCATCGCCTCGACCTGGTCGTGCGTCACGTAGATCATCGTCGTCTTCAGCTCGTCGTGCAGCCGCGCGAATTCCAGCCGCATCTTCACGCGCAGCGCGGCGTCGAGGTTCGACAGCGGTTCGTCGAACAGGAACACCTTCGGCTTGCGCGTGATCGCACGGCCGATCGCGACGCGCTGGCGCTGGCCGCCGGACAGCTGCTTCGGCTTGCGGTCGAGCAGGTGATCGATGTGCAGGATCTTCGCGGCCTGCTTCACGGCCTGGTCGATCTCGGGCTTCTTCGCGCCCGCGAGCTTCAGGCCGAACGCCATGTTGTCGTACAGCGTCATGTGCGGGTACAGCGCATACGACTGGAACACCATCGCGATGCCGCGCTTCGCGCTCGGCACGTCGTTGACCTTCGCGCCGTCGATCAGCAGGTCGCCGCTCGAAATGTCTTCGAGGCCGGCGATCATCCGCATCAGCGTGGATTTGCCGCAGCCGCTCGGCCCGACGAATACGACGAATTCGCCGTCGGCGATGTCGAGGTTCACGTTGCGCAGCACTTCGGTGTCGTCGTAGCGCTTCGCGATGTTGCGCAGGAGCACGCTTGCCATGATCTGTCTCCGTTCGTTCGTGATGCGTCGCCTGACCGGCGGCGCGTGATCGTTGCTAGTTCGGCAGCACCGCGCCCGTCGCCTGCCAGCGCGCGACGTAGCCGGGCAGCTCGTGCATGTCGTCGAATACGTGACGCGCGCCGATACCGCGCAGCGCGTCGATCTGCGCGGCCGATGCGTGCCCGCCGCCGACGAAGCCGAGCACGGTCATGCCGGCCGCGGCCGCCGCGGTGATGCCCGTCGCGCTGTCCTCGACGACGAGGCAGTTCGCGGGCGCCACGCCGAGCGTGCGCGCGGCCGCCAGATACACGTCCGGCGCCGGCTTCGGCCGCGCGACCGAATCCGCGCAGAACAGCCGGTCGCCGAAAAAGCGCGCGAGGCCGGTGCGCGCGAGCGCCGCTTCGACGTATGCGCGATAGCTGTTGCTCGCGCAGGCGGTCGTCAGCTCGATCGCCGCGAGTGCCACATCGATGCCGTCGACCATCGGCGCGTTGACGGCGGCCGCCTCGACCGCACGGCGGATCGCGTCGACGTCGGCGGCCGACAGCGCGCGCCCCACCGCGTCGCTCGCGCCCGCCAGCACGCGCTCGATGCGCAGCCCGAGCAGCGGCATCACGGCCGGCCGCGCATCGACGCCCGGCCAGCGCGCGTCGAGCTCGCGCACGATCACGTCGGCGGCCACGGCCTCGCTGTCGATCAGCACGCCGTCGCAATCGCAGATCAGCACGTTCGTCCCTGCACTCGCACCGCTCATTTGACCGCCCCGAACGTGAGCCCCCGCACGAGCTGCTTCTGCGACAGCCAGCCGACGATCAGGATCGGCGCGACCGCGAGCAGCGAGGCGGCGGACAGCTTCGCCCAGAACAGCCCTTCGGGGCTCGAGTACGACGCGATGAACACGGTCAGCGGCGCGGCGTTCGAGCTCGACAGGTTGATGCTCCAGAACGCCTCGTTCCACGACAGGATCACGAGCAGCAGCGCGGTGGACGCGAGCCCCGGCAGCGCCATCGGCATCAGCAGGTAGACGATCTCCTGCCACGTCGACGCGCCGTCGATGCGTCCGGCTTCGAGGATGTCCTTCGGGATCTCGTTGAAGTACGTGAAGGTCATCCATACCGCGATCGGCAGGTTGATCAGCGTGTAGACGATCACGAGCCCCGACACCGTGTCGAGCAGCCCGGAGTTCTTCCACAGCAGGTAGATCGGCACCAGCACGCCGACCGACGGCATCATCTTCGTCGACAGCATCCACAGCAGCACCTTCTGCGTGCGATGGTTCGGGAAGAACGCCATCGCATACGCGGCCGGCACCGCGAACAGCAGCGAGATCACCGTGACGCCGGCCGAGATCAGCACCGAGTTCCACGCGAACGCGAAATAGTTGCTGCGCGCGAACACCTCGCGGAAGCTGTCGAGCGTCGGCATGAACCACAGCGTCGACGCATACGCCTGCTGCTCGGTCTTGAACGCGGTGATCGCCATCCAGAAGATCGGGAAGAACAGCAGCAGCGCGATCAGCCATGCGAGCGTGCCGGGCAGCGCGCGCCGCACGAGGTCGAACACGGCCGGCGTGCGCCGGCCTTCGAAGGTCAGGTCGCTCATTTCTCGTACTCCCCCTTCAGGTTGCGCGCGAGCATCCGCACGAGGAAGAACGACACGACGTTCGCGACCACGACGGCGATGATGCCGCCCGCGGACGCGAGGCCGACGTCGAACTGCTGCAGGCCGAGCGCATAGATCAGGTAAGACAGGTTGGTCGTCGCGTCGCCGGGGCCGCCGCCCGTCGTCGTATAGATTTCCGCGAAGATCGACAGCAGGAAGATCGTCTCCATCATCACGACCACGGCGATCGCGCGCTTCAGGTGCGGCAGCGTGATGTAGAAGAACATCGCGACCGGGCCGGCGCCGTCGATGCGCGCGGCTTCCTTCTGTTCCTGGTCGAGCGACTGGATCGCGGTGAACAGGATCAGGAACGCGAACGGCAGCCACTGCCACGCGACGATGATGATCACGGCCGTCAACGGGTAGTCGGCGAACCAGTCGATCGGCGTCATCCCGAGCGCGCGCATCGCGTTCGCGACGAGCCCGTACACCGGATGCAGGATCATGTTCTTCCAGATCAGCGCGGACACCGTCGGCATCACGAAGAACGGCGCGATCGCGAGCAGGCGCGCGATGCCCTGCCCGTAGAACTTGCGGTCGAACAGCACGGCCATCAGCACGCCGCCGACCACGGTGATCGCGAGCACCGCGCCGATCAGCACGAGCGTGTGCCAGATCGCGGGCAGGAACGACGGATCGGTCGCGAGGAAACGGTAGTTGTCGAGCCCGGCGAAGCCCTTCACGTCCGGGTTCAGCAGGTTGTAGCGCGAGAACGAATACAAGATCGTCATCGCGAGCGGAATCGACATCCACAGCAGCAGCACCGCGACGGACGGCGACACGAGCCAGCTCGCGCCGCCGCGCGCCCGGCGCGGCGCACCGGGCGGCGACGACGCGTCGCCGACCGACGGCGCGTGACTCAGGGGAAGACGCAGGTGACGCATGATCGGAGTCCCTCCGGTTGATGCGCGGGCGCGAACGGCCTGCCCGCCTGTCGGCTGCGCCGGCTCGCGCCGTGCGCCACGGCGCACGATGCGAGCCGCGCGACGGCTTGCGCGTTACTTCTTGTAGCCGGCCTGCCGCACCGCGCGGTCGGCGGCAGCCTGCCCGGCGGCGAGCGCCAGGTCGACCGACATCTGGCCCGCGACCGCGCCCGCGATCGACTGGCCGACCACCGTGCCGAACGACTGGAATTCAGGAATCCCGACGTACTGCACGCCCGTGTACGGCACCTTCTTCAGCGACGGATCGTTCGGGTCGGCCGTCTCGATCGCCTTCAGCACGAAATCCGAGAACGGCGCGGCGGCCTTGTACTCGGCGCGCTGATACGTCGACGCGCGCGTGCCCGGCGGCACCGAGGCCCAGCCCTCGTCCTTGCCGACCATCTCGATGTACTGCTTGGACGTCGCCCACGCGACGAACTTGCGCGCGGCGTCCTGCTGCTTCGACGTCTTCGGCACGGCCAGCGCCCACGCCCACAGCCAGTGCGAGCCCTTCGGCGTGACGGCGACCGGCGCGGCCGCGAAGCCGATCTTGTCGGCCACCTGCGACTGCTGCTTGTTGTAGAGCATCCCGGCCGCGACCGTCGCGTCGATCCACATCGCGCACTTGCCGGACGCGGTCAGCGTCAGGTTCTCGTTGAAGCCGTTCGAGCTCGCGCCCGGCGGGCCGTTCTTCTTCAGCAGGTTCACGTAGAAATTGATCGCCTTCTTCCATTCGGGCGACGTCAGCTGCGCGTTCCAGTTCTCGTCGAACCAGCGCCCGCCGAACGTGTTCACGACCGTCGACACGTACGCCATGTTCTCGCCCCAGCCGGCCTTGCCGCGCAGGCAGATCCCGTAGGTGCCCTTCGACTTGTCGGTGAGCTTGTCCGCGAATTCGGCGATCTGGTCGTAGGTCGGCTGGTCGGGCATCTTCAGCCCCTTCGCCGCGAACAGGTCCTTGCGGTAGAACGTCATCGAGCTTTCCACGTAGAACGGCAGCGCGTAGAGCTGGCCGTTGTACGACAGGCTGTCGCGCGCGGTCTTCACGATGTCGTTCAGGTCGTAGTCGGCCGGCAGCCCCGTGATCGGCGCGAGCCAGCCGCGCTTGCCCCACTGCGGCGTTTCATAGGTGCCGATCGCCATCACGTCGAACTGGCCGCTGCCGGTCGTGATGTCGGTGGTCGCGCGCTGGCGCAGCACGTTCTCCTCGAGGATCACCCAGTTCAGCTTGATGTCGGGGTTCGCCTTCTCGAACGCCGGCGACAGCTTCTTCAACTCGATCATGTCGGGGTTGTTCAGCGTCGCGATCGTCAGCGTGCCGGCGGACGCCGCGCAGGCCGCCGTCGCGAGCGCGGCTCCGGCGAAACAGCGTGCGGCGGCGTCGAGCATCTTTCGTTGCATGGCATGTCTCCTGGGATTGTTCGAAATGTCGTCGGTCTTGCGTCGGTGTTGCATCGTTTCCTTCGCGGCCCGTCATGCCGGCCGCTGCATCCCGCACGCGCGCGCATAGTGCGCGATCACGTCGCGTATCCGGTGGCGCACCCATGCGCGCGGTTCCTTCGCGAGGCCGCCCGCACGGCACGCCGCGTACACGTCCGGCAGCCATTGCGCGACGAGCGTCTCCGGCACCGGCTGCCGCGCGAGGTTGTCGAACAGTTGCTCGACCGCGGCCGCGACGGCCGGCTGCAGCCAGTAATAGCGGATGCGGTCGCTGTAGCTGAACTGGCGCGCGAGCCGCTGCGCGGTCTCGTCGCCGCGGTAGTACGGCGCCCAGTGCTCGGGCTGCGCGCGCATCGCGGCGTCGACGACGTCGCGCAGGCGCGAGCGCTGCGCGACGTCGTCGATCAGCGCGTCCTCGATGAACGTCAGCGCGAACAGCGCCTCGCGCAGCGCGAACGTCAGTGCGGGGCCGACCTTCAGCACCGCGAAGTGGTCGCGCACCAGCGCGGCGAGCGAGGCTTCGGTCTGGTAGTCGGTCGAATGCGCTTCGAACACGAGGCGCGGCGTCTGCAGGATACTCGCGCCCAATGACGCGGCCTTGGCGCTGTCGTAGTCGAGCACGTGGCGATCGTCGAAGTCGACGCCCGGCTGCGCGACGACGGCGACGACGCGCGTCCACGCGTCGTCGAGCCCGGCCACCGAGAATGCACGGCGATGCGCGTCGAGCGTCGCCGCGATGCTGTCGCTGCGCGTGACCGCGATCCGCGCGATCGCGGCGCCGTCCGCATCGCCGTCGCCGGCCACTTCGCCGCCCGGCGTCGGCACCTCGGTGCCGATCACGTAGACGGGCGCGATCCCGGCGCGCGCCGCCGCGTCTTCCGCGACGCGGCACAGCTCGGCCGCGCGCGCGGCGATCGTGCGATCGTCGAGCCGCGCCGGGTCGTCCGCGCACGCCATGCTCGCATCGAGATGGATCTTTTCGAACCCGGCTTCGACATACGCGGCGACCATCGCACCGGCCTCGCGCATCGCGTCGGCCGCGCGGCGATGCCGCCAGGGGTTCGGGCCGAGATGATCGCCGCCGAGCACGAGCGCCGACGGCGCGAGCCCGCAGCGCGCGGCGATCGCATCGACGTCGCGGCGAAAATCGGCCGGCGTCATGCCCGTGTAGCCGCCGAGATGGTTCACTTGATTGCAGGTCGCCTCGATCAGCAGCGGCGAGCCGTCGGTGCGCGCGGTTTCGCACGCGGCCTCCAGCACGAGCCGGTGCGCGCTGCAGATCGAATAGATGCCGCGCTGCGCGTCGGCGCGGTTCGCGTCGAAGATCATCCGCAGCACGGTGTCCGCGTGCGCGGTGCGCGTGCGTTCGGCAACGGTCGTCAGGCCGGACATGCGATACCTCGTTCGGTCAGGAAACGGTCGATCTCGGTCGCGCTGCTGTTGCCTTCCATCGGGCCGCGCCGCGTGACCGCGATCGCGCCCGCCGCGTTCGCGCGGCGCAACGCGACATCGATCGGCAGGCCCGCGACGAGGCTCGCGACCAGCGTGCCGCCGAAACAGTCGCCGGCGCCGGTCGGATCGAGCTCGTCGACGGGATAAGCCTGCGCGTCGATGCGGCTCGCACGGTCGAACGCGACACTGCCGGCCGCGCCGCGTTTGAGCACGACGCGCTCGAGCAGCGGATGCGTCGCGAGCAGGCCCGCGATCGCGCGCTCGGCCGGCTGCGGCCCGCAGAAGAACGGCAAATCGGCTTCGCTCGGCAGGAACAGGTGGCACGCGGCGAGCATCTCGTCGAGCGCCGCGCGCATCGGCCGGAAACTCAGCATCTCGGGCCGCACGTTCGGATCGAACGACACCTTCGCGCCGGCGCGCGCGGCCTCGATCACGCCGCGCTGCACCGCCGCGATCGCCGATTCGCTCGTCAGCGACGAGCCCATCACGTGGAAATAGCGGCAGCCGTCGAACATCGCGGTGTCGACGTCGGACGCATCGACGCACGCGGCCGCGCTGGTCGACAACGTGAAGACGAAACTGCGCGAGCCGTCGTCGCGATACGCGACGAACGCGGTGCCGGTCGGACGGGCGACGCGGCGGATGCGCGCGACGTCGACGCCGTCGCGTGAGAGCCGCGCGACGATCGCGTCGCCGAACGCGTCGCGCCCGACGCAGCCCGCATACGCGACGCGCGCGCCGAGCCGCGCGGCCTGATCGGCGAAGATCGCCGGCGCGCCGCTCGGGAACGGTCCGGCGAACAGGCCCGGCGTATCGAAGCCCTGGCCGCGCTCGGCGGCGACGAATTCGGCCAGCAGCTCGCCGGCGACGACGATCTCGGCCATCAGGCGTGTCCTCGTGCGGCGGCGGCCGCGTGCAGCGAAGCCGCCGGGGTTGCGCGTGCGAGCGGCGGCATGTCAGCTCATCCAGTTGCCGCCGTCGACGTTCAACGTCTGGGCGGTGATGTAGTCGGCGTCGGCCGACGCGAGGAACAGCGCAGCGCCCGTCAGGTCGCCCGGCACGCCCATGCGGCCGAGCGGCACGGCTTCGCCCACGAGCCGCTTCTTCTCGCCGAGCGGCCGGTTCTCGTAACGCGCGAACAGCGCATCGACCTGCTCCCACATCGGCGTGTCGACGACGCCCGGCGCGATGCCGTTCACGTTGATCCGGTGCGGCGCGAGCGCGAGCGCGGCCGACTGCGTATAGCTGATCACCGCGGCCTTGGTCGCGCAGTAGTGCGACACGAGCGCCTCGCCGCGACGGCCGGCCTGCGACGACATGTTGACGATCTTGCCGCCGCGCCCTTGCTCGACCATCCGCTGCGCGACGGCCTGCATCAGGAAGAACAGCCCTTTCACGTTGACCGAGAACAGCCGGTCGAACACGTCCCACGATTCGTCGAGGATCGGGCGCATGTCGAACAGCGCCGCGTTGTTGAACAGGATGTCGACGCCGCCGAAGCGCTCGACCGCCGTCGCGACGATCCGCGCGATGTCGTCGCGGCGCGTGACGTCGGCCGTGACGGCCACCGCGCGGCCGGGGCTGGCCTCGATCAGCCGTGCGAGCGAGCCGCTCGCAGGCTTCAGGTCCACCAGCACGCAGCGCGCGCCCTCGTCCAGATAGCGTTGCGCGACCGCCTCGCCGATGCCGCTTGCGGCGCCCGTCAGGATCGCGACCTTGTCTGCCAGTCTCACTGGTTGTCTCCGGTTCGTTCTGTTGCACGACGGCCGCGAGGTGAGCGAACGCTCGCGGACCGATCAATTGCTCTAGCGGTGATCGAATGATCGGATACGCGATACGCGCTGTCAAGACGACGCGACGGCTTTCTATGACGCGCTGCGGCACGGCCGCGCACGGCGATGCCCCGCCGCGCCCGCACGGCAAGGCGCGGAGGCGCACGGTGCGGCGCAGTGGCGTCGACGGTGAAGGGGACGCAGCGACGGCGGGAAGCAAGGGCGTCAAACGGAATTCGCGCTGCATGGCGCGGCGATACGTTATATCATCGCTGTACTTTGTTTCAGCGCCTGCTTCACGCCATGGCTACCTCATCGTCCATTGACGCCCGGCTGTCCCGGGCCGACGCATTCGCCGCCGAGCACGGGCTCGCGTGGACGCCGCTGCGCCGCCAGGTCTACGAACGCGTGCTGGCCGCGCAGCGCCCGATCGGCGCGTACGACCTGCTCGCGGAACTCGAACCGCAGCGCGGCCGCGTGCCGCCGACGACCGTCTATCGCGCACTGGATTTCCTCGTCGAGCACGGCTTCATCCACCGGATCGAATCGAAGAACGCGTTCTTCGCCTGCTGCGAGATCGGCGTGCCGCACGAAGGCCAGTTCCTGATCTGCGATGCGTGCGGCGACACCGTCGAGATTCCCGGCGGCGACCTCGCGAAGCAGTTGTCCGCGAGCGGGCCCGCGCACGGTTTCGAAGTCCACCACCAAGTCGTCGAGCTGAGCGGCCTGTGCGGGCACTGCAAGCGCAAGCCCGCGCAGCGCTGACGCCGACTCGCGCGGCGCACGCGCCGCCCTTCCAACGAGGAGTTCCATGTCCATTGCCCTGAAGCGCGCGCCGCGGCGCGCCCTGTCGCCTGTCCGCTGGCTGGCCGCCGCCGTCGCCACGCTGTCGTTCGCCGCGCCCGTGCTTGCGCAGGCCGCGACCGTCAACGTCGTCGCCGCCGAGAATTTCTACGGCGACGTCGCCTCGCAGATCGGCGGCCGCCACGTCGCGGTCACGAGCATCCTCAGCAATCCCGACCAGGATCCGCACCTGTTCGAAGCGAGCCCGAAGACCGCCCGCGCGCTCCAGCACGCGCAGGTCGTGATCTACAACGGCGCGAACTACGATCCGTGGATGGCCAAGCTGCTCGGCGCGTCGAAGCAGGCGAAGCGCGCGACGATCGTCGTCGCCGATCTCGTCGGCAAGAAGGCCGGCGACAACCCGCACCTGTGGTACGACCCGGCGACGATGCCCGTGGCCGCACGCGCGATCGCGGCCGAGCTCGGCCGTGCCGACCCGGCGAACAAGGCCGAGTACGACGCGAACCTGCAGAAGTTCGTCGCGTCGCTGAAGCCCGTCGACGACAAGGTCGCCGCGCTGCGCGCGCAGTACAAGGGCGTGCCCGTGACGGCCACCGAGCCCGTGTTCGGCTACATGTCGGACGCGATCGGCCTCGACATGCGCAACCAGCGCTTCCAGCTCGCGACGATGAACGACACCGAGGCGAGCGCGCAGGACGTCGCCGCGTTCGAGGGCGACCTGCGCAAGAAGCAGGTGCGCGTGCTGATCTACAACAGCCAGGCCGAAGAACCGATGACCAAGCGCATGCTGAAAATCGCGCGCGACGGCGGCGTGCCGACCGTCAGCGTCACCGAGACGCAGCCGGCCGGCAAGACCTTCCAGCAATGGATGGCCGGCCAGCTCGACGCGCTCGGCAACGCGCTTTCGGCCGGCAAGTAACGGACGACCGTAACGACATGACCGTCACTCCCCACGCCCTCGCCGTCGATCGCGTCACGCTCGAACTGGGCGGCCGCACGATCCTGCGCGACGTGAGTTTCTCGATCGAGCCCGGCGAATTCGTCGGCGTGCTCGGGCCGAACGGTGCCGGCAAGACGACACTGATGCGCGCGGTGCTCGGCCTCATCCCCGTGTCGGCCGGCACGCTGTCGGTCGGCGGCGTGCCGGTCGTGCGCGGCAACGCGTCGATCGGCTACATGCCGCAGATCAGGAGCGGCCTCGCGAATCGACGGATGCGCGGCTACGACTTCGTCGCGATGGCCGCCGACGGCCACCGCTGGGGCCTGCCGCACACGAACGCGGCCACGCGCCGCGACGTCGATCGCGTGCTCGACCTCGTCGGCGGCGCGTCGCTCGCGCGCCGGCCGCTGTCCGAACTGTCCGGCGGCGAACGGCAGCGGCTGCTGCTCGCGCAATGCCTGCTCGGCAACCCGAAGCTGCTGCTGCTCGACGAGCCGCTGATCAGCCTCGATCCGAACCACCAGCGCGGCGTCGTCGAACTCGTGCGCAACGTGCAGCGCGAGCTCGGCATCACCGTGCTGTTCTCCGCGCACGAACTGAATCCGCTGCTGAACGCGCTCGACCGCGTGCTGTATCTCGGCAACGGCGTCGCGGCGCTCGGTACCGTCGACGAGGTGATCACGAAGCCCGTGCTGTCGCGGCTCTACGGATCGCCGATCGACGTGATGCGCGTGAACGGCAAGATCTTCGTGATGTCGGGCGACGTCGAGATCGAGAAGCACGATCACGAACACGAGGACGACGATCATTCGCACGGCGGTGGCGGCGGCCACGGCCATCATCACCATGGACACGCCCATCCCGGGCATTCGCACGATGTTTGAATACGACTTCATGATCAACGCCTTCGCGGCGTCGGGAATCGTCGCGGTGCTCGCGGGCATCGTCGGCTATTTCCTGGTGCTGCGCGGGCAGACCTTCGCCGGCCACGCGCTGTCGCACGTCGGCTTCACCGGCGCGACGGGCGCGGTGCTGCTCGGCCTCTCGCCGATCTGGGGGATGGTCGGCTTCACGCTCGCGGCCGGGATCGGCATGGGCGCGCTCGGCGAACGGCTCGCGGGCCGCGACGTCGCGATCGGCGTGATCCTGTCCGGCGCGCTCGGCTTCGGCCTGCTGTTCCTGCACTTCTACACGTCGTTCGCGACGCAGGTCACCGCGCTGCTGTTCGGCAACGTGCTCGCGGTCAGCCGCGACACGCTCGCGGTGCTCGCCGGCATCGGCGCGGTGAGCCTCGTCGCGCTCGCGCTGATCGCGCGGCCGCTGTTGTTCGCGTCGCTGCAGCCCGAGCTGGCCGAAGCCAAGGGCGTGTCGCTGCGCACGGTGTCGATGCTGTTCCTCGCGGTGTGCGCGCTCGCGGTGGCGGCGGCGACGCAGATCGTCGGCGTGCTGCTCGTGTTCACGCTGCTGGTGGGGCCGGCGGCGGCCGCGCAGAACGTGTCGACGCGCCTGTCGACGGGCGTGCTGCTCGCCGCGCTGTTCGCGCTGTTCGAAGCGTGGGTCGGCATCGTGCTCGCGTATCACACCGACTGGCCGACGAGCTTCTGGATCACCGCGCTGTCGGCGCTCGTGTACGGCGCGAGCCTGTTGCGGCGCAACTGATCGCGGCGCGGCGCTCGCCGCCCGATTCCAATGAAAACGCCGGCGTGCCCGAGGGCAGCGCCGGCGTTTTTTCATGCGAACCGGATGCGTGACCGGCTTGCGCCGATACTCACCGCGCCAGCACGCGCGCGTGATGCGCGAGGTGATCCGCGATGAACGTCGAGATGAAGTAGTAACCGTGGTCGTAGCCCGGATGGCGGCGCAGCGTCAGCGGCTGGCCGGCCTTCGCGCACGCGGCTTCGAACACGTCGGGGTTCAACTGGTTCGCGAGGAACTGATCGGCGAGCCCCTGATCGACCAGGATGCCGTCCGCGAACTTCGGTGCATCGGCGCGCGCGACCAGCTCGCTCGCGTCGTGCGCCTTCCACGCTTCGCGATCGGCGCCCAGGTAGCCCGTGAACGCCTTCTCGCCCCACGGGCAGCGCGTCGGCGCGGCGATCGGCGCGAACGCCGACACCGACCGGTACAGGCCCGGATGACGCAACGCGAGCGTCAGCGCCCCGTGGCCGCCCATCGAGTGGCCGAAGATCCCGAGCCGCGCGCCGTCGATCGGCAGCTCGGCCGCGACGAGCTCGTGCAGCTCGCCCGTCACGTACGACTCCATCCGGTAATGCGTCGACCACGGCGCTTCGGTCGCATCGACGTAGAAGCCCGCGCCGACGCCGAAGTCCCACGCATCGGTCTCGCCCGGCACGCCCGCGCCGCGCGGGCTCGTGTCGGGCATCACGAGCGCGATGCCGTGCTGCGCCGCGTACTGCTGCGCGCCGCCCTTGATCGCGAACGTCTCGTCGGTGCTCGTGAGCCCCGCGAGATAGAACAGCGCTGGCACGCGCCCGTGCACAGCCTGCGGCGGCAGATACACCGAGAACTTCATCGGCAGGCCGATGGCCGCCGAATCGTGACGGTAGAAACGCTGCTCGCCGCCGTGGCACGCATGCGAGGAAACGAGTTCGAGCATGGCGGTATGCCCCCGGTCAGTACAGCACGACCGAGCGGATCGACTCGCCGGCCTTCATCAGGTCGAAGCCTTCGTTGATCCGCTCGAGCGGCAGCGTGTGCGTGATCAGGTCGTCGATGTTGATCTTGCCTTCCATGTACCAGTCGACGATCTTCGGCACGTCGGTGCGCCCGCGCGCGCCGCCGAACGCCGAGCCCTTCCATTCGCGGCCCGTCACCAGCTGGAACGGACGCGTGCTGATTTCCTCGCCGGCCGCGGCCACGCCGATGATGAACGACTGGCCCCAACCCTTGTGCGTGCACTCGAGCGCCTGACGCATCAGCTTCACGTTGCCGACGCATTCGAACGAGTAGTCGGCGCCGCCGTCGGTCAACTGCACGATGTGGTCGACGACGTTCTCGACTTCGTTCGGGTTGATGAAGTGCGTCATCCCGAACTTCTTCGCGAGCTCGACGCGCTTCGGGTTGATGTCGACGCCGATGATCTTGTCCGCGCCGACCATCTTCGCGCCCTGGATCACGTTCAGGCCGATCCCGCCGAGGCCGAACACGACGACGTTCGCGCCGGCCTCGACCTTCGCCGAGTACACGACCGCGCCGACGCCCGTCGTCACGCCGCAGCCGATGTAGCAGATCTTGTCGAACGGCGCGTCCTCGCGCACCTTCGCGACGGCGATCTCCGGCACGACGATGTAGTTCGAGAACGTCGACGTGCCCATGTAGTGGAACAGCGGCTTGCCGTCGAGCGAGAAGCGCGACGTCGCGTCCGGCATCAGCCCCTTGCCCTGCGTCGCGCGGATCTTCTGGCACAGGTTGGTCTTGCGCGACAGGCAGAACTTGCATTCGCGGCATTCGGGCGTGTAGAGCGGAATCACGTGGTCGCCCTTGCGCACGGTGCCGACGCCGGGGCCGACGTCGACCACGACGCCCGCGCCTTCGTGGCCGAGAATCGCCGGGAAGATCCCTTCCGGATCGGCGCCCGACAGCGTGTAGTAGTCGGTGTGGCAGATGCCCGTCGCCTTCACCTCGATCAGCACTTCGCCGGCGCGCGGCCCTTCGAGATCGACTTCCTCGATCGTCAGCGGCGCACCGGCCTTCCATGCAATCGCGGCTTTCGTTTTCATCGTGTCACTCCTGTGTGTCTGTGAGATCGGCCCGAGCCGGCGTGCCGGCGCCTGCCGGGGTTTCGTGCAAAGCGGTCGAAGCCGTGCCGCGCGTGGCACGGCGCAAGAATCTCGTGCTCGCCATGATGGCTGCTCCCGCCGCGCGTCGCGTGCGAGAAACGGTCGCCGGCTTGCCAGGATGCGTCATCGCTGGCGCAAAAGAACAAGTGCCCGAGTTTAAACGCCCGTCGTGAACCATGCATCCGTGCGCGCGTACAGATCGACGAAGCGCGCGTGGCGTGCAGCCAGCAGGCGGTCGTCATGCGGCGCGGCAACCGGCGACGCGCTCGGCGCCAGCGTGTGCAACGCATCCTCGCGCCAATGCCCGATCGCGACGCCTGCGAGCAGCGCGGCGCCGCGCGTCGCGGCGTTCGGGCAGTCGATCGCCTGCAGCGATGCGCCGAGCGCGTCGGCGAGCAACTGCCGCCAGCGCGGATCGACCGAGCCGCCGCCCGCGAGGCGCAGCGTCGTCACCGCGTCGCCGCGATCGGCGTCGCGGATCGCATCGAGCCCCGCGCGCAACGCGAACGCGACGCCTTCGAATGCGGCGCGCATCATCGCGCCGCGCGTATCGCCGAGCCCGAGGCCGAGCCAGCCGCCGCGCGCATCGGGGTTCATCCACGGCGAGCGCTCGCCGGTCAGGTACGGCAGGAAGCACAGCCGTTCGGACGCCGGCTGCGCGAACGCGTCGTCATACGCATCGGCCCATCGCGCGTAACCGAGCCAGCCGCGCACGGCTTCGAGCGCGAGCCCGACGTTCTGCATCGCCGCCATCGTGTAATAGCCGCCGCCCGCCGCCGCACGATAGCGATGCAAGCCGCGCCGCGCGGGCGGCAGCGCATCCGCGAGCACGACGATCTGCCCGCCGCTGCCGGTCGTCAGCAGCGCATCGCCTGCCGTGGCCAGCCCGCTGCCGAGCGCCGCGCACGCGGTATCGGCCGCGCCCGTCGCCAACGGCACGCCGGCCGGCAGGCCGAGCGCGGCGGCGGCCTGCGCGCCGAGCACGCCGCCGCGCGCGGTGGACGCACGAACCGGCGCGAAGCGGTCGGCCGGCAGGCCGAGCGCGTCGATCAACGCGATATCCCACGCACCGTCGGGCGTGGCGAGCGCGGTGGCGCACGCGTCGCTCGGATCGGCCGCCACGTCGCCGCCGAGTGCGATGCGCAGCCAGTCCTTCGGCTGCACGGCCCAGCGCGCGGCATGCAGCGCATCGGGTGCGTGCGTCGCCAGCCAGCGCAACAGCGGGCCCGCCATGCCGGGCGCCACGGGGTTCGATGCGACGGACGATCCGGACGCCGGCCAGCCGGCCGCATCCGCCTCGCGCGCCGCGCGCGTGTCGGGCCACAGCAGCGCGGGCCGCACCGGCTGGCCGGCCGCGTCGATCAGCACGACGCCATGCATCTGTCCCGAAAACCCGATCGCCGCCACCTGCGCACGCTCGTCGGCCGGCAGCCGCGCGGCCGCGCGCACGAGCGCCTGCCACCACGTGTCGGGCGCGATTTCCGCCCAGCCGGGCTGCGGCGACGACAACTCATAAGGCTCGCTCGCCACCGCCCGCTCGACGCCGTCGGCATCGAGCGTGACGAGTTTGATGGAGCCGGTGCCGAGGTCGATTCCGAGCAGGCGCATGACGTGAAGGGGAGTCGTATGAACGGATATCGATGATAACGGGATCGCGACGCGCGCCCCGTTTTTGGCCGTCGCTTCGACGCATCGAAAATGCGGTCGGGTCGCGGCGTTCCACCGGGCTGCACCTTGCACGCGAAAGCGGCCGTTCGCGGGTTAACCCGGCGCGATTTCCGCACCCCGCTTTTTGCCACTATGCGGCCCGCCCGATACACACCATAAAGCGACCCATATTTGACATGGGGGCCGGCGCTATTTTGAAGCGCTATAAAACCGGTACACCTCACTCCCGCGGCAGTTTCCCGATGATCGATCCCCTGCTCCATGCCGAAATGGCATATCGAACCAGCAAAGAGCGGAATAGAACCCAGTGCTCTTGTTGCATGGACTCATTCCGAATAACTTCGTATCACCCCGAAAACAAGATCATGGAGTGAGACAGATGCAATCGAACACGGTCCATCCGTGCGATGAGGTGCTGCCGACCGGCAAGCTGGTAACGCTCGGCCTGCAGCACGTCCTCGTCATGTACGCCGGCGCCGTCGCCGTGCCGCTTATCGTCGGCGCGGCGCTCAAGCTGCCGAAAGACCAGATCGCGTTCCTGATCAGCGCCGATCTGTTTTCGTGCGGCATCGCCACGCTGATCCAGACGCTCGGCCTGTGGATCTTCGGCATCCGCCTGCCCGTCATCATGGGCTGCACGTTCGCGGCGGTCGGCCCGATGATCGCGATCGGCACGAACCCCGGCCTCGGCATTCTCGACATCTTCGGCTCGACCATCGCCGCCGGCATCATCGGCATCGTGCTCGCGCCGATGATCGGCAAGCTGTTGCGGTTCTTCCCGCCCGTGGTCGTCGGCACGGTGATCGCCGTGATCGGGCTGTCGCTGATGGAAGTGGGCATCAACTGGGCGGCCGGCGGCGTCGGCAACCCCGAGTACGGCAGCCCGGTCTATCTCGGCCTGTCCCTGCTCGTGCTCACGCTGATTCTGCTGATCAACAAGTTCGGCCGCGGCTTCATCGCGAACATCTCGGTGCTGCTCGGCATCATCGCCGGCTTCGTGATCGCGTTCGCGATCGGCCGCGTGAACACCGACGGCGTGGCGCATGCGCCGTGGGTCGGCTTCGTGATGCCGTTCCACTTCGGCCTGCCGCACTTCGATCCGCTGTCGATCGTGACGATGGTCACGGTGATGTTCGTCACGTTCATCGAATCGACCGGCATGTTCCTCGCGGTCGGCGACATGGTCGATCGCCCGGTCAATCAGGAGCGCCTCGTGCGCGGCCTGCGTGTCGACGGCCTCGGCACGCTGATCGGCGGCATCTTCAACTCGTTCCCGCATACGTCGTTCTCGCAGAACGTCGGCCTGATCGGCGTGACGGGTGTGAAGAGCCGCTTCGTGTGTGCGACGGGCGGCGTGATCCTCGTGCTGCTCGGCCTGTTCCCGAAGATGGCGCAGGTCGTCGCGTCGGTGCCGCCGTTCGTGCTCGGCGGCGCAGGCATCGTGATGTTCGGGATGGTCGCCGCGAACGGCATCAAGGTGCTGTCGAAGGTCGACTTCGTGAACAACTCGCACAACCTGTTCATCGTCGCCGTGAGCGTCGGCATGGGCCTCGTGCCGGTCGTGTCGCCGCACTTCTTCTCGAAGCTGCCGCCGGCGCTCGCGCCGATCCTGCACAGCGGCATCCTGCTCGCATCGGCCACGGCCGTGATCCTGAACATCGTGTTCAACGGCGTGAAAGGCGAAAAGGATGCACGCTGCGAAATTCGGCGCGCCGGACACGACTTCGATGGGCGTCCCGCCGACGCGCACCACTGATCGCGCCGCGCCGGACGACGGCGCGAAGCGGTAACGACGAACGCCACGGCATGCCGTGGCGTTTTTGTTTCGGGGTGCAGGACCCGACACGGTGCCGGGCGATCGCACTTCACGCGGGCAGGCAAGTCGCCGGATGCACGATGCGCCATGCCGACTGACGGTGTGATCGGTGTGATCGACGTGATCGGTGTGATGGCACGAACGCAATGCGACGCGACGCACGCATCGTCACGACGTCGACGCCATTCTTCCCGCACGATTCGATCGCGCAAAAGAAAACGCCGCGGACTTTCGTCCGCAGCGTTTTCGTTTTCGCATACGGCCACTTCGAAGCGAGGCGCGGCATACCGCGCCCGCCCTTCTCCGTGCTTAGCCGTTCGTCGCCGTTGCCGACGCAGGCGCCGGAGCGGCCGCCTTGTCGTAATCGACCGGCGCATCCGGCGCGCGCGGCGCTTCGCCCGCGCGCTGGATCCAGCCTCCGCCCAGTGCGCGGTACAGATCGACCAGATTCGTCCAGCGCGCCAGACGCGCGCTGATCAGCGACTGCTGCGCCGAGTACAGATCCGTCTGCGCGGTCAGCACCGACAGGTAGCTGTCCACACCGTTCTTGTAACGCAGGTCCGACAGGTCGAAGCGACGCTGCTGCGCGTGCTCGTTGCGCTCGAGCGCCGCGATCTGCTGGTCGTACGTGCCGCGTGCGGCCAGGCCGTCCGACACTTCGCGGAATGCCGACTGGATCGCCTTCTCGTAGTTCGCGATCTCGATGCGCTTCTGCACGTTCGCGAGATCGAGGTTCGCGATGTTCTGGCCGCCCTCGAAGATCGGCAGCGCGATGTTCGGCGCGAACGACCACGCCGCCGTGCCGGCCTTGAACAGGCCGCCCAGCGTCGGGCTCGCGGTGCCGAACGCGGCCGTCAGCGAGATCTTCGGGAAGAACGCCGCGCGGGCCGCGCCGATGTTCGCGTTCGCGGCCAGCAGCGTCTGCTCGGCCTGCATCACGTCCGGACGACGCGTGAGCAGATCCGACGGCAGCCCGGCCGGCACGTCCGTCAGCAGGTTCTGCGCATCGAGCGGCAGGCCCGCCGGCAGATCGTCCGGCAGCGGCTCGCCGATCAGCAGCACCAGCGCGTTCAGCGCCTGCGCGCGCGCACGTGCCTGCGCCTGCTGGTTCGCGAGCGCCGTCTCGACCACCGTCTGCGCCTGACGCAACTCGAGCTCGGAGCCCGTGCCGTTGTCGAACTGCAGCTTGGTCAGGTCGTACGACGCCTGCGCGGTCTTCAGCGTGTTTTCCGTGACCTTCAGCAGATCGTCGGTCGACAGCAGCGTCAGGTATTGATCCGCCACCTGCGACACCAGCGAGATCTCCGACGCCTGCCGCGCGTACGACGTCGACAGGTACTGCGCGAGCGCCTGATCCTTCAGGCTCTGCACGCGGCCGAACAGGTCGAGTTCCCACGACGCCGACAGCCCGACGTTGTACACGCGCGAGATCAGCGGCTGGCCCGTCTGCGACACCCCGGCCGGATAGCGCTGGATGTTGCCCGTGCCCGTACCGTCGAGCGTCGGGAACAGCCCCGCGCGCGTGATCTGGTACTGCGCACGCGCCGCCTCGATGTTCAGCACCGACACGCGCAGGTCGCGGTTGTTTTTCAGCGCGATCTCGATCAGCCGCTGCAGGCGCGGATCGACGAAGAACTCGCGCCAGCCGATGGCGGTCGCCGCCTGGCCGTTCGCGCTGCGCGCGCCGGCCGCGCCCGGCTGCGTCGCGTAGACGCCGCCGGCCGGGTACGCCTGCGCGACGGGCGCGTCGGGCCGCTTGTAATGCGGCGCCATCGTGCACCCCGTGGCAAGGAGCGCGACTGCGATTGCAGTCAAAGCGTGTTTTTGCATCATCACTGTCCCTTGTTGCCTTCGTCGCCGTTGCCCGGCTTCTCTTCGTGGTGCGAGTGCTCCTGAGCCAGGCGCAGCGCCTCGTCGACGTCTTCCTTCTCGCCGCTGAAGATCGCGCGGATCTTCACGAAGAACATCGGGATCATGAAGATCGCGAGGAACGTCGCCGTGATCATCCCGCCGATCACGCCCGTGCCGATCGCGTGCTGGCTCGCCGAGCCCGCGCCGTTGCTGATCGCGAGCGGCATCACGCCGAGAATGAACGCGAGCGACGTCATCAGGATCGGACGCAGCCGCAGGCGCGCGGCTTCCAGCGCGGCCTCGATCGGCCCCATCTTCTCCGTCAGTTGCAGTTCGCGCGCGAACTCGACGATCAGGATCGCGTTCTTCGCGGACAAGCCCACGGTCGTCAGCAGGCCGACCTGGAAGAACACGTCGTTCTCGAGGCCGCGCATCGTGGCCGCGAGCAGCGCACCGATCACGCCGAGCGGCACGACCATGATCACCGAGAACGGGATCGACCAGCTTTCATACAGCGCCGCGAGACACAGGAACACGACGAGGATCGAGATCGCGTACAGGATCGGCGCCTGCGAGCCGGACTGGATTTCCTGGAACGACAGCCCCGTCCACGAATAGCCGATACCGACCGGCAGTTTCTTCGCGAGCGTTTCCATCGCGGCCATCGCCTGGCCGGTCGACTTGCCCGGTGCGGCCTGACCCTGGATTTCCATCGCCGACACGCCGTTGTAGCGCTCGAGCTTCGGCGAACCGTACGTCCAGTGACCGGTCGCGAACGCGCTGAACGGCACCATCCCGCCCGACCCGTTGCGCACGTACCAGATGTTCATGTCTTCCGGCGTCATCCGGAACGGCGCGTCGGCCTGCACGTACACCTTCTTGATCCGGCCGTCGGTGTCGAGGAAGTTGTTCACGTACTTCGACGCCCACGCGATCGAGAACGTCTGGTCGATCGCATCCGCCGTCACGCCCAGTGCATTCGCCTTCTCGCGGTCGATGTCGACCTTGTACTGCGGCGTATCGTTCAGGCCGTTCGGACGGACACCCTGCAGCGTCGGATCCTTCGACGCCATCCCGAGCAACTGGTTACGTGCGGCCATCAGTGCGTCGTGGCCGAGACCGGCGTTGTCCGTCAGCTCGAAGTCGAAGCCGGCGGCGGTACCGAGTTCGGGAATCGACGGCGGGTTGAACGGAATCACGAGCGCGTCCTTGTAGCTCCCGTAGCGCCCGAACATCCGGCCGATCAGCGCCTGCACCTTCTGGTTCGCATGCTGACGCTGCGAGTAGTCCTTCAGGCGCACGAACACGAGACCCGAGTTCTGACCACGGCCCGCGAAGCTGAAGCCGTTGACCGTGAACGCCGATTCGACGATGTCCTTCTCGTCCTTCAGCAGGTAGTCCGAAATGTTCGCGAGCGTCTTCGCGGTCGTTTCCTGCGTCGAGCCCGACGGCGTCTGCACGATCACGAACATCAGGCCCTGGTCCTCATCGGGCAGGAACGACTTCGGCAGGCGCACGAACAGCAGCCCGACCGCGACGATCACGACCAGATAGATGATGAGCCAGCGGCCCGAGCGCTTGATCACGTGGTGCACGCCGACGTGGTATTTGTCGCGGCTGTTGTTGAACGTGCGGTTGAACCAGCCGAAGAAGCCCTTCTTCTCTTCGTGATGGCCCTGCGGGATCGGCTTGAGGATCGTCGCGCACAGCGCCGGCGTCAGAATCAACGCGACCAGCACCGACAGCACCATCGCCGACACGATCGTCAGCGAGAACTGACGATAGATCGCGCCGACCGAACCGCCGGAGAACGCCACCGGCACGAACACCGCCGACAGCACGAGCGCCACGCCGACGAGTGCGCCGGTGATCTGGCCCATCGCCTTGCGGGTCGCCTCCTTCGGCGACAGCCCCTCCTCGGCCATCACGCGCTCGACGTTCTCGACCACCACGATCGCATCGTCGACCAGCAGGCCGATCGCGAGCACGAGGCCGAACATCGACAGCGTATTGATCGAGAAGCCGACCATCGACATGATCGCGAACGTGCCGAGCAGCACGACCGGCACCGCGATCGTCGGGATGATCGTCGCCCGCAGGTTCTGCAGGAACAGATACATCACGAGGAACACGAGCACGATACCTTCGAGCAGCGTCTTGACCACTTCCTCGATCGACAGCTTCACGAACGGCGTCGTGTCGTACGGGTACTTCACGACGAGGCCGTGCGGGAAGAACGGTGCGAGCTCGTCGATCTTCGCGCGCACGGCCTTCGCGGTCGCGAGCGCGTTCGCATTGGTCGCGAGCTGGATACCGAGCGCCGCGGTCGGCTGACCGTTGTACTTCGTGTCGAAGTTGTAGTTTTCGCCGCCGAGGCCGATCTGCGCGACGTCCTTCAGGCGAACCTGCGAGCCGTCCTGGTTGACCTTCAACAGGATGTTGCCGAACTGCTCGGGCGTCTGCAGCAGCGTCGATTCGGTGATCGTCGCCTGCAGCATGGTGCCCGGCTTCGCCGGCGTGCCGCCGATCTGGCCGCCCGCGATCTGCACGTTCTGCGCGGTGATCGCGGAGCTGACGTCGACCGGCGTGAGCCCGTAGTTGGTCAGGCGGTTCGGGTCGAGCCAGATCCGCATCGCGTACTGCGAGCCGAACAGCGTGACGGTACCGACGCCGTTCAGCCGGCTGATCGGATCCTTCACGTGCGACGCCACGAAGTTCGCGAGGTCGTACTTGTTCATGCTGCCGTCTTCGGAGTTGAAGGCGAGCACCAGCAGGAAGCTGCTGCTCGACTTCGTGACCGACAGACCGAGCTGCTGCACGACCTGCGGCAGAACCGGCGTCGCGAGCGACAGCTTGTTCTGCACCTGGACCTGCGCGATGTCGGCGTTGGTGCCCGGCGCGAAGGTCAGCGTGATCGTCGCGTTGCCCGAGTCGTCACTCGTCGACGACATGTACAGGAAGTTGTCGAGACCGCTCATCTGCTGCTCGATCACCTGCGTCACCGTGTCTTCCACCGTCTTCGCGGAAGCGCCCGGGTAGTTCGCGGTGATCTGGATCGATGGCGGCGCGATCGTCGGATACTGCGCGATCGGCAGCGTGAAGATCGCCGCAACCCCGGCCAGCATCAGGATGATGGCGATCACCCACGCGAAGATCGGGCGATCGATAAAAAACTTTGCCATGAAACAGGCTCCCTGTTATTGCGCGCTCGAGGCAGCGGCAGCACTCGCCGGCGCGGCGCCCGATGCGGCGGCACCGGAAGCGGCAGCGGCGCCGGATCCGGCGGCGGCCGGCGCGGCGGGGGCAGCGGCACCCGAGGCGGCATCGGCCGCCGGAGCGAGCTGCGCGGGGACCGTCTTCACGGTCGCGCCCGGGCGCACCTTGTCGACGCCTTGCACGATCACGTGATCGCCCGCCTGCAGACCGCCTTCGACGATCCAGTTCTGCCCTTGCATGCCGGTGGTCTTCAACGGACGCGGCTCGACCTTGTTGCTGGCGTTCACCACCATCGCGATCGCCTGGCCCTTCTGGTCGTGCGTGACGCCGATCTGCGGCACCAGGAACGCGTTCTCGTTCACGCCTTCCTCGATCCGTGCACGCACGAACATCCCCGGCAGCAACACGCGGCCCGGGTTCGGGAAGACCGCGCGGATCGTCACCGAGCCGGTGGTCTGGTCGACCGTCACGTCCGAGAACTGCAGCTTGCCCGGCTCCGAGTAGGTCTTGCCGTCTTCCAGGATCAGCGACACCTTCGCCGCGCCCGGGCCGCTCGTCTTCAGACGCCCGCTCTGCACGTCCTGACGCAGCTTCAGCCCCTCGAGGCTCGATTGCGTGAGGTCGACGTACACCGGATCGAGCTGCTGCACCGTCGACATCAGCGTCGCCTGGCTCGCCTGCACGTATGCGCCCGGCGTCACCTGCGAGATGCCGACGCGGCCGCTGATCGGCGACACGACATCCGTATAGCCGAGGTTGATCTGCGCGGTGTCGACCGCCGCCTTGCCGGCCGCGACGTCCGCCGCGGCCTGCCCTTGCGTGGCGACCGCGTTGTCGTAGTCCTGCTTGCTGACCGCGTTCGCGGCAACCAGCACCTTGTAGCGCGCGACCAGCGCGTTCTGCGTGACGAGGTTCGCCTGCGCCTTCGCCAGTGTCGCCTTCGCACTGTTCAGCGCGGCGATGTACGGCGCCGGATCGATCTTGTAGAGGCGCTGGCCGGCCTTGACGTCGGTGCCTTCGGTGAATTCACGGCGCAGCACGATGCCGTCGACCCGCGCACGCACTTGCGCGACGAGGAATGCACTGGTACGGCCCGGCAGGTCGGTGAAGACCGGCACGGCTTGCGGTTGGACGGTGACGACGCCGACTTCCGGCGTTTGCGGCGGCGGTGCCGATTCTTTTTTCCCGCACGCGGCCAGGAAAACGGCGGCCGTCGCGACAGTGATTAAGCGGTATGGAACCCGTTCGACGCGCATGGAGCGACCTCTGTGTATAACCAATGGAATAAGTGACGCGCCCGCCAGGAGCGCAACACGGATGCGCCTCGCGGCGCAGATCGAACACCTGAATTACTGGACTGCTAGATACAGCACGTCGGCACGAGACCTCCGTGCCGACGGGGATGCCGCGAACTGCGGACTGATACTAGGGCGGGAATCAGCAGAGTGGGATATTAACTGATTGCCACTTGGGTCATTCGATCGTAGGGTGGTATTGTATATACATTCACGAATGTATGTAAAAAGCCCGTTTGTACTCCGCCGGCTGCCCCGTCTTACAGATTGTTACCAGCAGCAAGCATAGCCGGTCTGCATGACGGCGACGAGGGGTTGCGGACCCTATATTCACCGACGATCGATCCAATCAGGCCTGCACATGGTCAGACGTACCAAGGAGGAGGCGCTCGAGACGCGCAATCGCATTCTCGACGCCGCCGAACACGTGTTCTTCGAGAAAGGCGTATCGCATACGTCGCTCGCGGACATCGCCCAGCACGCCGGCGTGACGCGCGGCGCGATCTACTGGCATTTCGCGAACAAGAGCGAACTGTTCGATGCGATGTTCGACCGCGTGCTCCTGCCGATCGACGAACTGAAGCGGATACCGCTCGACGCGCCGGGCGGCAATCCGCTCGACAAGGTGCGCCAGATCCTGATCTGGTGCCTGCTCGGCGTGCAGCGCGACCCGCAGCTGCGGCGCGTGTTCAGCATCCTGTTCATGAAGTGCGAGTACGTCGCGGACATGGAGCCGCTGCTGCAACGCAACCGCGCGGGGATGAGCGAGGCGCTGCACATGATCGACGCCGATCTCGCGGTGGCCGTGGAGCGCAAGCTGCTGCCGGAGCGGCTCGATACGTGGCGCGCGGCGCTGATGCTGCACACGCTCGTCAGCGGGTTCGTGCGCGACATGCTGATGCTGCCCGACGAAATCGACGCCGAGCAGCATGCGGAAAAGCTCGTCGACGGCTGCTTCGACATGCTGCGCTACAGCCCGGCGATGCTGAAGGACCGCGACTGACCGTGGCGTAGGGCGCGCCCCGTCGCCGTGCCGGGTCAGGCCGCCTTCGCGCGATGCGCGCGAGCCCGCCGGTTCGACGCGGCCACCGAATCGCGCGCCGGCATCGGCGCGCCGGCCAGCCCCGCGATCCACGCGTCGGTCGACATCACGGCCGCGAAATTCGACTGGAACACCACCGCGTATGCGCGGTGAATCTCCTCGGCGCTCGCCGCGCCCGCTTCGTTCTCGTAAGGCAGCGCGCCCGTCGCATCGTCCAGGTACTCGACCTTCAGCCCCGCATGCGCCGCGTGATAGACCGTCGACGCATTGCAGTTGTGCGTCATGTAGCCGGCCACCGCGAGCGTGTCGATGCCGTGCGCGTCGAGCCACGCGGCGAGATCGGTGCCGGCGAACGAGCTGGCCTGCGCCTTCTCGATCCGATGCGCGTACGGCCGGCTGGCGACCACCGCGTGCAGCGCGACGCCGTCGGTGCCGGGCGCGAAGATCGGCGCGCCGGCCGGCGCGACGTGCTGAACCACGATCACCGGCACGCCGGCCGCGTGCGCGGCGTCGATCGCGCGGCCGATGTTCGCGAGCGACACGTCGAGCGGCGGATATTCGATCGGCAGGTTGCCCGTCACGTATTCGTTCTGCACGTCGATCACGATCAGTGCGCGGCGGAAAGCGGGACGGGAAGCGGAATGCGGGACGGCGTTCGACATGGCGGGCTCCTGATCGGCGGCGCTGCCCCGCCCCGGAGCGGGGCGGCCAGCAGTGCGATGCGACGCATTGTCGGGCCGCGTGGCGGGCGCCGATAGTGGCCCGATAGCCATTCTTCGATAAAATCGGGCCATCGCTTTTCCGGAGCCGCCATGCTCGCCGCCGCGTCGCCCGCCCCATCCGTTCCGACCGTCGTCGCCGTGATCGCGTACGACGGCATCAGCCCGTTCCACCTGTCGGTGCCGTCGGTCGTGTTCGGCAAGGAGCGCGACGCGGACGCGTCGCCCGCGTTCGCGTTCCGCGTCTGCTCGGCCGAGCGCGGCCCGCTCGCGACGACGGGCGGCTTCACGATCGCCGCGCCGTACGGGCTCGATGCGCTCGACGATGCGGACATCGTCATCGTGCCCTCCTGGCGCGACCCCGACGAAGCGCCGCCCGACGCGCTGCTCGATGCCGTGCGCGCGGTCGCCGCGCGCGGCGCCGAACTCGTCGGCCTGTGTCTCGGCGCTTACGTGCTCGCCGCGGCCGGCCTGCTCGACGGCCGCCCGGCCACCACGCACTGGGCGTGGGCCGACGATTTCGCCCGGCGCTTTCCGCGCGTGAAACTCGATCCCGACGTGCTGTACGTGGACGACGGCAACCTGACGACGTCGGCCGGCACCGCCGCGGGGCTCGACTGCTGCCTGCACGTCGTGCGGCGGCGTTTCGGCTCGGACGCCGCGAACCGGATCGCGCGCCGCCTCGTGATCCCGCCGCACCGGCAGGGCGGCCAGGCCCAGTACGTGCCGCAGCCGGTCGCCGCACATCCGCGCGATGCGCGGCTCGCGGGCCTGCTCGACTGGGTGCGCGCCCATCTCGACGCCGCGCACAGCGTCGATTCGCTCGCCGAGCGCGTGCTGATGAGCCGGCGCACGTTCACGCGCCACTTCCGCCAGGCGACGGGCACGACCGTCACCGCGTGGCTGCAGGCCGAGCGGCTCGCGCGCGCGCGGCATCTGCTCGAAACCACCGGACAATCGATCGACGCGATCGCGCAGGCGGCCGGCTACGGCTCGAGCGTGTCGCTGCGCCAGCATTTCGCGGGCGCGCTCGGCACGTCGCCGTCTGCGTATCGAAGGGAATTTCGCGGCGCCGGAGCCGGCGCCGGACGGTGACGCCCGCCGCGCGGGCGGCGGGCAGGCCGCGACGCGGCGCCGGGCGGCCGGTCAGCCGCCGTTGAACCAGCGTGCCGCGTAAAGCAGCAGCGCGACGAACACGATCATCGCCGCCCAGGCCCACACGGGTATCGTGCCGGAATCGCGATGCCGGAGCGCGCTCGCCGCCCGCCCGCTCAGCGCGCCGCCGAGATGCGGCGGCAGCGCACGCTTCGTCGCGGCCACCAGCGATGCCGGCCGCAGAAATACGTGCTGGCGTCGCTGCGCGGATGAGTTCGCGCGATTCGGCGCGAGGCCGTGCTTCGCCTGCACGACCGCCCCGAACTCGCGGAAGAACGTGTCGGTCCATTCGCGCAGCGCATTGTCGATCTGCCGCCCCGGCAGTTCGGCGAGCGGCCCGCTCGCCGTCGCCCAGACCACGTACTCGATTCGCGTGGCGCTCGCATCGTCATCCGGCATCAGTGCGAGTTCGACCTGGCCGCGCAGTGCGCCGAGGCCGTCGGCCCGCGCCTTGAAGTTGAGCACGCGGCGCGGCCGCCCTTCCGCGTCGCCCTGCTCGGCGGCCGCATGCGCGCGCACGTCGTAGCGGGCGCGCAGCGGACCGAGCGGCACCGTGATCGTCAGCGCGAACTCGCCGTGCGCGAGTTTCACGAACGATTCGCAATGATCGAAGCTCGCCCGCAACAGCGCGAGATCCTCCAGCGCATCCCGCACGACAGGCGGCGCGAGCGGTACGCGTAACGTGTCGTTCAGTTCCATGACGCCTCCCCGATGAACGCACGCCGCATCAGGACGTCTCGACGAGACTGTCGACCCGTGCGACATCGAAGGCGACGTAGTGCGCCAGCACGGCCGCCGCCTCGTTCGGTTCTTCGTAACTCCATGCGGCGTTCTCGATCACGCCGTCTTCCGTCTGCAAGTCGAAATGCACGGCCTGCCCCCTGAACGGGCAGGCCGACGTGACGCCCGATTTCACGAGCCGGCGCATGTTGACGTCGCTGCGCGGCAGGTAATGGATGTCCGGGAGCCCCGCTTCACGCACGGTCAGCGCGCCGTGCGAATCGGCATAGGTGATGCCGCGATGAATCACGCGCACGCGATGGCGGTTCGGCACGATTTCGAGTCGAGGGTCGGCTGCATCGGACATCGTTTCTCCTTCGGGCGGCCGCCAGGCCGGGGCAGGAAACGAAAAAGCCACGGCACGCATGCCGTGGCTTTCATTATGGGCGAAACTTCGTCCGAGTGCGCGCCCGGGCCCCGGGCCGCGCGCGGCGGGCTACTGCGCACTCCACTGGAACGCGGCTTTCGCGCCGCCCTTCGCGCCGACCGTGACGGCGCGCGATTCGTCGCTGCCCTGGTACGACGCATGCACCGTATAGCGCCCCGGCGGCAGCTTCACCAGCATGTACGGCCCGCGCGCGTCGGTCGCCAGCACCTCGGTGCCCTTGCCGTCGACGATCCGCACATGGACGTCGGCCAGGAATTCGCCGCCCTTGCCGGTGAAGCGCAGCGCCAGCGGCCACGACGCCTCGTTACGCTGGAATGCCGTCGACTGGTCCTTGCCGATACCGCCCGACACGTAGCTGACATCGCCTTGCTGGCTCGCGGCGGGCAGACCGTCCGACTGCGCGTACGCGCCGGTCGCGAGGCCGGCGGTCAGCGCCGCGGCGACGGCAAATCGGGACACGTTGCGTAGATATTGCATGGCTCTCTCCTTGGGGTCGGAACACATACGGGCGCAGCGTCACGCGGTCGCACGGCGACGGCGCCCGCCGCGGCCGGCCACACCGGCCGTCGGCCGTGGCCGGTCAGCTCAGGTCGACCGGCACGAAGATCTGTGCATTATCGCGCTGGATCAGCAGAGCAAGACTGTTGCCCGCGCCCTTCACCGCGTCGCGCAACTGCTCGGGGCTCGTGACCGGGCGGCCGTTGACCGCGAGGATCACGTCGCCCGGCTGGATGCCCGCGTTGGCGGCCGGCCCGCCGGCCTGCTGCACGATCAGCCCGTGCGACAGGTTGCTGGCGCTGCGCTCCTGCGGCGACAGCGGACGCACCGCGACACCCAGGCGGCCCTGTTCGACCGGCCCGCCGTCGTTCGACGCGAGCTTCGCATCGGACATCGCGCCGAGCGTCACGCTGATCGACTTCTTCGACTTGTCGCGCCAGATCTGCAGGTCGGCCTTCGAACCCGGCTTCAGGTTCGCGATCTGCGCGGGCAGCGACGTCGAATCGGCGACCGGCGAACCGTTGACCGACAGAATCACGTCGCCCGGTTGCAGGCCGGCCTTCGCCGCCGGACCGTTGGCGTCGACCGAGCTGACGAGCGCGCCGTCCGGCTTCTGCAGTCCGAACGAACTCGCGAGCGTCTGGTTCAGCCCCTGCACGGCGACGCCGAGGCGGCCGCGGCTCACGTGGCCCGTCTTCACGAGCTCGTCCTTCACCTTGATCGCCTCGTTGATCGGGATCGCGAACGACAGGCCCTGGAAGCCGCCCGTCTGCGAGTAGATCATCGAGTTGATGCCGATCACCTCGCCCTGCAGGTTGAACAACGGGCCGCCGGAGTTGCCGGGGTTCACCGGCACGTCGGTCTGAATGAACGGCGTGTAGTTCTCGTCCGGCAGCGCACGCGACTTCGCGCTGATGATGCCCGACGTGACCGTGTTGTCGAAGCCGTACGGCGAGCCGATCGCGACGACCCACTGGCCAACCTTGCTCTGCGCCGGGTCGCCGATCTTCACGGTCGGCAGGCCGCTCGCGTCGATTTTCAGCACGGCGACGTCGGACTGCTTGTCGGAGCCGACGACCTTCGCCTTGTATTCGCGCTTGTCGGTCAGCTTGACCGTGACGACGTTCGCGCCGTCGATCACGTGTGCATTGGTGAGAATGTATCCGTCGGAACTGACGATGAAGCCCGACCCGAGACTCGCGCTCGGCTGGTCGTCCGGCTGCGCGTCGCCGCCCATGCCCGGCACCTGGCCGTAGAAGTGCTTGAAGAACTGGTAGAACGGGTCGCTCGGATCGATCGGCAGTTGCGGTTGCGGCGCGCGCCGCGACACCTGCTTCACGACATGCTTCGCGCTGATGTTCACGACCGCCGGGCCGTAGGTCTCGACGAGCCCGGAGAAATCGGGAATGCCGGTCTTGGCCGCGGCTTCGGCCGGCATCAATGCGGCCGCCTGCGCGGGCGTGATGATCTGCGGATCGGCGCGGCGGGTGCCGGCGAAATAGCCGGCCGACAGGGCAGCCGCCACGGCGACCGCGACGGTGCCGCGCGCAAGGAATCGGGTGTTCATCGTAGGACCTCCTCTTTGTTAGGACGCAGCGTAACGACCCTGACTTAAAGGAGGCTTAATCAGCCTTAAGCGGGGCTTAAGCGGCTGCCGGCACCCGGCCCGCGCCGCCCTCGCCGGACGCCCCCTTCAGACGGATTCGGAAGGCTGCGGCGCCGGGGCCGGCATCTCGGCATCGCGGAACACGACGCTGACGAGCAGGCCGCCCGCGGCCGCATCGCCGAGCGACACCGTCGCGCCCTGCTGCGCGGCCACACGCTTGACGATCGCGAGCCCGAGCCCGCTGCCCGACACGTCGGTGCGCGCGCGCGCCGTGCTGTCGCGATAGAAGCGGTCGAACACGCGCTCGCGCTCGGCCGCCGGAATGCCCGGCCCGCTGTCGGCGATCTGCACGCAGGCGCGGCCGGCCGCGTCGCGCGTCAGCGACACGTCGATGCGGCCGCCGTCCGGCGTGTACTTCACCGCGTTGTCGAGCAGGTTGCCGAACATCACGCGCAGCGCGCCGACGTCCGCGACGACGCTCGCCGCACACGTTTCCTCGAAGCCGAGATCGATGTCGTGCCGCTGCGCGAGCGGCGCATGCGCGGCCACGCATTCGGCGAGCAGCGCCTGCAGGTCGACCGGTTCGCGCATCGTCGCGCCGTCCGGCTCGGCGCGCGCGAGCGCGAGCAGTTGCTCGGTGAGACGTGTCGCGCGCGACACGCCGTCCTGGAGATCCGCGATCGCCTCGCGGCGCGACGCATCGTCCTTCGCACGGGCGACGAGCTGCGCCTGGATCTGCACGGCCGCGAGCGGCGTGCGCAATTCGTGCGCGGCGTCGGCGACGAACGCCTTCTGCGTGTCGAGCGCCGCCGACAGCCGCGCGAGCAGCCCGTTCAGCGCCCGCACGAGCGGCTGCACCTCGAGCGGCAGGCGCGCGTCGGGCAGCGCATCGAGCGCTTCCGGCCGGCGCGCCTCGACCGCGCGCGTCACGCGCGCGAGCGGCGCGAGCCCGCGCCCGACGATCCCCCACACGGCCGCGCCGAGGAACGGCAGCAGCACGATCAGCGGCCACAGCGTGCGCAGCGCGACGTTCGCCGCCAGCCGGTTGCGCACCGACAACGGCTGCGCGAGCTGCACGACGTTGTCGCCGACGATCGCGCCGTACACGCGCCACTCGCCGCGATCGGTGCGCTCGGTCGAGAAGCCGAGCTCCGCGCGCGGCGCGATCGGCGCGCGCGGATGCGAGAAGTACATCAGCACGCCGTTGCGATTCCAGATCTGGATCACGATGCCTTCGTCGCCGTTGGTGCGCGAGCCGAATACCTGCGAGAACGGCTCCGACGGCAGCGCCGCGGCGATTTCCTGCAACTGGTAGTCGAACAGCTCGTTCGCTTCGGCGAGCGCCTGCCGGTAGATGAGCCAGCCCGCCATGCCCACGCCCGCGACGACGATCGCGAGCAGCCAGATCAGCAATTGATGACGAATCGACCGCACGCGTCAGCTTTCCTTGACGACCATGTAGCCGAGCCCGCGCACGTTGCGAATCAGGTCCGAGCCGAGCTTCTTGCGCAGCGCGTGGATATAGACCTCGACCGTGTTGCTGCCGATCTCCTCGCCCCAGCCGTACATCTTCTCCTCGAGCTGGCTCTTCGACAGCACCGCGCCCGGCCGCGCGAGCAGCGCCTCGAGCAGCGCGAACTCGCGCGCGGACAGCGCGACGGGCGTGCCGTCGAGCGTCACCTGGTGCGACGCGGGATCGAGCGTGAGCGCGCCGTGGCGGATCAGCGACTCGCTGCGCCCGGCCTGGCGGCGGATCAGCGCGCGCATGCGCGCGCCCAGCTCGTCGAGATCGAACGGCTTGACGAGGTAATCGTCGGCGCCGGCGTCGAGCCCCTTCACGCGATCGGCGACCGCGTCGCGCGCGGTGACGATCAGCACCGGCAACGCCAGCCCGCGCCCGCGCAGCGTGCGCAGCACGTCGATGCCGTCGCGCTTCGGCAGGCCGAGATCGAGCAGCAGCAGATCGTACGTCTCGCCGCCGAGCGCCGTGAGCGCGGCGTCGCCGTCCTGCACCCAGTCGACCGCGAAGCCGTCCGAGCGCAGCGCCTTGCGCACGCCCTCGGCAATCATTCGATCATCTTCGACAAGCAGAATCCGCATCGGGACAGGCATCCATGGGCGAGTCAAACACGGCGACCATTGTAGCGCCGCGCATCGCGTGCGCGGCACCGTGCAATGCAACAGTAAGGCGGATTGCAAGGGGCCAGCCCCGACTTGTCTCTACAATGTGCGCTTCGGCGCCCCCGCGCGTCCTGCCCGAGCCCCCTGCTTTTCCCGTATTCGCCCATGCCGATTTCCGATCTTTCCGCCCGGTTCGTCCCCCGCGCCCGCGTCTGTCTGCGGGCGGCCGCCGTCGTCGCCACGTGCACGGCCCTCGCGTTCGCGCCGTCCGCGCAGGCCCGCAAGAAGTCCCACAAGGAAGCGCGCAAGACCGCCGTCGTGTCGCCGGCCGCGCGCGCGGCCGGCCTGCCGGCAACCGTGCTCGTCGCGCTGCAGCGCGCGAAGGTGCCGGCGTCGGCGATGAGCGTCGTCGTCGAGCGCGTCGGCGATCCGCAACCGCTGATCGCATGGAATGCGAGCCGGCCGATGCTGCCGGCCTCGACGATGAAGCTCGTGACGACCTTCGCGGGCCTGTCGATCCTCGGCCCCGACTACCGCTGGCGCACGACCGCGTACACGGACGGCACGGTCGACCCCGACGGCACGCTGCAAGGCAACCTGTACATCAAGGGCACCGGCGATCCGAAGCTCGTGCCCGAAGAACTGATCGACCTCGTCGACAAGCTGCGCAAGGCGGGCGTCAAGCGCGTGGCCGGCGGCCTCGTCCTCGACAAGAGCTATTTCGCTGCGTCGACGCGCGACCTGCCGTCGTTCGACGACGATGTCAGCGCGCCGTACAACGTCGGCCCCGATCCGTTGCTGTATGCATTCAAGGCCGTGTCGTTCACGGTCACGCCGGGCGATGACGGCAAGGTCGCCGTCGACGTGCTGCCGCCGCTCGCGAACCTGTCGATCGACAACCAGCTCGTCGAAGGCTCGGGTTCGTGCAGCGCGGCCGCCGCGGCTGCGCGCCCGACGCTGACGGCCGGCGGCGGGATCATGACCGCATCGTTCGCCGGCGACTACCCGCTGCGCTGCGGCGCGCACACGACCAACCTCGCGATCCTCGATCACACGACGTTCTTCGCCCGCGGCTTCCTCGCGCTGTGGCAACAGGACGGCGGCACGATCGCGGGGCCCGTGAGCGAGGGCAAAGTGCCCGCCACCGCGCGGCCGCTCGCCGTGCATCACAGCCCGGTGCTCGGCAGCATCGTCTACGACATCAACAAGTTCAGCAACAACGTGATGGCGCGCAACCTGTTCCTCACGATCGGCGCGGTCAGCGGCAAGCCGCCCGCGACGCCCGAGCAGTCGAGCCGCGCGATCCAGGCGTTTCTGCAGAAAAACGGCATCGCGATGCCCGACCTCGTGCTCGAGAACGGCTCGGGGCTGTCGCGCGAAGAGCACGTGAGCGCGCTGTCGCTCGCCGCGCTGCTGCAGGCCGCGAACGCGAGCCCCGTCGCGCAGGCGTTCGTCGATTCGCTGCCGATCGCAGGCATCGACGGCACGATGAAGAACCGCCTCACCAACGCGGGCGTGCTCGGCAACGCGCACATCAAGACCGGCACGCTGCGCGACGTGCGCGCGATCGCCGGCTACGTCGCCGGGGCGGACGGGCAGAGCTACGTCGTCGTCAGCTTCATCAACAACGATCACGCGGAAGGCGCGCGCGCCGCGCACGACACGCTGCTCGAGTGGATCTACGCGGGCGCGCACTGACGATCCGTGCGGCGTGCAACGTGCGGCGTGCAACGTGCGGCATGCAGCGCGCAGCGGGCCGTCGCGACAGGGCGGCCTACGCGCCCCACGCACCGCGTCGCCCGCGAAAATCTCGCGCCGCGCGGTTTGAAACGCCCGCGCCACCGTCGCGCGACGCCCCGTGCGCGCGCCGCGCCCGCAAAACGGGGCCGCACCGCCCGGCCCCGTGCAGTACGGGTTCCGTAGAAACCCTATCCTCTGAGGGAACCCTCTACGCTGCCCCCTCGCCTAGCGCGTGGCGATTGCGTAGGCTGTTGGCCTGACCGATATCTACAACGGGCCACACGCCCGGCCTCATGGCTTGCAGGGGAACGAAGGAGACACGCCCATGCGATTCGACGTCGAATTGCTTCTGCTCGCGCTGGCGCCCGTCTTCCTGCTCTGCATCGCGTGGGAGGCCTGGCACTTCGCCCGCACCCGCGCGCAGGACCGCATCTATGCGTGGCGCGACACGCTGTGCAACGCGGCGCTCGCGCTGATGCACCAGGGCGCCGACAAGATCGCCTGGTTGTTCGTGATTCCCGTCTATGCGTACTGCTACCGCCACTATCGCGTCTACACGTGGCACGACGGCTGGCTGTCGTTCGCGGTGCTGTTCGTCGCGCAGGACTTCCTCTACTACGTGTTTCATCGCGCGAGCCATCGCGTGCGCTGGCTGTGGGCCGCGCACGTCGTGCACCACTCGTCCGAACGGATGAATTTCTCGACCGCGTTCCGCCAGAGCCTGATGTACCCGATCGCGGGCATGTGGCTGTTCTGGCTGCCGCTCGCGTTCGTCGGCTTTCCGCCGCAACAGATCGTCGGCATCGTGCTGATCAACCTCGCGTTCCAGTTCTTCGTGCACACGCAGGCGATCGGCAAGCTCGGCTGGCTCGAATACGTGCTGAACACGCCGTCGATCCACCGCGCGCACCATGCACGCAACGCGCGCTACATCGACCGCAATTACGCAGGCGTCCTCGTGATCTGGGATCGCCTGTTCGGCAGCTATGTCGAGGAAACGCCCGACGATCCGCCGCGTTACGGAATCGTCGAGCGGCTCGGCTCGAACAACCCGCTCGTCGCGACGTTCCACGAGTGGGCGGCGATGGCGTCCGACGCGTGGCGCGTCGGCGGATGGCGCAACAAGCTGCGCGCGATTTTCGGCCCGCCCGAATGGGCGAGCGCTTATCATGCGCAGGTCGCCGAGGCCGCGAACCCGGATCCGCGCACCGTGCCGCAAGCGGTTGCGCGCGACCGATAAACCGTTTCAGCCAACGGCCGCCGCGCAGCCCGGAACCGAGCAGGCACGCGGCAGATGAGAAACACATCAGGGCCATATCTACGAGGAGATCGAACGATGCAGACACAACAACACGCACCTTCCCGCACGCGCCGGCGCATGCTGCGCACCGCGCAAGTCGCGATCGCCGGCGCCGCGCTCGCGCTGCTCGCCGCATGCGGCGGCGGCGACGACAACAACGGCAGCAGCGCGTCGAACACGCCGCCGTCGGGCGTGAAGATGCAGATCGTGTCGTTCGGCGACAGCCTGTCCGACGTCGGCACCTACTCGCAGATCAAGCTCGGCTTCGGCGGCGGCCGCTTCACGACCAACCCGGGCCAGGTCTGGACGCAGGACGTCGCCCAGTACTACGGCGACACGCTGCAGCCCGCGAACCAGGGCGGCTTCGGCATTCCGCTGCAGGCGACGGGCGGCCTCGGCTACGCGCAAGGCGGCTCGCGCGTGACGCTGCAGCCGGGCATCGGCCATGCGGACGCCAGCGTGCCGAACCCCGACTACGCCCAGGCGACGACGACGCCGATCGCCGACCAGGTCAAGCAGTACCTGACGCAGCACGGCAGCTTCAACGCCGGCCAGATCGTGCTGATCAACGGCGGCGCGAACGACATCTTCTACCAGGCCCAGGTCGCGCAGGCGCAAGGCAACACGCCGGCCGCGCAACTCGCGGCGGCGCAGGCGATCGGCCTGGCCGCGCAGCAGCTGGGCGGGATCGTCCAGCAGATCGTCGCGGCGGGCGCGACGCACGTGTTCGTCGCGAACGTGCCGGACATCGGCGGCACGCCGCTCGCGCTGCAAGGCGGCGCGAGCACGCAGGCCGCGTTCACGCAACTGTCGGGGCTGTTCAACAAGACGCTCGTCGGCACGCTCGCCGCGCTGAAGGTCGACCCGACGAAGTACGTGGTGGTCGATTCGTTCACGTGGCAGGACGGCATCGCGGCCAACTACCAGGCGAACGGCTTCAGCGTGTCGAATACGGACACCGCGTGCAACCTGAAGGCGATGGTGCAGGCCGCCACGCAGTACGGCGTCGCGAATGCGACCGCGTTCGGCTCGTCGCTGTTCTGCTCGCCGCAGACGTACACGGTCGCGAACGCGGACCAGACCTACATGTTCGCCGACACGGTCCACCCGACGACGCACCTGCACGCGCTGTTCGCGCAATACGTCCAACAGCAGATCGCGAAATCCGGCGTCGGCAAGTAAGCCGCCGGCCACGCACCCAAACGAAAACGCCCGACCGGTTCGCCGGTCGGGCGTTTTTCATTCGGCAGGCGCCTGCGCGCGTCAGTCGCGCGCTTCGAATGCCGCCGCCGCGCGGCCGAGGCGATCGTTGACCGCGATCCATTCGACGGTCTCGGGCAGCTTTTCGACGAGGATGCGCGCGACCTGCGCGCGATCGAGCGCCCGCAGCATCCCGTACAGGTCGCGTGCATAGGCCTGCGGGTCTTCCGGTGCCGCGACGAAATGCACGCCGTCGGCCTGCGCCCAGCGCCCCGCCCGCGACGCGCGGGCGACGAGCGCGACGCGCTCGCCGTCGGTTTGCGCGGCCGCGAGCAGCGGCTCGAGTGCGTCGAACGGCAGCAGCGCGAGCGGCGTGCGCGGCGCGTAATGCGCTTTCAGCGTGCCCGACGCGCGCGGCGCGGTCGCGTCGCTGCCGTCCGGCAGCTTCGGCGCGCGGCCGAGCACGTCGGCGATCTGCCGAGGCGTCACGTGGCCCGGGCGCAGCAGCGCCGGGAAGCCGCGCGACAGATCGAGGATCGTCGACTCGATGCCGACTTCCGATGCGCCGCCGTCGAGCACGTGCACGGTATCGCCGAATTCGTCGCGCACGTGTTGCGCGGTCGTCGGGCTCACGTGGCCGAACCGGTTCGCGGACGGCGCGGCCACGCCGCCGTGGCCGCCGCGCCGCGCGCTAAACGCGGCCAGCAACGCCTGCGCGACCGGATGCGACGGACAGCGCAGCCCGACCGAATCCTGCCCGCCGCTCACGGCATCCGGAATACGCGCATGACGCTTCAGAATCAGCGTGAGCGGCCCCGGCCAGAACGCATCGATCAGCGCGTGCGCGTCGGCCGGCAGATCGTCGGCCCAGTAGCCCGGATCGCCGCCGGGCGGCAGATGCACGATCACCGGATGGTTCGCGGGCCGCCCTTTCGCCGCATAGATGCGCGCGACGGCCTCGGGATTCGCCGCGTCGCCGCCGAGCCCGTAGACGGTTTCGGTCGGAAACGCGACGAGCTGGCCCGCGTCGAGCAACGCGGCGGCCGCGTCGATCTGCGCGGGCGTCACGTGCTTCGGGAGATCGATGGACATCGGCCCGCGCCTCAGTCGAGCGGCACGCGCAGCAGTTGCGCGCACGCGTTGGCGGCAGCGACGGCTTCGTCGCGCGTCTCGGCCGTGAAGTTCACGTGGCCCATCTTGCGGCCGACGCGCGCTTCTTCCTTGCCGTACAGGTGCAGGTGCGCGGCCGGCATCGCGGCGACCGCGTCCCACGGCGGCGTGACGGCATCGGCTGCCGCGCCGTCGGGAAACCACACGTCGCCAAGGATGTTCAGCATCGCGGCCGGCGAATGCTGGCGCGGGTTGCCGAGCGGCATGCGCGTCATCGCGCGCACCTGCTGCTCGAACTGGCTCGTTGCGCACGCATCGACCGTGTAGTGGCCGGAGTTGTGCGGGCGCGGCGCCATTTCGTTCGCGACGAACGAGCCGTCCTCCAGCACGAAGAACTCGACGCACAGCACGCCGACGTAGCCGAGCGTATCGGCGATCCGCACGGCCGCCTGCTGCGCCTCTTCGACGCGCGCGGCATCGGCCGCCGGCGCCGGCACGACCGTCAGCGCGAGGATGCCGTCGTGATGCACGTTCTGCGCGAGCGGGAAGGCGGCCGAGCGGCCGTCCGCGCCGCGCGCGATCAGCGCCGACACCTCGTATTTCAGCGGCAGGCGCTTCTCCAGCACGCACGGCACGCCGCCGAGCGCGGCATGCGCGTCGCGTGCTTCCTGCGCGGTGGCGACGCGCACCTGGCCCTTGCCGTCGTAGCCGAGGCGGGCCGTCTTCAGGATGCCCGGCAGCACCGCGTCGAGCGCGGCATCGTCGAGCGCGGCGAGCGCCGCCGCCGATTCGATCACGACGTGCGGCGCGACCGGCACGCCCGACGCCTCGATGAAACGCTTCTCCGCGATCCGGTCCTGCGCGACCGCGACGCAGCGGCCGGCCGGCGCGACGAACGTCGTGCGCGCGAGGAAATCGAGGCTCGCGGCCGGCACGTTCTCGAATTCCGTCGATACGGCCTCGCACAGGTCCGCCAGTTCGGCGAGTGCGGCTTCGTCGTCGTACGCCGCGCGCAGATGGCGATCGGCGACCGCGCCGGCGGGGCTCGCCGGATCGGGATCGAGCACGGCGACGCGATAGCCCATCGACTGGGCGGCAAAGCAGAACATGCGGCCGAGCTGGCCACCGCCGACCATGCCCAGCCACGCGCCGGGCAGGATCGGGGAAACGGAATCAGGAGTTGCGGTCATGTCAGTGGTCGGTCGCGGCGGAACGCGGAAATGCCCGCCGCAGTAGGAAAATCCGGCGCCGGCCGCATCGTGCGGCCGCGCGCCATGCCGTCATGCCAGCGGCGGCAGCACCATCGCGTGCGCGGCTTCGTTCTGGCGCACGCGGAACGCCGCGAGCCGGTTCGCGTAGTCGACCGAGTTGCCGGACAGGATCGACACCGCGAACAGCGCGGCGTTCGCGGCGCCGGCCTCGCCGATCGCGAACGTCGCGACGGGCACGCCCTTCGGCATCTGCACGATCGAGTGCAGCGAATCGACGCCCTTCAGGTACTTGCTCGCGACCGGCACGCCGAGCACCGGCACCGTGGTCTTCGCGGCCAGCATGCCGGGCAGGTGCGCGGCGCCGCCGGCGCCCGCGATGATCGCGCGCAGCCCGCGCTCGCGCGCCTTCTCCGCATAGTCGAACATCTCGTCGGGCATCCGGTGCGCGGACACGACCTTCGCTTCGTACGGCACGCCGAATTCCTGCAGGATCGCAACCGCGTTCTTCATCACGTCCCAGTCGGAACTCGAACCCATCAGCACGCCGACGAGCGGCGCGCTGTGCGTGTGGGCAGTTTGCTTTTCATTCATTTCGTGTGTTCCTGTCGACCGGAGCGAGTGCTTCAGCACTGACTCCGGTCCCATGCAAAGCTCCGTCAGGCGAGCGCCTGGCCCGTGATGCGCTCGAGCGCTTCCTGGTACTTCGCGGCCGTCTTCTCGACGACGTCGGCCGGCAGAGCCGGCGCCGGCGCCGTCTTGCCCCACGGCTGCGCCTCGAGCCAGTCGCGCACGAACTGCTTGTCGAACGACGGCGGGTTCGTGCCGACTTCGTACTGATCGGCGGGCCAGAAGCGCGACGAATCGGCGGTCAGCACTTCGTCCATCAGGTACAGCTTGCCGTGGTTGTCGAGGCCGAATTCGAACTTCGTGTCGGCGATGATGATGCCGCGCGTCGCCGCGTAATCGGCCGCTTCCTTGTACAGGCGAATCGAGATGTCGCGGATCGTCGCGGCCAGCTCGGTGCCGATGCGGCGCTCGGTTTCCTCGAACGTGATGTTCTCGTCGTGCTCGCCCATCTCGGCCTTCGCGGCCGGCGTGAAGATCGGCTCGGGCAGCTTCTGCGCGTTCTGCAGGCCTTCCGGCAGCTGCACGCCGCACACGGCGCCCGACGCCTGGTATTCCTTCCAGCCGCTGCCGGCCAGGTAGCCGCGCACGACCGCTTCGATCATGATCGGCTCGAGACGCTTGACGACCACGCCGCGGCCCTTCACCTGCTCGACCTCGTCAGCCGCGACGACCGCTTCCGGCGCGTCGCCCGTCAGGTGATTCGGCACGATGTGCGCGAGCTTGTCGAACCAGAAGTTCGCCATCTGGTTCAGCACGCGGCCCTTGTTCGGAATCGGCTCGCCCATCACCACGTCGAAGGCCGACAGGCGATCGGTCGTGACGATCAGGAGCTTGTCGTTGCCGACCGCGTAGTTATCGCGAACCTTGCCGCGACCGAGGAGCGGCAGCGAGCGGAGCGTGGATTCGTAAAGGGTAGACATCGTCTTTTCGCAGATAAGGAGCCAAACAAAAAGGGAAACGCCGTTCCCCGCGGCAGGCGGGAACGGCGGTCTTGCAATGCGTCGGCGAACCGGCGGGCGCAGCGCCCGGACGGCTGCCGGCCGGCCCTCGTTCGGCCGGACGGAACGGCCGCCGGGGCCGGACCGGATCCGGCCGGCCTGGCGGCCCGCCCATGCCCGGCGGCAGAACCGGGCGGGGCAATCGTACTACAGTCTCAGCGCACGACCTGTGCGAGCGCGCCCGACTTGTACTGCTCGGCGATCTTGTCGAGCGACACCGGCTTGATCTTGCCGGCCTGGCCTTCGCAGCCGAACGCGAGGTAACGGTCGACGCAGACCTTCTTCGCGGCTTCGCGCGCGGGCTTCAGGTAGTCGCGCGGATCGAACTTGCCCGGATTCTCGAACAGGTAGCGGCGGATCGCGCCGGTGATCGCGAGACGCAAGTCGGTGTCGATGTTGATCTTGCGCACGCCGTGCTTGATGCCTTCCTGGATTTCCTCGACCGGCACGCCGTAGGTTTCCTTCATGTCGCCGCCGAATTCGCGGATCTCGGCCAGCAGTTCCTGCGGCACCGACGACGAACCGTGCATCACGAGGTGCGTGTTCGGGATGCGCGCGTGGATTTCCTTGATGCGCTGGATCGACAGGATGTCGCCCGTCGGCTTCTTCGAGAACTTGTACGCGCCGTGCGACGTGCCGATCGCGATCGCGAGCGCATCGCACTGCGTGAGCTTCACGAAGTCGGCGGCTTGCTCCGGATCGGTCAGCAGCTGCTCGCGGGTCATCGTGCCTTCCGCGCCGTGGCCGTCTTCCTTGTCGCCCTTCATCGTCTCGAGCGAGCCCAGCACGCCGAGCTCGGCTTCGACCGTCACGCCGATCGAGTGCGCCATCTCGACGACCTTGCGCGACACGTCGACGTTGTACTCGTACGACGCGACCGTCTTGCCGTCGGCTTCGAGCGAACCGTCCATCATCACGCTGGTGAAGCCGCTGCGGATCGCGGCCGTGCAGACCGCCGGCGACTGGCCGTGATCCTGGTGCATCACGACCGGAATGTGCGGATACGATTCGACCGCCGCTTCGATCAGGTGGCGCAGGAACGGCTCGCCCGCATACTTACGCGCGCCGGCCGATGCCTGCATGATCACGGGCGCGCCGACCTGATCCGCCGCCGCCATGATCGCCTGGACCTGCTCCAGGTTGTTCACGTTGAAGGCCGGCAGGCCGTAACCGTGCTCTGCCGCGTGGTCCAGCAATTGACGCATTGATACGAGAGGCATTGTGGAACTCCTTGGAATGAAAACCGGTGCGCCCTGACGCCGGCGCGGCGCTCGCTCCCGGTCCAGACCGGGGCGGCACGGCGCGGCTGAGCGTCGAATAGCCGCATTTTATCGCGAAGCGCCTCCGATTCCGACCGCCCGGTAGCGCCCGCTCGCAATTTGTTACGTTCGCACGGCACAATCCGGCCAAAAAGGAGAAAAAAAGCCGCGCGGGGCTTCGGACCCCGCGCGGCTTTCGCGCAAAAAACGGTGCCGGATCGATTCCGACCGATCCGGGCCGCAGGCCGCGAGCCGGCTCGATGCGGCTCGGCCGACGCTCAATAATGCTCGCCGACCCGCACGATCTTCAGCGTGTTGGTGCCGCCCGCCTGCCCCATCGGCTCGCCGACGGTCAGCACGACCATGTCGCCGTGCTGCACGTAACCCTGCTTGACGACGATCTCGAGCGCCGCCTGCAGCGCCGAATCGCGGTCGCTGTTGAAGTCGACGTGCAGCGGCGTCACGTTGCGGTACAGCGCCATCGTGCGCTCGCTGCCGACGCGCGGCGTCAGCGCGAAGATCGGCACGTGCGTGTAGTGGCGCGACATCCACAGCGCGGTCGCGCCCGATTCGGTCAGCGCGACGATCGCCTTCGCGCCGAGGTGATACGCGGTGAACAGCGCGCCCATCGCGATCGACTGGTCGATCCGCGTGAACGTGCGGTCGAGGAAATCCTTGTCCAGCTCGACGTGCTCCGACTTTTCCGCCTCGACGCATACGGCCGCCATCGTCTCGATCGTGACGACCGGGTACTTGCCGGCGGCCGTCTCGGCCGACAGCATCACCGCGTCGGTGCCGTCGAGCACCGCGTTCGCGACGTCCGACACTTCCGCGCGGGTCGGCACCGGTGCGTAGATCATCGATTCCATCATCTGCGTCGCGGTGATCACGAGCTTGTTCGACTCGCGCGCCATCCGGATCATCCGCTTCTGCAACGCCGGCACGGCCGCGTTGCCCACTTCCACCGCGAGGTCGCCGCGCGCGACCATGATGCCGTCGGATGCGTCGAGGATGCTCTGCAGCGCCGGAATCGCTTCCGCGCGCTCGATCTTCGCGATCATCTTCGGCTTGATGCCGTACGGCGCACCCGCGATGTTCGCGAGCTGGCGCGCCATTTCCATGTCGGTGGCGTTCTTCGGGAACGACACGGCCACCAGGTCCGCGCCGAGCGACATCGCGGTGCGGATGTCCTCCATGTCCTTCGCGGTCAGCGCCGGAGCCGACAGGCCGCCGCCCTGGCGGTTGATCCCCTTGTTGTTCGACAGCTCGCCGCCCACCTTGACGGTCGTGTGAATCTCGTCGCCGAGCACGCGCTCGACGGTCAGCACGATCAGCCCGTCGTTCAGCAGCAGCAGGTCGCCCGGCTTCAGATCGCGCGGCAGTTCCTTGTAGTCGAGGCCGACGCGCTCGTCGTTGCCGAGTTCGCAGCCCGCATCGAGGATGAACGGCTGCCCCGGCACGAGCGTGGTCTTGCCGTTCTCGAACTTGCCGACGCGGATCTTCGGGCCCTGGAGGTCGGCCATGATCGCGATCTCGCGGCCGACCTTGCGGGCGGCCTCGCGCACCATTTCGGCGCGCTGGCGGTGATCGTCGGCCGTGCCGTGCGAAAAATTGAGCCGCACGACGTCGAGGCCCGCCTGCATCATCTGCAGCAGAGTCTCCGGCGAACTGGAGGCCGGGCCGATCGTGGCGACTATCTTGGTGGCGCGCTGCATGAAACTCCTCATCTGGATCAAGGTGGATGCGCTGGGTGAAACGCTGCGAGAGCCGGAAGCGGCAGGCCCAGCGGCGGCCGCTCCGGGGAGCGTGCCGGTGCTTGCGCCCGGCATCGCTTTGTTCTGAATCTCGTGGTGCTGCACGGCCGCGTCGCCGGCGGCCGCCGGTGCGCGCGGGGCGGTGTTCGCCCGCGCGGGCGCGCGTTTGCGCTTGCCCGCGCCGGCCGGCTGCTCCGCTTTCGCGGAGCGCGCGGCCTTCGTCGCCCCTGCGCGCGTCGCCACGCTCAGGCCGCCCGCGTTTCGAGCACTTCCACTGCCGGCAGCTTCTTCCCCTCGAGGAACTCGAGGAAGGCGCCGCCGCCCGTCGAGATGTAGCTGACCTGGTCGTGGATGCCGTACTTCGCGATGGCCGCGAGCGTGTCGCCGCCGCCCGCGATCGAGAACGCGGACGATTTGGCGATCGCTTCGGCGAGCGTCTTCGTGCCGTTGCCGAACTGATCGAACTCGAACACGCCGACCGGGCCGTTCCAGACGATCGTGCCGGCCTTCTCGAGCTGGCTGGCGAGCGCCTTGGCCGTATCGGGGCCGATGTCGAGGATCATGTCGTCCGCTTCGATGTCGGCGACCTGCTTCACCGTGGCCGCGGCCGTCGGCGAGAATTCCTTCGCGGTGACGACGTCGGTGGGGATCGGCACCGACGCGCCGCGCTCGCGCGCTTCGTCGATGATCGCCTTCGCCTCGGCGACGAGATCGGCTTCCGCGAGCGACTTGCCGATCGACAGGCCGGCCGCGAGCATGAACGTGTTCGCGATGCCGCCGCCGACGATCAACTGGTCGACCTTGCCGGCCAGCGACTTCAGGATGGTCAGCTTGGTCGACACCTTGGAACCGGCGACGATCGCGACCAGCGGGCGCGCCGGGTTGCCGAGCGCCTTGCCGAGCGCGTCGAGTTCGGCCGCCAGCAGCGGGCCCGCGCACGCGACGGGCGCGTACTTCGCGATCCCGTGCGTGGTCGCTTCCGCGCGGTGCGCGGTGCCGAACGCGTCGTTCACGTACACGTCGCAGAGCTTCGCCATCTTCTGCGCGAGCTCGTCCGAATTCTTCTTCTCGCCCTTGTTCACGCGGCAGTTCTCGAGCAGCACGACCTGGCCCGGCGCGACGTTCACGCCGTTCTCGACCCAGTTCGACACGAGCGGCACGTCGCGGCCGAGCAGTTCGCCCAGACGCTTCGCGACCGGCGCGAGCGAGTCTTCCGGCTTGAATTCGCCTTCGGTCGGACGGCCGAGGTGCGACGTGACCATCACGGCCGCGCCGGCGTCGAGCGCGGCCCGGATGGCCGGCACGGACGCGCGCACGCGCGTGTCCTCGGTGATGTTGCCGTGATCGTCCTGCGGGACGTTCAGGTCGGCACGGATGAACACCCGCTTGCCGGCGAGCTGGCCGGCGGCGATCAGGTCGGTGAGACGCTTGACTTGGCTCATGTTGAACAGATTGAAGTAGTGGATGGGGAAAGGGGGTTCACGCTGGACGTGCGCGGGCTGCCGCGAAAGGGCGCCGGATGCGGCCGTGGCTGGCGGTTCGCATGACGCGCACGGGTAAAAAATCTCGAACGGGCATTCTAGCCGATCCATCCGGCAGACTGACCCGTGCGGCGGCGAATTCCGCCTATTTGGGATCGCGTGCGGCCGTCGACACGATGCTGCATCGCAGCAACGCACGACCCCGCCCAGCCGGCACGCGGCCGGCCCGCGCGGCGCATCGTCAGAAGATCAGGCGCAGCGCGGTGAACACGAGCATGCCGACGACGATCGTGCCGAGCATGCTGCGCCGCCACAAAAACCAGCCGAGGCCGGCGAGCGCCGCGTAGAGCGGATGATTGGACAGCCCGAACGACAGCCCCGCCGGCGTTTCGAGCACGTCGGGCAGCACGACGGCGACCAGCGCGGCGGCCGGCGCGTAGCGCAGCGCGCGCTGCGCGCGTTCGGGCAGCACGGTGCGCTCGCCGCCGATCAGGAACAGCGCGCGCGTGACGGCCGTGACGATCGTCATTCCGACGATGACGATCCAGATCTCGGTCGCGCTCATTCAATGTCCTTTTCGTGCACGGTTTCGGTACGGATGCGCCGCCAGTCGGCGCGCTCGACGAAGAAATCGGCCGCGCAGCCGGCCGCGAGCGCGGCGAACACCGCCAGCGGCAGCGCGAGCCGGTACGGCAGGTCGAACGCGATCAGCGACACGATCCCGGCGACCGCGACGGCCGCGAGCGTCGAACGGTTCGCGACCGCCGACACCATGATCGGGATCAGCGCGAGCGTGCCGGCCAGCTCCAGCCCCCAGCTCGCGGGAAAGATGCTCGCGAGCAGGATGCCGGCGAGCGACGACACCTGCCACGACGCCCAGCTCGCGAGCGCCATCCCCCAGAAATACGCCTCCTTGCCCGGCACGCGGCCGTACGCGAAGCCCTGTTTCTGGAACAGCAGGTAGATCACGTCGCCGTTGAAATAGCCGATCGCGACGCGCCGCCACAGCGGCAGGTAGGAAAAATGGGGCGCCAGCCCGGCGCTGAAGATCACGAAGCGCAGGTTGACCATCGCGGCCGTAAGCAGCACGGTCCAGATCGGCAGCTTCGCCGCGAGGAGCGGCAGCACTGCGAGCTGCGACGAGCCCGCGTAGACGAACAGCGACATCGCGCTCGCCTGCCCGAGCGTCATCACGGACTTGCTCATCGCGATGCCGGTGACGAGCCCCCAGGACAGGATCGCCATCAGTGTCGGGGAATAGTCGCGCGCGCCCTGGATCAGCGCGAAGCGGTCGGTGGCGGACAATCGAGCGAGCATGGGAAAGGCGGGCCGCAGCGGGCGGTTCGTCCGGGCGCCGGCGTCTCCCGCCGGCAAGGCCCGTCGTTATTGGAATCGGTACCGGCCGATTATAGCCCCGACCCTGTGCCGACCGACCGGATCGCCGCCAAATGACGCTAAAATAAGCGTCTTTCCGGCTCAACGCTGCATACAACCCGCAGCACCCCACCGCTTCCAGGAGAATCCTATGTCAATGGCCGACCGCGACGGCAAGATCTGGATGGACGGCAAGCTGATCGACTGGCGCGACGCCAAGATCCACGTCCTGACCCACACGCTGCACTACGGCATGGGCGTCTTCGAGGGCGTACGCGCGTACAAGGCGGCCGACGGCAGCACCGCGATCTTCCGCCTGCGCGAGCACACCAAGCGTCTGCTGAATTCGGCGAAGATCTTCCAGATGGACGTGCCGTTCGACCGCGAAACGCTCGAAGCCGCGCAACTCGCGGTCGTGCGCGAGAACAAGCTCGAGTCGTGCTACCTGCGCCCGATCATCTGGGTCGGCTCGGAAAAGCTCGGCGTGGCCGCGAAGGGCAACACGATCCACGTCGCGATCGCCGCGTGGCCGTGGGGCGCGTACCTCGGCGAAGAAGGCCTCGCGAAGGGCATCCGCGTGAAGACGTCGTCGTTCACGCGCCACCACGTGAACGTGTCGATGGTGCGCGCGAAGGCGTCGGGCTGGTACGTGAACTCGATTCTCGCGAACCAGGAAGCGACGGCCGACGGCTACGACGAAGCGCTGCTGCTCGACGTCGACGGCTACGTGTCCGAAGGCTCGGGCGAGAACTTCTTCCTCGTGAACAACGGCAAGCTGTACACGCCCGACCTGTCGTCGTGCCTCGACGGCATCACGCGCGACACGGTCATCACGCTCGCGAAGGACGCCGGCATCGACGTGATCGAGAAGCGCATCACGCGCGACGAGGTCTACACGGCCGACGAAGCGTTCTTCACCGGCACGGCCGCCGAAGTCACGCCGATCCGCGAGCTCGACAACCGCACGATCGGCAGCGGCGCGCGCGGCCCCGTCACGGAAAAGCTCCAGTCGGCGTTTTTCGATATCGTGTCGGGCAAGAACGCGAAGTACGCGCACTGGCTGACGAAGGTCTGAGCGCGCTGCGCGACCGACCGCCCCACACAAGAGTGATAAGAGAAAGTCTCATGAGTGAAATCAAGGAAATGCCGCTGGTCGAGCTGACGGCCAAGGATCTTCCCGCCTACTGCCCGAACCCGGCCATGACGCGCTGGAATGCGCACCCGCGCGTGTTCATCGACGTGTCGCACGGCGAGGCGCGCTGCCCGTACTGCGGCACGCGCTACAAGCTGCGCGACGGCGAGGTCGTCAAGGGCCACTGAGCCCCGCCGGCCGGGCCCGAGGGCCTTCGATCCGCAAGGCGGCGCAGCCGGAGGTCCGGCGCGCCGCCCTTCCCCATTCTGGCAACCCGAACGCGGCGCCCGTGCGCCGTGCTTCATTACGACATCGGAAGTCGACCTGATGCGTCGAGCGCTGGTTATCGCACCGAACTGGATCGGTGACGCATTGATGGCGCAGCCGCTTTTTGCGCTGCTGAGAAAGCTCCATCCCCGCATCGCGATCGATGCCGTCGCACCCTCGTGGGTCGCGCCCGTGCTCGAGCGGATGCCCGAGATCCACGATGTCTACGCGACCGATCTCGCGCACGGCAAGCTGCAGCTGCTGCGCCGCTGGCAGCTCGCGAGCGACCTGCGCGACGTCGGCTACGACGCGGCGTACGTGCTGCCGAATTCGCTGAAGTCCGCGGTGATCCCGTGGCTCGCGAACATCCCGCTGCGGATCGGCTATACGGGCGAGCATCGCTACGGGCTGCTGAACGTGCGGCACGCGAATCCAGCCAAGTCGGGCGAGCGGCCGCCGATGACGACCCACTACGCGGCGCTCGCCTACGCACCGGGGGCGAAGCTGCCCGAGTCGATGAAGACGCTGCCCGCGCCGCGCCTGGACGCCGACCTGAACGAGACGGCGCGCGTGTCCGCACGCTTCAATCTCGATACGCGCAAGCCGCTCGTCGTGTTCTGCCCCGGCGCCGAGTACGGTCCGGCCAAGCGCTGGCCGCCCGAGCATTTCGCGTCGCTCGCGACCATCGTCCACCAGTCGTTCCCGTATACGCAGATCGTCGCGCTCGGCTCGCAGAAGGATGCCGCGGCCGCGCAGGCGATCGCCGACCACGCGCCGAACGTGCGCAACCTGTGCGGGCAGACGTCGCTGTCCGAGGCGTGCGCGCTGATCGCGCGCGCGAACGCCGTCGTCACCAACGATTCGGGGCTGATGCACGTCGCCGCCGCGCTGCGCCGGCCGCTCGTCGCGTTGTACGGATCGACCGATCCGCGCCACACCCCTCCGCTGTCGGACCTGGCGAAGGTACAATGGCTGCATCTCGAATGCAGTCCCTGCTTCGAACGCGAGTGCCCGCTCGGCCACCTCCAGTGCCTGCGCGAACTCGGTCCCGAGCAGGTATTCGGCGATTTGCGCGGCATGCTCGTCGGGCAGCGCTGACCCTGACCGGCGGCGTCGCACGGCGCGCCGGGCAATCCGATTCACCGGTGCGCGGCGGCTCGATCCGGGCCGCCATGCTGAATACGGCGCGCGATGCGCGCGAGAGACAACCCCGATGCCACGTTTTGCCCGCCTTTTCGAAGCCGCTGCCGATACGCTGAACGCCTACTACCAGGCCGTCGCGGATGCCAATCTCGACGCGCTGCTGGCGTTGTGGATCGACGAGGATTTCGCCAGCTGCGTATGGGCGGACGGCGAGCATCTGCACGGCCTCGACCAGATCCGCGGCGGGCTCGCCAACCGGCTCGCGACGCGCCCGGTCACGATCGAGCCGCTCGACATCCGCGTGTACGACAGCCTCGGCACGGTCGTCTACACGATCGCCGAAGCGCATCAGCAGGCCGACCTGACGGCCGAACCCGACATGGTTTTCGCGACGTACGTGATGATTCACGAACGCGGCGAGTGGCGTATCGCGCACATCCACGCGAGCCCGATTCCTGAACAAGCGGCCGGACAATTCGCCGCGAAGATCCGTCACGGGCAGGGTCCGCTGCACTGACGAAGAACGAAGCAACGCATTAGCGGGGCGATCATGAGTACGGCTTCTCCGCCCACCTCGCCGCTGACCGGGGCCCCGGCCCCCGACGACGATTCATTGCGCTATCGCGCGCCGCGCTGGCTGCCCAACAGCCATGTGCAAACCATCGTGCCCGCGCTGTTCGCGCGGCGTCCGGTTGTCGCTTACCGGCGAGAGCGATGGGAAACCCCCGACCACGACTTCATCGATCTCGACTGGGTCGCGCATCTCGACAGCGCGGCGCCGGCGCCCGACGCGCCGCTGTTCGTGCTGTTCCACGGCCTCGAAGGCAGCTCCGGCTCGCACTACGCGCTCGCGATGATGGCGGCCGCGCGCGCGAAGGGGTGGCACGCGGTCGTCCCGCACTTCCGCAGTTGCAGCGGCGAGATCAACCGCCAGCCGCGCTTCTACCATCTCGCCGACAGCGCCGAGGTCGACTGGATCCTGCGCCGGCTCGCCGCGCAGCATCGCGGGCCGCTGGTCGCGGCCGGCGTGTCGCTCGGCGGCAACGTGCTGCTGCGCTGGCTCGGCGAGCACCGCAGCGACACGTCGATCGTGCATGCCGCCGCCGCGATCTCCACGCCGATCGACGTGCACGCCGGTGGTCGCGCGCTGTCGCAGGGGTTCGCGATGGTCTATACGCGCAGCTTCCTGAAGACGCTCAAGCGCAAGGCGCTCGCCAAGCTCGACCAGTATCCGGGGCTGTTCGACCGCGAAGCGATGCTGCAGGCCGTGACGATGCGCGACTTCGACGAGGTCGTGACCGCGCCGCTGCACGGTTTCGCGAACGCGGACGACTACTGGACGAAGGCGACCACCCGGCCGCTGCTGCCCGCGATCGACGTGCCGACGCTGATCCTCAACGCCCGCAACGATCCGTTCCTGCCCGAATCGGCGCTGCCGGGCCCCGCCGACGTGTCGCCGGCCGTCGAGCTCGACCAGCCCGCGCACGGCGGTCACGCGGGCTTCATGACCGGGCCGTTCCCCGGCCGCCTCGACTGGCTGTCGGCGCGGGTGTTCGGCTATTGCTCGAAATTCGTCGACCATGGATGACATCGTCAGGCAGGCGCTCGCCAAATGGCCGAACGTGCCGGATTGCACCGGCTGGCTGCTGCTCGACCGGCGCGGCGCCTGGCGGCTGCGCGACGACGCGGCGCAGGCGGCCGGCGAGCTCGGCTCGCCGATCCGGCATGCGGCACTGAACGCGTTCATCGGCCGCAACTACGCGTGCGACGAGCACGGCCAGTGGTTCTTCCAGAACGGGCCGCAGCGCGTGTACGTCGAGCTCGCGTATACGCCGTGGGTCGTGCGGCTCGCCGAACGCGACGGGCAGCTTGCGCTCACCGACCAGACGGGCGCCCCGTTCGAACCGGACGCGGTCTGGCTCGACGACGGCGGCGGCGTGCTGTTTCGCGATGCCGGCCCTCCCGCACGCATCGCGGCGCTGCACGATCACGACCTCGGCTTGTTTGCCGATCATGCGGACTTCGACGCGACACCGCCCGTGCTGCGCTGGCGCGACGGGCGCACGCTGACGCTCGGCCAGCTCGCTCGCGCCGACGTGCCGGCGACGTTCGGATTCGTCGCGAGTCCTGCGCAGCGGGCGCGCGATGCGTCGAACGACGGCCGCTGACGTGCGATCGCCGTAGCCCGCGTGTCACTCGTGTCACGCCTGCCCGCCCGACGGGCCGCTATCCGCGCCCGTTCTTCTCGTCGTCGCGCTCTTCCTTGTAGCGCGCCTCGAATTCCAGCAGCCGCGCGCCGATGATCGACTGCTCGTAGAACGATACGTCCTTCGCGTCGCGCGCTTCCTTCAGTTGCCGGATCGCCGACGGCCACGCGCCGTCGAGCGCCAGTTTCTCCGCCAGCGCCCGGCGCCGCGCGAGCACGTCGCCCTTGCCGTCGCTCGCCTTCGCGAGGTAATCCCACCAGTCCGGCTGTTCGGGGTCGGCCTTGGCCTGCGCCCGTGCGAGCGTCTGCGCTTCGGCGAAGCGGCGGGCGGCGATCAGCGCCTGCAGGTGCGCGACGATCGCCGCGTGCGACGCCGGCCAGCGCCGCTGCGCGAGCGCCGAGAGCCGTACCGCGTCGTCGGTTCGGCCCGCGCGGCGGGCGATGTCGGCGGCCAGCACGTCGAGGCTCGGCGAACTGCTCGCCGGATCGTCGTCGCGCCGCTCGCGCGCATCGAACGCGCTGCGCGCCGACGCGAGCGCCTTGTCCGCCGCGTCGTACTGGCCGAGCAGCGTGTTCGCGAGCGCGATGCCGTACCAGTTCGCCGCGACGTTCGGCGCCGTGCGATCGTCGATCTCGAGCTGCATCCGGCGCGCCTCGGCCGAGATGTCGGTCGGCGCCCGGTTCTGCAGGACGCGCAGCCGCGCGCGCACGAACCCGTATTCGGCCGACTGGCGCGGCTGCCGGTACGGCGCGCGCCGCGCACGGTCCTCCATGTCGGCAATCCGCTCGCCGGTCAGCGGGTGCGTGCGCGCATAGGCCGGCACGCCCGCATCGCCCATCGACGCACGATCGAGCCGCTCGAAGAAGCCCGGCATCCCGTACGGGTCGTAGCCGGCCCCCGCGAGCAACTGGAAGCCGACGCGGTCGGCCTCGCGCTCGGCCGACCGCGAGAAGCGCAACTGGTTGTCGACCGCATACGCCTGCCCGCCCATCGCGATCGCGCTGCCGAGATCGCCGCTGCGCGCGAGTACGCCGGCCAGCACGCCGAGCAGCATCGTCGCGAGCGCCGTATAGCCGGTCTTCTCGCTCGCGCCGATCATCCGTGCGATGTGCCGCTGCAGCACGTGGCCCATCTCGTGGCCGACCACCGATGCGAGCTCCGACTCCGTCTGCGTCGTCACCACCAGCCCGCTGTTGATCCCGATGAAGCCGCCCGGCATCGAGAACGCATTGATCTGCGGATCGCGCACCGGGAACAGGTCGAAGTCCGGCGTGTAGCCGCCGATGTAGCGCGCCGTCGCCGCGGCCGCGAGCCGCGCCGCCATCGCATTCAGGTAGTCGCGCACGAGCCAGTCGTCGAGATAGTCTGGATCGCGCCGCACTTCGCGCATCACGCGCTCGCCGAGCCGGCGCTCGGCTCGCGGCGTCAGCGAACCGCCGGAGCCGTCGCCGAGATCGGGCAGCTCGAGCGCACGCAGCGGCGCGCGCAGGCTCGCGACCGGCGCCGACGCACCGCCCGCGTCCGCAAACCGGCTCTCCGCGCCGCCGTACGTGCCGAACACGCCGGTCGCGATGCCGGACGGCACGGTGGAAATCGACGCCGCGCCGCCGCCCGCCGGCTCGAGCGGCGGCGCGGATGCGCTCTGTGCATGGCCGCCCGGCGGCAGCGCGAGCGCCGCCGACAGCGACACGGCAAGCAACTGTTTGACACGCATGGCAGGATGAAAACGACGCCGTCCCGCGCACCCGGCGCGCAGCGCGGCGTTTGGTCTGAATATTCGGGTCATTGTACCGGCGCCGCGACGACTGTCCCGTGCCGCGCGTGCGGCATCTGCGCCTGCGGCAACGCGAACGCCGCTGCTATGATAGGCGCCCGTTGAGAGATTGGATCGGTTCGTCGCGCCGGTGTGGAACCCGGTGGCCAGCCGATCGCGAAGCAGGATCGAGGCACGTGCGCGCGCACGCCGTTCCACTAGAGGAAGCCATGTCAGGACTCACCCATTTCGATGCCGCCGGCCACGCCCACATGGTCGACGTCGGCGGCAAGCAGGAAACGCAACGCATCGCGATCGCGCGCGGCACGATCCGGATGCTGCCGGCCACGTTCGCGCTGATTCGCGACGGCAAGGCCAAGAAAGGCGACGTGCTCGGCGTCGCGCGCATCGCGGCGATCCAGGGCGCGAAGCGCACGGCCGATCTCATTCCGCTGTGCCACCCGCTCGCGCTGACGCGCGTGGCCGTCGACTTCGAACTCGACGACGCGCTGCCGGGCGTGCATTGCGTCGCGCAGGTGGAGACGTTCGGCCGGACCGGCGTCGAGATGGAAGCGCTGACGGCCGTCCAGGTCGGACTGCTGACCGTCTACGACATGTGCAAGGCGGTCGATCGCGGGATGGTGATCACGGACGTGAGCGTGCGGGAAAAGCGCGGCGGGAAGTCGGGGGACTGGAAGGCGGAAGACGTCGCCGGCTGAGCGCACGCCGCGACGCACTCGCGCGCAGCTCGTGGGGAATCGATGGTTGTCGTGATTTCCCGGTCGAACGACAGACCATCAGGAAACCACGTCGCCGATGGGGAGCGATTCGGTGAAATGCGTTGCGCCGCTGCCGTATGCGTGCCCCGGTGCGCCACCGTGCCGGCAGCTATCCGTTCCCATGTGAACCGGCCCTGACGGGCAAGCGCGGGAAAACACCGTCACGATGCGTTGATCGACGGACGCGCGACGGCTTCGCGTCATTCGGCGCCACGCCGGACTGTCGCGGCACGAACCCGATACCCCGGAACTGAATCTGGACCGCGCGCCACGGCGCGGCGCCCGCTCCCGGCGTCACTGCCCGCGCTGCGGTTCGAACACGAACGGCTGGGTCAGCAAGAAAGGGTTCGCGGTCGCGCCAGTCTGCACGCACGTGGCGTGCGTCATCGCTTCGACGGCCGCGCGATCGGCCGCCGCATTGCGGCTGCTCGTCGTCACGGTGACGTTCTGCGCTTCGCCGGTCGTCGTCATCAACGCACGCACCAGCACGGTCGCCGGACGCGTGAGCGGCTTCGCGGTATCCGGATAGACGGCACGCGGAATGTGGCAGGTCAGCTTGCTTTCCTGCGACGACGACAGCATCGCGCAGCCGGAAAACAGCATCGCGACGGCGGGCAGGATCAGGTAGGTCGAGCGAATGGCCATGGTCGAATATCGTTCTTCAGCACTGTCTGGGCACACGCGCCGCGCGACGGAAGCCTTCCCCGCCCGCATCGCGTATGTCTCGCTGCGCCGCGGCCATCGGACCGGCGCCCCGTTACGGCCGCACGGCCGAGCGACGCTCGACCGCGATCCTGCCCGGCGAAATGCCCGGATAGCCGGGAAGTTTTCCGTGTTCGCACCGGCTACGCCCCGCGCCGGCGCGCACGCCAGCGCTTTCGCGCATTGTGCACGCGCCGCCCGGCCAGCGGCGGCGATTTGACAATGGTTGACGCGAATCGCCGCCCATTCGACCGGAATCCGCGCGATCCGCGACGTAATCGATGGCCGACCGGAGCGACACGCTACGCGCCGCGTCGTGTTGCGCCGACGTCAGCCGCCTTCGGCGCGACGCAACAGACGCCGGCATTCCCCGTTCCGGCGTGTGCGACGTGCACGACGTGCGTCAATCCGAATCGTCGTCGTCCGAATCGTCGCCCTCGTCGGCCGGCGCTTCCCCGTACTTCGCGACGACGGCCGCCCTGAACGCCTTCAGCGCCGGCTCCTGGTCGCACAGCTTGTACAACGAGGCCAGTTGCTGCGGCCAGTCCTTCAATTCCTTCGCAAACACATGCAGGCGCGCGACGGTATCGAGGGCGTCGGCTTCGCGGCCGGCCAGCGCCTGCAGTACCGCGTAGCGGCGCAGCACCGTCTCGCCCGGCAGCAGCGCGATCGCGCGCTCGTGCGCGGCGAGCTTGGCCGGCAAATCGTCCGGCGAAATCGGGAGCAGCGTCGCCGCACCGTAATCGCCCCACGCGCCGAACAGCAGCGACGGCGCATCGCGGTACTGCGCGGCCGGGCTGCTGCCGTAATAGAGCACTTCCGCGCGCTGGTAGTCGCGCAGCACCGGCACCGCCGCCAGCACGCCGCCGAACGACAGCACCGCGAACAGCCCGAATGCCGCACGCCCCGGCAGGATGCGCAGCGGCTTCACCTCGAGCAGCCCGATCACGAACATCGCCGGCAGCAGGAAGAACATGTATTGCTGCGGATATTCGACGAGCGCATGCATCAGCAGGATGCCGATCAGCGCGAAGCCGAACACGCGCATGCTCGACTGCGGCCCCCGCACCGCGCGCACGAACCACGTGACGAGCGCGACGGCGAGCACGCCGAGCCCGACGAGACCGGACTTCGCGAGCAGGTCGATGAAGATGTCGTGCGAATTGTTCGCGATCTCGACGCCGCCGAGCGTGCGCACGAGCGCAAACTGGTGCGACGGGAATTCGCCCCAACCGACGCCGAGCAGCGGATGCTCGCGGAACATCGCGAGCCCGTACTTCCACAACGCGAGGCGCGGCGCGATCTGCCCGGCATCGCGCATCCGGTCGGCGGCCGACTCCGCGAGATTCAGGTGGTAGTGCACGTTGGCCCAGCGCACCGCGACGTTCACCGCGACGAACGCGACGGCGAGCACGACAGGTATCAGCCACGCACGCGCATTGCCCGGCGTGCGGCGCGATTCGACCCACGCCATCCAGAAGCCCGCGACGACCATCACCGCGACCTGCAGCCACGGCCCGCGCGACACCGTCAGCGCGAGACCGACCGACAGCACGAGCGACAGCGCGAGCCACGCCCACACCGCGAGCCGGCGAGTCTGCACCAGATACAGCGCGCCCGCGAGCGCAAAGGCGATGTAGCTGGCCAGGTGATTCGCCTGCGCCATGTTGCCGTATGGACGGCGGTCGACCGCGATGTTGTACACCACGACGAACGGCGACACGGCCGACTCGAGGTGGAACAACTGCACGATCTGGGTACCGACGGCGAACACGCCGCCGACGAGCAGCGCACCGGCCATCATCCGCGACACGGTTTCCGCCATGCCGTCGCGCGCCAGCGCGTAGCCGGCCTGCATGGCAACCAGCGCGGCCGCGAGATAACCGACCGCCAGCCAGTTCATCGACGGCACCTTGAGCGGGATCAGCGCGACCTGCGCGATCAACACCGCCGCGAAGCCGAGCGGCGCGACGAACGCAGCCGGCGCGGCAAACGGCTGGGGCGGGCGGCCGGTGCGCGCAAGCAGCACGACGGATACGCCCACCAGCAGATACAGCACCAGTGCGGAAAACTCGGAATAGAAGGTCGGGATCGGATACGTGTGATTCGTGATCGCGTACGGCACGATCAGGGCGACAGCCAGCGCAACGAGCGACAACGAACGGGAAAAAGTAGAAGGCATGAGCGAACCGGATGTCAGCAACCGGCGCACTATACAAAACTTTCCCTGCTCTGTGCGGGGCTGTCGCTCCGCGAGCCGACGCGGGGCCGCAGCCCCCGCCGGCCGAATCGGCGGGCGGCAGGCCGCATGCGCGGCCGCCCTCCCTCTGCCCAGCCTTATGCGCGGCACTCCGCCGGTGCATATTTCGCGGGCAGCGTCGCGGCGGCGGCCGGCAACGGCCCCGCGCCCGGCGCCGGCAGCGACGACGCGTCCTTGCCGGCGGCGAAGCACTCCCATGCAATCGCGCCCGCCTGTATCGCCCCCTTTTTGAGCGGCACGCGCGCGGTGGGCGCATCGGCCTTGTCCGGCGCAGACGGCACGAGCACCAGCGTATTTGCGCCGGCCGCGGCGACGCGGGTGGTGAACGCGACCGTGATCTGGCCGGTCGCGCCGTCGATCGCGACGGATTCGACGTTGCGGGTCGCGGCAGGCGGGCTATAGCCGCCGTCGAGGCTCGCACCGCTCGCGGCATTGTCGGCGACCGCGAGCCGCGCGGACGACGCGAGCGCAAGCCCCTCGCCGACGCGCGACCGCGCGAGGTAATCCTGGTACGCGGGAATCGCATAGGCTGCGACGACGCCGACGATCGCGAGCACGATCATCAGTTCGATCAGCGTGAAGCCGGCCGGCCGCCAGCGCGGCGACGGCCGACTCGCGCGCCGGAGATCGGCGGCAACGCGACGGAACAGGGAAACGGAAAAGGCTTCGAACATGACAGGCTCCGGAAACGAAAAACGCCTGCCGATACAGGCAGGCGTCTCGATCGTAGCCAGCGGGCCGCGAGGCCGACAGTCGGCCGGATGGCCGGTCAGCCGTCAGTGCGCGTGGGGCACGCTGCGGCGTTTCCTGAGCGCGTAACCGATCGCGACGACGAATAGCGCGCCGGCGATGCTCGCGCCGTATACCACCGACGGCGTATCGAGCACCGGCCAGCGATCGCCGACCGGGTCGTTCACGATCAGCCCGCCCGCGATCCAACCGAGCAGCCCGGCGCCGAACGCCACGACGACCGGGAAACGATCGAGCAGCTTCATCACCAGCGTGCTGCCCCATACGATGATCGGCACGCTGACGACGAGCCCGAAGATCACGAGCGCGATCCGGTGCGACGGATCGGCCTGCTCGGCGGCGCCGGCGATCGCGATCACGTTGTCGAGGCTCATGACCGCATCGGCGATCACGATCGTCTTGACGGCGTCCCACAGCCGGTCGGCCGGCTTGATGTCGTCGTGCGCGTCGGCGGCCGGCGCCATCAGCTTGATGCCGATCCACAGCAGCAGCAACCCGCCGCCGAGCTTCAGGAACGGCACGTCGAGCAGCGCGACCGCGAACGTGATCAGCGCGACACGCAGCAGGATCGCCCCCGCGGTGCCCCAGACGACCCCGCGCAGCCGCTGGTTCGCCGGCAGGTTGCGGCATGCAAGCGCAATCACGACCGCGTTGTCGCCGCCGAGCAGGATATCGATGATGACGATCTGGAGAATGGCGCCCCAGTGCAGCGAGGTCAGGAATTCGAGCATGGCGGTGAGGACAGGACGGCGGCCGCCTCGCGGGCGACCCGGTTCATCGCCGGCACATGCACGACGCATGCCCGGTGCTTACGAATTCATTGCGCGAGCATAACAAAAAACGCCGGCAAAGCCGGCGTTTTCTGCAGGACGAGCCCGACGGAAATTATTACAGCGCCTTCTTCAGCAGACGGCCCATTTCCGACGGGTTGCGCGTGACGGTGATGCCGCACGCTTCCATGATTTCCAGCTTCGCTTCGGCCGTATCCGCACCGCCCGAGATCAGCGCGCCGGCGTGGCCCATGCGCTTGCCCGGAGGCGCCGTGACGCCGGCGATGAAGCCGACGACCGGCTTCTTCATGTTGTCCTTGATCCACTCGGCGGCATTGGCTTCGTCCGGACCGCCGATTTCGCCGATCATCACGACCGCATCCGTATCCGGATCGTCGTTGAACATCTTCATCACGTCGATGTGCTTCAGACCGTTGATCGGGTCGCCGCCGATACCGACTGCCGACGATTGGCCGAGGCCCAGTGCCGTCAGTTGCGCAACGGCTTCATACGTCAGCGTGCCCGAACGCGACACGACGCCGATGCGGCCCTTGCGGTGGATGTGGCCCGGCATGATGCCGATCTTCAGTTCGTCCGGCGTGATCGTGCCCGGGCAGTTCGGCCCGAGCAGCAGCGTCTTGCGGCCTTCGCGACGCATGCGGTCCTTCACTTCGATCATGTCACGGACGGGGATGCCTTCCGTGATGCAGATCGCGAGATCGAGGTCGGCTTCGACCGCTTCCCAGATCGCAGCCGCTGCGCCTGCCGGCGGAACGTAGATGACCGACACGGTCGCGCCGGTTTCCGCCTTCGCTTCCTTGACGCTCGCGTAGATCGGAATGCCTTCGAAATCTTCGCCGGCCTTCTTCGGGTTCACGCCCGCGACGAATGCTTCGCGGCCGTTTGCGTATTCACGGCAGGCGCGCGTATGGAACTGACCGGTTTTGCCGGTAATGCCCTGCGTGATGACCTTCGTGTCCTTGTTGATCAGAATCGACATGTATTTTGACCTCTGTTCGATTGGCGTCGCGAGCTAACCGCGCCGCCATGCGTGTTCATTGAGCGCGCTTACTTGCCTGCGGCAGCCGCGACGACCTTCTGCGCAGCCTCTTCCATGCTGTCGGCCGAGATGATCGGCAGGCCCGAATCGGCCAGCATCTTCTTGCCGAGGTCTTCGTTCGTGCCCTTCATGCGCACGACGAGCGGCACGTTCAGGTTCACGGCCTTCGAACCGGCGATCACGCCTTCCGCGATCACGTCGCAGCGCATGATGCCGCCGAAGATGTTCACGAGGATCGCCTTCAGGTCCGGGTTCTTCAGCATCAGCTTGAACGCTTCGGTGACCTTCTCGGTCGTCGCGCCACCGCCGACGTCCAGGAAGTTCGCCGGCTCGCCGCCGAACAGCTTGATGGTGTCCATCGTCGCCATCGCGAGGCCTGCGCCGTTCACGAGGCAGCCGATGTTGCCGTCGAGCGAGATGTACGCGAGGTCGAACTTCGACGCCTCGATTTCAGCCGGATCTTCTTCGTCCAGATCGCGGTACGCGACGATTTCCGGGTGGCGGAACAGCGCGTTCGAGTCGAAGTTGAACTTCGCGTCGAGTGCGGTGACCTTGCCGTCGCCGGAGACGTTCAGCGGGTTGATTTCAGCCAGCGATGCGTCGGTTTCCCAGAATGCCTTGTACAGGCCTTGCAGGATCGCGCGTGCTTGCGGAATCGAAGCGGCCGGCACGCCGATCTTCGCGGCGAGGTCGTCGGCCTGGGCGTCCAGCAGGCCCGTCGACGGCTCGACGATGACCTTGTGGATCAGTTCCGGGTGCTTTTCGGCGACTTCTTCGATGTCCATGCCGCCTTCGCTCGAACCCATCAGCACGATCTTCTGCGAGATGCGGTCGACGACGAGGCTGACATACAGTTCCTGCTTGATGTCGGCGCCTTCCTCGATCATCAGGCGGTTGACCTTCTGGCCTTCCGGGCCCGTCTGGTGCGTGACGAGCTGCATGCCGAGGATCTGGTTCGCGTATTCGCGCACCTGTTCGATCGACTTCGCCACCTTCACGCCGCCGCCCTTGCCACGGCCACCCGCGTGAATCTGAGCCTTCACGACCCAAACCGGGCCGCCGAGCTCTTCCGCCACCTTGACGGCCTCGTCCACCGAGAACGCCGGCTTGCCGCGCGGTACCGCGACGCCGAATTTCCGCAGGATTTCCTTACCCTGGTACTCGTGAATCTTCATGCGTGATTCCCTTCAGTCTGAGAGTTGGATGAAATGTCGCTTGAGACGCTTCTTCGAATGATTTCCGTTCATTCCTTCGTGCTGCCTTCACCGGGCAGATCCGGCCGAATCGGGCCATACCAGCGCGGGTAGTACTGCCGCACGACCTCGCCGTCGAATCGCAGCGCGCGGCAGCGGCCGAGCTGGAACGGCGGTTCGGCGTGCACGCCGTCATGGGCCGGCCCTTCGCCGCCCTCCTCGCGCACGTTCCACACGTCACCGGCGAACGCCTGGATCGCGGCCGTCGGCAGCACGGCGCACAGTTCGGTGAGATGGGAACAGCCTGCGACGCCGGCGAGCAGCCGGTTCGCGTTGCGGCGGAAATTGCGGAAGAGATTGAGCCCGACGAGGGCCCGATAGGCGGGAGTGGCGGATTGACAGTGACCGGGATAGGGCACCCATTCCGAAGACGCTTCGGCGTCGACGACATTGAGGTCACGATCGATGGTCACGCGCAGCCAGAGTTCGTGGATCGGCAGGCCCTGGGGCCGGATGCCCGACGCAAGCGCGACATCGCGCGGCTTGTGGTCGGTCAGGCAGGCTTCGATGTCCCACAAGCCGTCGCCGCGCTCGTAGGCTTCCGCTCGGATTGCGCGTCGATGTCGCAACTGACGGGGCACGGGCTCGGATAGCGGCATGCTGGAGGTTGAGGCCGAAGAGGAAAACCCGTGGATTTTAGCATATTGGGTATTTGAGACAGTTTGCCGCGACGGCGGGTATTCCCGCCTGCCGGAAGCGGTTGCAATGCAGCAAAATCGCGCGTCACGCGCGCGACCGGGCGCGTCAGTCGTCGATCGGGAAATCGTCGCCGATTTTCAGCAACTTCACGATGGTCGCACTCGAGAAGCCGCGCGCGGCAAGGAAACGCGTCTGCTTCGCGCGCTCCGCGGGCGTTTGCGGCAGTGCACCGAATTTCTTGCGCCAGACGGCCTGCGCGCGCGTCAATTCGGTCTCGCGCAATTGGGCATGCACCTCTTCGACGAGACCGTCGCCGACCGCATGGCGCTTCAGCTCGCTGACGATGCGCGCGACGCCGACGCGCGACGCGCGACGATGCACGAGGCTCTCGGCGAAGCGCGCGTCGGACAGCCAGCCTTCCTTTTCCAGCGCATCGAGCACCGGCTCGACGGCTTCGTCCTCGCCGACGTAGGGGGCGAGCTTGCGCGCCAGCTCCGCACGGCTGTATTCGCGCCTCGACAGATAGCCGAGCGCGCGCCCCTTCAATGAGCGCGGCGGCTTCGACGACTTGCGCTCGCCTGCGCCCGGCGCGTCGCTCGAAGCAGCGCCCGACGGCACACCGGCTGCACGGCGTGTACGGCGCGGATGCTGGCTGCTGCGCGTATAGACATCTTCTGCCGCGGGCGAATCGGCTGGGCGATCGCCCGGAAAGCGGACACCGGACACGCGACGGCGCGAGCGATCGTGTGCGTCGAACGACTCGTCGTCGTCGAACGGATCGTCCGGTGCGGCAATCTCAAACGAAACGAGGGCATCGTCGGATGCCCTCGTCGCGGTGCGGTTCGCGGCGTTGCCGCCTGCGTCACGCCGATCGGCGCCCGAGGATCCGGCTCGCCGGCCGGAGCGCCCCGCCCTTTCGGGCATGTCGCGCTCCGCCGGCTCGCCAGTCTGACCTCGGCGCACAACCATTACTCTTCTTCGTCCAACGCCTCGGCTTCGTTGCCTACGCCATCGGGCATGCTGACGACACCGAGCGATTCGCGGATGCGGTTCTCGATCTCGCGCGCGATTTCCGGATTTTCGCGCAGGAATTCACGCGCGTTGTCCTTGCCCTGGCCGATCTTCTCGCCGTTGTAGCTGTACCAGGCGCCGGCCTTGTCGACGATCTTCGCCTGCACGCCGAGATCGATGATCTCGCCCTGACGCGAAATGCCCTCGCCATACAGGATGTCGAAGATCGCCTCGCGGAACGGCGGCGACACCTTGTTCTTGACGACCTTCACGCGGGTTTCGTTGCCGATCACCTCGTCGTTCTTCTTGATCGAGCCGATCCGGCGGATGTCGAGGCGCACCGACGCATAAAACTTGAGCGCGTTGCCGCCCGTCGTGGTTTCGGGGTTGCCGAACATCACGCCGATCTTCATCCGGATCTGGTTGATGAAGATCACGAGGCAGTTCGTGCGCTTGATCGTGCCGGTGAGCTTGCGCAGCGCCTGCGACATCAGGCGCGCCTGCAGACCCGGCAGCGAATCGCCCATTTCGCCTTCGATTTCGGCCTTCGGCACGAGCGCCGCGACCGAGTCGATGACGATCATGTCGATCGAACCCGAGCGCACCAGCGCGTCGGTAATTTCCAGCGCCTGCTCGCCGGTATCCGGCTGCGAGATCAGCAGTTCCGGCACATTGACGCCGAGCTTGGACGCGTACTGGACGTCGAGCGCGTGCTCGGCGTCGATGAAGGCAGCCGTGCCGCCCAGCTTCTGCAGTTCGGCGATGACCTGCAGCGTGAGCGTGGTTTTACCGGACGATTCCGGACCGTAAATCTCGACCACCCGGCCGCGCGGCAGGCCGCCGACGCCGAGCGCGATATCGAGACCCAGCGAGCCCGTGGAGACGACCTGGATGTCTTCCTTCGCTTCGCCGTCGCCCATCCGCATGATCGACCCTTTGCCGAACTGCTTCTCGATCTGTGCGAGTGCGGCCGCCAGCGCCTTGCTCTTCTCGGCGGTCATCCCGGAGCCCTTCTTGCTATCTTCCATGAATCGTCCTTTGCTATGATGAGCAGCGTCTGTCAGAGGCGCGCCCGCTTCAAGCGCTGCCCACGAATGCAGACACTGTATAAAAAAACAGTGTTTTATGCAAGCCCGCAATGCAGGCTGCGTCGTACACGGATAATTTCGGAGACAGCCGCGCCGGCATGCACGCCCGCCGGCCATCGGTCAGCAACATGCGAATCCTCATCGCCGAAGACGACAGCATACTCGCGGACGGCCTCACCCGGTCACTCCGCCAATCGGGCTATGCCGTCGATCACGTGAAGAGCGGCGTCGACGCCGACACCGCGCTGTCGATGCAGACTTTCGACCTGCTGATCCTCGATCTCGGGCTGCCGAAAATGTCCGGCCTCGACGTGCTCAAGCGCCTGCGCGCGCGCAATTCCAATCTGCCCGTGCTGATCCTGACCGCCGCCGACAGCGTCGACGAACGCGTGAAGGGGCTCGATCTCGGCGCCGACGACTACATGGCCAAGCCGTTCGCGCTCAACGAGCTCGAGGCGCGCGTGCGCGCGCTGACCCGGCGCGGCGCCGGCGGCGGCCCGACCGTCGTGCGCCATGGCTCGCTCGCGTTCGACCAGGTCGGGCGCATCGCGTACGCGAACGATCACGTGCTCGATCTCTCCGCGCGCGAACTCGGCCTGCTCGAGGTGCTGCTGCAGCGGATCGGCCGCCTCGTGTCGAAGGAACAGCTCGTCGATCACCTGTGCGAATGGGGCGAGGAAGTCAGCAACAACGCGATCGAAGTCTACGTGCACCGGCTGCGCAAGAAGATCGAACCGAGCGGCGTGCGGATCTCGACCGTGCGCGGCCTCGGCTATTGCCTCGAGAAGGTCGCGCCCGCGACGCCGGCCGACACGGCGGCGCCCCAGCCCGCGGCGGCCGGCACGCCGCTGCGCTGACGCCGGGCGGCGCCGCGATGGCCACGTCGGCCCATTCCCGCCACCCGACCGGCGCGCCGTCGTCGGCTGCCGACGAGGCGCGCGACGCGTGCTACGAGAACCCGTTCGCGCCGCCCGACGAAACCGAATCGCCCGAAACGCAGCGCCCGCGCTCGCTGTTCGGCGAAATCCTCGACTGGATGCTCGCGCCGCTGCTGCTGCTGTGGCCGATGAGCATCGCCGTCACCTATCTCGTCGCGAAGACGATCGCGAACGGCCCGTTCGACCGCGCGCTCGAGACCAACGCGTACGTGCTTGCGCGGCAGATCCATCCGGTCAACGGCGTCGCCGAGCTGACGCTGCCGGAGCAAACGCGCGACTTCCTGCGCGCGGACAACATCGACAGCGTCTACTTCCAGGTGCTCGGCACGCGCGGCGAGCTGGTCGCGGGCGAGGCCGACATGCCGCTGCCGCGCGACGAGGACCGCCCGCCGCCGGGCGTCGTCGTGTTCCGCGACGACCTGCTGCGCGGCAACGACGTGCGCGTCGCGTATACGACCGTCGCGCTGCCGCAGGCGAGCGGCGCGCAGCCCGTGCTCGTGCAGGTCGGCGAGACGCTCGACAAGCGCAACGCGCTCGCGAACGACATCATCAAGGGCGTGATCCTGCCGCAATTCGTGATCCTGCCGCTCGCGATCCTGCTCGTCTGGTTCGGGCTGTCGCGCGGGCTCGCCCCGCTCAACGCGCTGCAGGCGCACATTCGCGCGCGGCGACCCGACGACCTGTCGCCCGTCGAGGCGCAGCGCGCGCCGCCCGAGATCGAACCGCTCGTCACGTCGTTCAACGACCTGCTCGCGCGCCTCGAGCAGAACATGGCGCTGCAAAAACGCTTCATCGCCGACGCCGCGCACCAGATGAAGACGCCGCTCGCGGGCCTGCGCACGCAGGCCGAGTTCGCGCTGCGCCACCCGGTGCCGCCCGACGTGCAGCGCTCGCTCGAGCAGATCGCGACGAGCTCCGAGCAGGCCGCGCGGCTCGTCACGCAACTGCTGGCGCTCGCGCGCGCCGAGAACCGCGCGAGCGGGCTCACGTTCGAGCCGGTCGAGATCGCCGCGCTCGCGCGGCGCACGGTGCGCGACTGGGTACAGGCCGCGCTCGCGAAACGCATGGACCTCGGGTACGAAGGCCCGGACGACGACGCGCCGCTCGATGTCGACGGCAACCCGGTGATGCTGCGCGAGATGCTCGGCAACCTGGTCGACAACGCGATCCGCTATACGCCGGAAGGCGGCCGCATCACCGTACGCGTGCGCGCCGAGCCCGCGGCGCGGCGCGTGCATCTCGAAGTCGAGGATACCGGCCCCGGCATCCCGGCCGGCGAGCGCGAGCGCGTCGTCGAGCGCTTCTACCGGATCCTCGGCCGCGAAGGCGACGGCAGCGGCCTCGGGCTCGCGATCGTGCGCGAGATCGCCACGCAGCACGGCGGCACGCTGACGCTCGACGATCACGTCTACCAGCACGCGCCGCGCCTCGCCGGCACGCTCGTGCGCATCAGCCTGCCGCTCGCCGCCCCTGCCCCGGATTAACCCTGATGTGCACCGCCGCGGCTCGGCGCAAATCCGTCGAAACCGGCGATTTACCGGACGTTCGCACCATGATCGGGCCGCGAAATGGCCGATTCGACACGGGTTAACGCGCAGTCGGTTTGTACGCGCGAGTCAGTGCGCCGTAAGTTTCCGTGCCAATAATCGTCGACAGGCCCGCCCCTCCCAAGGCGGCCGCACATCTATATCAAGGGACTTGGAGACGATTCATGGCAACGTTAGGCGGGCAAATTTCGCACTCGCCGATGACGGGCGAAGAGAAGAAGGTGATCTTCGCGTCGTCGCTCGGCACCGTGTTCGAGTGGTACGACTTTTACCTGGCCGGCTCGCTCGCGGCCTACATCAGCAAGAGCTTCTTCTCCGGCGTCAATCCGACCGCCGCGTTCATCTTCACGCTGCTCGGCTTCGCCGCCGGCTTCGCGGTGCGGCCGTTCGGCGCGATCGTGTTCGGCCGGCTCGGCGACCTCGTCGGCCGCAAGCACACGTTCCTCGTGACGATCGTGATCATGGGCGTCTCGACGTTCGTGGTCGGCTTCCTGCCCGGCTACGCGTCGATCGGCATCGCCGCCCCCGTGATCTTCATCGCGATGCGGCTGCTGCAGGGCCTCGCGCTCGGCGGCGAGTACGGTGGCGCGGCGACCTACGTCGCCGAGCACGCGCCGGCCAACCGGCGCGGCTTCTACACCGCATGGATCCAGACGACGGCCACGCTCGGCCTGTTCCTGTCGCTGCTCGTGATCCTCGGCGTGCGCACGTTCGTCGGCGAGGATGCGTTCGGCAACTGGGGCTGGCGCGTGCCGTTCGTCGCGTCGATCCTGCTGCTCGCGGTGTCGGTGTGGATTCGGCTGCAACTGAACGAATCGCCGGTATTCCTGCGCATCAAGGCGGAAGGCAAGACGTCGAAGGCGCCGCTGACCGAAGCGTTCGGCCAGTGGAAGAACCTGAAGATCGTGATCCTCGCGCTCGTCGGCCTGACGGCCGGTCAGGCCGTCGTGTGGTACACGGGTCAGTTCTACGCGCTGTTCTTCCTCACGCAGACGCTGAAGGTCGACGGCGCCAGCGCGAACATCCTGATCGCGATCGCGCTCCTGATCGGCACGCCGTTCTTCCTGTTCTTCGGTTCGCTGTCGGACAAGATCGGCCGCAAGCCGATCATCCTCGCGGGCTGCCTGATCGCGGCGCTGACCTACTTCCCGCTGTTCAAGGCGCTCACGCACTACGCGAATCCGCAGCTCGAACTCGCGACGCAGAAGGCGCCGATCACGGTCGTCGCCGATCCGGCCACCTGCTCGTTCCAGTTCAACCCGGTCGGCACGTCGAAGTTCACCAGCTCGTGCGACATCGCGAAGAGCGCGCTCGCGAAGGCCGGCCTGAACTACGAGAACGTCGCGGCGCCGGCCGGAACGCCGGCCGAAATCAAGGTCGGCGACACGGTGATCCAGACCTACGACGGCAAGGCGGCCGACGCGAAGGCGCAGGGCGCGGCGTTCGACAAGACGCTCGCGGCGACGCTGAAGGGGGCCGGCTACCCGGCGAAGGCCGACCCGGCGCAACTCAACTGGCCGATGACGATCGTGATCCTGACGATCCTCGTGATCTACGTGACGATGGTCTACGGCCCGATCGCCGCGATGCTGGTCGAGATGTTCCCGACGCGGATCCGCTACACGTCGATGTCGCTGCCCTATCACATCGGCAACGGCTGGTTCGGCGGCTTCCTGCCCGCGACCGCGTTCGCGATCGTCGCGGCGAAGGGCAACATCTATTCGGGACTCTGGTATCCGATCGTGATCGCGCTGGCGACCTTCGTGATCGGCCTGCTGTTCGTCAAGGAGACGAAGGACTCGGACATCTACGCGCAGGATTGATGTCGGGCGCGAAGCGGAGACGGCCGGCGGAGGGGCTCCTTCCGGTGGCCGCCTCCCGCGCGCGATGAAGGCCGGCACGGGTCGCCGGCAACTTTTTTCGGGAAAGACGGAAAAAGGTATTGACAGCCGTCCGGCCGATCGACATAATTCAAGTCTTCGGCGAATTAGCTCAGTCGGTTAGAGCGACGGAATCATAATCCGCAGGTCCGGGGTTCGAATCCCTGATTCGCCACCAAATGCGAAAAGCCGCTGTTTCGAAAGGAACAGCGGCTTTTTTCATTGCCGCATGCTTCAACGCCGCCCTCATCTGTCGATGAACGCCCAAAGGCACGATCGCGCGCGTCCGGTCTAGCGGGTTCCGGAATCGCGATGCGCATATCTGCATCGACCGGCATGAACCGTTCTGGCGTGCCGTGACCTCCATCCACGACCCGTTTCCTTCCCCAAGTTTGTCGCTCCCGCGGCGCGATCGTCGACCAGGCGGCCCTCCACCGGCGTCTGCAGGCGACGAGCGAGATCGCGAACCGCACAGCCCGTGAACCGGACACCATGAAATTCGTTCGAGACCGATGTGCGACTCGTACTCGCCGATACGGGCAATCCAGATCGTCGATGCCGGCATACGGCGATACCAAAGCGACCGAAATTTTAATAGCGCGCGTGATGGCGGCCGCATGCCACGCCACGAGCACGAAGCCGCGCTTAGAATCGGAACCTCCCAATATCCGCCGCATCCGGGCAAAAACTGTGAAAAACCGCCTCGCATGCTTCCTACTGGGCCTGATCGGTGCAACGATTCCGCTCGCCTGCTCGGCCGCCCCTATGCCGGCCACCACCGTCGACGGCATGCAGTGGCGATTCGTGCAGTTGCATAACACCGGGCACGACGATGACTACGAGGTCGCCGCCCGTCGCGATGAACAGGTTCTGGTCTGGGACAACGGCAAGAACCGGCAAGCGTATGCGGGAACCGTGTACCTGCTGGTATCCGCCCCGTTCGATCAGGTGCAGCCGCGGGTGCAGGGCGTGCTGCAACGGACGAGCCCCGTGACGGGCCGTGTCGACAACTGGCAGTTGCAGAACTTGCCGCCCCCGTGGGACAAGGTGCTGTTGTCGCGCCGGCCGGACCTCCGTACGGCCATCGCCGAACAGGCGGTCATGCCGAAGCTGCAGCAGGCGCTGCAACAAGGTGCCATCACCCGTCCTGAACTGGACTGGCGCATGGATCATGCTCGTGCGCGCGTCGACCGGCTGTCCCAGGGCTCCCGCGTGCCTGCGCTTCAGGCCACCTATACGTACTGGGATGCTCGCCAGGATCACAGCGACGGCATCACCGGTCAGTACCGGAGCACGCTGTTCGTCAGGGTGCAGGATGCAAGCGCCATCTTCGGGCATCCGGCGACGATCGTTCAGTTCGGTCGCAGCGATACCCGGCCCAATCCCGACTACAGCCTGTGGAAGGCACTGACGCTGCAGGACCTGGACGTGTTCAGCGGCAACCGGACCCAGTCCAGCCGGACGGGCATATCGGTCGTCCCGGCCGACGTGTTCACGGCATTGACCGATGCGCTGTCCGCGATGCCGGGCAAGCTGGAAATCGCCGTGTCGCCGGCCGCATGGCAGTTGCCCTCGACACCGTCGATACCGGCCCCTGCGATCAACCTGGCGGTACCGGACCCAAGTGCCCCGGTGCTGAAGCCCCGGCTCATCCGCTGGGACACATTGGTGACCGATCCGTCTCAACGCACGCTGCTGTATCCGCATGACATCCTCGGCCTGCCGGACGGCAGCATGCTGTTCAGCGCCCAGGTGAGCGACAACCGCGGCTGGAACGAGTACGTATGGCGGCTGCACGAAGTCGATGGTGCATTGCGTGCGGACGAGGTCTGGCGAGGCAAATCCGGCCCGCGACGCATGATGATCAACGGCGACGGCAGCGCCGTCTGGTTCGACGGCCAGCCGGACACCGACGGCAAGCCATGCCTGTACCGCTATGACGTCACGAGCCGCAAGGTCGATCGTCATGAAATCGTCTGGCCGAACGAAACCAGCTGGCGTGACTATCAGATGAGCGATCTGCACTGGATCCTCGCAGACGATCTGCCGGCCAATTTCCGGCACGACATCCGGCATGGCGAGCAGGCGTCCAACCCGCTCGGCTCCGAGTACCTGACCGTGCAGCGGCCGGCGTCGGCGCCATCGGGTACCGACGATCCATGGCCATTCGTCACCACGCTGTCGGCAGTACGCCAGTCGCTGATGGACGACATCAACGGCGGCGGCAATCCACTGATCTGGCCGGTACGCTGGCGACCTTCCGGGAGCTACTGGACGGAGGATCCGCAGGGGCTCGCCGAACTGGATGCCCGTACCGGCCGCACGCTGCGTGCGATCGCGCTGCCCCAGCGCTTCGGCTCGCCGGATCCCGACAACGCCACCGGCATCGCACAATGGGTACCCGAGCCGCTCGGCTCGCCGCAGGGTCAATGGATTGCGACCGGCTTCGTGCTGCTGCTCGACGACGACGGCAGCATGCCGCCGCCGGTCAAGTACCCCGGCCCGAAACGCGCCCGCTTCGTCGGCATGCACGTCGTGGATCTCAAGAGCGGTCACGTGCTGTCGGCGCTGCTTGGCCCTGCCGACGACTTCAAGGCCGCCGCGCGTTCGGCGAACGGGCGCTTCCTTGCGATGGGCACGACCTCGACCGCGGGCAGCAGGACGCACCGTGTCGCGCTCTGGGAGGTCGCACAGGGCCGGACGCCCGTGCAGCTCGACGCGTCGTCGTTACCGACGGACAACGAGATCCGCGCGCTGGCCTTTTCGTGGGACGGTTCGGCACTGTGGGCGCTGGGCACGCACGAACTGCTGCTGTGGCAATTGCCCGCTGCGCTGCGCGATCGCGCGACGCGACGCGCTGTGCCGGATCAATCCCGCAATTGAGGCGATGATCTCACCCGGCGAGCGGCGCCGGCTTCCGCCATCTGCGAAAATCGGCATCGCGTTCGACCGCCCGGGCCGCCGTTGACTCCCATGGCCGAAATCCGCCGTTGCCGAATCGACAATGACAATAACCGAGGGCTAGATGAAGGACCGTAACGAATCGACAAGCGACAAGCGCCGTGGACGCGCGAGACGACGCTGGCTGATGGCCGGTGTCGCAGGCGCGGCGGCCGTGCTGATTGGCATGCGCGTCATTCCTGCGCGAGACGACCTGGACAAAAGCAAGATCGACGCGATCCTGAAGGTCGCGCTCGCGGACAAGAACACCGTTCCGACCGACGCCTGCGTCAGCCTGGCCGGCGCCGAACTTCCCGCTGACGTCAACGCGAAGGATTTGCTGAGAGTCGATGGCGTGGTGAGAAAAGACGTGCAGGCATTGATCGACCGCGGCCTGATTACCGTGAAATTCAATGCAGGCAAAGGGCGGCCGACCGTGAGGAACCCGGACTACGAGTCGCGCGACACCCATGTCCCGTTGAGCCATATCGCTCTAACCCCGTTCGGAAAGACGTTCTACCGGTATCGGGAATTCGAAACGACCGACGGATCGGTTCCCGGTGGGCGGGCGCTACACATGGTGAACTTGTTCTGTGCACACGTGACCTACGGTGGCGTCGCGAAATTCATGGAGCCTTCCAAGAACCCGTTCGACGACAATCCGCACCTGGTCTCGTGGGTCAATTTCCGATGGAAACCGGATCGGCAAGCGACACCGTGGCTAACCGATCCGGATCTCCTGGACGCCCTGTCGTTCTATCCCGAGCAGGACGGCTGGGCGAACCGGGGAATTCTGCTCGAACGGGACGACAACGGACATTGGGCGCTCGGCGACAATCCATACACGATCCGCTGGTAGGCGCGGCATAAGACGTGGCGGCTTGGCGCCCGACGATCGACGGGATGAGGCAATTCACGGCATGCCTCATCGCTTTCGTCCATACCCGGTCGCCACCTTACGCCGCCACCACCTTTTTCTGCGGCTTCGCTTGCACCCCCACCTTCCCCCGCCAATTCTCCCCACCCTCCAGCGCCGGCGTCGACTCGAACACCTCCGCGATCCAGTCGGCGAACACGCGCACCTTCTGCGACAGATGCCGGTTGTGCGGATACACGATCGAGATCGGCTTCGGCTTCGGATTGCAGTCCGGCAGCACCTCGACCAGCGAGCCGTCGAGCAGGTTCGGCAGCACCATGAACAGCGTCGGCTGGATCATCCCGAAGCCTTCGAGCCCGCACGTCACGTAGGCATCCGAATCGTTGACCGTGACGCTGCCGTTCATCCGCACCTCGAACGGCTTGCCGTCGATCATGAACACCCACGGAATCGCCCGCGCACCGTGGCTCGAACGGAAATTCACCGCATGATGATCGACGAGATCGGCAATCTCGTTCGGCTCGCCGTGACGGGCGAGGTAATCGGGCGACGCGCACGTCACGCGCTTCAGCATCCCGATGCGCCGCGCGACCATTGACGAATCCTCGAGCGGCCCGACCCGGATCATGCAGTCGATGCCTTCCTCGACCGGATCGACGTAGCGGTCGGACAGCCCCAGTTCGAGCGTGATGTCCGGATAGCGCTGCCGGAAGATCGACAGCGACGGCAGCACGATGCGGCGCCCGAGCGAACTGGGCATGTGGACGCGCAGCACGCCGCTCGGCTTGCGGTTGCCGGCCTGGAAGCTCGCGTCGGCCTCGGCGATCTCCGCGATGATCTTCATGCAATGCTCGTAGTACGCGGCGCCCTCCGGCGTCAGCGACAGCCGGCGCGTCGTCCGGTGCATCAGGCGCACGCCGAGCAGCGCCTCGAGATTCTGGATGATGGTCGTCACCGACGCACGCGGCATCGCAAGCGTGTCAGCCGCCCGCGTGAAGCTGTTCGCGTCGACCACGCGGGTAAAAACTTCCATTGCCTGGATGCGGTCCATGCTGCTTCCCCCTTCGAATCGCCAACGGAACAGAATAGAGCGCGCGGCGGGCGCGGCACAAGCCCCCGCCCATTGTTCTCCGATCCTGAATAGTTTCGACGCTTCGGACTGGAAACCGACCGATTTCCGTTCAGTTCCGGGCGCCGCCGCGCCGGCCCCGCTCAGCCGCCGTACGTTACCGCACGAACCGCTCGCGATACGCCTGCGGCGACACGCCGAGCACGCGCACGAAACTGCGCCGCAGCGTCTCCTCGGAACCGAAGCCGCAACGCCCGGCAATCCGCTTGACGGGCCACGCCGTTTCGCCGAGCAGGCGTTGCGCCGCCTCGACGCGGATCTGCTCGACCGCGCGCGCGGGCGTGCGGCCGGTCTCCGCGCGATAGTGGCGCACGAAGCTGCGCTCGCTCATGCTCACGCGTTCGGCGAGCGCGGGCACCGACAGGTCGGCCGTCAGGTGCTCGGCCATCCATGCGTGCAGTTCGCCGAACCGGTCGGCGGTGCGCTGCATCGACAGCATCGTGCTGAACTGCGCCTGCCCGCCCGGGCGCTTCAGGAACACGACGAGTTCGCGCGCGACGTCGAGCGCGGTCGCCCGCCCGAGATCCTCCTCGACCAGCGCGAGCGCGAGATCGATGCCGGCCGTCACGCCGGCCGACGTCCACAGCGCGCCTTCGCGGATGAAGATCGGGTCCGGCTCGACGCGCACGTTCGGGTAGCGCGCCGCGAATTCGTCGCAGCGCGCCCAATGCGTGACCGCGCGCCGCCCGTCGAGCAAGCCGGCCTCGGCGAGCAGGAACGCGCCGGTGCAGACCGACGCCACGCGCCGTGCGCGTCCGGCCTGCTGCCGCACCCACCGCACCACCTGCGCATCCTTCGACGCCGCATGCACGCCCTTGCCGCCGGCGACGATCAGCGTATCCGGATGGCGCGCGGCCGCGCGCAGCGACTCGGCCATCACGACGAGGCCCGACGAGGTCTCGACGGGCCCCGCTTCGACGGCCACGACGCGCGGCGCATACGGCGCCGGCTGCCCGCGCTCCAGCGCGAGCTCGTTGACCGACGCGAACACCTGCAGCGGCCCCGTCACGTCGAGCAGTTGCGCACGGGCAAACGCGAGGATCAGGATCGAACGCGGGGCGGCGGCAGGCATGGCGATTGGCTGAAAACGTGGGTGATATGGCAATTTCGCCAAACACTACGCGCCTAGAATCGATCTGTCCATCCCGTGCCGAACGGCGCACGTTCCCTTCCCCTCACGGAGCCTTCGCATGACCCTGCATATCGGCCTTCTCGTCTTTCCCGGCGTCCAGCAACTCGACCTCACCGGCCCGCACGACGTGCTCGCGTCGCTGCCCGACGCGGCCGTCCATCTGGTGTGGAAGTCGCGCGACGCGGTCGCGTCGAGCAGCGGCCTCGCGCTCGCGCCGACCTGCACGTTCGACGACTGCCCGCCGCTCGACGTGATCTGCATCCCGGGCGGGATCGGCATCAACGAACTGCTGCTCGATGCCGAAACGATCGCGTTCGTGCAACGGCGCGCGGCCACCGCGCGCTACGTGACGTCGGTCTGCACGGGCTCGCTGCTGCTCGGCGTGGCCGGCCTGCTGCGCGGGCGGCGCGCGACGACGCACTGGCGGTTCCACGCGCTGCTCGAACCGCTGGGTGCGATCCCCGTGCGCGAGCGCGTCGTGCGCGACGGCAACCTTGTCACGGGCGGCGGCGTGACGGCCGGCATCGATTTCGCGCTGACGATCGCCGCCGAGCTGGTCGGCGATGAAGAAGCGCAGGCGATCCAGCTGCAGCTCGAATACGCGCCCGCGCCGCCGTTCGACGCCGGCTCGCCCGACACCGCGCCGGCCGCGGTCGTGGCGCGCGTCACCGAGCGTTCGGCGGCCGGCTTCGCGAAGCGCAAGCAGATCGTCGAGCAGGCGCTGCGCGCCACGTCGCGCTGAATGCGGATGGCGGAAAAATCACGGAAAAACGGCGCACACGCGTGCTGGAGCACACATCGATGAACATCATCCGGAGCACCGCATTCACGGCGGACCGCGCGTGGGGCGCCCTCGACATCGCGAATCTGAACGGCATCACGGTGCGGCTGCACTGGACCGACCAGCCCTATCGCTGGCATGTGAACGACGGCGAGGAGGTGTTCGCGGTGCTCGATGGCCGCGTCGAGATGCGCTATCGCGACGCAGGCGTCGAGCACGCGACGGTGCTCGAAACGGGCGACCTCTTCCACGCGACGGTCGGCACCGAGCACGTCGCGCATCCGCTCGGCGTCGCACGCATCCTCGTGATCGAGACCGAAGGCAGCGTCTGACGGCAGGCGCGCGCGCATCGATGCCGCGACGACGGCCGGCTGCTCGCGCTGCTGCCCGGCTATCGGCTCGAGTCCCTCGAGATGAACGTCGCGTACCCGAGCCGCCGGCACTTTCCGCGCAAGGCCCGGCTTTTCGTCGATCACCTGATCGACCATTTCGTCAGTTGAATGAACGACGAAATCGCGCACCATTTTTCACGCCGACTCGCCGTCGCCCGCCCGACCCTCGCATCGCCGGGACGGCCCGCCGACAGGCACTCGACGGCCACAGGCCCGTCGCTCGCCCGGGATGGGCACGCCTGTTGCGCCGGCGCATCTCGGTAGTCGACGCCCTTGGCAGCCCGCCGCGGAGGACTACACTAATCCTTAATGGGGTGCGGCCGGATAACCGCGCCCTCAGGGAGACGCCGCCATGAATCGGCCGCTGAATCGCATCCTGCCGCGCGTGACCGGTCCGGCATCGGTCTGGACATGGGTCAAGTGGTCTTTGCTCGCCGCATTGCTGATCGCGGTGGCGATCGTCGCGCGGCTCGTGCAGACCGAGATCGAAACGTCCCGGCTGCAGGCGCACTACCTGTCCGAGCTCGCCCGCGACGTCGGCTACACGGTCGAAGCGGGGCCGAGCGATCACATCCGCTTCCCCGCCGACGGCCCGTACGACCGGCGCTTCGGCTACGCGATGATTCCCGCATTCCAGCAGCGGCTGCTCGCACGCGGCTTCGTCGTCAGCGAACAGGCGCGCGATTCGCAGCGGATGCTGTCGCTCGGCCAGCGCGGGCTGTTTCTCCCTTACGAAGAGAAAGACCAGACGGGCCTGATGCTGTTCGATTCGACCGGCTCGCCGCTGTTCGCGACCGTGTTTCCGCAGCGCGTCTATGCCGACTTCGACACGGTGCCGCGCGTGATCGTCGATTCGCTGCTGTTCATCGAGGATCGCTACCTGCTCGATGCGAACGAACCGAACCGCAACCCGGCGATCGACTGGGGGCGCTTCGGCCGCGCGCTCGCCGACCAGGCGCTGCACGTCGTCAACCGTCACCAGGCGCGCCCGGGCGGCAGCACGCTCGCGACGCAGATCGAGAAGTTCCGCCATTCGCCCGAGGGCCGCACCGCGACGCCGCCCGAGAAGCTGCGGCAGATCGCCTCCGCGTCGGTACGCGCCTACCTGAACGGCCCGCAGACGATGCTCGCGCGCCGCACGATCGTCGTGCGCTACCTGAACTCGGTGCCGCTCGCCGCGCGGCCGCACGTGGGCGAAATCACCGGCATCGGCGACGGTCTGGCCGCGTGGTACGGGCGCGACTTCAACGACGTGAACCGCGTGCTGTCCGCGCCGACGACCGGCGACAACGTCGACCAGCAGGGCAAGACGTTCCGCGAGGTGTTGTCGCTGCTGATCGCGCAGCGCGCGCCGTCGTACTTCCTCAACCGCGGCTATCCGGCGCTGCAGAAGCTGACCGACAGCTACCTGCGGCTGCTGTCGAACGGCGGTGTGATCTCGCCCGCGCTGCGCGACGCCGCGCTCGCCGCGCAGATCGAACGCAGCGCGCCGCCGGCCGCCGCGCGCGTGCAGTCGTTCGTGTCGCGCAAGGCCGTGACGTCCGCGCGCGCGTCGTTGCTGTCGGCACTCGGCATCGGCGACCTGTACCAGCTCGACCAGCTCGACCTGCAAGCCACCAGCACCCTCGACAACGGCGTGCAGCAGGCGGTCGCCCAGCGGCTTGCGCAGGCGTCGACGCGCGAAGGCGCGCAGGCCGCCGGCCTGTACGGTTTCGAGATGCTCGCGCCGAAGGACGACCCGTCGCATCTCACGTACAGCTTCACGCTGTACGAACACCGCAACGGCGCGAACCTGCTGCGCGTGCAGACCGACAGCGTGAACCAGCCGTTCGACGTGAATCGCGGCGGCCGCATCAACCTCGGCTCGACCGCGAAGCTGCGCACGCTGATCACGTACCTGCAGATCGTGGCCGACCTGCATGCGCGCTATGCGAACCTGTCGAACGCGGAGCTGGCGCGCGTGAAGCCCGATCCGATCGACGGGCTGTCGCGCTGGGCGCTCGACTACCTGTCGCATACGCACGACCGCTCGCTGCAGGCGATGCTCGATGCGGCCGTCGAACGCAAGTATTCGGCGAGCCCGGACGTGTTCTACACGGGCGGCGGCGCGCAGGTGTTCTCCAACTTCGAGAAGTCGGACAACGGCCGCATCATGACGCTGCACGCGGCGTTCGAGCACTCGGTGAACCTCGTGTTCGTGCGGCTGATGCGCGACATCGTCCACTACGAGACGCTGCAGGCGGCCGGCCCGTCGTCGTCGTGGCTCGGCGATCCCGCGCAGCGCCAGCATTACCTCCAGCAATTCGTCGACGGCGAAAGCCAGGTGTACGTGAAGCGCTACTACACGCGCTATGCGGGCAAGGCGCCCGACGACGCGCTCGCGCTGATGCTGCGCGACGTACGCAAGTCGCCGCCGAAGATCGCGACGGTGCTGCGCAGCGTCGCGCCGAACGAATCGCTCGCGTGGTTCGATGCGCAGATGCGCGCGCAACTGAAAGGCACGCCGGCCGCGACGCTGTCCGACGACGATCTCGCCGCGCTCTATGCGAAGTACGCGATCGACCGCTTCAACCTCAACGACCGCGGCTATATCGCGAGCGTCCATCCGCTCGCGCTGTGGACGCTCAACTACCTGCGCGCGCACCCGGGCGCAGCGCTCGCCGACGTTCAGCGCGACAGCCGCGATGCGCGTTTCTACACGTATTCGTGGCTGTACAAGACCCGCTACCACGCGACGCAGGACCGGCGTATCCGCCGCATGGTCGAGCTGCGCGCGTATGCGGAAATCACGAAGTCGTGGCGCGCGCTCGGCTACCCGTTCGCGGAAGTAACGCCGTCCTATGCGGCCGCGATCGGCGCATCGGGCGACCAGCCCGACGCGCTCGCGAAATTGATCGGCCTGATCGCGAACGGCGGCCGGAAGGCGCCGACCGAGACGATCACGCGGCTCGATTTCGCGAAAGGCACGCCGTACGAAACCCGCTTCGTCCGCGCGGCCGCGCAGCCGCAGCCGATGCTGGCGCCGGAGATCGTCAACGTCGCGCACACGCTGCTGCGCGACGTCGTGCTCCACGGCACCGCGCGCCGCCTCGCGGGCGGGCTCACGCTGCCGGACGGCAAGACGCTCGACGTGTACGGCAAGACGGGGACGGGCGACCAGCGTTTCAACGTCTATGCGCGCGGCGCGCGGCTGATCGAGTCGCGCAAGGTCAATCGCAGCGGCACCTTCGTGTTCGCGATCGGCGACCGGTTCTTCGGCGTGCTGACGGCGACCGCGCACGAGCCGTATGCGGCGCGCTACGACTTCACGAGCGCGATGGCCGTGCAGTTGCTGAAGTCGATGGCGCCCGCGCTCGCGCCGCTGATCGAACGCCCGGCCGACGCCGGCACGCGCACCGCCGGGCCCGCACCGCAGGCGGAAACATCCGCGCCGAACGCGGCCGCCGTGCAACCGTCCTGAACCGATTGCGACGCGCCCGCGCCGGCGCGCCGCTCAGCGCGAGCGGCCGTCGTAGTGCGTGACGGGCAGCGCGTCGAGGTCGACGCCCTCGAGGCAGCGCACGTTGATCGCGGCCATCGCGGTGCCGTCCGGGTGGACGCCTTCGCCGAACGCATGAATCCCGCAGCGCTTGCAGAAGCGATGCCGGATCACGTGCTGGTTGAACATGTAGGTCGCCAGATTCTCGTCCGGCGTCAGCAGCTTCATGCGGTCGCGCGGCACGAACCACATCAGCGCACCCTTGCGCCGGCAGATCGAGCAGTTGCACGCCATCACGCCCTGCAGGTCGCCTTGCGCGTCGAACGTCACGTCTCCGCAGTGACAGCTTCCGCGATAAAGCATGGTCGTCTCCCGGTGCGGCCCGTGCGCGTCGCCGGCGCCCGGGCGGGACGCCGTTGGCCGGGCCGATCCAAACGCGTACAGTAGCGCTCGCATGCGCCGCACGCAATGTCCGGGCGGCGCCCATCCGTCACCGACCCAGGAGACCGTCATGCTCGAACTGCGCCCCGGCTGCGAATGCTGCGACAAGGACTTGCCGCCCGATTCGGCGGAAGCGCGCATCTGTACATTCGAGTGCACGTTTTGCGCGACCTGCGCGGACGACGTGCTGAAGGGCCGCTGCCCGAACTGCGGCGGCGACCTGGTCGCGCGCCCGCGGCGACCGGCGAGCCTGCTCGCGAAGTACCCGGCGTCGACGGAACGCATCCACAAGCCGGGCGGCTGCGCGAACGCCTGACGGCGCGACACCGGCCGCCCCGCTCCCGTCACGACGCTTCGATGCGCGCGCGCGTCACCGCGAGCAGCGTCGCCATCGCGCGGCGCGCGCCGTCCTCGTCGCGCACGCGGATCGCGTCGCTGACGGCCGTATGCTCGGCAAGCGACGCGTTGTACACGTCCGCCCGACGCGCGTTCAGTTGCAGTTGTGCCTCGAGCGTGCGATCGATCAGCGCACCGAGCGGCACCAGCAGTTCGTTGCCGCCGGCCTCCAGCACGCTCAGGTGAAAGCGCAGGTCGGCGCGTACCCATTCGTCGACGTTGCGCGCGGCGGCCATCGCGCGCGCCGCGCCCTCGATCGCGTCGAACGCGTCGGGCGTATGCGTGCGCGCGGCCAGCGCAGCCGCGTACGGCTCGATCATCTCGCGCATCTCCTGCAGCTTCAGCGCGAACGCGAGCGGCGGCGCGACGCGCGCATACCAGTCGAGCAGATCGGCATCGAGCAGGTTCCACGCACGGCGCGGCCGCACGCGCGTGCCGACTTTCGGCCGCGATTCGACCAACCCCTTCGACGTCAGCGTGCGCAACGCCTCGCGCATCACCGTGCGGCTCACGCCGTACATCTCCATCAGGTCGGGTTCCCTCGGCAGCAGCGATTCGGGCGGATAGTCGCCGCGCAGGATCGCGGTCGCGAGCCGGAAGGCCGTCTGTCCATGCAGGTCGCGTTGAATGATCGTTCTCCGTCGGGCGGGGTGCCCACTATCTGCACATTAATGCTATTAATACTATTTTTTATTCGACTACGCTAGGATAACCGCGAAAGCACGGATCGCGCGCCGCGTTCGCACGGCCGCACCGGTCAATCATGGAGACCCGCGTCATGAAAATCACCCGCCTCGAAACTTTCGTCGTCCCGCCCCGCTGGCTGTTCCTCAAGATCGAAACCGACGAGGGCATCGTCGGCTGGGGCGAGCCGGTCGTCGAAGGCCGCGCGCACACGGTCGAGGCCGCCGTGCACGAACTGGCCGACTACCTCGTCGGCCGCGACCCGCGCTTGATCGAAGATCACTGGCAGGTGATGTACCGCGCGGGCTTCTACCGCGGCGGCCCGATCATGATGAGCGCGATCGCGGGCGTCGACCAGGCGCTGTGGGACATCAAGGGCAAGCATCACGGCGTGCCGGTGCACGCGCTGCTGGGCGGCCAGGTGCGCGACCGCATCAAGGTGTATTCGTGGATCGGCGGCGACCGGCCGAGCGACGTCGCGAACAATGCGCGCGCGGTCGTCGAGCGCGGCTTCAAGGCCGTGAAGATGAACGGTTCCGAAGAGCTGCAGATCGTCGACACCTACGACAAGGTCGAGCAGGTGATCGCGAACGTCGCGGCGGTGCGCGACGCGGTCGGCCCGCACGTGGGAATCGGCGTCGACTTCCACGGCCGCGTGCACAAGCCGATGGCGAAGGTGCTCGCGAAGGAACTCGATCCGTACAAGCTGATGTTCATCGAGGAGCCGGTGCTGTCGGAGAACGCCGAGGCGCTGCGCGACATCGTCAACCAGACCGACACGCCGATCGCGCTCGGCGAACGGCTGTACTCGCGCTGGGACTTCAAGCACATCCTCGCGGGCGGCTACGTCGACATCATCCAGCCGGACGCATCGCACGCGGGCGGCATCACCGAATGCCGCAAGATCGCGACGCTCGCGGAAAGCTACGACGTCGCGCTCGCGCTGCACTGCCCGCTCGGGCCCATCGCGCTCGCCGCGTGCCTGCAGCTCGACGCGGTCAGCTACAACGCGTTCATCCAGGAGCAGAGCCTCGGCATCCACTACAACCAGGGCAACGACCTGCTCGACTACCTGCGCAACCCGGAAGTGTTCCGCTACGAAGACGGCTTCGTCGCGATCCCGCAGGGCCCGGGGCTCGGCATCGACGTGAACGAGGAAAAGGTGCGCGAGATGGCGAAGACCGGCCATCGCTGGCGCAACCCGGTGTGGCGCCACGCGGACGGCAGCGTCGCCGAGTGGTGAGTGCGATGCGGATCGCGCGCGGCTGCGGCCGGCGCGGTACGCATCGACTTGAGTACGGCCGCCCGATGAACTGACAGGCGGCCGTTTTTACATGCGCGGCGAGCATGCCATGCATGGTGCACGCCCTTCGCGTCCCTGCATCGCGCTCTTGCATTGCGCCGCGTAGAAGCTTCCGTCAGCCGAGCGCCGCGAACCCCGGCACGCTGAACGACAGCACGGCCGCCGCGACGAATACGCCGATCATCGTCATCCCTTCGAGATGCAGGATGTTGCGGAACGTGTGCGCGTCTTCGGTCGATGCGGTGCGGCGCAGGCGCGGCAGCGCCGAGAAGCGGTTGAGCCCGCCGAGCACGAGCGCGAGCGCGACGAGCAGCAGCTTCAGCAGCAACACGCGCCCCCACGTGCTGCCGTCGAGCGGCGCGAGCGAGCCGCCGAGCCCGCGGATCGCGTTGAGCACGCCGGTGCCGAGCACGAAGACGACCGCGACGATCGACGTACGCGACAGCTGCTGGCCGATGCGGATCAGCGCGCCGCGCGCGACCGACGAGCCCAGCGCCGGCAGCACCGCGAGCCCACCCGCGAGCACGAGGCCGCCCCATACGGCGGTGGCCAGCAGGTGCAGCGTCTGCACGCCGACCGCCGCGGACAGCACGCCGCTATCGGCCGCATGGCCGAGCGACGCCTTGCCGGCCGCGACCACGATCACCGCGAGCCACAGCACCGCATGCGCGAGCGGACCGTCCGGCTTCGCGAGCGCGACGATCGCGAGCACCACCGCGCCGGCGAACGCGACGCTCCACGCGAAGCCCGTATGCGTCTGCATCAGCATGACGGGTATCGCGGCGAACGCGCCGCCGAGCCCCGCGCCGCTCATCGCCGCGGCCTCGTAGACGAGCCAGCCGAGATCGGCGAGCACCAGCGCCAGCGCCGCCGCGACCAGCGAATGTTGCGCACGCAGCCATGCGGGGTGCGACGGCGCGACGACCGGCCGCGCGCCGTCCTTGCCGAGCCACGCCTTGAGCAGCGCCGAGCCGACCGCCATCGCGAACGCCGCGTCCATCAGCGCCGCGAGCGCGACCTGACCGATCCACAAGCTGTCGAACTTCATCGCGCATGCCCTCCCGCAAGCGGCAGGCCGGCAGTGCGGCGGCAACGGGACGGACGGCGTGAGGCAGGCAACGGCACGGTAAGAAACGTCATCGATGAATCCGGAAACGGGAGAAATGACTGGACCTGCGGCGGAGGCGGCGCCGCGCGACCCGCGAGTGTACGGTCTTCGAGGGTGAAAGCGCACGCCGGTTCACTCGCGCGCGGCGCAATGCGCGTCAAATTGTCGCAAGTCGCAAACAGACAGGAACCGATGTCCTTTCGTCAAATAGCCGTCATTACCCATCGATGATAGAATGCCGCGTCGCAGCAGCCCGGCTGTCCTGCCGTCCATGCGCCGAGCCGATCGTAGCCCGGACAAGGTCCCCGACGAATAATCATGGAGTCTCGTGTGTCTTCAAGACGCCTCTTCCGTCCGCTGCTCGCCGTTCTGATGATCGGCGGCGCGGGCCTTACGAGCGCTGCCCAAGCGCAGACCAAGCCCACGGAGCAAGCGCACGCCCAGCAGGCGCCGCTCAAGGCACCCGATACCATGGCCGAGCGCGTGCGCGGCTGTACCGCATGCCACGGCGTTCACGGCCAGGGCACGGACAACGACTATTTCCCGCGGCTTGCCGGCAAGCCGGCTGAGTACCTGTACAACCAGCTCGTCAACTTCCGTGACGGCCGGCGCAAGTACCCGCCGATGAATTACCTGCTGACGTACCTGAACGACGACTACCTACGCGAAATCGCCGAGCACTTCTCGGCCGAGCGTCCGCCGTACCCGACGCCGGCGAAGCCGACGCTGCCGGCCGCGACGCTCGCACGCGGCAAGCAGCTCGTCACGCAGGGCGACCCGTCCCGCAAGCTGCCGGCCTGCGTGGCCTGCCACGGCGCAGGGCTGACCGGCATGCAGCCGGCGATCCCGGGCCTCGTCGGCCTGCACGCCGATTACCTGAGCGCGCAGCTCGGCGCATGGCGCTCGGGCAACCGCCACGCGAAGGCGCCCGATTGCATGCACGACATCGCCGCGAAGCTTTCCGACGAAGACGTGACGGCCGTGACCGCATGGCTCGCCGCGCAACCGGCGCCCGCCAACCCCGTGCCGGCTCCGGCGCGTTCGATGAAGACTCCGCTCGCCTGCGGCAGCGAACCGCAATAAGGCAAGGGAGACAGACACAATGAAACGCAAGTCCCTGTTTGCACTCTCGGCCGTCGCGATCATCGCGGCCGCCGCCCTCGTGCCGGTTCTGTGGCCGGGCAACGACACGCTGCACGGCGCCGCCGCCGTCGCGGCCACGCCGGCCGACCAGGCCGCGCTGATCAAGAAGGGCGAATACCTCGCGCGCGTCGGCGACTGTATCGCGTGCCACACCGTGCGCGGCGGCAAGCCGTTCGCGGGCGGCCTGCCGATGGCGACGCCGTTCGGCACGATGTACACGCCGAACATCACGCCGGACGACAAGGACGGCATCGGCAAGTGGACGTCGGACGACTTCTACCGCGCGATGCACACCGGCCGTTCGAAGGACGGCAGCCTGCTCTATCCGGGCTTCCCGTTCGCGAGCTACACGAAGGTCACGCGCGCCGATTCGGACGCGATCTACGCGTACCTGCGCTCGGTGGCGCCGGTGTCGGTGCCGAGCCGTCCGCACGAACTGAAGTTCCCGTTCAACAACCGCAACCTGCTGATCGGCTGGCGCACGCTGTTCTTCAAGGAAGGCGAGTACAAGCCGGATCCGACGAAGTCGGTCGAATGGAATCGCGGCGCGTATCTCGTCGAAGGCCTCGGCCACTGCTCGATGTGCCACACGTCGATCAACATGATGGGCGGCCCGGTGAACTCGTCGGCATTCGCCGGCGGCCTGATCCCGCTGCAGAACTGGTATGCGCCGTCGCTGACGAACGACAAGGAACTCGGCCTCGGCGACTGGCACGTGCAGGAGCTGTCCGACCTGCTGCAAGCCGGCGTGTCGCAGAAGGGCGCGGTGTTCGGCCCGATGGCGGACGTGGTCCACAACAGCCTGCAGTACATGACCGACGAAGATACGCGCGCGATGTCGACGTACCTGAAGTCGATCCCGCAGAAGGCCGAAGCCCCGAAGAACATGCAGTACGAGCCGTCGAAGCAGTTCGGCAACGCGCTGTTCGACCAGGGCAAGAAGATCTACGCGGACAACTGCGCGACCTGCCACGCCGAAAACGGCGCCGGCAAGCCGCCGGCCTATCCGCCGCTCGCGGGCAACCACTCGATCATGATGGAATCGGCCGTCAACCCGATCCGCATGGTGCTGAATGGCGGCTACCCGCCGAGCACGTTCAAGAATCCGCGTCCGTACGGGATGCCGCCGTTCGCACAGTCGCTGTCGAACCAGGAAGTCGCGGCGGTCGTCACGTATATCCGGATGTCTTGGGGTAACAACGGTACGCCGATCTCGCCGCAACAGGTGAGCGATCTGCGTTCCGCGCCGCTCGACTAAGAAGCGGCTCACACACACGGGGCGCGGCTGCGGGAAACCGCGGCCGCGCCCTTTTGCTTTTTGGCTGTTTTGCGATGCAGGTTTGCCGCGCGGGCCGCGCGACGCATCGCCGATCATAAAACTCAAGAGTGGTATCTATGTCTTTCGAATCTCTCGGCTTGGCCGAACCGCTGGTCAAGGCGGTCAACGAGCTCGGCTACACGTCGCCGACCCCGATCCAGCAGCAGGCGATCCCGGCCGTCCTCGGCGGCGGCGACCTGCTCGCCGGCGCACAGACCGGCACCGGCAAGACCGCCGGCTTCACGCTGCCGATCCTGCAACGCCTGCACACGTTCTATGCCGAGCACCGCGGCGCGAAGCGCGCGGTGCGCGCACTGATCCTCACGCCGACGCGCGAACTCGCCGCCCAGGTCGAGGAAAGCGTGCGCGCGTACAGCAAGTACCTGAAGCTGCGCTCGACCGTAATGTTCGGCGGCGTCAGCATCAATCCGCAGATCGATGCGCTCAAGCGCGGTGTCGACATCGTCGTCGCGACGCCGGGGCGCCTGCTCGACCACATGCAGCAGAAGACCATCGACCTGTCGGATCTCGACATCCTCGTGCTCGACGAAGCCGACCGGATGCTCGACATGGGCTTCATCCACGACATCAAGCGCGTGCTCGCGAAGCTGCCGCCACAGCGCCAGAACCTGCTGTTCTCGGCCACCTTCTCCGACGAGATCAAGGCGCTTGCCGACAGCCTGCTCGACTCGCCCGCGCTGATCGAGGTCGCCCGCCGCAACACGACCGCCGAGAGCGTCGCGCAGAAGATTCACCCGGTCGACCGCGACCGCAAGCGCGAGCTGCTCACGCACCTGATCCGCGAACACAACTGGTTCCAGGTGCTCGTGTTCACGCGCACCAAGCACGGTGCGAACCGGCTGGCGGAGCAACTGACGAAGGACGGCATCAGCGCGATGGCGATCCACGGCAACAAGAGCCAGTCGGCCCGGACGCGCGCGCTGGCCGAGTTCAAGAACAGCACGCTGCAGGTGCTCGTCGCGACCGATATCGCCGCGCGCGGGATCGACATCGACCAGTTGCCGCACGTCGTCAACTTCGACCTGCCGAACGTGCCCGAGGATTACGTGCACCGGATCGGCCGCACGGGCCGCGCGGGCGCGACCGGCGAAGCCGTGTCGCTCGTGTGCGTCGACGAGAAGCTGCTGCTGCGCGACATCGAGCGGCTGATCAAGCGCGAGATCCCGCAGGAAGTGATCGCGGGCTTCGAACCCGATCCGAACGCGAAGCCGGAGCCGATCCAGCAGCGCCGCGGGCAACAGCAACCGCGCGGCGGTGGCGGCAATCGCCCGCCGCGTGGCGGCGGCTCAGGCCAGCCCGCCGCGAAACGCGACGGCAACGCGCAACCGAAGGCGGCACCGCAGAAGGCCGCGAAGCCGCGCACGCAAGGCGGTGCCGGTGGTAACGGCGGCGGACGTCCGGCGGCCGGCGGCAACGGCGCCCGGCCGGCGAGCGGCAACGCCGCGCACGCGAACCGCAACCGTTCGTCGCGCAGCGGCCAGCGCGGTCACTGAAGCCGCGCGGCCGCGCGCCGCAGGTGCTCGATCTGGCGCTGCCAGCGTGCGAGCACCGCGACGCGCTCCCCTTCCAGCGTGAACGTGACACCCGTCGCGAGACGCGCATAGCCGACCCGCTGCGCATCGCCGTGCGCGATCGTCGCAGCGAATCCGGCCAGTCCGCCGAAGTCTCCGTCGAGCGGCGCCATCTGCAGTTGCGCCTGAAAGAACGCACCGTCCGCGACGAGCGTCAACGCGGCCGTGCGCCGTTGCGCGATCGCGCGCGCCGCTCGCGACTGCGGCCAGAGCGCGATCAGCAGCGTGCGCGCATCGCGTGCATAGATCTCGCCGACGCCGAGCAGCGTCGTGCGCAACTGGCCGTCGTCGGTCGCGACGATCAGCGACGCGGCGATATCGGCATGACGTTCGAGTGCGGTGCCGTCGAACAACGACACGACGGCGGACGGCCACGCGTCGAACGTCCATTGTTCGAGCGCGTGGCGATGGGTATCGGTCATGATGGCGTGGCCCCGGTGCGGGTCGGATGAGGATGCGCCAGCCTGCGCGCGACGGGCCGCGCCGCGGCGATCAGCGCAGGAAAACGTGCCGCGTGATCTTCGTGAGCGGATAGTGGACGCCCGGCTGGATCTTCGCGGGCAGATCGAGCGGCTTGAGCAGCATCTTCACGCACATGTCGGCCGACAGGTTGCGCCGCACGAGCCTGCTGATGCGCGCGGCGCGCTCGCGGTTGTATTGGCTGTCGCCGACGCGGTCCGGATAGCGAATCGCGAAGACGTGGCGCAGCGCGATCTCGGAATCCTCGTTCTTGATTTCCATCACGCGGCGCGCGAGGGCCCCGAGCACCGCGAGCCGGCCGTTGCCTTCGACCTGGTTGTACTTCTTGAAGAATTTGAAGAAGTGCTTGTAGTGGCGCACTTCGTCCGTGCGGATGTTGTCGGTGATTTCCTTCAGCACCGGCTCGTCCGAGCATTCGTTGATCGCGCGATAGAGCGTCGCCGTGCCCGTCTCGACGACGCAGCGTGCGACCATTTCGAGTGCGCGGGTTTTTTCGAACGCCTCGACCGAGCAGGTCTTCGAATACTCGGCAAAGAAATTCGCGAAGGCGGTATCCCAGTCGAACTCGGGCCACACGTGCGCGATGTACGCTTTCAGCGCGCGGCCGTGCTGCAATTCTTCGTGCTCCCATGCATTGTTGAGCCATGCGGAGACTTCCGGATCGTCATTGAAGAATTCGCTCAGATTGCTCGTATAGAGATCCGAGCCGCTTTCGATGAACGACGATGCGCACAGCAGCAACAACAGATCCTCGTTCGCGGCGGCACGCTGACGATCGATCCGGTTCAGGTCGATGTCCTCGATACGCCACGGCATCACATGCGTCGTTTTGGTGTCCATGGTGGTGCGCTCCCAGTCGTCGCGCGGAGGCCGGCCCATGCCCGGGGCACAGGCGCCAGCCGATCCGCAGGCGGCGTTTTACATGCGTTTATAGTGAGTCGGTCCGGCCGAACCATCCTGGCATCTTAGCCGGACTTTGACGTTCGTGCTCCAAAGCACTGACCATACCCGACAGGCGCAGTTCCACGGCGTCCGTTGCCGTTCGTTAGACGAGGCCTTCAAACCGCTTGCGCAGCGTCGAGGGCATGCGCCGCCTCAAACGACACGGGCGGCCATTCGGCCGCCCGTGAAGCTGGACAACTGCAAAGGAGGTCGGAAGCGATCCGTCAGAAACCGGCCGCGAGCCCATCGCGCCGGCTGTCGCTCGCGGCCACGTAGCCGCGCTCCGGATCGTCGGGATCGAGGCGCCAGACGAACTGCCCCGAACCGAAATCCATGTAAGGATCGTCGATCGACTTGATCGTGTGGCCGCGGGCAGCCAGCGCGTCGACCGTCGCGCGGTTCATCGTCGCCTCGACGTCGAGCGTGAAGTCGCGGTTGACCTTCCAGCGCGGCGCGCAACATGCGGCCTGCGGCTGCTGGCCATAGCCGAGCATCCGCACGACGGTCTGCAGGTGGCCCTGCGGCTGCATGTCGCCGCCCATCACGCCGAAGCTCATCACGGCCTCGGTGCGGCCGTTGGCTTCCTCGGTGACGAACGCCGGGATGATCGTGTGGAACGGCCGCTTGCCGCCCGCGACGACGTTCGGCGAAGCCGGGTCCATCGAGAAGCCGTGCCCGCGGTTCTGCAGCGCAATGCCCGTGCCGGGCACGACGAGCCCCGAACCGAAGCCCATGTAGTTCGACTGGATGAAGCTCACCATCATGCCGCGTTCGTCGGCCGCCGACAGGTAGATCGTGCCGCCCGAATGCGGGCGGCCGGCGGCGAAGTGCGTCGCGCGTGCAGGATCGATCAGCTTCGCGCGTTCCGCGAGATAGGCGTCGTCGAGCATCTGTTCGGGCGTGACGTCCATCGCGCGCGGATCGGCGACGTAGCGATAGACGTCCGCGAACGCGAGCTTCATCGCCTCGATCTGCAGATGCTGCGAATCGACCGAGTCGACCGGCCATTCGGTCGCGCCCGCGTGCTCGGCGATGCCGAGCGCGATCAGCGCGGCGATGCCCTGCCCGTTCGGCGGGATCTCGTGAATCGTGTGGCGGCCGAAGCGCTTGCCGATCGGCTCGACCCATTCCGGCCGGTACGCACGCAAGTCGGCTTCGGTCAGCGCCCCGCCGCCTTCGCGCGCGAACGCGGCGATACGCTCGGCGAGCGCGCCTTCGTAGAACGCACGCGCACCGTCCTTCGCGAGCGTGCGCAGCGTCTGCGCATGACCGGGCAGGCACATGCGTTCGCCAACGAGCGGCGCGCGGCCGCGCGGCATGAAGGTGTCCGCGAAGCCGGGCAGGCCCTGCAGTTCCGGAACGGCCGCCGCCCACTTGTGCGCGACGATCGGCGACACCGAATAGCCGCGCTCCGCGATCTCGATCGCCGGCTCGAGCAGGTCCGCGAACGGCAGCGAACCGAACTTCGCGTGCAGCGCTTCCCAGCCCGCGATCACGCCCGGCACGGTGACCGTGTCCCAGCCGCGCGTCGGCTGGTTCGCGATGCCGCGCGCGTTGGCGCCGTGGCGCTTGCGGAAGTAGTCGACGTTCCACGCGGCCGGCGCGACGCCCGATGCATTCAGCCCGGACAGCCGCTCGCCGTCCCACACGAGCGCGAATGCGTCGCCGCCGAGCCCGCACGACACGGGCTCGACGACCGTGATCGCGGCGGCCGCGGCCAGCGCCGCATCCACCGCGTTACCGCCCTTCCACAGCATCCGCAGCCCGGCCTGCGCGGCAAGCGGGTGCGACGTCGACACGACGTTGCGCGCGAACACCGGGATGCGGGTCGACGGATACGGGTTGTGCCAGTTGAAATCAGTCATCGATACCACCTCGTCGAAAGCCGAATGAACGCGCCCGCACGAGCGGGCAATCCGCCATTGCAGCGCGATCGGCGCAATCGCACAAATTCATTTGTCACATGAATCCATGCAATTTCTACATGAATCATGTACGCCGAGGGCCGGCTGGCCGGCCGAACGCCGTTGCCGCCCTTACAATACCCGCTCCGTCTCACGACCCGACCATCGAGCCATGACCCGAGATCCCCGCCTCACCCTCAACGCGCGCCAGCAGGAACTGCTCGAATGGGTGCAGCGCGACGGCTTCGTGACCGTCGACGATCTCGCCGCGCACTTCGCGGTGACGCCGCAGACGATCCGCCGCGACGTGAACTGGCTCGCCGACCTGAACCTGCTGCGCCGCTACCACGGCGGCGCGAGCCTGCCGACCAGCTCGGAGAACGTGTCGTATACGGCGCGCCAGCGGATGTTCCACGACGAGAAGCGGCGCATCGCGGCGCTCGCGGCGTCGCACATCCCCGACCAGGCGTCGCTGTTCATCAACCTCGGCACGACGACCGAGGAAGTCGCGCGCGCGCTGAACCGCCATCACGGGCTGCACGTGATCACGAACAACCTGAACGTCGCGTCGATGATGAGCGGCTACCCCGACTGCGAGGTGCTGATCACGGGCGGCATCGTGCGGCCGTGGGACAAGGGCATCGTCGGCGAGCTCGCGATCGACTTCATCCGCCAGTTCAAGGTCGACTACGCGATCATCGGCACGTCGGCGATCGAGGCCGACGGCACGCTGCGCGATTTCGACACGCGCGAGGTGCGCGTCGCCGAGGCGATCATGCAGCATGCGCGCACGGTCTACCTCGTGACCGACCATTCGAAGGTCGGCCGCCCGGCGCTCGTGCGCCAGGGCCATCTGAGCCAGGTGCACGCGCTTTTCACCGACAAGCCGCTGCCGCCCGACATGGCCGACACGGTGGCCGCCGCCGGCACCCAGGTGTACGTCGCGGAATGACGCGCGCGATGCTGCAGCGCACCTGAAACTTCAAGTGAAATCAAGAAGTTGACGCCGCGCGCGGACCGCTCGCGGCGGGCCCTTCTGTCAAACGGAAAATTAACGGGGCACGATTTGTCGTTGCCTGCGCACTCGACTAGACTCCAGTTCCCCGGCCCGTTCGCCGATCCGCCTGTGCCAGGGCGGTGCGAATCGCAGGCCGGCGAATGCAGCTTTTCCCCCCAAGCCATACCCTCGCGGGGTATCGCGCGGCGGCGTGTGCGCCGGCCGCGCGGGCAGTCCGATTGCCATGGAGAGAACGATGCTGAGTCCGCATGAATTCGCCACGCTCTTGCTTGTGAAGGACGCGCCTGATCAGCGCGACATGGATCGGGATGAACTGGACATCCTGCTCGAACAACAGCTCGTCCGCCTGGAAGGCCTCGGCTCGGGACGCAAATACTGCGTGACCGAGACCGGCGACGCCGCGCTGCGATCCATCAAATACCGCTATTCGTAAGCCCCGCCGCTTTGACCCGAACGCGCGGCCGGACTCCGGCCGCGCGTTCGTTCCGGCCTCCCGCCTGCCCGCCGTTCGCCGCCGCCGGCATCAGCCGCCGCGCAGCGTCGGATCGACCGCCGCCCGCCAGCTGATGGCCTGCGCGCGCGCCCCGTTGAAATAGGCGATCCAGCCGGCGCGCGCCGCCGCGTCGGGCGCCACATAGTGGGTCGAAAGTTCGTTTACGAACGCACAATAGTTCGCCTCGGTCAGCCCGCGATACCGTTTCGCGACGTACGCGTCGTACAGCGCCGAGTAGACCGGCTGCGCGTCCGCACCCCAGTCGCGCGCCGCGCCGCCGCACGACGTCTGCAGGTCGACGAACGACGGCGCCCGCCAGTTGCCGGCGAGCGGCGGCATACCCGCGCTGCACCCCGCCAGAAGGACGGCGCCCACGCCGGCCCACATCCCAATACGCATGATTCACCTCGCGAAACGGTCGATTCCGCCAGTATCGTCCGGGATCGGCCGGTGCGCTACTGGCCCCGCTTTTTCGAACTTTACTTTTTCGATTTCGTTCGTTAAATTTCGAATTCGAACATTTCATGTTCGCCCCATTTCAACAGACGATAAGGACAGCAGGTGACCCAACCGAATCGCTACGATCTGCTCGTCGTCGGCGGCGGCATCAACGGCGCGGGGATCGCGCGCGATGCGGCCGGCCGCGGCCTGTCGGTCATGCTCTGCGAGCAGGACGACCTCGCGTCGCACACGTCGTCGTCCAGCACGAAGCTGATTCACGGCGGCCTGCGTTACCTCGAGTACAACGAGTTCGGGCTGGTGCGCAAGGCGCTGCAGGAACGCGAAACGCTGCTGCGCGCGGCGCCGCACATCATGTGGCCGCTGCGCTTCGTGATGCCGCACATGCCGAACCTGCGCCCGGCCTGGCTGATCCGCATCGGCCTGTTCCTCTACGATCACCTCGCGAAACGCGAACTGCTGCCCGGCTCGCGCGGCATCGACATGCGCCGCCATGCGGCCGGCGCGCCGCTGATCGACTCGATCAAGCGCGGCTTCGTGTATTCCGACGGCTGGGTCGACGACGCCCGCCTCGTCGTGCTGAACGCGATGGACGCGAAGGAGCGCGGCGCCGAGATCCTGACGCGCACGAAGCTCGTTTCCGCCGAGCGTCGCGGCGACGCATGGGAAGCGCGGCTGCAGCAGGCCCACGGTTCGATCCGCGTCGTGCATGCCCGCGCGATCGCGAACGCGGCCGGCCCGTGGGTCGGCGAAGTGCTGCACGGCGCGCTCGGCCGCGGCGCGCATCACAGCGTGCGGCTCGTGAAGGGCAGCCACATCATCACGCGCCGCCTGTTCGATCACGACCACGCGTACATCTTCCAGAACCCGGACAAGCGGATCATCTTCGCGATTCCGTACGAGCACGATTTCACGCTGATCGGCACGACCGACGTCGAATACACGAACGATCCCGCGAGGGTCGCGATCGATCGCGACGAAACGCAGTACCTGTGCGATTCGATCAACCGCTACTTCAAGCGCAAGATCTCGCCGGCCGACGTGCACTGGACCTATTCGGGCGTGCGCCCGCTGCTGGAAGACGAGAACGCGGCGAACGCATCGGCCGTCACGCGCGACTATCGCCTCGAGCTCGACGACGGCGCGGGCGCCCCGCTGCTGTCGGTGTTCGGCGGCAAGATCACGACGTTCCGCAAGCTCGCGGAAGAAGCCGGCGACATGCTGTGCCGCGCGCTCGGCCGCGACGCGAAGACCTGGACTGCCGGCGCCGCGCTGCCCGGCGGCGGCATCGCGAACGCGAAGTTCGACGAGTTCGCCGGCGCGTTCGCGAAACGCCATCCGTGGCTGCCCGCCGCACTCGCGCGCCGCTATGCGCGTGCGTACGGCACCCGCGCGGAGCGCGTGATCGACGGCGCGAAGTCGCTGGCCGATCTGGGCGCCGAAATCGCGCCGGGCATCCACGACGCGGAACTGCGCTACCTGCGCGACGCCGAATGGGCGACCTGCGCGCAGGACGTGCTGTGGCGACGCTCGAAGCTCGGGCTGCACGTCGCGCCCGGCACGCTCGATGCGGTGACCGCCGCGGTCGACGCATGGTTCGCCGCCGCGCATGCGCCGCACGCCTGATTCGAATGCTGTTGCAGTTGCCTGACCGACGTTGACTCACCGACGCGCCGCCCACATGCGGCGCGCATCACAACTAAGCCAATCCACGGATGGAGATGAGAGACATGCAGGACCAGTACATCCTCGCGCTTGACCAGGGCACCACGAGTTCCCGCGCGATGCTGTTCGATCGCCAGGGCAATATCGTATCGATCGCCCAGAAGGAATTCGAACAGATCTACCCGCAACCCGGCTGGGTCGAGCACGACCCGCAGGAAATCTGGTCGACGCAAGCCGGCGTCGCCGCGGAAGCCGTCACGCGCACGGGCCTGAACGGCACGTCGATCGCCGCGATCGGCATCACGAACCAGCGCGAAACGACGATCGTCTGGGATCGCGAGACGGGCCAGCCCGTCTACAACGCGATCGTCTGGCAGGATCGCCGCACGGCCGACTTCTGCGATTCGCTGAAGCAGCAGGGCCTCGAAGCGAAGGTGCGCGCGAAGACCGGCCTGCCGATCGACGCGTACTTCTCCGCGACGAAGATCCGCTGGATTCTCGACAACGTGCCGGGCGCGCGCGACAAGGCGCGCCAGGGCAAGCTCGCGTTCGGCACCGTCGACAGCTGGCTCGTGTGGAACTTCACGAAGCACGAGCTGCACGTGACCGACGTGACCAACGCGTCGCGCACGATGCTGTTCAACATCCACACCCGCGAGTGGGACGGCGAGCTGCTCGAACTGCTCGACATCCCGCGCAGCATGCTGCCGGAAGTGAAGGCGTCGTCGGAGATCTACGGCCACACGAAGACCACCGTGTTCGCGTCGAAGATCCCGCTCGCCGGGATCGCCGGCGACCAGCACGCCGCGCTGTTCGGCCAGATGTGCACGACCTCGGGCATGGTGAAGAACACCTACGGCACCGGCTGCTTCCTGATGATGAACACCGGCGACAAGCCGATCGAGTCGAAGAACAACCTCGTCACGACGATCGCGTGGCAGATCGGCGACGACGTGCAGTACGCGCTCGAAGGCAGCATCTTCATCGCGGGCGCGGTCGTGCAGTGGCTGCGCGACGGCGTGGGCCTCATCAAGACGGCCGCGGAAATCGAGGCGCTCGCAGCCAGCGTGCCGCATACCGACGGCGTCTACCTCGTGCCCGCCTTCGCCGGCCTCGGCGCGCCGCACTGGAACGCACGGGCGCGCGGCTCGGTGTTCGGCGTCACGCGCGGCACGAGCGCCGCGCATCTCGCCCGCGCGGCGCTCGATGCAATCGCGTACCAGTCGCTCGACGTGCTGGCCGCGATGGAAGCCGACTCGGGCATCAGCATCGGCGAGTTGCGCGTCGACGGCGGCGCAAGCGCGAACGACCTGCTGATGCAGTTCCAGGCCGACCTGCTCGGCGTCGACGCGGTGCGTCCGCAGATCACCGAGACGACCGCGCTCGGCGCGGCCTACCTCGCGGGCCTCGCGATCGGCTACTGGAAGAACCTCGACGAAGTGCGCGACCAGTGGCAGCTCGATCGCCGCTTCGCGCCGTCGATGCCGAAGGAGCAGGTCGAGCAGCGCATGGCCGGCTGGCAGCGTGCGGTGCGCGCCGCGAAGGCATGGGCCGACGACACGCAGTAACCGCAACACCGTCGAACGAAATACAACAACACCGGCGGACCGCGCAGCGCGCGAGTCCGCCGCACTCTACGAGAGACAACATGTCACCTTATATTGCGGAATTCATCGGCACGGCGATCCTCGTGCTGCTCGGCAACGGCGCGGTCGCGAACGTGCTGCTTGCGAAGACCAAGGGCAAAGGCGCGGACCTGATCGTGATCGTGATGGGCTGGGCGATGGCGGTATTCGTCGCCGTCTACGTGACCGCGTCGTTCAGCGGCGCGCACCTGAACCCGATCGTCACGATCAGCCTCGCGCTCGCGGGCAAGTTCGCGTGGTCGAAAGTCGGCGGCTACGTGCTCGCGCAGATGCTCGGCGGGATGGCAGGCGCGTTGCTCGTGTGGCTCGCGTATCGCCAGCACTTCGCGAAGGAAGCGGATGCGGACCTGAAGCTCGCGGTGTTCTGCACGGCGCCGGCGATCCGCAGCGTCACGCACAACGTGCTGACCGAAGCGATCTGCACGTTCGTGCTGATCCTCGGCGTGCTGTACCTCGCGTCGCCGCAGGTCGGCCTCGGCGCACTCGACGCGCTGCCCGTCGGCCTGCTGGTGCTCGGCATCGGCATCTCGCTCGGCGGCCCGACCGGCTATGCGATGAGCCCCGCGCGCGACCTGTCGCCGCGCATCATGCATGCGCTGCTCCCGATTCCCGGCAAGCGCGACAGCGACTGGCGCTATGCGTGGGTGCCGGTCGTCGGCCCGCTGCTCGGCGGCGCCGCGGCAGCCGGCCTGTATCTGCACCTGCACGCGACGATCTGATCGCGGTTTCGCCCGAGCTGGCGCGCGGCAGCGGTTGCCGCGCGCTGCCGCGCTCTCCGCTCCTTCCCCCGCTTCATTCTCACGTCGTCGTCGGCTGTCGGCGCTCGTCGGTCGTCGTCGGATGCCTGTCGACGGCCATCGCCGTCTTCGTCGCTGTCGACCCGCCTGAGGCCGCGCTCGGGCCGGCACCGCAGCGCGTCACCGCCGATCGCTCGCGGCCGATACCAGCGACTTCAGCTTCACCGTCGCATCCGCGACCGCGCCCGGCGTCACGTCGATCCCGCGCTCGACCAGCATGCGCGCGACGCGCATTTCCTTCGCGAATCCCGCTGCACGGCCGAAGCCGCTCGCCGCGACGAGCCGCTCGCTCGCGTCGAAGTGGAAATGAATCTCGACGTCCTCGCCGAGCATGCGCGCGACCGTGCGCTCGCCGAGTGCCGGTTCGCCGGCCACCTGCAGCTGCGCGTCGTATTGATCGGACCAGAACCACGGCGTGTCGCGATACGGTTCGTCGGCACCCAGCATGTTGAGTGCGGCGACGCGTGCCTGCGTTTCGGCGCCGTGCCAGGTTTCCTGACGCACGAGCCGCCCGGACGACCCGCTCGGGAACACCGCGACATCGCCGGCCGCATAGATGCCGGGCGCCGACGTCTCGAGCCGCGCATTCACGACGATCCCGCGATCGACAGCGAGGCCCGCCGCACGCGCCAGCTCGTCCGCGGGTTCGATCCCGATGCCGGCGACCACGGTATCGGCGATCAGCGTGTCGCCGTCGTCGAGCACGACGGCCAGTGCGCCGTCCGGCCTGCGGGCAATCGCGACGGGCCGGCGGTTCAGGCCGATCGCGACGCCCCGCTGCACATGCAGCGCATGCACGCGTGCCGCGATCGGCTCGGGCACCGCGCGGCCGAGCAGACGCGGCGCCGCATCGAGCACGGTCACGCGGCAGCCGCGCTGCCGCGCCGACGCCGCGACTTCGAGACCGATGAAGCCGCCGCCGATCAGCACGATCCGCGCGTCGGGCACGAGCCGCGCGCCGAGCGCGGCCGCATCGTCGAGCGTGCGCAACGCGACTACGCCGTCGAGCGCCGCGCCCGGCACGCCCAGACGGCGCGCGCGGCCGCCCGTGGCGAGCAGCAGCGCGTCGTAGCCGAACACGTGCCCGCCCGACAAGCGCACTTCGCGTGCGCGCGGATCGATGCGCTCGACGGTCGCGACGATCCGCTCGATACGATCGGCCGCCCATGCGTCGGCATCGCGCAACCGACATTGCACCGCGCTGCGCTCGCCGGTCAACACGCCCTTCGACAACGGCGGCCGCTCGTACGGCAAATGCGGCTCCGCGCCGATCAGCACGATGCGCCCGCGCCAGCCGGACGCGCGCAGCACCTGCGCCGCGCGGCCGCCCGCATGGCCCGCGCCGACGATCGCCATCACCCGGTCGCCCGTCATCGCGTCATACCTCGATCAGGATGCGGCCGTCTTCGATCTTCGCGCGGTAGGTGCGCAGCTTCTCGCACGCAGGCGCCGACAGCGGCCGGCCGTCGCGCACGTCGAAGCGGCCGTTGTGCTTCGGGCATTCGATCACGTGATCGATCACGAGCCCGTCCGCGAGATGCACGTGCTCGTGCGTGCACAGGCCGTCGCTCGCATAAACCTCGCCGTCGATCCGGTAGATCGCGTACGTGCGGCCGGCATGATCGAAGCGCGCGACGTCTTCGTCGTCGATGTCGTCGAGCGCGCCGGTGTCGATCCATTGCGTCATGGTGTGTCTCCTTCGTCGGGATAGTCGATCACTGCTAGGCGCGCGCGGCACCGGGCACCGGCCGCACGACGTAGTCGGACGGGTCGCGCGTCTGCCGGACCAGCGCCGGCACGATCTCCGCATACGCGGCCAGCGTGCTGCGGTACGGCGGCGGCATGTCGGCCTTCACGGCTTCGTGCAGCTTCGGCAGCGCATGGAACGGCACCATCGGGAACATGTGGTGCTCGACGTGATAGTTCATGTTCCAGTACAGGAAGCGGAACACCGGATTCATCATCACGGTCCGGCAGTTGCGCCGGTGATCGAGCACGTTCTCCGGCATGCCCGCGTGCTGCGTGAGGCCGAAATACAGATACAGCCATGCGCCGTAGAGGCTCGGCAGCCCGATGTAGAGCAGCGGCAGGATCGTGCGCCAGTACACCGCGGCGCCCGTCACGAGCACGTAGATCGCGAGATGAATGCGCGACTCGCGCACGACCTTCGGCCATTCCGATTCGGGCACGTAGGTGCGCTCCTCGTCGTCGAGCCGGCCGGTGACCGACACCGCGAGCATCTTGCGCAGCTCGCCGGCCACGTGCTTCAGCGCGACGACGTTCAGCGCGAGCGCGAGCCAGTCGGTCGGCTTCGGCGCGGCGATTTCCGGATCGCGCCCGACGACCAGCGTGTCGGTGTGATGGCGCGCATGACTCCAGCGCCATGCGGTCGCGCGACGGAACACCTGGAACGACGCGACCTGGTACAGCACGTCGTTCATCCAGCGCGTGCGGAACGCGGTGCCGTGCCCGCATTCGTGCCAGCGCGAATCGGCCGGGCTGCAGTAAAGCGTGCCGTACACGAAGAACGCCGGGATCGCCCACGCCGAATGCGCACGCCACGCCAGCCACGCGAGCGCGCCGCTGATCGCGATCGCCGCGTACCAGATCAGCGTGTCGCGAATCGCACGCGCATCGCCGCGCTGCATCAGCTGCTTCATCAACGGCCGCGGCACCGCGCAGCGGTACCACGCGGCGTTCACGAGCCCGGCCGCGTGCGCGCGCTCGCCGGCGCCGCCGATCATTCGGTATTCCTGACGGCGCGCTGCCGTGCTCGCGCGTGCCGGGTCGTCGGTATGGGCCACTTCTGTCTCCTCGGGTTCTCGTGCGCGGCAAGCGCTTCGCAACAAGACCGAAATTAGGCGACCGGCCGCCCCGCCTCAATCGAAACGTTGACGAAATTTCGCCATCGCTTTAGCGTTCCCGACAACGCCACGCGATCGATGGCGCCCCCCACGATGGAGACGACCATGGCAGGTGAATCCGGGCCGCGCTGGCGCAAGCGCACCGCGCGCTTCGACGAGATCGCGGCGCTCGCCGGCGTCAGCACGACGACCGTCGACCGCGTGCTGAACGAACGCGGCAGCGTCTCCGCGCAGGCGCGCGAACGCGTGGTGGCGGCCGCTCGGCAGCTCGGCGTGCCGCGGCAACTGCCCGACACGCGGCACGGGCTGATCCACGTCGACGTGCTGCTGCCCGATACCGACGCGCCGTTCTTCCGCCGGTTGCAGCAGGCGCTGCAGCGCTCGCTGCAGATGCTCGACCGACGCGTGGTCGTGCACCGGACGATCCTGCCCGCCGCCGACGACGAGCGCGCCGCCGCGCTGATCGAACGGCCCGCGTACCGGCGCGCGGCGCTGATCGTCACCGCACACGACACGGCCCGCATGCGCGACGCGCTCGCCGGCGCGATCGCGCGCGGCGAGACCGTCGTCACGATGGTCACCGACATCGGCGGCATCAACCGTGCGCACTTTGCCGGCATCGACAACTATCGCGCCGGACGCACGGCCGGCTACTACATCGGCCGACTCGCGGCGCGCCCCGGCCGCGTGCTGCTGCTCGGCGGCCGGATGGGCTACCGCGCGCACGCCGACCGGATGGCCGGCTGCCGCGACCAGCTCGCCGACGCGTTCGCCGCCGTGCGCTGCGACGACGCGCCGGTCGAGACGCTCGACCAGGACGACCGTTGCTACCGCGCGGTGTCGAAGGCGCTGCAGGCGCACGACGACGTGGTCGCGATCTACAACAGCGGCGCCGGGTCGGCCGGGATCGAAGCGGCGCTGCGCAAGGCCGGTGCGATCGGGCGCGTCGTGTGGATCGGCCACGAGATGATCGACCTGCACCGCACCTTCATCGAAGCCGGCGCGATGGATCTCGCGATCGATCAGGATCCCGACGGTCAGGCGCTTTCCGCGCTGCAGCACGTGCTGCATGCGTGCGGCATCGTCGAACAGCCGCCGCCGGACGACCCGGTCGAATTCCGCGTGTTCTGTCCGGCGAACGTGAGAACGAGCGCGTACCTGCACGCGTGAATCGCGCCGCACGGCGTGCCGCAACCTCGCGACGAAAAAATCGATCGCCGCATTGGCGATATTTCGTCAACGTTTGTCATGCGGCTCGCGCCGCGCATCCGTACAGTGATCAGCCATCAACAGACGACGACGGACAGGAGACGATGGCTGAACCGATCCTCATCGGCGTGAACCTCGACGGCGTGCTGGAGCACGACGGGCTGCCGCCGCCCACGCCCGCCGAGCGCTTCCGGATGGTCGCCGCTGCCGGCGTGTTCGATTACGTCGAAAAGAATCCGGTGCGCGGCGAGGACCTGTCGCCGTATTTCGCGCTGGTCGACCGCCACGCGCTGCCGATTCGCGTGATCGGCGGCATCTGGCGTGCGGGCCGCGACGAAGCGCACGTCGCCGAGATCGTCGCGGCAGGCGCCCGCTTCGGCAGCACGGTGCTCAACTGCCAGTTGTTCGCGCACCACGCGGACGGCCATCCGCTGTCGGATCGCGAAGTCGCCGATTTCTACCTGCGCGCCTACGCGTGGGGCGAGCCGGTCGGCTGCCTGCCGAGCCTCGAAGTGCACGTCGACATGTGGAGCGAGCATTTCGCGCGCGTGGCGCGCGTCGCACGGCACGTCGAGCAAGCCGGCGCACCGTTCCGGATCACGCTCGATCATTCGCACCTGCTGTTCAAGATCGGCAATCGCGCCGAACTCGACGCAGCGGGCCTGCGCGAGTCGGCCGACGGCGGCCGCGCGATGCTCGACCCGGCATCGCCCGCCGCGATCTACGCCGACTGGATCGCGCGCGGCTGGGTCCGGCACGCGCATGCGCGCAGCGTGACGCCGAACAACCCCGACAACCGCTGGATGCGCCGCGCGGACGGCAGGCCCGGCCGCGGCATCCAGTATCCGTTCGTCGCACCCGCGCCGGGCGCCTATCACGGCGAATGGCGGGCGGCGTCGCTCGATCCGTGGAAAACCGCGCTGCGCCAGTTGCTGCGCGCGCAAGCGCAGGCTCCCGCCGACGCGCGGCCGGCACGCCTCGAACAGATCAGTTGCGAGTTCATTCCGTTTCCCGACTATGGCGGCGGCGCCCGCTATTCGATCTTCGACAACAACGTCGCGTGCGCGCAATGGCTGCGCGACGCCTGGCAAGCGCTTGCCGCGCATGCCGACACCCGATCCGGACCCTGCCCCACTCGAGCCCCAAGGACAGAACGATGACGCAAGCCTTCCACTTTTCGCTGAACCGGATGAGCGCGCCGCGCTTGCCGCTCGACCGCTACGTCGCGCTGTGCCGCCGCCTCGGCGTCGATGCCATCGAGATCCGCAACGATCTCGATGGCGTCGAGCTCGCCGACGGCACGCCGGCGGCCGCCGTACGCGCAACGGCCGAAGCCGGCGGCGTGACGATTCTGACGATCAACGCGCTGCAGCGCTTCGAGCAATGGAACGCCGAGCGCGCGGACGAGGCGACCGCGCTGGCCGACTACGCCGCACAATGCGGCGCGCGTGCGCTGGTACTGTGCCCGACCAACAGCCGCGGCGACACGCGCGGCGCGGACGCGCGCCATGCGGATCTCGTGACGGCGCTGCAGGCGTTGAAGCCGATCCTCGACGCGCGCGGCCTGCTCGGCTTCATCGAGCCGCTCGGTTTCGAGGAGTGCGCGCTGCGCCGCAAGTCGGACGCGGTGAAGGGCATCTACGCGGCGGCGGGCGAATCGGTGTTCCGGCTCGTGCACGACACGTTCCATCATCACCTCGCCGGCGAAGACATTTTCTTCCCGAACCTGACGGGCCTCGTGCACCTCTCGGGCGTCGAGGAAACCGACCTGCCGGTCGACCGCATGCGCGACGGCCACCGCGTGCTGGTCGGCGGCGCCGACCGGCTCGGCAACATCCGGCAACTGCGCGCGCTGCTCGCGCGCGGCTACCGCGGCGCGTTGTCGTTCGAGCCGTTCGCGAGCGAGATCGCCGAAGCCGGCGACATCGAGGACCGGCTGCGGGCGAGCATCGACTATGTGCGCGACGCGCTGGCGGATCGCTGAGCGGACGGTCGTGACGGTGCGCGACCCACGCCGGCGCGTATCGTGAAAAAGCATCATCCCAAGGAGCACGAAATGATCGAATTCGCTTTGTTCGGCGCGGGCAGAATCGGCAAGATCCACGCGGCGAACCTCGCGCGCCATCCGGGCGCGACACTGAAGTACGTGATCGACCGGCACGCGCCGTCGGCGGAAGCCCTCGCCCGCGCGCATGGCGCTCGAGCCGCCGACATCGAGCGCGCGCTCGGCGATGCGTCGGTGCGGGCCGTCGTGATCGCGTCGAGCACCGACACGCACGCGGACCTGATCGTCGCGGCCGCGAACGCGGGCAAGGCGGTGTTCTGCGAGAAGCCGGTCGACCTCGCCGTCGAACGCGCGCGTGCGTGCGCGGACGTCGTGCGGCGCACCGGCGTGACCTGCATGATCGGCTTCCAGCGCCGCTTCGACCCGACCTTCGCGGCGCTGAAGGCGCGCGTCGAGCGCGGCGAAATCGGCGCGCCGGAAATGCTGGTCGTCACGAGCCGCGATCCGGGCGCGCCGCCGGCCGACTACATCCGCAGCTCGGGCGGCATTTTCAAGGACATGCTGATCCACGACTTCGACGTGTTCCGCTGGATCCTCGGCGACGAAGCGCAGACGCTGCACGCAACGGGCAGCTGCCTGACCGATCCGGCCGTGCGCGACGCCGGCGACATCGATTCGACCGCCGTGACGATCCGCACGCGGCGCGGCTTGCTGTGCCAGATCAACACGTCGCGGCGCGCGGCCTACGGCTACGACCAGCGCTTCGAGCTGCTCGGCAGCCGCGGGATGCTGCAGGCCGGCAACGTGCGGCCGACCGAGGTCAGCGCATGGCTCGCGGGCGGCATCGCGACGGACGTGCCGGAGCCGTTCTTCCTCGAACGCTACCGGCACGCATACGCGGCCGAGATCGCGCATTTCGTCGACGCGCTGCGCGACGGCACACCGGTCCGGACGACGATCGACGACGGGCTCGCCGCGCTCGAACTGGCCGAAGCCGCGACGACGTCGTGGAAAACGGGGCGCGCGATCGAGCTGTGACGCAGCACACGACGGCGGCGATCCGGGCAAGCGGGCCGCCGCCACGCGATCGGCGGCGCGACCGGCACGGCGTGCCGCACCGGCACGGCCGCATCGGGCAAATTTGCCGCTACGTCGCGCGGCCTGCGCGCGAAAGCACGTATGATGGCGAATCGATCGGCGTCGCCGATCTCCCGCGTTTTCATCACCATGCTCGATCACCTCATCTGCGACTGCGACGGCGTGCTCGTCGACAGCGAAGTCATCGCCGACCGCGTGCTGCTCGACACGCTGTCCGCCACGTTCCCGAACCTCGATTTCGAAGCCGCCGCGAAGTCGGCATTCGGCCAGCAGACGTCGCGCTTCCTCGCCGGCATCGAATCCCGCTTCGGGATCGAGATGCCCGCCAACTTCATCGAGACCATCGAGCACAACATCGAAGTCGCGCTCGCGCAATCGCTCGCGCCGATCAGCGGCGTGCGCGACGCGCTGCTGAAGATCGCGCTGCCGGCCGCCGTCGTGTCGAACAGCCGGCTCGTGCGCGTGCGCAGCTCGCTGAAGCGCGCATCGCTCACCGAGATCTTCGGCGAGCGCGTGTTCAGCTCCGAACAGGTCGCGCGGCCGAAGCCCTACCCCGACGTCTACCTGCATGCGGCGCGCACGCTCGGCGTCGAGCCGGCACGCTGCATCGTCGTCGAGGACAGCATTTCGGGGTTGAATGCCGCGCGGGCGGCCGGGATGAAGACGATCGCGTTCGTCGGCGCGAGCCACATCCCCGACAACTACGCGGACGCGCTGCGCGCGATGGGCATCACGCGGATCATGCGCAGGATGGACGAACTGCCGGCGCTCGTCGAAGCCGGCATGCGCGGAGAATTCGGCGACGTGCCGTGGTGACGGGCGGCGCAGCCGCGGGAATGGCGACCGCGCCGTAATGTAAAGGCGATGGGCGGAACGCGGCAGCGCATTCCGCGTGCTGTGCCGATGGTTATTGGCCGAACGGACGCAGCCAGTGCTCCGGCACCCCGTCCCATTCGGTCACGAACGGCATCGGCGTCGGACGGGCATTCTCGCGCCAGCCCCCCAGCCAGTTGGCAAGCAGGTTCAGGAGCGTGCCGGGCTTGCAAGCGGGCAGGCTCGGCATCGGCATCGGCTTCCCGTTCGACCAATCGAAACCGCCGCTCACATGACCGCATTCGACCGCATTGATTTCACGCATCTGGTATTTCCTCCGTTGATTGACTGACCGCCCCGCCCGGATAGGGCGCCGGGCGGATCCAGGCCCGAAGCAGGCCGGACAATCGACGGCCGGCATGCTTCGGAGTCCGGTAGTCTAGGAGGTCGCCCTCATGCCGGACATCGGAGAACGTCCATTTCCGCAGGGTCGCGTGCGCGGTGCGGCGTCGTCACGCCGGCTCGCAGCAGCGTTCGCGCGCCGCCGCCAGCGCCTCGCGGAACTCGACGAGTTCCGCGATCGTCAGCATCGGCAGCCCGTGCCGTTGCGCGAAGCGCTCGACGTCGTCGCCGCGCGTCATCGTGCCGTCCGGATTCATCAGCTCGCACAGCACGCCGGCCGGTTTCAGTCCCGCGAGAATCGACAGGTCGACCGTGCCTTCGGTGTGACCGCGGCGCGCCAGCACGCCGCCCGGTTGCGCACGCAACGGAAACACGTGGCCGGGGCGCACGATGTCGTACGGCTTCGCATCGTCGGCGATCGCCGCGCGGATCGTCGTCACGCGATCGGCCGCCGACACGCCGGTATGCACGCCTTCGCGCGCCTCGATCGACGCGGTGAACGCGGTGCCGTTGCGGCTTTCGTTGGTCTGCACCATCGGCGGCAGCTCGAGCGCGCGCACCGTGTCGTCGGTCAGGCACAGGCACACGATGCCGCTGCACTCGCGAATCAGCAGCGCCATCGTCTCGGGCGTGATGCGCTCGGCGGCGACGATCAGGTCGGCTTCGTTCTCGCGGTCGTGGTCGTCCTGCAGCACGACCGCGCGGCCGGCGCGCATCGCGTCGAGCGCAGCGGCGATGCGCGGCGGCACCGGTTCGGAATCCAGCAGCGGGAGATCGGCAAAGGCGTCGGCAGGCGCCGACGAAACGGACATCAAGGACATGTGAAACGCTCCTCGCAAATACGATTTGGGCGAAAAACGTTTCAGGGCATTGCAAACAGACAGAACGACAACCCGCTTCGCATGCAGCGCGAAGCGGCCCTGACGGACATGACTATCTGCACATCTTCTCTCATCCGGACTGTGACCGTCGGCTCTGGCATTCGACCAGATCTGCTGACCCCGCGCGGATGCGCGGGCGCTCGCGGGCTCGCCGGCTTACGCCGGCCTACCGCCGGTGGGGAATTTCACCCCGCCCTGAAGACGCACTGATTGCCGGACGGGAACGCCCCGTCATCGGCGGGCCAAGCATACAACAGCCGCGCGCGACGCGCAGCGAACGACCGGTAAAACCTTACTGACGACTCCGTCTAACGGCCTCGTCCAAACGGCCGGCGGACCCACCCGCGACGCCGCGACGGCCGGCGAAGCGACGCCGCGACGGCCGGGAAACGCAGTCGCGCCGCGCGGCGCGCGATCAGTTGGCGGCGGCGTGCGCCGCGTCCGGCACGAGCCAGCGCGGCGGCACCTCGGGGCTCACCGTCACGCGGAACGCACGCGCTTCGCTGTCGCCCGGGTTGCGCAGGCTGTACGGCTGGTCGGCATCGAACACGATCGCATCGCCGGTCGCGAGCAACTGGCGGCGGTCGTGCACGCTGACCTCGAGCGTGCCTTCGCTGACGACGAGGTTGACCGTCGTGCCGGGTGCGCGGCGCGTGCCGGGTTCCGTATGCAGCGGCGCGATCCGCAGTTCGTGGAATTCGGCCGCGGCCGGCTCGCCTTCCGGGTACAGCGCACGTGCCGAGAAGCGGCCGTTCGAGCTGACCACGCGCGACGCGCGCTCGGCCGCCAGATGCTCGAAACCGTTCACCGCATGGCGCCGCAGGAACGCGGCGACCGACACCTTCAGCGCCGCCGCGATCTTGCAGAGCACCTTGATCGACGGCACGCTGCGCGCCGATTCGATCTGCGCGAGCATCGCGCGCGACACGCCGGACAGCCGCGCGAGCGCATCGAGCGACAGTTGCCGCTCGGCGCGCAAGCGCGCCAGGTTCACGCCGACGACCTGCTCGAGCGCGTCGAGCGACGCGGACGCGCGCAGGTCGGCGGCATTGCCGGACTCGAAGGAAGACACGTCGCGCACGAGCGCCAGGGATGAAGACATAGCATGGCCTCCGGGCCGCCGCGCGGCCCTGCATAGGGGGTAAGCCGGAATCGGGTTGCGCCGGTCGTGGCGCGTATCGAGACGCTATCACCCGCCCTTGCACGGGCAAACGAAGTTATCTTCACACCGTTATCAGCATCGCGGAGGAATGCGTTTCTCGCGAACCTTTTCCTGCCGCCATGGCGTCGCCGCGCAAGGCGCCGCGGCGCCGCTCACTGCGCCGCCTGCGCCGCGCCGCGCGCCGGGCCGCGCGCATCGAGCCGCATCGCGAGCCACGTGACGACGAGCGCCGCGAACGTCACCGCGACCGCGACCCACGGCAGCGCATCGAGCGCGAAGCCGTGTTCCAGCGCGAGGCCGCCGAGCCATGCACCGCCCGCATTGCCGACGTTGAACGCGCCGATGTTCAGCGTCGACGCGAGATGCGGCGCGCTCGCGGCCTTCTCGACCACGCGCGCCTGCAGCGGCGGCACCGTCGCGAACGCGGCGATCCCCCAGACGAATACGGTGACGGCGGCCGCGACCGGCAGGTGGCTCGTCTTCGCGAACGCGGCCATCACGGCCATCAGCGCGACGAGGATCGCGATCAGCGACGGCATCAGCGCGCGGTCGGCGAGCTTGCCGCCGATCGTATTGCCGATCGTCAGCCCCGCGCCGAACAGCACGAGGATCAGCGCGACCGCGCGCGGCGAATAGCCCGACACGGTCTCGAGAATCGGCGCGATGTAGGTGAACACGACGAACACGCCGCCGAAGCCGAGCACGGTCATCAGCAGCGCGAGCCATACCTGCGGCTCCTTCAGCACGCGCACTTCGTGGCCGAGGCCGACCGGCCCGCCGTCGTGGCGGTTCGGCACGAGCGCGGCCACGCCGCCGAGCGCGAGCACGCCGAGCGCGGCGACGATCCAGAACGACGCGCGCCAGCCGAGCAACTGGCCGACGAACGTGCCGAACGGCACGCCGAGCACGTTCGACAGCGTGAGCCCGGTGAACATCAGCGCGATCGCGCTCGCGCGCTTGTCGGCCGGCACGAGCGACGCGGCGACCACCGCGCCGATGCCGAAGAACGAGCCGTGCGCGAACGACGTGACGACGCGCGCGACCATCAGCATCGCGTAGCCGGACGCGGTCGCGCACAGCACGTTGCCGACGATGAAGATCGCCATCAGCACCTGCAGCGCGGCCTTGCGCGGCATGCGGCTCGTCAGCACCGCGAGCAGCGGCGCGCCGACCGCGACGCCGAGCGCGTAGCCGGTGACGAGCAGGCCGGCAGACGGCAGCGACACGGCCAGGTCGTGCGCGACGTCGGGCAGGAGGCCCATGATGATGAATTCGGTGGTGCCGATGGCGAAGGCGCTGATCGCGAGCGCCAGTAACGGAAGGGGCATGACGTTCTCCGGAAGGCGGCGGCCGCGGCGCCGGTTCGGTGCCGCACCGCACAAGAAAGCGGGATGTGCGCGCATTGTCCCGAAGACGCCTATATTTGATAATTGGCGTGGCATTTGAACCATTTTCAAATATCTCTGGAAAATCGCATGGACCGACTGGGCGACATCCGGCTGTTCGTCGAGGCGGCGGAACTGGGCAGCCTGTCCGCCGCCGGGCGCAAGCTGAACCTCACGCCGGCCGCCGCGAGCGCGCGGCTCGCGAAGCTGGAGGCGAAGATCGCGACGCGGCTGTTCGAACGCTCGACGCGGCAATTGCGGCTCACCGACGAAGGCAAGCTGTACCTGAACTGCTGCCGCCAGGCGCTGCAGGCGCTCGACGACGCGGACGCGATGCTGCAGGAAGGCCGCAACGTCGTGAGCGGCAAGGTGCGGCTGTCGTCGACGTCCGATTTCGGCCGCCACCAGCTGCTCGACTGGCTTCACGAATTCACGACGCTGCATCCGGGCGTCACGTTCTCGCTGACGGCGTCCGATTCGTCGTCGAACCTGTGGCAGGACGAGATCGACCTCGCGATCCGCTTCGCCGCCCCGCCCGACGGCGCGCTGATCGCCCGCCGGCTCGCGACCAACCGGCGCGTGCTGTGCGCGGCGCCGTCGTTCGTCGAGCGTCATGGCGTGCCGGCCGATCCGCACGATCTGGCCCGCTTTCCGTGCAACGTGATCACGATCGCGTCCGGCCCGATGAACACCTGGCACTTCACGCGCGGCGACGAAGTGCAGATCCACACGGTGCCGGTGTCGACCGCGTTCGAGACCAACGACGGCGGCCTCACGCGCGAATGGACGCTGCGCGGCCACGGCATTGCGCTGAAGTCGCTGTGGGACATCGCCGACGACGTCCGCGCGGGCCGGCTGCGCGTGCTGCTGCCCGACTGGCGGCACCAGGATGCGCCGCTGCACGCGATCTATCACAGCAAGCGCTACATGGCGCCGCGCGTGCGCGTGCTGCTCGATTTTCTCGCCGAACGCTTCGCGCGCGAGGAAGCGGCGCTCGACGACTTGCTGAACGCGTGCCGCTGACGGCCGTCCCGCCGCCATGTAGGGGTCGGCCCCCCCCGAGCCGGCGTCGCGCGCCCGCAACCGGGCGGCCGTCCGTCGCGGCGTGAAAAGCTATAATGGAAGGCTTTCCCGACGGCCTTTCCTGCTCGCAGCGCGCGGTTCGCGCGCCGCGCACGGCCGTCCCGACCCACTCTTGACGACGCCCCCAGGTCAACCACTGCGAACGGCGAATCCCCATGACCAAGAAAGTTTACGTAAAGACCTTCGGCTGCCAGATGAACGAGTACGACTCGGACAAGATGGTGGACGTGCTCAACGCGGCCGAAGGCCTCGAAAAGACCGACACGCCGGAAGACGCGGACATCATCCTGTTCAACACGTGCTCGGTGCGCGAGAAGGCGCAGGAGAAGGTGTTCTCCGATCTCGGCCGCGTGCGCGAGCTGAAGGAAGCGAAGCCGGGCCTCCTGATCGGCGTCGGCGGCTGCGTCGCGAGCCAGGAAGGCGCGTCGATCGTGTCGCGCGCGCCGTACGTCGACCTCGTGTTCGGCCCGCAAACCCTGCACCGCCTGCCGCAGATGATCGACGCGCGCCGCGCGAGCGGCCGCGCGCAGGTCGACATCACGTTCCCCGAAATCGAGAAGTTCGACCACCTGCCGCCCGCGCGCGTCGAAGGGCCGAGCGCGTTCGTGTCGATCATGGAAGGCTGCTCGAAGTACTGCAGCTACTGCGTGGTGCCGTACACGCGCGGCGATGAAGTGTCGCGCCCGCTCGACGACGTGCTGACCGAAATCGCCGGCCTCGCCGACCAGGGCGTGCGCGAAGTCACGCTGCTCGGCCAGAACGTGAACGCTTATCGTGGAAAATTCGGTGGTGCGCTGACGGCCGGCTCGTCGGACATCGCCGATTTCGCGACGCTGATCGAATACGTCGCCGACATCCCCGGCATCGAGCGGATCCGCTACACGACGTCGCACCCGAAGGAATTCACGCAGCGCCTGATCGACACCTACGCGAAGGTGCCGAAGCTCGTGAGCCACCTGCACCTGCCGGTCCAGCACGGCTCCGACCGCATCCTGATGGCGATGAAGCGTGGCTACACGGTGCTCGAATACAAGTCGGTGATCCGCAAGCTGCGCGCGATCCGCCCCGATTTGTCGCTGTCGACCGACATGATCGTCGGCTTCCCCGGCGAGACCGAGGAAGATTTCGACAAGATGATGGCGCTCGTGCACGAGATGAGCTACGACACCAGCTTCTCGTTCATCTACAGCCCGCGCCCGGGCACGCCGGCCGCGAACCTCGCCGACGACACGCCGCGCGAAGTGAAGCTCAAACGCCTGCAACATCTGCAGGCGACGATCGAGGAGAACGTCGCGCACATCAGCCGGTCGATGGTCGGGAAGGTCGAGCGGATCCTCGTCGAGGGCCCGTCGCGCAAGGACCCGAACGAACTCGCGGGCCGCACCGAGAACAACCGGGTCGTGAATTTCCCGGCGCCGCTCGCGTCGCACCCGCGCCTGATCGGTCAGATGATCGACGTGAAGATCAACCATGCGTACCCGCACTCGCTGCGCGGCGAGCTCGTGCTCGTCAGCGACGACGCGAGCGCGGCCACCCACTGACCGACCGACGCCCGACAGGAGCCCGACGCTACTTTGAAGACCGTCCAAGCACTGGAATTCACCGCCCCGCGCGACGACAACGCGCGCCTCGCCAACCTCTGCGGCCCGCTCGACGAAAACCTGCGGCAGATCGAACAGGCGCTCGACGTCACGCTCGCGCGGCGCGGCCACCGGATCACGATCCGCGGGCGCGGCGCCAAGCTCGCGCTCGCCGCGCTCGAAAACTTCTACAACCGCGCGCGCGATCCGCTGTCGGTCGACGACATCCAGCTCGCGCTGGTCGAAGTGCGCCACACGGCCGGCAACGGCCGCCAGGAACCGCTCGACGTGCGCTTTCGCGGCGACCCCGACCATCCGTTCGACGAACCCGTCGTGCAGATCGACGCGGACGAGCCGGACGAAGAACCGGCGCCGAAGCTCTACACGCGGCGCGCCGACCTGCGCGGCCGCACGCCCGCCCAGCGCGAATACCTGAAGCAGATCCTGTCGCACGACGTGACGTTCGGCATCGGGCCGGCCGGCACCGGCAAGACCTATCTCGCGGTCGCGTGCGCGGTCGACGCGCTCGAGCGCGACCAGGTCAAGCGGATCGTGCTGACGCGCCCGGCCGTCGAGGCCGGCGAGCGGCTCGGCTTCCTGCCGGGCGATCTCGCGCAGAAGGTCGACCCGTACCTGCGGCCGCTGTACGACGCGCTGTACGACCTGCTCGGCTTCGACAAGACGGCCAAGATGTTCGAGCGCCAGATGATCGAGATCGCACCGCTCGCGTACATGCGCGGCCGCACGCTGAACCACGCGTTCATCATCCTCGACGAGGCGCAGAACACGACGCCCGAGCAGATGAAGATGTTCCTCACGCGGATCGGCTTCGGCTCGAAGGCGGTCGTGACCGGCGACACGAGCCAGGTCGACCTGCCGCGCGGCCACAAGAGCGGCCTCGTCGAGGCGCAGCAGGTACTCGGCGGCGTGCGCGGCATCGCGCTCACGCGCTTCACGAGCGCGGACGTGGTGCGCCATCCGCTCGTCGCGCGCATCGTCGAGGCGTACGACGAATTCCACGCGCAGCACCAGGACGGCTGAGCGGCGGCGCGCTGCCCCGGCCTGCCGGCCCGGCCCGCCAGACGGCGCGCCGGGCTTTTTTTCGCCCGGGCGAATTCGGGCGCGATCGGCCGTTTGGTGTATCCTCAACGCGTCCCAATCGCCGCACGCGTCATGAAATCCTCTCGTTCCCGCAAATCCGGCCGCGCCTCGTCCGCCGCGTCCGACTCCCCCCGCCTTTCGCTGTTCGACGCGAAGGGCAAGGCCCGGACCGTCAACGCACAAGGGCTGCGGATCGACTTCCCGGACGGCCGCAGTCTGATGTTCGACCTGTCGGGCAGCTCCGGCGACGCGGCGGTCGCGATCGTCGCGCAGCACAACGATCCGGCGATGCGCGCGAAGCTCGCGCTGCAGCCCGAGCACTACGACAGCGTGACGCTGCACGTCGGCGCCGAATTCGCTCCGCGCGAGGACGACCCCGAAGACGAGCCGCGCGCGCTGGAATTCGACCTGTCCGTGCAGTACGGCGACGAGATCACGAGCGAGCTGCGCAAGACGCTGCCCAAGCGCAAGCTGATCGCCGAATGGATCGAGCCGGCGCTGTTCGCGAGCGCGCAGTTCACCGTGCGCTTCGTCGGCGAAAACGAAGGCCGTACGCTGAACGCCGGCTACCGCCACAAGGACTACCCGACCAACGTGCTGACCTTCGCGTACGACCCGGCGCCCGACGGCACCGTGATCGGCGATCTCGTGCTGTGCTGCCCGGTGGTCGAGAAGGAAGCGCACGACCAGGGCAAGCCGCTCATGGCCCATTACGCGCACCTGCTGGTGCACGGCGCGCTGCACGCGCAGGGCTACGATCACGAGACGAGCGACGAGGACGCGGCCGAAATGGAAGCGCTCGAAGTCGACATCCTCGCGAAACTGGGTTTCCCGAACCCGTACCAGTAAGCGTTCCGCCCGATGCGTCACGCCGCGATGCTGCCGCCCGCCTACCCGCCGTCGATCGGCGAAGGCCGTCTGCTGACGGAAGACGAGCTCGCGGCGTCGCTCGCGCATACGATGCGCGACTGGGACGGCCGGCAGGATCTCTGGCTGTTCGGCTATGGCTCGCTGATCTGGAACCCCGGGCTGCCGACCGTCGCCGCCGTGCGCGGCAAGGTGCACGGCTATCACCGCGGGCTCTACCTGTGGTCGCGCGTGAACCGCGGCACCCCCGAACGGCCGGGCCTCGTGCTCGCGCTCGATCGCGGCGGCTCGTGCGCGGGCATCGCATTCCGGCTCTCTGGGCCGACCGCGCAGCCGCACCTCGAGACATTGTGGAAGCGCGAGATGCCGATGGGCTCGTACCGGCCCGCGTGGCTGCCGTGCTCGCTCGAGACCGGCGAACGCGTGACCGCGCTCGCGTTCGTGATGCGCCGCGACGCACCGACCTATACGGGCAAGCTGACCGACTCCGTCGTGAAGGAAGTGTTCGGCTGCGCGGCCGGCCGCTACGGCACGACGCTCGACTACGTGAGCCGCACGGTCGACGCGCTGCGCGCGAGCGGCATCCCCGACCGCGCGCTGGAAGGGTTGCTGGCGCGATGCCGATGATTCGACCCGACATCCGGGCTGCCGCGTCCATGCGACACCGCGCCGCCCACGCTTTCGCACGAGGACACTGCCGATGAAACCGTCACGCCGGTCACGTTGCAGGATCGCCGCGCTGCTCGTCGCCGCGAGCGTCGCGCTGTCCGGCTGCGGAATACTCGGTTGCGGCGGCGCCGCGACCAACGGCGCGGCCGCCGGCGGCTGCTCGGCCGGCATGCGGTTCTGAACCGCGCGCCGGCGGCGCCCGTCTGCGGCGGAATGCCGCCGTCACGGCCGTTTCCCGCGTCGGGCCGCGTCGCCCTTCCCGCCGCCGTTTTTTGGCCGCCGCGCCCCGCCGGCTCTTTCTGCGATAGGATGAGCCCGAGGACGCCGCCGCGCCCGGCGCGGCCGGCGCGACCGTCCGCGAGCGGGGCAGCGCGAGCCGCCCGACCTGGCCGTGCGGCCGGGTGACACGGCCGCGTCGTGCCCTTGGTGTATCCTTGCCTACTCCGTGACCGCGCGCCCCGGCATGACCCGGGCGCACCACCATGAACGATTCGTATCCCAGTCGTAAGCCAACCGACAAACCGCAAGAAAAGCGCTCGCTGCTCGAGCGCCTGACCGACTTCATCTCGCCCGAGCCCGAATCCCGCGGCGAGTTGCTGGAAATCCTCCAGGACGCCCACGAACGCAACCTGATCGACGCCGATTCGCTGTCGATGATCGAAGGCGTGTTCCAGGTATCCGATCTGTGCGCGCGCGACATCATGGTGCCGCGCGCGCAAATGGACGCGATCAACATCGCCGACAAGCCCGAGGATTTCATCCCGTTCGTCCTCGAAAAGGCGCACTCGCGCTATCCCGTGTACGAGGAGAACCGCGACAACGTGATCGGCGTGCTGCTCGCGAAGGATCTGCTGCGCTTCTACGCCGAGGAAGAGTTCGACGTGCGCGGGATGCTGCGCCCGGCCGTGTTCATTCCGGAATCGAAGCGCCTGAACGTGCTGCTGCACGACTTCCGCGTGAACCGCAATCACCTGGCGATCGTCGTCGACGAATACGGCGGCGTCGCGGGCCTGATCACGATCGAGGACGTGCTCGAACAGATCGTCGGCGACATCGAGGACGAGTACGACTTCGACGAGGAAGCCGGCAACATCATCTCGGGGCCGGACGGCCGCTACCGCGTGCGCGCGCTCACCGAGATCGAGCAGTTCAACGAGGTGTTCGGCACCGATTTCTCCGACGACGAAGTCGACACGATCGGCGGGCTGATCACCCATCATTTCGGACGCGTGCCGCACCGCGGCGAGAAGCTGCAGCTCGGCAACCTCGTGTTCGAAATCCAGCGCGGCGATGCGCGCCAGGTTCATGTGCTGCTGGTGCGCCGCAACCCGCTCGCCAGCCGTCGCGCCGAAACCTCGCACGAAGACTGACCGCCCCGCGCCAGCCGCGCTTCCTTCAACCGCTCGCCCTCTTCCGCTTCACATGGACGATCCGATCCCGTCCCGCCCGGCTGGCGGCCTTCTCGCGCCGGCGCCCGGCCGCGCGCTGCCGCGCTGGCACTATCCGGCCGCGCTGCTCGCCGGTGCGGCCAATACGCTCAGCTTTGCACCCACGCCGCACGGCGGCTGGCTGCAGCTCGTCGTATTCGTCTGGTTTTTCGCGCAACTGACGCGCACGTCGAGCTGGCGCGGCGCCGCGCTCACCGGCGGCGCGTTCGGCTTCGGCAACTTCATCAGCGGCGTCTGGTGGCTCTACATCAGCATGCACGTGTACGGCGAGATGGCCGCGCCGCTCGCGGGCGGCGCACTCGTGCTGTTCTCGCTGTACCTGTCGCTGTACCCGGCGTTCTCGGCCGGGCTGTGGTCGTTCTGCGCGGGCCATGCGTGGCAGCGCCGCGAGCCCGACCCGCGGCCGTTCTCGCCGACCTGGCACGGCGCATTCGCGTTCGCGAGCGCGTGGGCGCTCGGCGAATGGCTGCGCGGCACCGTGTTCACCGGCTTTCCGTGGCTCGGCAGCGGCTACCCGCAGGTCGACGGCCCGTTCGCGGGCTTTGCGCCGGTGGTCGGCGTGTACGGGATCGCGTGGGTGCTCGCGCTGTTCGCCGCACTGGTCGTGCAGGCGCTCGCCGCGCGCCCGTCGCCGCTGCGCGTCGGCGGCGACGGCGCATCGAGCGGCAACGCGCGCGTGCGCATCGCCGCGCCGGCCGGCATCGCCGTCACGCTCGTCGCGGCCGGCCTCGCGCTGTCGCAGGTCACGTGGACCGTACCCGCGAACGCGCCGCTCACCGTGCGGCTGCTGCAAGGCAACGTGAAGCAGGACATCAAGTTCGAGCAGGAAGGCATCGACGCGGCGATCAAGATGTACCAGCAGATGATCGTCGAGAAGCCGGCCGACCTGATCGTCACGCCCGAGACCGCGATCGCGGTGATGATCCAGGAACTGCCCGAACCGTTCGCCGTCGCGATCCGCAAGTTCAGCGACACGACCGGTTCGGCGGTGCTGTTCGGCGCGGTCGGCGCGTCGGTGACCGAGGACGGCCGCTACGTCGATTACACGAACAGCCTGTACGGCGTGACGCCGAACTCGCGCGACATCTATCACTACGACAAGCATCACCTCGTGCCCTTCGGCGAATTCATTCCGTGGGGCTTCCGGTGGTTCGTCAATCTGATGAAGATGCCGCTCGGCGACTTCGCGCGCGGCGCACCCGTGCAGAAGCCGTTCCTCGTGCACAACCAGCCGGTGATGGCCGACATCTGCTACGAGGATTTGTTCGGCGAGGAAATCGCCGCGACGATCCGCGACAATCCGCAGCCGCCCGGCGTGCTCGTCAACGTGACGAATCTCGCGTGGTTCGGCGACACGATCGCGCTCGACCAGCATCTGCAGATCGCGCGGATGCGCTCGCTCGAAACGGGCCGGCCGATGCTGCGCTCGACCAATACGGGGATGACGGCCGCGATCGACGCGCACGGCCGCGTGCTCGGTCAGTTGAAGCCGTTCACGATCGGCTCGCTCGACGTGCGGATCGAAGGCACGAGCGGCTTCACGCCGTACGTGACGAGCGGCAACAACATCGTGCTCGCGGTGTCGTTCGTGCTGCTCGCGTTCGGCTTCACGTTCGGGCCGGGGCTGCGCCGGCGCAACGGCCGACGCCACGGCGACGACGAAGCGCAATGACGCAACGGGCCGCCGTCGAGCGCGGCGGCCCGTGAGCGCGAGCGGGCCGTCGGGTCAGGCCCGCCGGGCCGACTGGTCCGATTGGCCCGATCGATCCGATGGTTCCGACTGCGCGGCGACGCGCCGAAGGTCGCGGCTCACTTCCTCCATCACCGGCGCCCACGCGCCGAACGTCGGCTGCCGGTACAACGTCGCGGTCGGATACCACGGGCTGTCCCGGCGATCGAGCAGCCAAGGCCAGTGCGGATTCACGTCGAGCAGCACCCAGGTACGCGCGCCGAGCGCGCCGGCCAGGTGCGCGACCGACGTGCACACGGTGATCACGAGATCCAGCGCGCCGATGAACGCCGCCGTATCGTCGAAGCTCTTCAGTTCTGCCGTGTAGTCTTCGATCGCGAAACCCGTCGCGCGCGCGGCGGCGACATCCGCGTCCGCGCCCGGCTGCAGCGAATAGAACGCGACGCCGTCGATGTCGCGAAACGCGTCGGCATAGCGCTCGAGCCCGACGCGCCGGAACGGATTGCGCTGATGGCCCGCGCTGCCCGTCCACACGAGCCCGACCTTCGGCCGGCCGTCGCCCGCGAGCCGCGCACGCCATGCGTCGCATGCGCCCGGCTCGGCGCGCAGGTACGGCACCGACTCGGCGAGCGTCGATGCCTCCATGCCGAGCATCAGCGGCAGGCCGATCAGCGGCACTTCGTAATCGAATGCCGGCAGCGCGTCGACGCCGCCGCCCGCGCTGAATGTGTCCGCGTGCGCGCCGAGGCTGCGCTGCATCAGCGTGCCGAGCGCCGGGAACGTATTCCACGCGAGCCAACCGCCCTCGCGATGCACGCGTTCGGCGAGCGGCGCGACGAAGCGGCAGAACTGCAGCACGTCGCCGAGCCCCTGCTCGCCCCACACCAGCAGCGTCTTGCCGGCGAGCGGCTCGCCCTGCCAGCGCGGGCCCGGCAACGCCGGCCGGCGGCCGCGCAACTCGCCCGCGCCGTCCCAGCGCGCCTCGTGGCCGCGCCAGCCCGCCGCGTGGTTGCCGCGCACCAGCTGGATGATCGCGAGGTTGAAGCGGAACGACGCATCGTCGGGCGCCAGCTCGCACGCCCGCGCCGCATGGCGCTCGGCATCGTCCCAGCGCTGCGCCTCCTTCATCGCCATCGCGACGTTGTTCATCGCGAGCGCGTTGTCGGGCGCGAGCTCGGCGAGCCGCGCGGCGCACGCGAGCGCACCGTCCAGATCGTGCGTCGCGATCCGCGCGACGACGAGGTTGGTCCACGCCTGCACGTCGTGCGGATCGTGCTTCACGGCCGCGTCGAGCAGCGCGATCTCGTCCGCGCGGTCGCCGCCCGACAGCCGCAGCGCGATCGCGAGGTTGTTCCGCAGCGACGGCAGGCCGGCATCGAGCGCGAGCGCCGCGCGGTACGGCGCGACGGCGTCCGCGTGACGGCCGGCCACCTGCAGCGCGTAGCCGTGGTTGAAGTACGCGTGCGCGCCCGGCTGCGCACGCGCCGCGCATTCGGCAAGCGCAACCGCATCGTCCATGCGCTGCCGCGCGGCGAGCGCGGCCGTGAGCTGCGCGATCGCCGCCGCATCGACCGCGTGCAGATGGGCGGCGGCGGCGAGCCACAGATCGTGCGCGGGGCGCTCGCCGCGCGCCTGCGCGTCGGCGGCGCGCTCGAGCAGCGCGAGGAACGGCGGAAGCAGCGGAATCAGGATGTCGGTCGGTTCGTCCATGCAGTGAGCGTCGGCAAGCGGTGACGCGGCACGCATGGCGCGCGCCGCAATACGCGCATCTTACCCCCCGCGCGACGCGCGGCGGCACGCCCGTCGCGAGGGGCCACACGCGGCCGCGCGGCGCATACGGGCCGTCGACGCGCAGGCCGCCGGAAACGGCCCGGCAGTGCCCGCATCCGCCTTCCGGCCGCATCCGGTCGCCGATCCGGTAAAATTACGCGTTTCAGCACACTAACAAGCCGCGCCGCCGCGCGAGCCGACCCTCCGGGCCCGCCCGGAGCGCCGTCCGCAACGGAGCGCCAGCGCCACGAAGGCTCTTCATGCTTACGTTTCAGCAAATCATCCTGACGCTGCAGTCCTACTGGGACAAGCAGGGTTGCGCCCTGCTCCAGCCCATCGACATGGAAGTCGGCGCGGGCACGTCGCACGTCCACACGTTCCTGCGCGCGGTCGGCCCCGAGCCGTGGCGCGCCGCGTACGTGCAGCCGTCGCGCCGCCCGAAGGACGGCCGCTACGGCGAAAACCCGAACCGCCTGCAGCACTACTACCAGTACCAGGTCGTGCTCAAGCCGGCGCCCGAAAACATCCTCGACCTGTACCTCGGCTCGCTCGAAGCGCTCGGCTTCGACCTGAAGCAGAACGACGTGCGCTTCGTCGAGGACGACTGGGAGAACCCGACGCTCGGCGCGTGGGGGCTCGGCTGGGAAGTGTGGCTGAACGGGATGGAAGTCACGCAGTTCACGTATTTCCAGGAAGTCGGCGGCCTCGAATGCAAGCCGGTGCTGGGCGAGATCACGTACGGCCTCGAGCGCCTCGCGATGTACCTGCAGAAGGTCGAGAACGTGTACGACCTCGTGTGGACCGAGTGGGAGGAGCAAGGCCCGAACGGCCCCGAGCTGCGCCGCCTGTCGTACGGCGACGTGTACCACCAGAACGAGGTCGAGCAGTCGACCTACAACTTCGAGCACGCGAACGTCGACCTGCTGTTCACGTTCTTCAACAGCTACGAAGCCGAAGCGAAGAAGATGATCGACGCGCAGCTCGCGCTGCCCGCGTACGAGCTCGTGCTGAAGGCCGGCCACACGTTCAACCTGCTCGACGCGCGCGGCGCGATCTCGGTCACCGAGCGGGCGGCGTACATCGGCCGCATCCGCGCGCTGTCGCGTCTCGTCGCGCAGGCTTACTACGACTCGCGCGAGAAGCTCGGCTTCCCGATGCTCGGCAACCCGCCGGGCGTGCCGGGCCTCACCACCGACGCCCAGGACGCCGCGCAGCCGGCATGGGCGCCGCCGCTCAAGGTCGAACGCAAGATCGATCAGGACTGACGAGACGAGATTCATTCCAACCATGACGCATAATCATCCCGCCCCCCTGCTCGTCGAACTGCTGACCGAAGAGCTGCCGCCGAAGGCCCTCGCGCGCCTCGGCGACGCATTCGCCGAAGGTCTCGCGCAACGCCTCGCGGCGCGCGACCTCGTCGAAGGCGAACTCGTGTTCGAACGCTACGCCACGCCGCGCCGCCTCGCGGTCGTCGTGCAGAACGTGCGCGCCGTCGCGCCCGACCGGCAGGTCCGCGAAAAGGTCCTGCCCGTGTCGGTCGCGCTCGACGCCGAAGGCAAGCCGACGGCCCCGCTCGCGAAGAAGCTCGCGGCGCTCGGCCACCCGAACCTGTCGATCGCCGATCTCGAGCGCGCGCAGGACGGCAAGGCCGAAGCGTTCTTCATCAACTATTCGGCGGCCGGCGCCACGCTCGCCGACGGCCTGCAGGCCGCGCTCGACGAAGCGCTCGCGAAGCTGCCGATCCCGAAATTCATGACGTACCAGCGCCCGGACGGCTCGGACGTGAAGTTCGTGCGCCCGGTGCATCGCCTGACGGTGCTGCACGACGACCGCGTCGTGCCCGTCACCGCGTTCGGCGTCGACGCCGGCGACACCACGCTCGGCCACCGCTTCCTGTCCGACGGCCTCGTCGCGATCCAGCATGCGCGCGCGTACGCCGACACGCTGCGCGACAAGGGCCGCGTGATCGCGCATTTCGCCGATCGCCGCGAAACGATCCGCACGCAGCTGAACGAACACGCGAACGGCGACACGGTCGTGATGCCCGAATCGCTGCTCGACGAAGTGACGTCGCTGGTCGAATGGCCGGTGGTCTACCCGTGCCGTTTCGAGGACGAATTCCTGCAGGTGCCGCAGGAATGCCTGATCCTCACGATGCAGACGAACCAGAAGTATTTCGCGCTGACCGACGTTAGCGGCAAGCTGCGCTCGCGCTTCCTGATCGTGTCGAACATCGAGACGAAGACGCCGGGCGAGATCATCGAAGGCAACGAGCGCGTCGTGCGCCCGCGCCTCGCCGATGCGAAGTTCTTCTTCGAGCAGGACAAGAAGAAGCCGCTCGCCGAGCGCGTGCCGCAGCTCGCGAACGTCGTCTATCACAACAAGCTCGGTTCGGCGCTCGCACGCGTCGAGCGCCTCGAGGCGCTGGCCGGCGAGATCGCCCCGGCGATCGGCGCCGACACCGCGCACGCGAAGCGCGCCGCCCGTCTCGCGAAGGCCGACCTGCTGACCGACATGGTCGGCGAGTTCCCCGAACTGCAGGGCACGATGGGCACGTACTACGCGCGCCACGACGGCGAAGCCGACGACGTCGCGCTCGCCTGCGCCGAGCACTACCAGCCGCGCTTCTCCGGCGATGCGCTGCCGACCACGCCCGTGTCGACCGCCGTCGCGCTCGCCGACAAGCTCGAGACGATCGTCGGCATCTGGGGCATCGGCCTCGCGCCGACCGGCGAGAAGGATCCGTTCGCGCTGCGCCGCCACGCGCTCGGCGTGCTGCGCCTGCTGCTCGAAAAGCAGCTGCCGCTCGATCTCGTGGCGCTGCTGCGCACGGCCCATGCACGCTTTGACGACGTGCCGGGCGTCGCCGAATCGACCGACGCGATCTTCGCGTTCTTCATGGATCGCCTGCGCGGCCTGCTGCGCGAGCGCGGCTATTCGGCCGGCGAAATCGACGCGGTGCTGAGCCTGAACCCGACGCGCATCGACGATCTCGTCGCGCGCCTCGACGCGGTGCGCGAATTCACGCGCCTCGCGGAAGCCGAAGCGCTCGCGGCCGCGAACAAGCGGATCTCGAACATCCTGAAGAAATCGGAAGGCGTCGCGAACGGCGCGGTGCAGTCGACGCTGCTCGTCGAGGCCGCCGAGAAGGCGCTGCACGAACAGCTCGCGGCCGTCACGCCGCGCGTGCAGTCGCAGCTCGAGGCACGTGCGTACACGGGCGCGCTGTCGGCGCTCGCCGCGCTGCGCGCGCCGGTCGACACGTTCTTCAACGACGTGATGGTCAACGCGGAAGATCCGGCACTGCGCGCGAACCGTCTCGCGCTGCTGTCCGCGCTGCACCAGCAGATGAACTGCGTCGCCGACATCTCGAAGCTCGCCGCATAAGGGCCGCACGATGCCGATCAGCCCCAACCGAAAGCTCGTCGTCCTCGACCGGGACGGCGTGATCAACGTCGATTCGGACGCGTTCATCAAGACGCCCGACGAATGGATCGCGCTGCCCGGCAGCTTCGAGGCGATTGCGCGGCTCAACCACGCGGGCTACCGCGTGGTCGTCGCGACCAACCAGTCCGGCATCGGTCGAGGGCTGTTCGACATGGCCGCGCTCAACGAGATGCACCTGAAAATGCATCGCGCGGCGGCCGCGGTCGGCGCGCGCATCGACGCGGTGTTTTTCTGCCCGCACACGGCCGAGGATCGCTGCGACTGCCGCAAGCCGAAACCCGGCATGATGCAGATGATCGCCGAGCGCTTCGAGATCGATCCCGCCAACACGCCGGTCGTCGGCGATTCGCTGCGCGACCTGCAGGCCGGCGTCGCGGTCGGCTTCCAGCCGCACCTCGTGCTGACCGGCAAGGGCAAGAAGACGCTCGCCGCCGGCAATCTGCCGGACGGCACGAAAGTCCACGACGACCTGCGCGCCTTCGCGCTCGATTTTCTTTCACTCGAACACGAGTGATGCGGCTGCCGCGCGCATCCTCCCCAACGCCAGACTCACGCCGATGCGCTTCGTCCGCTCCCTGCTGCTGCTGATCTACTTCATCCTGTACACGGTGCCGTACGCCACCGCGTGCTTCATCGCGTTTCCGTTCATGCGCCCCGACGCGCGCTACTGGATGGCGGCCGGCTGGTGCAAGTCGACGCTGTGGGTCGTGCGCTGGCTGAACGGCATCCGCTACCGGATCGAAGGGATGGAGAACCTGCCCGACGGCCCGGCCGTGCTGCTGTCGAAGCACCAGTCCGCGTGGGAGACGCTCGCGTTTCCGGCGCTGATGCCCAAGCCGCTCTGCTACGTGTTCAAGCGCGAGCTGCTGTACGTGCCGTTCTTCGGCTGGGCGCTCGGGCTGCTGCACATGGTCAACATCAACCGCAAGGAAGGCAAGAACGCGTTCGCGTCGGTGATCCGCCAGGGCAAGAAGCGCCTGTCGGAAGGCGCATGGATGATCATGTTCCCCGAAGGCACGCGCACACCGGTCGGCAAGCAAGGCAAGTACAAGACGGGCGGCGCGCGTTTCGCGATCGAAACCGGCACGCCGGTCGTGCCGATCGCGCACAATGCAGGTCATGTGTGGCCGCGCAATTCGTTTACGAAATTCCCGGGCGTCGTCACCGTGTCGATCGGCAAGCCGATTCCGGTCGAAGGCAAGACGCCCGACGTATTGAACTCGCAGGTCGAAGCATGGATCGAAGCGGAAATGCGCCGCATCGATCCCGATGCGTATCGTCCGGCGGGCAACGCCGGCACCCGCGATGCCGCACGCGCCTGAAGCCCCGGATTGCAGCCGTTGCGTACGACAAAAAGAAGCGAACTGATGAAACAGCGTCCGCGGCCACGGCCTGCCGTCGTGGCCCTCGATCATCGCCAGATGGATCTGCCGCTCTTCGACGGGCCGGCCGCGGCGCCGTCGGCGCCTGCCGCGCCGCCGGCGCCGCCCGAAGCCGCGCCCGCCGCGCCGCTCGATCCGGGCCCGGTGCGCGATCGCTCACGCGTGCGCACGTTCGCGCTCGACAGTCGCGTGCTCGAATACCGGCTGAAGCGCTCGGCGCGCCGCACGATCGGCTTCACGATCGACGGTAGCGGGCTGTCGATCACCGCGCCGCGCTGGGTCACGCTCGCCGACATCGAAGCGGCGATCGCCGAGAAACAACGCTGGATCTTCGCGAAGCTCGCGGAGTGGAAGACACGCACCGAGCAGCGCGCGCTGCCGCAGATCGACTGGCGCGACGGCGCGCAACTGCCGTATCTCGGCAAGACGGTGACGATCGCGCTCGGCGCGGGCGCCGTCGGCTTCGATGCCGATGCGCTGCGGCTGTCGCTGCCGCTGCCCGTGCAGGCCGACATGCAGCAGATCAAGGATCGCGTGCAGGGCTGGCTGCAAGGCGAAGCGAAACGCATCTTCGGCGAGCGCCTCGCGGTCTACGCGGAAAGGCTCGGCGTCACGTATTCGATGTACGCGCTGTCGTCGGCCGCGACGCGCTGGGGCAGTTGCTCGAGCGACGGCAAGATCCGCCTGAACTGGCGGCTGATCCATTTTCCGATGTCGATCATCGACTACGTCGTCGCGCACGAACTGTCGCACCTGCGCGAGATGAACCACAGCCCGGCCTTCTGGCAGACCGTCGAATCGATCTTCCCCGAGTTCCGCGAAGCCCGGCACACGCTCAAGCATCACCCGCCCGAGCTGCTGCCGTCGCTTTGACGCGCACGGCTTCGCCGCCAACGAAACAGGGCGGTGCGGGTTACCCCGCACCGCCCTGTTTCGTTCGCTGCTGCGGCAGGCATCGCATGCCGCGGCCCCGTTCATCGCGCGCTTACTTCTTCTGGATGAACTCGATCTTGTAGCCGTCCGGATCCTCGACGAACGCGATCACGGTCGTGCCGTGCTTCATCGGGCCCGCCTCGCGCGTGACCTTGCCGCCTTGCGCCTTGATCTTCTCGCAGGCCGCGTACGCATCGTCGACCGCTACCGCCAGATGGCCGAAGCCGTTGCCGAGATCGTAGGACGGCGTCTCCCAGTTGTGGGTCAGCTCGATCACGGTGCCCGTGCTCTCGTCTTCGTAGCCGACGAACGCGAGCGTGAACTTGCCTTCCGGATAATCCTCGCGACGCAGCAGCTTCATGCCGAGCAATTCGGTGTAGAACTTGATCGAGCGGTCGAGATCGCCGACTCGCAGCATCGTATGCAGCAAACGCATGTGTTGTACTCCTGTGGGGACTTTCCAGAGCCGGAAATTCTACCGGAGTCGGGTGAATTTCGCCGGGGACACCTAGTCGGGGACGCCTAGTTCGGGGGCGCCCAGCCGGGGGCGCCTAGCCGGGGGCGTCCGGTCGGGGACACCTAGCCGCGAGCGCCTGGCCCGATGCACCTGGCCGGGGCGCGGCCGACGCGGTGCATCGGTTGCCCGCTCGCGCGCACGAGCGTCGCGGCGAAAAACGGTACGATCCGGCTCGCCGGCCACCGCGCCGATCGGGTAACATCCTTCCACTTCGCACCAAAATCGGGCATGCATCCTGCCCCGACCGCGACCACCTACTCTTCCGTACGCCCCACTGCCGTGCGAAACCGCCGATTCGAGCGCGCCGGGCGCGCCGCCCACCCGAGCGCGCCGCTACCGTACCGCCTCCGCGAGGTGCGCCGATGACCGCGCTCGCCGCCGCCCCCGTGCGCCGCGCACTCGATACGCGCGCCGTCGGCCTGATGCTGCTGCTGTGCGCGATCTGGGGTTTCCAGCAAGTCGCGATCAAGAGCACGAACGCCGCGATCGCGCCGATGTTCCAGGCCGGGCTGCGCTCGGTGATCGCCGCGCTGCTGCTATGGGGCTGGGCGCGCACGCGCGGCACACCGCTGTTTCGGGCGGACGGCACGTTCGGCGCGGGGCTCGCGGCCGGCGCGCTGTTCGCCGGCGAATTCGTCTGCGTGTTCTTCGGGTTGACGCTGACGAGCGCGTCGCACATGGCGATCTTCCTGTACACGGCGCCGTGCTTCACCGCGCTCGGCCTGCACCTGTTCGCCCCGGGCGAGCGGCTGCAGCGGACGCAATGGGCCGGCGTCGGCCTCGCATTCGCCGGCATTGCGCTCGCGTTCGCCGACGGCTTCCTGAAGCCGCGCGCGCCCGGCGCGTCCGTGCTGGCCGGGCTCGCCGGCGACGCGCTCGGGATCCTCGGCGGCGCGATGTGGGCCGCGACGACGGTCGTCGTGCGTTCGACGACGCTCGCGCGGGCGAGCGCAAGCAAAACGCTGTTCTACCAGCTCGCGGTATCGGCGGTCGTCCTGGTCGCGCTCGCCGCGCTGCTCGGGCAGATGTCGTTCGCGCAGGTCACGCCGCTCGCGATCGCGAGCCTCGCGTACCAGTCGGTGATCGTCGCGTTCGTCAGCTACCTGTCGTGGTTCTGGCTGCTGACGCGCTACAGCGCGTCCCGGCTGTCGGTCTTCACGTTCCTGTCGCCGCTGTTCGGCGTCGCGTTCGGCGTGCTGCTGCTCGGCGAAACGGTCGGCTGGCGCTTCCTGTCCGCGGCCGCGCTCGTGCTGACCGGCATCGCGCTCGTCAACGCGCCGCCGCGCCGGCGGTCGTGACGACCGGCGCAGGACGCGCGGGCAACAAAAAAGCTGCCGGTCGGGCAGCCTCTTCGATACGGCCGGCGGGCTTGCGCCACGCGCGTCATCCGGCCTGGCGCCGCGCCGCGAGCGCCTGCGCGACGCCGACGTATTCGGCCACGCTCACGTCCTCCGCACGGCGCGCGAGATCGAAGCCGAGCGCATCGAAATCGATCGTCTCGCGATAGTCGCCGAGCGTATTGCGCAGCATCTTGCGGCGCTGCGAGAACGCGGCCGTGACGATTTCGCCGAGCAGCACCGGATCGACGTCCGGCAGTTCGTGCGGCTCGTACGGGATCATCCGGACGATCGCCGAATCGACCTTCGGCGGCGGCTGGAACGATTCCGGCGGCACGTCGAGCATCTTTTCCATCACGTAGCGGTACTGCAGCATCACCGACAGCCGCGAGAACGCCTTCGTGCCCGGCTCCGCGACCATCCGCTCGACGACTTCGTTCTGCAGCATGAAATGCTGGTCGATGACCGCATCGGCGAACGTCATCAGGTGAAACAGCAGCGGGCTGGAAATGTTGTACGGCAGGTTGCCGACGATCCGCAGCGACGGCTTGTCGCCGGGCGCCGCGAGCGAACGGAAGTCGAACGCGAGCGCGTCGCCCGCGTGCAGCTCCAGCAGCGCGCCGAAGCGTTGCTGCAGGCGCCCGATCAGGTCGCGATCGAGCTCCACCGCATGCAGCGGCGACTCGGGCGTCGCGAGGCGCTCGATCAGCGGCTCGGTCAGCGCGCCGAGCCCGGGGCCGATCTCGACCATCCGCTGGCCGCGCGCGGGGCCGATCGTCGCGACGATCGAGTCGATCACGCCGTGATCGACGAGGAAGTTCTGCCCGAAGCGCTTGCGCGCGAAATGGCCTTGGTGCTGTCTGCTGTTCGACATCGACTGAGTAAAACGAAAAATACGACGAATGGGGTAAGCCGCAGCGTCAGGCTGCGCGACGATGGCACGCCATCGTGACGGCCGTATCGAGCGCGGCGATCATGCTGCCCGGATCCGCGCGGCCCGTGCCGGCCAGATCGAGCGCGGTGCCGTGATCGACCGACGTGCGGATGATCGGCAGCCCGAGCGTCACGTTGATGCCCTCGCCGAACGTCGCGTACTTCAGCACGGGCAGGCCCTGATCATGGAACATCGCGAGCACGCAGTCGGCATCGGCCAGATGGCGCGGCTGGAACAGCGTGTCGGCCGGATACGGGCCGCGCGCGTCGATGCGTTGCGCGTTCGCGCGGGCCAGCGCCGGCGAGATCACGTCGATCTCCTCGCGACCGAGATAACCGTTCTCGCCCGCATGCGGGTTCAGGCCCGTCACGAGGATGCGCGGCGCGGCGAGACCGAAGTCGCGCCGCAGGTCGCGATCGACGATCGCGAGCGTCTCGACGAGCCCGTCGATCGTCAGCGCGGCCGATACGTCCTTCAGCGGCAGGTGCGTGGTCGCGAGCGCGACGCGCAACGGCCGGTCGCCGGTGCCCGCCAGCATCATCACGACGCGCGGCGTATGCGTGCGTTCGGCCAGGTATTCGGTATGGCCGGTGAACGGCACGCCCGCGTCGTTGATCGTGCTCTTCTGCAGCGGCGCGGTGACGATCGCGTCGTACCGGCCCGCCAGCGCGCCGTCGATCGCCGCGTCGAGCAGCCCGAGCACGTAGCGGCCGTTCGCCGCGTCCAGCTTGCCCGCCTGCGCCGGCACCGCCAGCGCATGATGCGCGACCGACACCTGCGTGCCGCCGGCCCACGCGGCCGGGTCGGCGCCGACCGCCGCCGCCCGCGCGTCGAGCAGCGCTGCATCGCCGAGCACGGTGAAATGCGCGTCGGGCCAGCGCTGCGCGGCGTCACGCAGCGCCTGCACGGTCAGTTCCGGCCCGACCCCCGCGGGTTCGCCGGTCGTGATCGCGATCTGCAGCGCGGGCGTGGTCATTCGATGCTCGCTCAGTTCGCCGGGCCGACGCCGCCGATCTTGTACTGCACGTACGACGAATCGCGCAGCTCGCGCAGCCAGTCGGCATATGCCTGTTCCGCCTTGCGCTGGCCGATCGCCTGACGCGCGATGTCCATCTGCTGCTGCACCGACCCTTCCGCCTCGCGGCGGTTCAGCACCTGGATCAGGTGGTAGCCGTACTCGGTACGAATCGGCTGGCTGATCTGGCCGTCCTGCAGGTTGTTCATCGCGCGCTCGAATTCCGGCACGGTCTCGCCCGGGCTGATCCAGCCGAGGTCGCCGCCCTGCGATGCGGAACCGTCCTGCGAGTAGGTGCGCGCGAACTTCGCGAAATCGCCGCCGGCCTCGACCTGGTTGCGGATGTCGATCAGTTGCTGACGCGCCTGGCCTTCCGACTTGCCTTCGCCGACACGCAGCAGGATGTGGCGCACGTGCGTCTGCACGATCTTCGGCGCGGCGGCGCTCGCGCCCTGGCTCTGGCGGCGATCGACCAGGCGCACGATTTCGAAGCCGTCCGGCACGCGGATCAGCGTCGGGTTGACCTGGCCCGGGCGCAGCTTCGACGCGGCGTCGACGACGTCGGCCGGCAGCGCGCTCGGCGCCTTGAAGCCGAGATCGCCGCCCTTCTTCGCGTCGTTCGCTTCGGAGTTGTTCTTCGCGAGCCGCTCGAAATCGGCGCCCGACTTCGCCTGCTGCAGCAGCGCCTCGGCCTTCTTCTGCGCGGCTTCGATGTCGGCCTGCGGCGCGTTGGTGGGCGCCTTGATGAAGATGTGCTGGAAGCGCAGGTCCTGCTGCTGCGACGCGTTCGGCCCGCGCTGGCTCGCGATGTAGTTCGCGACTTCGGCGTCCGACACCGTGATCTTGCCGTCGACCTCGCGCTCGCGCAGCTTCGACAGCATCAGTTCGGTGCGTGCGTCGTTCGTGAAGATGCTCCAGGGCACGCCCTGCGCCTCGAGACGCGCGCGGTACTGGTCGAGCGTCATCCCGTTCGCCTGCGCGAGCCGCTGCAGCGTGGCCTGCACGGTCGCGTCGTCGATGCGGATCCCGTCGTCCTTGGCCTTCTGCACCTGGATACGTTCGAGCACCATCTGGTTCAGCACTTGCGCGCGCAACTGGTCGGCCGGCGGCACCGGCGCGTTCTGCTGCTGCAGCCGGCGAGCGATCAGGCCCACGCGCTGGTCGAGTTCGCGGCCCGTGATCACGTCGTTGTTGACGACCGCGACGACTTCGTCGGCGAGCTGCGCACCTTGCGAACCGAGTGCCTGCGCCGCGACCGGCGCGGCGGCGAGCAGCGCGGCGGACGCGGCGAGGCTGGACACGACTGCCGCGAAGCGAAGGGTTTTCTTCATTGCCACTGAAACTCCATTGAAATCGTGCTGACCGGTGCAGACATGCCGGCGTTACTCGTAGTTGCTGAAGCGGGACATCGGCGGCGGCGGCGGCGGCAACGGCGTATAGCCCGGCACCCCGGCGCGGAATGCGGACACGAGGCCGTTGTCGATGGTCGACAAGCCCTTGAGCGTCAGCTGCATCATGAATCGCGTCGACGAGTTCTGCTGTCCCGACGAATTGATGCCGTTCGCGGCCCGCTGCACCCCGACCCCGAGCGCCCAGCAATCCGCGTCGTATTGTAAGCCGACCAGACCGTCGACCACGCGATCTCCGGCGAGGTCGTAGTTGAAACGGCCGATCGCATACAGGCGGCGCGTGAGCGGCCATTGCGCGGACACCAGGAACTGGTTGATCGGCTGGTTGTCGAGCGTGGTGTTCGCGCGCGTATAGCGGTAGCCGACGTTGATCACGCGGCGCTCGCCCGGGCTGTAGCCGAAACCGACGCTCGACTTCACGAGCTGGTTGTTGTTCTGGTTGTACTGGAACGCCGTTTCCGACATGAAGCCCGAGCCGAGCTTCAGCGCGGCGCCGACGATCAGGTCCGAGTGGCGCGCCAGCACGGCGCTCTGCCCGGGGTTCAGCGTGACGCGCTGATCGGCGAAGTAATACTGCTGCGCGATCACGAAGCGCGCGCGCTCGTCGCCGGTGCGCGGATCGATGAAGCGCGACGTGAGGCCGGCCGTGATCCGGTTCGCATCGGCGATCCGGTCGTTGCCGACGAACGTGTTCGGCTGGTAGATCTCCGCGAGGCCGAAGTCCGATTCCGCGGTGTCGAACAGCGGCGCGTTCGACTGATCGCGATACGGCGTGTACACGTAGTACAGGCGCGGCTCGAGGGTCTGGATGAAGTCCTGGCCGAACAGGCGCACCGAACGATCGAAGATCAGGCCCGAATCGAAGCTCACGGTCGGGATCGACTCGGTGAAGCGCTTCGGGTTGTTCGGCGTGGTGGACGACAGGTAGTTCAGGTCGTACGACGCGAAGTGATACTGGACCTTCGGCACGACGAAGTAGCCGGGGCCGTACACGCCGTACGCGATGTACGGGTTGAAGACGATCCGGTCGCCTTGGGTCGCATCGGCGGTCGTGATGCGGAACCGCGAATAGTCGGCTTCCGCGCCGAAGTCGAAGCCGCCGACGTTGTACTTCGTGTACTTCACGTTCAACTGCGGCTCGCGGCTGTACGGCGCGATCGACGGCGGCAGCGTCTGCCAGTGCTGGTAGCGCGCGAGCACCGACCATGGGCCGTTGTTGTACGTGAGGCCGGCTTCCTGCTGGTACAGCGTCTGCGTGCCGTTGATGAACTGGTTCGACGACCCGAGGTCTTCGGGATACGTGTTGTCCGAGACCTTGTTGAAGTAGACGTAACCGCCGAAACCGCCGCCGAAGTTCTGCTGGTGCTGCCAGTAGATCGCGTAGCGGTTGCGGTGCGCGAGCCGGTCATCCGGCAGGTAATTGGCCGTAAACGTGCCCGAATACGACGGCGACAGGTAGCGGAACGTCGCTTCGGTCATCACGCCGCGCCGCGAGATGATGCGCGGCGTGAGCGTGAGATCGCGGTTCGGCGCGATGTTGAAATAGTACGGCAGCGTCAGCTCGAAGCCGTTGCTCGAGTTCATCGAGAACGTCGGCGGCAGCAGGCCGCTGCGCCGCTCGCCCGACAGCGGAAACGTCATCCACGGGCTCGCGAAGATCGGCACGCCCTGGAAGAACAGCACGCCGTTGCGCGCGGTGCCCTCGTCGGCGCCCGTATCGAAATCGAAGCGGCTGCCCTTGATGTACCACGCGGGGTTCGTCGAGCACTGGCACGCCGTATACGTGCCGTTGACGAACACCGAGCGCTCGTTGTCGACCATGTCGACCCGCTCCGCGCTGCCCGACCCGCCCGTCACGTTGAAGTGATACTTCGGCGCGGTCATGAAGCCCTGGTTCGCCTCGATCTTCAGGTGCGCCTCGGGGCCCGCGAACGACGTACCGCCGTTGACCACCTTGACCTGGCCGTACGCATCGGCCATGTCGGTATCCTGATCGTAGTGGATCGCGTCGGCCTTCACGACGGCGTCGCCGCGCCGCAGCTCGGCCGAACCCTTCGCGGCGAGGTCCTGCTCGGCGGTGCCGCTCGTGTGGTCGGCGATCACGAAAGCGGCCGGCTTCGCGCCGTCCTTCAGCGGATGATCCTCGAGCTGGGGCGCGAGACGCAGATCCCACGGCGAGTCGAGCGGCTGCGGCTGCGCAGCCGCACCCGTCAGCTGCGCGTACGACACGGCCGGCACGAGGCCGGGCACAGCCAGGAGCGCGAGCGCGAGCCGCCGTTTGCGCGGCGCCCCGTCACCGGGGAAAACATTCGGGAATAGCGGTTTGGGCGGCATCTATCGTTTGGCGAATCGCCCCTTGTCAACCGCGCCTGCGCGGCACCGTCGCGCGGCGGGCCGCGCCGTCGAGCCGCGACTGCGGCTCTTCGCAAACCGGGGAGGCGATCGCACGGGCGGCGCGACAGGCGGCGAGCCTGCACGGCGGAAGCTGACGCGGGGCGCGTCAAAAAAGTCGTGGGGTATTATATGGCAAGACGTTCCCCCCTCCGCCGAGTTTCATGACGCCCCCATCCGCCGCATCCCAGCCCGACGCCCGCCTCGAAGCGCTCACCGCGTGGCTGCGCCCGCTCGCCGAGCGCTACGCGCTCGATCTGTCGACCCTCGCGCCCGCGTCGTCGGACGCCAGTTTCCGCCGCTATTTCCGCGTCGCATCGGCCGCCAGCGCGGGCGGCACGCTGATCGCGGTCGATGCGCCGCCGCCCGAGAAGTGCCGTGAGTTCGTCCAGGTCGCGCAGTTGCTCGCCGCGGCCGGCGACCACGTGCCGGACGTGCTGGCCCACGATTTCGACGCGGGCTTCATGCTCGTGACCGACCTCGGCCGCACGTCGTACATCTCGGTGCTCGATCCGGCCGATCCGGCCGCCGCGCGAACGCTGATGCGCGCCGCGCTCGATGCGCTGATCCGCTTCCAGCTCACGTCGAAGCCGGACGTGCTGCCGCCGTTCGACGAAGCGTTCCTGCGCCGCGAAATGGAGCTGCTGCCCGAATGGTTCGTCGGCCGCCACCTCGGCAAGCCCGTCACCGACGCGATGCGCGGCACGCTCGACCGCACGTTCGCGCTGCTGGTCGCGAGCGCGCATGCGCAGCCGCAAGGCTTCATGCTGCGCGACTTCATGCCGCGCAACCTGATGGTGTGCGAGCCGAACCCGGGCGTGCTCGACTTCCAGGACGCCGTGTACGGGCCGCTGACGTACGACGTCGTGTCGCTGCTGCGCGACGCATTCATCAGCTGGGACGAAGAGTTCGAGCTCGACTGCTTCGCGTACTACTGGGAAAAGGCGAAAAAGGCCGGCCTGCCGGTCGATCCCGACTTCGGCGAGTTCTACCGCCAGCTCGAATGGATGGGGCTGCAGCGCCATATCAAGATCCTCGGCCTGTTCGCGCGCATCAACTACCGCGACGGCAAGCCGCACTATCTGAACGACCTGCCGCGCTTTCTCGCGTATGCGCGCAAGGTCGCGCTGCGCTATCGCCCGCTCGTGCCGTTCGCGAAGCTGCTCGACGAGCTCGAGGGCAACGCGCCGGCCGACGTCGGCTATACGTTCTGACCGTCCTCACGCCTCGTCGAACATGAGCCCTACCCTGACCACGGCGATGATCTTCGCCGCCGGACGCGGCGAGCGGATGCGCCCGCTGACCGACACCTGCCCGAAGCCGCTGCTCGAAGCCGGCGGCAAGCCGCTGATCGTCTGGCAGATCGAGGCGCTTGCGCGTGCGGGCATCGAGACGATCGTGATCAACCACGCGTGGCTCGGCGAGCAGATCGAGGCCGCGCTCGGCGACGGTTCGCGCTGGGGCGTGCGGCTCGCGTATTCGGCCGAGGGCGACGCGCTGGAAACCGCCGGCGGCATCGCGCAGGCGCTGCCGCTGCTCGAGCGCGACGGACAGCCGGCCGTGTTCGCGGCCGTCAGCGGCGACGTGTATTGCGCGTTCGACTACCGGACGCTCGCGCCGCGCGCCGCCCGGATGGCCGCGCTCGACACGCCGGCGATGCACCTCGTGATGGTGCCGAACCCGCCGTTCCATCCGGCCGGCGACTTCGCGCTCGGCGACGACGGCCGTCTCGCGCTCGACGGCGCCGCGCGCTTCACGTTCGGCAACATCGGCCTGTACGACACGCGGATGTTCCGCGACCTCGCGCCCGGCACGCGGCGCGCGCTGACGCCGTACTATCGCGCGGCGATCGAAGCCGGCCGCGCGAGCGGCGAGCTGTACGAAGGGATCTGGGAGAACGTCGGCACGCCCGCGCAGCTCGGCGAGCTGGATCGGAAACTCAAAGATTCGTTGAACTCGAACTAAATCGCCCCTTCTTGCACACTAATTTGAGACAACCTCGTAACGCTAGAATGGCAGTAAGCTTATAATCACCTCCTCCATCGAGGAAGCCTTCATGATCGTCACTCATCTCAAATTAAAAAATTGGCGCAATTTTCGCGAAGTTGACGTTCCACTACGTGACCGCACCTACCTACTCGGAGCAAACGCTTCCGGAAAATCGAATCTACTCGATGCATTTCGGTTTCTGAGAGATGTGAGCAAGCCGCAAGGCGGCGGACTACAAAAGGCCATTCATGATCGCGAGGGAATTCAGAAACTCCGCTGCCTGCATGCACGCAGGGACCCGGAAGTTAGTATCGAAGTCCATGTCGCCGAAAATGTGGACGACGACAAACCACTCTGGCGATATATATTGGGATTTAAACCCGAAGGAAAAGGCGCCCAACGCACACTGATTTCGATAGAGCAGGTATGGCAAGGCGAAAAATGTTTACTGAATCGACCAGATGAGAACGACAAAAAGGACGCAGTCCGTTTAACGCAGACAGCACTCGAGCAAATCCAGGGTAATGCAAAGTTCCGCGAACTCGCCGCATTCTTCGCAGAAACGACCTATCTGCATCTCGTTCCTCAACTACTCAAGTACGGTGACAAAATTGGCGGACAACGTCTCGAAGAAGATCCTTTTGGACAAGGCTTCCTTGAGCGCATCGCGAAAACACCCGAAAAAACGCGCGATTCACGCTTAAAAAAAATTGGTGCTGCTTTAGAGTTGGCTGTTCCTCAGTTCAAAGAATTGCGCTTCGCTCCTGACAAAATAAACGGCCGACCACATTTGGAAGCAAAATATTCGCACTATCGACCAAATGCCGGATGGCAGCGTGAAGAGCAGTTTTCAGATGGCACCCTGCGACTACTAGCGCTTCTATGGGTGCTCCTTGAGGGAGATTCTTTACTGCTGCTAGAGGAACCAGAGCTATCTCTAAATGACGCCATTGTCCGCGAAATCCCTCGGCTACTGCATCGCATTCAACGAGATAGAAAGCGGCGTCCCCGGCAAGTGCTGATTAGCACGCACAGCGAGGCGCTGCTGAGCAATCCTGCCATCGATGGCCGCGGAGTTCTGCTACTTGAGCCTGCGCAAGAGGGAACTCGTGTTCGACCTATCAATGCACAGGAAGAATTCGCGCTTAAAAATGGGCTGTCGGTCGCAGAAGTAGTGCTTCCTAAAACGCACCCCAAAACCGCCGAACAATTGGGACTGTGGCAATGACGTGGCTAGTTATAGCAACGGAAGATGAGGTAAGTGAGCAGATCGGAAAACGTTTGGCACAGGAGGCCGGCCTTGAGGTCGGTCTTTGTATAGGCAAGCAGGGCAATGGATATTTAAGGAAGCGCATTCCAAACCTATGCCAAATGTCCGAGCAGCAACCCGTTTTATTAATCACGGATCTTGATCAGATCGCCCATCCGAAAATTTTGATCAAGGAATGGCTCGGCACGAAAAAACCATCCAAGAATTTGGTGTTCAGAGTAGCGGTTCGTGAAATTGAGTCCTGGATACTTGCTGACCACGTAGCCATGCGAACGTTGCTGGGGCCTAAGGTTTCGAAACTTCCGCAAACCCCTGACGAATTAGCAGACCCTAAGCAGACGTTGCTAGCATTGGCTCAAAAAGCGCACCGCGACGTACGGGACGACTTGGTTGTTTCCCAAGGCAGTGTCTCCTCGCAAGGCTTCGGGTACAACGCTCGACTAAGCCAATTGATCAGCACTGCATGGTGCCCGGAAAGAGCGTCCGCGCGTTCGCCAAGCTTGTCACGCGCTCGCGCTAGACTGCAAACGCTGGTCTAGACCGACACGCTGCTGCTCAATAGCCCGCTGGATACTCGGCTTGCTCGCGGTTCCGCTGCTGCAACGCCCACATCTGCGCATACAGCCCGTCGGCGCGCACGAGTTCGTCGTGCGTGCCGCGCTCGACGATCCGCCCGTGGTCCATCACGAGAATCTGCTGCGCGTGCACGACCGTCGACAGCCGGTGCGCGATCACGAGCGTCGTGCGATGCCGCGCGATCTGGTCGAGTTCGTGCTGGATCGCGCGTTCCGAGCGCGAATCGAGCGCCGACGTCGCTTCGTCGAACAGCAGCACCGGTGGATCCTTCAGCAGCGTCCGCGCGATCGCGACGCGCTGCTTTTCGCCGCCCGACAGCTTCAGCCCGCGCTCGCCGACCGGCGTGTCATAGCCCTTCGGCAACCCCTCGATGAAATCGTGGATGTGCGCGGCGCGCGCGGCCGCGACCACTTCGTCGCGCGTCGCCGTCGGCCGGCCGTACGCGATGTTGTAGTAGATCGAGTCGTTGAACAGCACGGTGTCCTGCGGCACGATCCCGATCGATGCGCGCAGCGATTCCTGCGTGACGTCGCGGATGTCCTGGCCGTCGATCCGGATCGCGCCGCCCGCCTGCCGGTCGAGATCGTAGAAGCGGAACAGCAGCCGCGACAACGTCGACTTCCCCGAACCGCTGTGGCCGACCACCGCAGTCGTCGTGCCGGCCTCGATCGTAAACGTCACGTCGTGCAGGATCTGCCGCGACGGCTCGTACGCGAAGTTCACGTGCTCGAAGCGCACCTGCGCGCCGGCCACCGCGAGCGGCGGCGCATCGGGCCGGTCGGCCACTTCCTTCGGCGCCGACAGCAGCCCGAACATCCGGTCCATGTCGGTCAGGCTCTGCTTCAGCTCGCGATAGACGACGCCGAGGAAGTTCAGCGGAATGTACAGCTGCAGCATGAACGTGTTGATCAGCACGAGATCGCCGAGCGTCAGCTTGCCCGCGAGCACGCCCTGGGTTGCGCGCCACAGGATGAACACGAGCCCCGTGCCGATGATCGCCTGCTGGCCGAAGTTCAGCACCGACAGCGAGTTCTGCGAACGGATCGCGGCCTTCCGGTAGCGCTTCAGGTTCTCGTCGTAGCGTTGCGCCTCCCACTCCTCGTTGCCGAAGTACTTCACCGTCTCGTAGTTGATCAGCGAGTCGATCGCCCGCGAGTTCGCGCGCGAATCGAGTTCGTTCATCGTGCGGCGGAAATGCGTGCGCCAGTTGGTGACCTTCACGGTGAACACGATGTACGTGACGAGCGCCGCGAACGTCACGTACGCGTAGTAGGCCTCGTACTTGACCACGAAGAAGCCGAGCACGAGCCCGACCTCGACGAGCGTCGGCAGGATGCTGTACAGCGAATACGAAATCAGTTGCTGGATGCCGCGCGTGCCGCGCTCGATGTCGCGCGACATGCCGCCCGTCTGGCGCTCGAGGTGAAACCGCAGCGACAGCCCGTGCAGATGCCGGAACACCTGCAGCGCGAGCTGGCGCACCGCGCTCTCGGTGACTTTCGAGAACAGGATTTCGCGCAGCTCGGTAAAGAGCGACGTCGACAGCCGCACGAGCGCATACGCGACGACCAGCAGCCCGACGCCGCCCGCGAGCACGATCCCGGCCGACTGCTCGGCACGGCCGAGCGCGGTGAGCTGCTGCACGGCGGACAGATGATCGACGATGCGCTTCATCACGACCGGCACGCCGAGGTTCGCGACCTTCGCACCGATCAGGCAGCCGAGCGCGAGTGCGACGCGCCATTTGTAGGTGGTCAGGTACGGCAGCAGCGACCGGATGGTCTGCCAGTCGTTGCGAGGCCCGGTCGAAGCCGGCGCGGGCTCGCCGGAAGCGGGAAATCGGCGCATGGGGGAAGGGTTGTGCGGCGGTACGGGCCGCGCGGATCGGCGGCCAGCTCGCGCGCTTTCTCGTACAATTTGCGAACGTTGTATTGTCGCAGAAGCCGCTTCGCGCCGCTGCCGGCGCCCTCGCCGGCCACGCTGCGCGCGGCGGCCCATTTATTACAGGATGAAAGCCCCGCCATGACCGATTCGACCCTCGAACTCCCGCAGAAGCAGCCCGCGCTGCGCGTCGTCCCGCAACCGCACGACGCGAACGTTCACGGCGACGTGTTCGGCGGCTGGATCATGTCGCAGGTCGACATCGCCGGTTCGATCCCCGCGAGCCAGCGCGCGAACGGCCGCGTCGCGACGGTCGCGGTCAATTCGTTCGTGTTCAAGCAGCCGGTATTCGTCGGCGATCTGCTGAGCTTCTACGCGACCATCACGCGCACCGGCAACACGTCGATCACGGTCGACGTCGAGGTGTATGCGCAGCGCATGCGCCTGATGGGCGAAATCGTGAAGGTCACCGAAGCGACGCTCACGTACGTCGCGACCGGCCCCGACCGCAAGCCGCGGCAACTGCCGCCGCTGTAACCGCGTACCGGCGCGGCGCCGACCGGTCCGTCCGCGCGGCGCTCCCCAGGGGCCCGTCAGTGCGTGGCCGTCAGCCCGAACTCCCGCATCGCCGGCACGAAGTCGTGATTGAGCGTCGGCTTGCGCGACAGCTTCGTCAGCACGTAGCGCTGGAACGGCGCGAGCCGCTGCCACTGCTCGAGCGTGGGCGCCGGCAGCCCGGCCAGCGCGCTCTGCTGCACGAGCGCGTCCGGCACGGTGTCGGTCGCGCGCCAGCTCGGCTGCTGGTCCGGCTGGAACCACGACGGTTCGAGGTCGGCGTGCGTGCGCAGCATTTCGAACAGCGCGTGATCGAAGTTGGGCTCGATCGCGGTGTCGTCGTCGGCCGGAAAGCGCGCGAGCAGCTTGCGGTCCTCGAGCGGCAGCAGCTGCCACTGTTCGAGCGAAATCCACAGCCCGAAGCGGTCGAGATTGAAACGCACGATCATCGGGATGTACGTGAAGTTTTCCGACGAATCGTGTTCGAAGTTGAAGAGCAACGGAGCGTCGCTGAGTCCCATGGTCGTTACCTGACGTGGCGGATGCCGGCGCGGCCGGCTTGCCTGGGGTATTTTAGAACCTCTGCGCGCGGGCGGCGGCACGATCGTCGCCGGCCGTGCTTCGAATCAACGGGAGTGCTCGTGAATCCGACCCAATCAGACACACCGCGCGACGAACTTCGCGACGAACCGCGCGGCGCGATCGAGCTGCTCGTGAGCCGCACGCGCGGCGGCGCGGTCGAGGCCGCGCACGACTTCGTCGGCCAGGAATGGCCGGTCGCCCTCGTCTTCAACGGCATCTCGCACGCGGTGATGATGTGTACGCCGTGCGATCTCGAAGCGTTCGCGGTCGGCTTCGCGATCTCGGAAGGGATCGTCGCGCGCGGCAGCGACATCAAGGACATCGACGTGATCCTGCACGCCGACGCGCCGCTGCCGCATGCGGAAGTCCACCTGGAAGTCGTCCAGCAGGCGTTCGCCGCGCTGAAGGACCGGCGCCGCGCGCTCGCGGGGCGCACCGGCTGCGGCGTCTGCGGAATCGAAAGCATCGACCTGCTCGACCTTGCGCCCGAACGCGTGCCCGATACCGGCTTTCTCGCGCGCCTCGCGCCCGACGCGCTGGCGCGTACAGCGCATGCGCTGCCGGCACACCAGGCGCTCACGAAACTGACCGGCGGCCTGCATGCGGCCGCATGGTGCGACGCAACAGGCGCGATCCGGACGGCATTCGAGGACGTCGGCCGCCACAATGCGCTCGACAAGCTGATCGGCTCGCTCGTGCTGTCGCGCGCCGATCCCACCGACGGCTTCGTGTTCCTGTCGAGCCGCGCGAGCTACGAGCTCGTACGCAAGGCCGCGCGGGTCGGCATCCCGCTGGTCGCGACCATCTCCGCGCCGTCGTCGCTCGCGATCGAGATCGCGAAGGCGGCCGGCTTGCGGCTCGTCAGCTTCTGCCGCGAAACGGGTTACGTCGACTACGGCACGGCCTGATCGCGGTCGCGGCCGCGCAACGCGCGATGCACCGCCGCGCGGCCTGCTCCGTTCAGTCGAACTGACGGAAATCCGGCTTGCGCTTCTCGAAGAACGCCGTCATCGCCTCGCGTGCCTCCGGCGCGCGCAGCATCTCGGCGAAGTGGCGCGCTTCCTCGGCCATCCGCGCGGGCGTCGCCACGCCGCCCGTCTCCTTCAACAGCGCCTTCGTCACACGCAGCGAAGCCGCCGGCAACGCCGCCAGCTTCGCCGCCTGCTTCGCCGCGAATGCGTCGAGTTCGGCCGCCGGCAGCACGCGATTGACGATGCCGATCCGGTGCGCTTCCAGCGCGTCGAACGCCTCGCCGAGCAACAGCTTCTCGGCGGCGACCTGATGGCCGGCCAGGCGCGGCAGCAACGCGCTCGACGCCGCTTCCGGGCACAGCCCGAGCTGCACGAACGGCAGCGAGAACGTTGCGGTGTCGGCCGCGTAGACCAGATCGCAGTGCAGCAGCATCGTCACGCCGACCCCGACCGCGATGCCCGGCACCGCCGCCACGATCGGCTTGCTCGCGCCGCTGATCCGCGCCAGAAACTGGAAGACCGATGCGGTGTCGTCCTTCGGCGGCGACTTCAGGAAGTCCTCGAGATCGTTCCCCGAGCTGAAATTGCCGTCGCTGCCGCGCAGCAGGATCGCGCGGACCGCCTTGTCTTCCTGCGCGTCGGCGAGCGCATCGGCCATCGTCTGGTACATCGCCGCCGTCAGCGCATTCTTCTTCGCCGGGCGCGCGATCGTGATCGTCATCACGCCGTCGGCGCGTTCCACTTGAATGTCGGCCACAACCGTCTCCTTGAACTGTCCTCTACCGGAATGAAAAACGGTGCGCGAGCTCGTGGCCCGCGCACCGTCGTCGTTTTTCGTCGCGTCCCGCTTACAGGCGTTCGATGATGCCCGCCGCGCCCATGCCGGTGCCGACGCACATCGTGACCATCCCGTATTTCAGGTTGCGGCGGCGCAGGCCGTGCACGACGGTCGCCGCGCGGATCGCGCCGGTCGCGCCGAGCGGGTGGCCCAGCGCGATCGCGCCGCCGACCGGGTTGACCTTCGACGGATCGAGGCCGAGATCGCGGATCACCGCCAGCGACTGCGCGGCGAACGCCTCGTTCAGCTCGATCCAGTCGAGATCGTCCTGCTTCAGGCCGGCGGCCTTCAGCGCGGCCGGAATCGCTTCCTTCGGGCCGATGCCCATGATTTCCGGCGGCACGCCGCGCACCGCGAAGCTCACGAAGCGCGCGAGAGGCGTCAGGTTGAATTCCTTGAGCACCTTCTCCGACACGACGAGCAGCGCGCCCGCGCCGTCCGACGTCTGCGAGCTGTTGCCGGCCGTGACCGAACCCTTGTTCGCGAACACTGTGCGCAGCTTCGCGAGGCCTTCGAGCGACGTATCCGCGCGCGGGCCTTCGTCGAGCTTGATCTCGCGCGTCTTCACGTCGACTTCGCCCGTCGCGAGATTCGGGAAGCGCTCGGTGATCGTGTACGCGGCGATTTCGTCGCCGAACTCGCCGGCCTGCTGCGCGGCGAGCGCCTTGCGGTGCGACTCGACCGAGAACGCGTCCTGGTCCTCGCGGCTCACCTTCCACTGTTCCGCCACGCGCTCGGCCGTCAGGCCCATCCCGTATGCGATGCCGAAGTCTTCGCTACGATCGAAGATGTGCGGCGACATCGACGGCTTGTTGCCCATCATCGGCACCATGCTCATCGATTCGCAGCCGCCCGCGAAGATCGCGTCCGATTCGCCGACGCGGATGCGGTCGGCCGCCATCGCGAGCGCGGTGACGCCCGACGCGCAGAAGCGGTTGACCGTCACGCCGCCGACCGTCTGCGGCAGACCTGCGAGCAGCGCGCCCATCCGCGCGACGTTCAGCCCTTGTTCGGCTTCCGGAATCGCGCAGCCGATGATCGCGTCCTCGATCACCTTCGTGTCGAGACCGGGCACCTGCGCGACCGCCGACTTGATCGCGTGGACCAGCAGCTCGTCCGGCCGCGTGTTCTTGAAGACACCGCGCGGGGCCTTGCCGATCGGCGTGCGGCTGGCGGCGACGATGTATGCGTCTTGCAATTGTTTGCTCATTTCAGACTCCTTGTCCGCTCTGTCCGCTCGCTCAGTTACGCACCGGCTTGCCGGTCTGCAACATGCCCATGATCCGTTCCTGCGTCTTCTGCGTGCCGAGCAGCTCGACGAACGCGCGGCGCTCGAGCGCGAGCAGCCACTCTTCGTCGACGAGGCTGCCGGCTTCGACGTCGCCGCCGCACACGGCTTCGGCGATGCGGCTCGCGATCAGGAAGTCGTGGTCGCTGATGAAGCGGCCGTCGCGCATGTTGACGAGCTGCGCCTTGATCGTCGCGATCGCCGAGCGGCCCGCGACCGGCACGTCCTTCGCGCGCAGCGGCGCGCGGTAGCCGGTGTCGGCCAGCGCACGCGCTTCCTTCTTCGCGGTGTCGAGCAGTTCGAACACGTTGAAGACGATCGTGTCGGACGGCTTCACGTAGCCCATCGCACGTGCGTCGTGCGCGGACGACGACACCTTCGCCATCGCCGCGTTCTCGAACGACTTCGTGACGAACTTCAGGATGTCGGTGGTCGCATTCGCGGCCGTCGCCGCTTCCGCCGCGCGCAGCGCCGCTTCCTTCAGGCCGCCGCCCGCCGGCACGAGGCCGACGCCCACTTCGACGAGACCGATGTAGCTCTCGACGTGCACGACGCGCTTCGCGCTGTGCAGCATCAGCTCGCACCCGCCGCCGAGCGCGATGCCCGACACGGCCGCCACCACCGGCACGTTCGCGTACTTCACGCGCAGCATGCCTTCCTGGAACTTCTTCACGAACGGCTCGATGCCCTTCGCGCCGCCCATCATGAACGCAGGCATCGCCTCCTCGAGGTTCGCGCCGGCCGAGAACGGGCCGCCCGGCGTGCCGAGCTTCAGCGACGTCGGCTGCCAGATCACCACGCCCTTGTAGTCCTTCTCCGCGAGTTCGATCGCCTGCACGAGGCCGTCGATCACGCTCGGCCCGATCGTGTTCATCTTCGACTTGAACGACACGATCACGACGTCGTCCTCACCCGCACGGTCGTCGACCCATGCACGCACCGCGTCGGTTTCGAACAGCGTCTTGCCGTACGTCTTCGGGTCGGCTCCCGCTGACGGGCCGGTTTCGCCGAGCAGCGGCGCACGGAACACCTGCTTGTCGTAGACCGCGAGGTCCGAACGCGGCACGAAGCGCTTCGACGCCGGCGCCCACGAGCCTTCGGCCGTGTGCACGCCGCCCTTCTCGGCGACCGGGCCTTCGAGCACCCACGACGGCAGCGGCACGTTCGCGAGCGCCTTGCCGGCCGCGATGTCTTCCTGCACCCATTCGGCGACCTGCTTCCAGCCGGCGGCCTGCCAGCCTTCGAACGGGCCTTCGTTCCAGCCGAAGCCCCAGCGGATCGCGAGGTCGACGTCGCGCGCGTTGTCGGCGATCGACTCGAGATGCACGCCGATGTAGTGGAACACGTCGCGGAAGATCGACCACAGGAATTGCGCATGCGGATGATTCGTCTCGCGCAGCAGCTTCAGGCGCTCCGCCGGCGGACGCTTCAGGATGCGGCCGACCGTTTCGTCCGCCTTCGCGCCCGAATCGACGTAGGTGCCCGTCTTCGCGTCGAGCACCTTGATCGCCTTGCCTTCCTTCTTGTAGAAGCCGCCGCCCGTCTTCTGGCCGAGCGCGCCCTGCTTCACCAGCTCGGCGAGCACGGCGGGCGTCTGGTAGACCGGGAAGAACGGATCGTCGGCGAGGTTGTCCTGCATCGTCTTGATCACGTGCGCCATCGTGTCGAGGCCGACCACGTCCGCGGTGCGGAACGTCGCCGACTTCGCGCGGCCGAGGCGGCTGCCCGTCAGATCGTCGACTTCGTCGAAGCGCAGGCCGAATTTCGCGGCTTCGGTGATCACCGCGAGGATCGAGAAGATGCCGACGCGGTTCGCGATGAAGTTCGGCGTGTCCTTCGCGCGCACGACGCCCTTGCCGACGACGCTCGTCAGGAAGGTTTCGAGCTGGTCGAGGATCTCCGGACGCGTGTGCGCGGTCGGAATCAGCTCGACGAGGTGCATGTAGCGCGGCGGATTGAAGAAGTGCACGCCGCAGAAGCGCGACTTCAGCTCGTCCGAGAAACCTTCGGACAACTTCGTGATCGACAGGCCCGACGTGTTGGTCGCGAAGATCGCGTTCGGAGCGATGTGCGGCGCGACCTTCTTGTACAGGTCGTGCTTCCAGTCCATCCGCTCGGCGATCGCCTCGATCACGACGTCGCATTCGGCCAGCTTCGCGATGTCGTCTTCGTAGTTGGCCGCTTCGAGGTACTTCGCATCGTCCTTCACGCCGAACGGCGCGGGCGACAGCTTCTTCAGGTTCTCGATCGCCTTCAGCGCGATCGCGTTTTTCGGGCCTTCCTTGGCCGGCAGGTCGAACAGCAGCACCGGCACGCGCGCGTTGACGAGGTGCGCGGCGATCTGCGCGCCCATCACGCCGGCGCCCAGCACGGCGACCTTGCGAATCAGGAAATTGCTCACGGGATGTCTCCGGATAGTGTCGTGCAGCGCAGAATGTGAGAGCTGCACGGCGAAGTGAGTACCAGGAACCGTTGCGTTCGGGCGGCGCGCGGCGCGCCCCGCCCGGACTCGCGTCAGAACAGCGATTCGTCGACTTCCATCAGCGTCTTCGAACCCGCGCGCGCGGCGCGGATCGTCGCGGCCGTCTCGGGCAGCAGGCGCGCGAAGTAGAAGCGGGCCGTCGCGAGCTTCGACTTGTAGAACGGGTCGCCCGACGCTTCCTTGTCGAGCGCGAGACGCGCCATGCGCGCCCAGAAGTACGAGAACACCAGGTGGCCGACGGTACGCAGGTACGGCACGGCCGCAGCACCGACTTCGTCGGGGTTCTGCATCGCCTTCATGCCGATTTCCATCGTCAGCTTCTGCACCTTGTCGCCGATGTCGGCGAGCGGGTTGATGAACTCGGCCATCTCCGGCTTCACGCCTTCGGCTTCCGCGAATTCCGTCACGAGCTTGCCGAACTTCTTCAGCTTCGCGCCCATGTCGCCGAGCACCTTGCGGCCCAGCAGGTCGAGCGACTGGATCGAGTTCGTGCCTTCGTAGATCATGTTGATCCGCGCGTCGCGCACGTACTGCTCCATGCCCCACTCGGAGATGAAGCCGTGGCCGCCGTAGATCTGCATCGCGTGGTTGGTCGACTCGAACGCGTTGTCGGTCAGGAACGCCTTGATGATCGGCGTGAGCAGCGCGACGAGGTCGGCCGCTTCCTTGCGCACGGCTTCGTCGGCGTGCGACAGCTCCTTGTCGATCTGCAGCGCCGACCAGTACGTGAACGCGCGCGCGCCTTCCGCGTAGGCCTTCTGCGTGAGCAGCATGCGGCGCACGTCCGGATGCACGATGATCGGGTCGGCTGGTTTGTCCGGCGCCTTCGGGCCCGTCAGCGAGCGCATCTGCAGGCGTTCCTTTGCATACGCCAGCGAGTTCTGGTACGCGACTTCCGTGAGGCCGAGGCCCTGCATGCCGACGCCGAGGCGCGCGGCATTCATCATCACGAACATCGCGTTCAAGCCCTTGTTCGGCTCGCCGACCATCCAGCCCTTCGCGCCGTCGAGGTTCATCACGCACGTCGAGTTGCCGTGGATGCCCATCTTGTGCTCGATCGAGCCGCACTTGATGCCGTTGCGTTCGCCCGGTTCGCCCGAAGCGTCCGGAATGAACTTCGGCACGATGAACAGCGAGATTCCCTTCGTGCCTTGCGGCGCGTCCGGCAGGCGCGCGAGCACGAGGTGGACGATGTTCTTCGACATGTCGTGCTCGCCGCTCGAGATGAAGATCTTCGTGCCGCTGATCGAGTACGAGCCGTCGCCGTTCGGTTCGGCCTTGGTGCGCAGGATGCCGAGGTCGGTGCCGCAGTGCGGCTCGGTCAGGCACATCGTGCCCGTCCATTCGCCCGACACGAGCTTCGGCAGGTATTGCTGCTGGAGTTCCGGCGCGCCGTGCGCGTGCAGGCATTCGTACGCGCCGTGCGACAGGCCCGGATACATCGTCCATGCCTGGTTCGCCGAGTTCAGCATTTCGTAGAGCGCGTTGTTCACGAACGCGGGCAGGCCCTGGCCGCCGTAGTCCGGATCGCAGCCGAGCGCCGGCCAGCCGGCCTCGACGTACTGCCGATACGCTTCCTTGAAGCCGGTCGGGGTCTTCACGACGCCGTCGCCTTCATACGTGCAGCCTTCGCGGTCGCCGACCTGGTTCAGCGGGAACAGCACCTCGGAGCAGAACTTGCCCGCTTCCTCGAGGACCTGGTTGATCGTGTCGGCGTCGAGGTCCGCATGCCTGGGCATTTGCTTGACTTCGGCTTCGACGTTCAGAAGCTCGTGCAACACGAATTGCATGTCGCGCAGCGGCGCGGCGTACTGTCCCATGACTCTCTCCAAAGGTGGGCAAAACGGCTCGAGCTCCTGGCGGGCGGATCACGCGCCGCTAACGGCTCTCGCTCTGATACGAAACGATCGTCTTTTCCAGCGCGGCCCACGTGAGGCGCACCGCGTCCGGCGAATGCAGGAAGCGTGCGTCGTGATGCAGGCCGAGCGTGAAGCTGTACAACTCGAAGAGCATCAGTTCCGGATCCGTGTCCGTGCGCAGATGCCCTTCTTCCATCGCCTGCGAAATGGCGCGCAGCAACGCGGCACGCCAGGCGGTCACGCTCGCGATCAACTGCTCGCGCACGGGGCTGTCCGGCCGGTCGTCGTACTCCACTGCGCCGCTGATGTAGATGCACCCGGTCGTCACCTCCTGGATGCGCTTCTCGATCCAGCGCGCCAGCATCGCCCGAAGACGCGGCAGACCGCGCGACTCGCGCAGGCTCGGAAAGAACACCTCGTTTTCGAAACGATGGTGATACTCGCGGACGACCTCGACCTGCAGGTCTTCGCGCGAACCGAAGTGCGCGAACACGCCGCTCTTGCTCATCTGCATGCGCTCGGCCAGCAGGCCGATCGTCAGCCCCTCCAGCCCGTCACGGCTGGCGAGATCCAAAGCAGCTTCGAGTATCGCGGCACGCGTCTGTTCGCCTTTTCGCATAGCTTTTTCTGTAACCGTTCGGGGGTTCGAATAAAATCGAACGGCCGTACTATTATTGAGTGCGGCCGCTCGCGAAACAAGGAAATTATTAGAAACCGGTGTCTAACCGAGCCGCTATTTTGCGCGATTCCGGCGGGACCGGAGCGGCTTTTCCGCACGAACGTGCGGACAGATTTTTTGAAGCGAATGCTTAGTCTGCGTCAGTCGTAACCGCCGACCGTCAGCGCCTTCATCACGACACGATACGCGGTGTACGCGAGCCAGTTCAGCAGCCGCTCGACGCGCGGGCGCGCGGCGTAGCGCGCGGCGTCGATCTCGCGGCCTTCGGCGAACGCAGCGGCGATCGCGTCGCGCAACTGGTTCGTCACTGCATCGTAGCGCACCAGCACGACGTTCGCTTCATTGTTCAGCATCAGACTCAGCGCGTCCAGATTCGACGAGCCGACCGTCGCCCAGTTGTCGTCGATCACGGCGACCTTGCCGTGCAGGATCGTCTTGTCGTATTCGGCGACGCGCACGCCCGCGCGCAGCAGCGTGTGATAGAGGAACGGCACGGCCGTATCGAGCGCCGCGAACTCCTTGCGGCCGATCAGCACCTGCACGTCGACGCCGCGTCGCGCCGCGCCCGTCAGCGCGCGGCGCAGCTTGCGGCCCGGCATGAAATACGGATTCGCGAGCAGGATCCGCTGGCGGGCCTGGCCGATCGCCGCGAGATAGGCCTTCTCGATCGCGCGGCGATTCACGACGTTGTCGCGCGCGACGAACGCGACGCTCGGCTCGGTCACGACCCGCAGCGCGCCGGCCTTGATCCACCGGTGGCTGCGCATCCAGCGCCGGAACATGTCCGGGAACGCTTCGCCGCCGTGCAGCCCGGCCGCGTACTGCGCATACGGCTTGTGGCCGAACTGGATCCGGTGCCACTGCAGCTCGAATGCGGCGCGCACGTCGGACACCGCGGGCCCGGCCATCTCGACCGCGAAATCCCAGCGCGGGAACGGCAGCGTCGCGCTGCCCTGCGTGTAGTCGTCGACGATGTTGATGCCGCCGCAGAACGCGACCGCATGATCGATCACCGCGAGCTTGCGGTGCGTGCGCGAGAAGCCGAAGCGGCCGAACAGGTAGCGGTTGTAGATGCAGTGCTCGACGCCGGACTCGGCCCACGTGTCGAACAGCGGCAGGCGCGCGGTGCCGATGCCGTCGGTGATCACGCGCACGCGCACGCCGCGCTGCGCCGCGCGAATCAGCGCGTCCGACACCGGGCGACCGGCCTCGTCGTCGCAGAAGATGTAGGTTTCGAGCATCACCTGCTCGCGGGCGGCGTCGATCCGTTCGATGAGCGCCCGGAAGAATGCGCCGCCAGTTTCGCACAGCCGCACCGTATTGCCGGCCGTAAACGCGAGCCGCGACGCGGAGCCGCGCTCCTGCAGAAACATCTGCCGCAATTGCGCGAAGCGCTTGCGGGTCTCCGCATTCATGCGGACGAGCCGTGCGGCGCGCGCGCGAGCGCCACGCGCGCGGGCAATTGCAGGATCGCTTCGGCGTTCGACGGCGAGAAGCAACGCGCGGCCGCTTCGCGGAACGGCAGCCACGCATGATCGACATGCTCGCGCGGCGACAGCGTCACGTCGACGCGATGCGGCACGCACAGGCCGAACCAGTGCTCGACGTTGCGCGTGACGCCCGGCGCATAGCGGTGCAGGTATTGCGGATAGATCGTGTATTCGATCCGGTGATGCCAGTCGACGAGCGCGGTGGCCGGCACGTCCGGCGTGCCGATCGCGATGCCGGTCTCCTCCGCCACTTCGCGCGCGGCGGTGAGCGCGAGCGGCTCGTCGAGCGCGTCCTTCGAGCCGGTGACCGATTGCCAGAAATCGGGCTGGTCGGCACGCTTGATCACGAGCACATCGAGGTCGGGCGTGTAGATCACGACGAGAACGGATTCGGGGATTTTCGGCGGCTTCGTCATCTTTGTTTCATGCGGCACGGGGCCGTGCATGGGCCCGTGCTCCGAACGTGCGGCAAGTGCTGCGACTGTACCGCAAAAAATGAAAAAGGCGCATCGCTGCGCCTTTTTCATGGGTGTCGTGTGGGCGTCACCGCACACACGACCTGCGAGGAGCGCGTTACGCCTTCGGCTGCTCCGGCTGACGCAGACGGATGTGCAGTTCGCGCAGTTGACGCTCGTCGACCGGGCTCGGCGCCTGCGTGAGCAGATCCTGCGCACGCTGCGTCTTCGGGAACGCAATCACGTCGCGGATCGAATCGGCGCCGGCCATCATCGTGACGATGCGGTCGAGACCGAATGCGATACCGCCGTGCGGCGGCGCGCCGTACTGCAGCGCGTCCAGCAGGAAACCGAACTTCGCCTGCGCTTCCTCGGCGCCGATCTTCAGCGCGCGGAACACCTTGCTCTGCACTTCCTCGCGATGGATACGCACCGAGCCGCCGCCGATTTCCCAGCCGTTCAGCACCATGTCGTACGCCTTCGCGAGGCAGCGGCCCGGGTCGGTCTCAAGGTACTCGAGGTGCTCGTCCTTCGGGCTCGTGAACGGATGGTGCGCGGCGACGTAGCGCGCGTCTTCGTCGTCGTACTCGAACATCGGGAAGTCCACGACCCACAGCGGCTTCCAGCCGGCCTGGACGAGACCGTTCGCCTTGCCGAATTCCGAATGACCGATCTTCAGGCGCAGTGCGCCGAGGCTGTCGTTGACGACCTTCGCGCGGTCGGCCGCGAAGAAGATGATGTCGCCGTCTTCGGCGCCGGTGCGCTCGAGGATCGCCGCGATCGACGCGTCGTGCAGGTTCTTGACGATCGGGCTCTGCAGGCCGTCGCGGCCCTTCGCCTTCTCGTTGACCTTGATCCATGCGAGGCCCTTCGCGCCGTAGATGCGCACGAATTCCGTGTAGCCGTCGATGTCGCCGCGCGACAGCTCGCCGCCCTTCGGCACGCGCAGCGCCGCGACCCGGCCGTCCTTCGCGTTGGCCGGCGTGCTGAACACCTTGAAGTCGACGTCCTTCATCGCGTCGGTCAGCTCGGTGAATTCGAGCTGCACGCGCAGGTCCGGCTTGTCCGAACCGAAACGCGCCATCGCTTCCGAGTACGGCATCACCGGGAATTTCGCGTCGAGTTCGACGTCGATCGTCGTCTTGAAGATGTGACGGATCATGTCTTCGAACAGATCGCGGATTTCCTGCTCGCCGAGGAACGACGTCTCGCAGTCGATCTGCGTGAATTCCGGCTGACGGTCGGCGCGGAGGTCCTCGTCGCGGAAGCACTTGGTGATCTGGTAGTAACGGTCGAAGTTCGCGACCATCAGCAACTGCTTGAACAGCTGCGGCGACTGCGGCAGCGCGAAGAACTGGCCCGCGTTCACGCGCGACGGCACGAGATAGTCGCGCGCGCCTTCCGGCGTGCTCTTCGTCAGCATCGGCGTTTCGATGTCGATGAAGCCCTGCTCGTCGAGGTACTTGCGCGCCTCGATCGCGACGCGGTAGCGCAGGCGCAGGTTGTGCTGCATCTGCGGGCGGCGCAGGTCGAGCACGCGATGCGTGAGACGCGTCGTTTCGGACAGGTTGTCGTCGTCGAGCTGGAACGGCGGCGTGACCGACGCGTTCAGCACGTTCAGTTCGTGGCACAGCACTTCGATCTTCCCGCTCTTCAGGCCGGCGTTGACCGTGCCCTCCGGACGATTGCGCACGAGACCCTTGATCTGCACGCAGAACTCGTTGCGCACGCCTTCGGCGGTCGCGAACATCTCGGCGCGATCCGGATCGCACACCACCTGCACGAGGCCTTCACGATCGCGCAGGTCGATGAAGATCACACCGCCGTGATCGCGGCGGCGCTGCACCCAGCCGCACAGCGACACGGTTTGGCCCAGCAGGTGTTCGGTCACGAGACCGCAGTATTCAGTACGCATCGACATGATGTTTGCTTTCGTTCGGTTTGATCAACGGGCGCCGCAACGCGCGGCCCGGGCGATGATTCTTTACTTACAGCGGCGGCTCGACGGGACGGCGGGCGGGCGCCGGAACCGGCGCCGAAGGCGCCACGACGCCCATCGAGACGATGTACTTGAGCGCGGCATCGACCGACATGTCGAGTTCGATGACTTCGCTCTTCGGCAGCATCAGGAAGAAGCCCGACGTCGGGTTCGGCGTCGTGGGCACGTACACGCTCACGTACTCTTCCGTCAGATGGTTGACCACGTCGCCGCCGGGCGTGCCGGTCAGAAACGCGATCGTATACGAGCCGCGGCGCGGGTATTCGATCAGCAGCGCCTTGCGGAACGCATTGCCGCTGCTCGACAGCAGCGTGTCCGATACCTGCTTGACGCTCGTGTAGATCGGCCCGACGACCGGGATGTGACGCACGACCGCGTTCCACCACGTGACGAGCTTCTGGCCGATGAAGTTCTGCGTGGCCAGCCCGACCACGAAGATGAACGCGAGCGTCAGCACCGCGCCGATTCCCGGCAGATGGAAGCCGAGCATCCGCTCGGGCTGCCACGATTCGGGCAGCAGGAGCAGCGTCTGGTCCATCGTGCCGATGATGAGGCCGAGCACCCACAGCGTGATCGCGAGCGGGACGAGAACCAGCAGGCCGGTCAGGAACACCGTTTTCAGGGTCGTCTTTTTCATCATCTGCCGTCAATGAACCGCGCCGGAAGCGCGGGTTGGTCGCGGCCCGGCCGGGCCGCGACGGTCAACTGCCGGCGGCGGGCGTCGCGGCCGGAGCCGGCGCGGCGCTCGTCGTCGTGGTGCTGCCCGAGCCGCTCGCCGCAGCCGGCGCGGCCGCGGCGGGTGCGGCTTGCGCCGCGGGTGCTGCCGGCGCCGCGTCGCCCGACGCCGTCGCCGGTGCGCTGGCGCCGCCCGAGCCGCCGCGGAAATCGGTGACATACCACCCCGAACCCTTCAGCTGGAAACCGGCGGCGGTCACCTGTTTGCGGAAAGCATCCTTCCCGCATTCAGGGCATTGCGACAGCGGCGCGTCGCTCATCTTCTGGAGCACGTCCTTCGCGAAACCGCACGCTTCGCATCGATAGGCGTAGATCGGCATGATATTTTTCCCGCAGAAACTGGAAACGGCTTGCAAAACCTTGAATTATAGCCGAAACCCCGGCGCGCTCCGGCAATGGTCGCGGCGCCCGTGCATCAGCGGCGACGCCACGTGAGCCAGCGCTCATGCCCGTCGAACACGGCCAGCGAATCGGTCACCGGCAAATCCTCGACCAGCTCGAAGTGCGGCGCGAGCAACGCGTCGAGTTCCGCCCGCTCGATCCCGAACGGCGGCCCCTTCGGTTTCGCCACCAGGAAGAAATAGCCGGCCAGCAATCCGTCCGCGGGCAGCAGCTCGGCCATCCGCGCCGCATAGCCGGCGCGCTGGCTCGGCGGCAATGCGCACAGGAACGCCCGCTCGTACACCCACTGCACGTCGAACGGCGGACGGTACTGAAAGAAATCGGCCTGCTCGACGACGCCCGCATGCGCGCCGAGCTGCGCCTTCGCAGCAGCGACCGCCTGCGCGGCGAAATCGATCGCACGCACCGGCCAGCCGGCCTGCGCGAGCCATCCGGCCTCCTGCGCGCTGCCGCAGCCGGGAATCAGCACCGCGCACGGCTCGAGCCGATGCGCGAACACGCGAAACCCGTCCGGCACGCCGCCGAACTCCCACGGCGTCACGCCGCGTTCGAAGCGCTCGTCCCAGAACGACGCGCTGCCCGGGTCGCGCGTCGCGAAATCGGCGGCCGACGGTGCGGCCGGTCGCTTCGGATCGGACATCGCCGTGCTCCTTTCGATCAAGCGCCGTACGCGAGCGCGAGCAGCACGCGCGCGACGAGCGCGCCGACGCCGACGGCCAGGCCGAAGACCAGCAACGCCTGCAGCAGCCGGTTCGTCCGCTTCTGCTCGACGAGAATCTGACGCATCAACTCCTCGCTCGCGGCGCGCGGCGCGTCGTGGCGGGCGGCCATCGCATGGTGGATCAGGCGCGGCAGTTGCGGCAGCGTCTTGCTCCACTGCGGCGCCTCGACCTTGAACCGCTCGTACCAGCCGCGCAGGCCGATCTGCTCGGTCATCCAGCGCTCGAGATACGGCTTCGCGGTCTTCCACAGGTCGAGCTCGGGGTCGAGCGAGCGGCCGAGCCCTTCGACGTTCAGCATCGTCTTCTGCAGCAGGACGAGCTGCGGCTGGATCTCGACGTTGAAGCGGCGCGACGTCGAGAACAGCCGCATCAGCACCTGGCCGAGCGAGATGTCCTTCAGCGCGCGGTCGAAATACGGCTCGCACACCGCGCGGATCGCACTTTCGAGCTCCTCGACGCGCGTCTCGGGCGGCACCCACCCCGATTCGAGGTGGAGCGTCGCGACGCGATGGTAGTCGCGCTTGAAGAACGCGAGGAAGTTCTGCGCGAGGTAATTCTTGTCGAAATCGGACAGCGCGCCGACGATCCCGAAATCGAGCGCGATATAGCGGCCGAACGTATTCGGATCGAGGCTCACCTGGATGTTGCCGGGGTGCATGTCCGCGTGGAAAAAGCCGTCGCGGAACACCTGTGTGAAGAAGATCTCGACGCCTTCGCGCGCGAGCTTCTTGATGTCGACGCCGGCCGAGCGCAGCGTCTCGACCTGGCTGATCGGCACGCCCGTCATGCGCTCCATCACGAGCACCTGCGACGTCGAGAAATCCCAGAACATCTCGGGCACGAGCAGCAGGTCGAGGCCCGCGAAGTTGCGGCGCAGCTGGCTGCCGTTGGCGGCCTCGCGCATCAGGTCGAGCTCGTCGTGCAGGTATTTGTCGAATTCGGCGACGACCTCGCGCGGCTTCAGGCGCCGGCCGTCGGCCCACATGCGCTCGGTCCACGTCGCGATGTCGCGCATCAGCGCGAGGTCGGAATCGATCACCGGCAACATGTTCGGGCGCAGCACCTTGACGGCGACGGCCTTGCCCGCATGCGCGCCCTGCTTCAGCTTCGCGAAATGCACCTGCGCGATCGATGCGCTCGCGATCGGCTCGCGCTCGAATTCGTCGAACAGCTCGTCGACCGGCGCACCGAGCGACTTCTCGATGATCGCGATCGCGACCGCCGAATCGAACGGCGGCACCTGGTCCTGCAGCTTCGCGAGCTCGTTCGCGAAATCGACCGACAGCAGGTCGCGGCGCGTGGACAGCACCTGGCCGAACTTCACGAAGATCGGGCCGAGGCTTTCGAGCGCGTGGCGCAACCGCACGGCGGGCGGATCGGAGTAGCGGCGGCCGATCGTCGTGATCCGCAACAGCAGCTTCACGCGCCGGTCGTCGATCCGGGACAGCATCACTTCGTCGAGACCAAAGCGGATGACGGTGTAGACGATCTTGATGAAACGGAAAATGCGCATGCCCTGCGGCCCTCAGTGCGCGCCGCGCGGGCCGGAACCCGTGCGCGCGCCGATTTTTTGTTCGAGTCGCTCGACCCGCTTTTCGACCCGCGCGAGCGCATCGCGCGCGCGCGCCAGTTCGGCGTCGAAACCGCCGAGCGACGTGCGCCGGACGACTTGCGGGTTCTCGTCGAGCCAGTATTCGGCGACGGAATCGAGCACGTTGCGGCCGGTGCGGCGTGCGCGCGCGCCGGCGTCGCGCACGACCGTCGCGATCCGGTGCGCCGCCGCGTCGCCGACCAGCTTCGCGAGATCTTCTTCCGGTTCCCAGCGCAGGTGCTCGGCCAGCTTCGCGATCTGCGTCGCGAATTCCGCGTCGCCTTCGATCTTCACGTGCTTCATCACGGCCGCCTGGCCGCCCTGCAGGAACGCGGCGACCGTGTCGCCGGCAAGCGCGATCGACACGTCGACCCGTTGCGCATCGTGCGCGTCGACGGCCGACAGATAGCCGTCGGGCTGCACCAGCAGCGTAAGCGTGACGGGAGACACGTCGATCCGGGCAGTCTTGCCCGCATAGGGAATCAGGCGATCGCGCGCCCATGATTCGCGCGCGAGCAGGTGATTGACGGCAGCAGCAAAAGGCTTGGCGGCAAAGGTCATCGGGCTGGGAAAGAAAAAACCCGCGCAGGCCGGGCGCCCACGCGGGTTTCTATTGTAACGTCGGATCGGCGGCGGACCGTGCCTGACCGTACACCCGGGCGGCAAGCGGTCGCAGTGCGGCGGCCGTCGCCCGGGTACCGGCGGCGCGGGCCGCCGGCCACGCTCAGTGCGTGTTGATCTGCTGGATACCCGCGAGCAGCCAGCCCTGACCGCCCGACTTCGACAGGTTCCACACCTCGTCGAACGGCGCGGCCGACGTATTCGCCGATTCGCGGATCAGGCCGTGGAAGCGCACGCTCGCCGACTGCTCGATGCCGCGATCCTCGATCGCGACCAATTCCGCGTCGAGCTGCACGACATCGGTCTGGTTCGCGTCGTTGCCGCGCGAATCGAGGTCGATCTTGATCTCGGCGAACATTTCGGGCGTCGTGAACTCGCGGATGTCGGCCAGGTTGCCCTGGTCCCATGCCGCCTGCAGGCGCACGAAATAGACTTTCGCGCTGCGCAGGAACGCTTCGGTGTCGAAGCCGGCCGGCACCTGCAGCGGTGCCGCTGCCGCCGCGGCCGCGCCTGCGGCGGCCGCACCGCCGCCGAACACGCCCTGCGCTTCGTTCGCGTAGCTGCTGCCGCTACCTGCGTAGTTGCTGCCGGTGTTGCCCTGCTGGAACGACGGGCTTTGCGAGTAGCCGCCGGACGACGACGCGGCACCGCCGACCGAATACGCCGGCTCCTGCGGGCGACGGCGGTTCATGAACTTGCGGATCAGCCAGATGCCGACCATCGCGAGCAACGCGATCACGATGACGTTCGCCATCATGCTCGCGAATGCGCCGCCGAGGCCGAAGTGCGACAGCAGCGCCGCGATGCCGAGGCCGGCCGCGAGACCGGCGATCGGCCCGAGCCAGCGCGAGCGGTTGGGCTGCGCGGCCGGCGCGGGCGCAGCCGGGTTCGCGCGCTGCGCCTGCGACGGCGCGGCCTGCTGCATCGGCTGCTGCGCGGGCGGCGTGGCCTGGCGCTGCGTGACGGTGGAATTCTGGCGGCCGATGCTGCGCCCGCCGCCCATGCGCCGGGCTTCGGCGTCGAGCGATGCGAACGTGCCGGCCGTGAGCAGGCCGACCATCAGCAGCGTGCCGACCCGTCGAGCCCACGGCTTCGACGGCTTGCTACGGTTGAACAACGAACGCGATTCGGACATCAGCTTCTCCAGATGTAAGGCGAATGTATGGAAAGAACCCCTTAGTACTTGGTTCCGAGGTGTAAAGCTACCACGCCACCTGACAAATTGTAATATTTGACGGCGTCGAGGCCCGCTTGTTCCATCATCGTCTTCAGCGTGTCCTGATCGGGGTGCATCCGGATAGATTCAGCAAGATACCGATAACTTTCAGCATCTTTCGCGAACTTGTCGCCAAGCCACGGTAATACTTTGAAAGAATACAGATCGTACGCTTTTTTCAGCGGATCCCAGACTTTCGAGAATTCCAGCACCATCACGCGGCCGCCGGGCTTCGTCACGCGGCGCATCTCGGCCAGCGCGGCATCCTTGTGCGTCATGTTGCGCAGCCCGAACGCGACGGTGACCACGTCGAAGTAGTTGTCCGGAAAGGGAATTTTCTCGGCGTCGCACAGCAGCGACGGCGTCACGATACCCTTGTCGAGCAGCCGGTCGCGGCCCACCCGCAGCATCGATTCGTTGATGTCGGTATGCCAGACCTCGCCCGTCGGCCCGGCCGCCTTCGCGAACGACTTGGTCAGGTCGCCGGTGCCGGCCGCGATGTCGAGCACCTTGAAGCCGGGGCGCACGTTCGCCTGCGCGATCGTGAACGCCTTCCACGCGCGGTGCATGCCCGCCGACATCAGGTCGTTCATCAGATCGTAGTTGCTCGCGACCGAATGAAACACGCCCGCCACTTTCTTCGCTTTTTCGTTTTCCTCGACGCTTTCGAAGCCGAAGTGGGTTTTGCTCATCGCGTTGATCCTCAGTAAATGCCAAGACGGCGCCGAGCGGGCGCCGTCGATTTCAGTGGCAGTGGCCGTGCGGCGCGCCGGCCGCCTGCATCGGCGCGTCGCGCTCGACGCCCGCCGCCTTCAGTTTGTCGAAATAGTCGCGCCACAGCGCGTCCTGCCGCGTCGCCAGTTCGTACAGCAGGTCCCACGAGTAGATGCCGGTCGAATGGCCGTCGGAGAACGTCGGCTGCAGCGCGTAGTTGCCCACGCCCTCGAGCGCGGTGATCGTTACCTCGCGCTTGCCGGTCTGCAGCGTCTCCTGGCCGGGCCCGTGGCCGCGCACCTCGGCCGACGGCGAATAGACGCGCATCAGCTCGAACGGAATCCGGTAACTCTCGCCGTTCGGGTACTGCAATTCGAGCACGCGCGATACCGCGTGCACGACGACGCCGGACGGAATCGGCGTCGTGGAAGTCAAACCGCTCATGGCTGCCTCGAATCGGTCATGCGTTGAATTTCCTCGCGCACCGCATTGTGCAGCAGCGAGGCCTGCGCCGCGCGCGAGCGCAGCAGCGCCTCGGACACGCTGCGCTGGCGCGGCGCCCACACGGGCTGCGGGAAATGGGCATCGTTGGAAAAGCGCGGAATCACGTGCCAGTGCACGTGCGGCACCATGTTGCCGAGGCTCGCGAGATTCACCTTGTTCGGCTGCATCACGCGGCGCACGGCCCGCTCGACCGCGTAGACCACGCGCATCAGGTGTGCCCGCTCGGGCTCGCCGAGATCGGAGAACTCGGCCACGTGCGCGCCCCAGATCACCCGGCAGAAACCCGGGTAGTCGTGCTCGCCCGTCGCGAGCACGACGCGCAGCGCCTCGTCCTGCCAGAGCACCTCGCCGCCGTCTTCACGGCAAAACACGCATTCCATCGTCGCTCCCATGTGGACCGGCGCCGGCATGGCTGCGCCGGCGCCCGCTCATTTCCGGCCCGGTCGGGCGGTCGTCATGCCCGCATTAGACCAGCACGCGCTCGATCCCGCCATGGTTCGCCCGTGCGACATAGTCGGCCATCCAGTTCTCGCCGAGCACCTGGCGGGCGATTTCGACCACGATGTAGTCGGCTTCGAGGTTCGCGTCCTCGTTGTAGCGCGACAGGCCCTGCAGGCACGACGGGCAGCTCGTCAGGATCTTCACGTCCGGCCCGTTCGCGCCCGCGGCCGCCGGCGCGTCGCCGGCCACCACCGGGATCGCGCGCAGCTTCGCGGCGCCCTTGCGGATCTCTTCTTCCTTGCGGAAGCGAACCTGCGTGGACACGTCCGGCCGCGTGACCGCGAGCGTGCCCGATTCGCCGCAGCAGCGGTCGTTCTTCTCGATCCTGTAGCCGTCCTTCTCCGAGCCCATCAGCTCGTTGACCAGCTTGACCGGATCCATAGTCTTGATCGGCGTGTGGCACGGGTCGTGATACATGTAGCGCGTGCCCGTCACGCCGTCGAGCTTCATCCCCTTCTCCAGCAGGAACTCGTGGATGTCGATGATCCGGCAGCCCGGGAAGATTTTGTCGAATTCATACCCGGCGAGTTGGTCGTAGCACGTGCCGCACGACACGACCACCGTCTTGATGTCCAGGTAGTTCAGCGTGTTCGCGACCCGGTGGAACAGCACGCGGTTGTCCGTGACGATCTTCTCGGCCTTGTCGTACTGGCCCGAGCCGCGCTGCGGATAACCGCAGCACAGGTAGCCCGGCGGCAGCACCGTCTGCACGCCGGCTTCCCACAGCATCGCCTGCGTAGCCAGCCCGACCTGCGAGAACAGCCGCTCCGAGCCGCAGCCCGGGAAGTAGAACACCGCTTCCGAATCGACGGTCGTCGACTTCGGGTTGCGGATGATCGGCACGATCTTGTTGTCCTCGATGTCCAGCAGCGCGCGCGCCGTCTTCTTCGGCAGGTTGCCCGGCATCTTCTTGTTCACGAAGTGGATCACCTGCTCGACCGCGGGCGGCTTGCCGGTCGTCGCCGGCGGGTGCTGCGTCTGCTTCGTCACGACCTTCTTCAGCATGTCGTTCGCGAAGCGCTGCACCTTGTAGCCGACGCCCATCATCACGCCGCGCGCGAGGTTGATCGTCTGCGGATTGGTCGCGTTCAGGAAGAACATGCCCGCCGCATTGCCGGCGTTGAACTTCTTCTTGCCCATCTTGCGCAACAGGTTGCGCATGTTCATCGTCACGTCGCCGAAGTCGATCTTCACCGGGCACGGCGTCGCGCACTTGTGGCACACCGTGCAGTGGTCGGCCACGTCGTTGAACTCGTCCCAGTGCTTGATCGACACGCCGCGGCGCGTCTGCTCCTCGTACAGGAACGCCTCGACCAGCAGCGACGTCGCGAGGATCTTGTTGCGCGGGCTGTACAGCAGGTTCGCGCGCGGCACGTGGGTCGCGCACACCGGCTTGCACTTGCCGCAGCGCAGGCAGTCCTTCACCGAATCGGCGATCGCACCGATGTCGGACTGCTGCATGATCAGCGACTCGTAGCCCATCAGCCCGAAGCTGGGCGTGTACGCGTTGCGCAGATCGGCGCCGTCGAGCAGCTTGCCCTTGTTGAAGCGGCCGTTCGGGTCGACGCGCTGCTTGTACGCACGGAATTCGGCGATCTCGTCGTCGGTCAGGAACTCGAGCTTCGTGATGCCGATGCCGTGCTCGCCGGAAATCACGCCGTCGAGCGAGCGCGCGAGCGTCATGATGCGTGCGACGGCCGCATGCGCGTCCTGCAGCATCTCGTAGTTGTCGGAGTTGACCGGGATGTTCGTGTGGACGTTGCCGTCGCCCGCGTGCATGTGCAGCGCGACGAACACGCGGCCGCGCAGCACGCGCTTGTGGATCGCCTGCGCTTCGTCGAGGATCGGCTTGAACGCGCCGCCGTTGAAGATCGCACGGAGTTCCGCGCGGATCTCCTGCTTCCACGAGATGCGGACCGTGCGGTCCTGCGTGACGTGGAACACGGTCGCACCCGGCTGTTCGTCCGCGCGATCCGCGAATTTCTCCGCGAGCGCCTCGTAGCCGAGCTGCACCAGGTAGTGCTGCGCCTCGCGCAGCGGCTGGTCGAGCCGGTCGCGCACGAACTCCCAGCGCGCGCGCACGCGCTTGAGCAGCTCGAGCGCCTGCTGCACGCGGTCTTCCAGCAGCTCCGCGCTCGGGATCTCGTTCGCGTCGTCGGTCTTGCCGAGCGGCAGGTTGCCGCCGCGGAAGAACGCCTCGAGCGCGTCGACGAGCTGCAGCTTGTTCTTCAGCGACAGCTCGATGTTGATCCGCTCGATGCCGTCGGTGTACTCGCCCATCCGGTTCAGCGGGATGACGACGTCCTCGTTGATCTTGAACGCGTTCGTATGCTTCGCGATCGCGGCCGTGCGGCTGCGATCGAGCCAGAAGCGCTTGCGCGCCTCCGCGCTGACCGCGACGAAGCCTTCGCCGCTCTTGCCGTTCGCCATCCGGATCACTTCGGACGTCGCCTGCGCGACCGCATCGGCATCGTCGCCGACGATGTCGCCGATCAGCACCATCTTCGGGAACGCGTTGCGCTTGCTCTTGGTCGCATAGCCGACCGCGCGCAGGTAGCGCTCGTCGAGGTGCTCGAGGCCCGCGAGGATCGCGCCGCCCTGCTTCGACGTCTCGAACAGGTAGTCCTTGATCTCGACGATGCTCGGAATCGCCTCGCGCGCCTGGCCGAAGAATTCGAGGCAGACGGTGCGCGTGTGCGCGGGCATCTTGTGCAGCACCCAGCGCGCGGACGTAATGAGCCCGTCGCAGCCTTCCTTCTGCACGCCCGGCAGGCCGGCGAGGAACTTGTCGGTCACGTCCTTGCCGAGCCCTTCCTTGCGAAAGCGCCGGCCTTCGATCTCGAGCATCTCGGTCTTCAGCAGCTTCTCGCCCGGCGCGTACGCGCCGTCGAACCACTTCAGCTCGAAGCGCGCGACCGCGATGTCGTGGATCTTGCCCTGGTTGTGCTCGTGGCGCGTGACTTCGAGCCAGTTGCCGTCCGGGTCGACCATCCGCCACCACGCCAGGTTGTCGAGCGCGGTGCCCCACAGCACGGCCTTCTTGCCGCCCGCGTTCATCGCGACGTTGCCGCCGATGCACGATGCGTCGAGCGAGGTCGGATCGACCGCGAACACGTAGCCGGCCGCTTCGGCCGCTTCCGTCACGCGGCGCGTGACGACGCCCGCGCCGGAGAAGATCGTCGGCACCTTGTGCGCGACGCCCGGCAGTTCGGTCAGCTCGACCGCGCCGAGCTGTTCGAGCTTTTCGGTGTTGATCACCGCGGAGAACGGCGTGAGCGGCACCGCGCCGCCCGTGTAGCCGGTGCCGCCGCCGCGCGGGATCACCGTCAGGCCGAGCTCGAAGCACGCCTTGACCAGCGCGGCGATCTCGGCTTCGGTATCGGGGGTCAGCACGACGAACGGGTATTCGACGCGCCAGTCGGTCGCGTCGGTCACGTGCGACACGCGCGACAGCCCGTCGAAGCGGATGTTGTCCTTCTGCGTGCAGCGGCCGAGCGCCTTGGTCGCGCGGCGGCGCAGCTCGGCCATCTTGTCGAATTCGTCCGCGAACTCGTCGACCGCGCGCTGCGCGGCCGTCTCGAGCATCTCGACGCGCGATGCGCGTTCGCGGCCGGCGTCGTCGCGGTGCTCGGTGAGATCCGCGCTGCGGCGCTTGCCGATCTCGGTCAGGCGGTGGTTCAGCGCCTCGATCAGCAGCGCGCGGCGCTTCGGGTTGTCGAGCAGGTCGTCCTGCAGGTACGGGTTGCGACGCACGACCCAGATGTCGCCGAGCACTTCATACAGCATCCGTGCCGAGCGGCCCGTGCGGCGCTCGGCGCGCAGCTCGTCGAGCACCGCCCACGCCTCCTCGCCGAGCAGGCGGATCACGATCTCGCGATCCGAGAAGGACGTGTAGTTGTAGGGAATCTCGCGCAAGCGGGGCGCGGGGTCGGCGGCGACGGCGGCGGCCGCGCCATGCGGATCGAAAACTTGTGGTGCGTTCATGTTCGGACGACTCGGAGGGCCGATACCCCGTGCACGGGCGTCGGCAAGCGCGTGGGCGCAATCTTGGGGAAATCTGTTCTGTTACCAGGCGCGCGGCTGTCCTTCATGGGGCCGGAGCGGGCGACTCGCCCCTCCTGGCCGGCGACAGGGCCTGGCGGCACTCGGAACCATCAGCACGATCGCGCGCGGCGCGCATGCCGTTCGGCCGCGGGGCTGGCTGCGCGCGGCGTCGGCTTCAACGGTGCGATCCGAGGGTGCCTCTGCATCTTCCGAATCCTTGATTCAAAACGGAATTCTAACCCATGATCGGGCCGCCCGTGACACGCCGGACAGGTCGTGGGGCTATCGCCGCGCGCCGCGCCGGGCGGGGTTCGGCGCGGTTTCGTGCGACCATTCGCCGTCCGTCCGGTCGGTAACCATGCGGTTAAGCCGATAAAAAATCTCGCCCGGCGACGCCCCCCCCTGCCGGCACGCGCGCACGGTCGCCCGCAATCGCCCGCCCGGCATGCCGCTTGCGTGCGGGCGGACCCTTGGCGCTATCATTGACCCTTTACCGTCTGCATCCGCACTGCACGCGAGCGCCCATGGCATCCCACGATTACCTGAAGAAAATCCTCACCGCGCGCGTCTACGACGTCGCGATCGAGACGGAACTCGAACCGGCCCGCAACCTGTCGGCCCGGCTGCGCAACGCCGTTTACCTGAAGCGCGAGGACAACCAGCCGGTGTTCTCGTTCAAGCTGCGCGGCGCGTACAACAAGATGGCGCACATTCCGGCGGACGCGCTCGCGCGCGGCGTGATTACCGCGTCGGCCGGCAACCACGCGCAGGGCGTCGCGTTCTCGGCGGCGCGGATGGGCGTCAAGGCCGTGATCGTCGTGCCCGTCACGACGCCGCAGGTGAAGGTCGACGCGGTGCGCGCGCACGGCGGGCCGAGCGTCGAGGTGATCCAGGCGGGCGAATCGTACAGCGATGCGTACGCGCACGCGGTCAAGGTCCAGCAGGAGCGCGACCTCACGTTCGTCCACCCGTTCGACGATCCGTACGTGATCGCCGGCCAGGGCACGATCGCGATGGAGATCCTGCGCCAGCACCAGGGCCCGATCCACGCGATCTTCGTGCCGATCGGCGGCGGCGGGCTCGCCTCCGGCGTCGCCGCGTACGTGAAGGCGGTGCGCCCGGAGATCAAGGTGATCGGCGTGCAGGCCGAGGATTCGTGCGCGATGGCGCAGTCGATCGACGCGGGCGAGCGCATCGAGCTGAGCGAAGTGGGCCTGTTCGCGGACGGCACCGCGGTGAAGCTCGTCGGCGAGGAAACCTTCCGGCTGTGCCGCGAGCTCCTCGACGGCGTCGTGACGGTCAACACCGACGCGCTGTGCGCGGCGATCAAGGACGTGTTCCAGGACACGCGCAGCGTGCTCGAGCCGTCCGGCGCGCTCGCGGTCGCGGGCGCGAAGCTGTACGCGGAACGCGAAGGCATCGAGAACCGGACGCTCGTCGCGGTCACGTCCGGCGCGAACATGAACTTCGACCGGATGCGCTTCGTCGCCGAACGCGCGGAAGTGGGCGAGGCACGCGAAGCCGTGTTCGCGGTCACGATCCCCGAGGAACGCGGCAGCTTCAAGCGCTTCTGCTCGTTGGTCGGCGATCGCAACGTCACCGAGTTCAACTACCGGATCGCCGATGCGCAATCCGCGCACATCTTCGTCGGCGTGCAGATCCGCCGTCGCGACGAATCGGCGGAGATCGCCGCGAACTTCGAATCGCACGGCTTCAAGAGCGTCGACCTGACGCACGACGAGCTGTCGAAGGAACACATCCGCTACATGGTCGGCGGCCGCTCGCCGCTCGCGCTCGACGAGCGCCTGTTCCGCTTCGAATTCCCGGAACGGCCGGGCGCGCTGATGAAGTTCCTGTCGTCGATGGCGCCGGACTGGAACATCAGCCTGTTCCACTACCGCAACCAGGGCGCGGACTACAGCTCGATCCTCGTCGGGCTGCAGGTACCGCAGGCCGATCGCGCCGAGTTCGAACGCTTCCTCGCGGCGCTCGGCTATCCGTATGTCGAAGAGAGCGCCAACCCGGCGTACCGCCTCTTCCTGTCGTAAAGGCGTCACACGATGAATCCCGAACATTCCCCGCTCGGCAAGGCCACCGTCTACGCGACGCAGTACGACGCGTCGCTGCTGTTCCCGATCCCGCGCGCCGGCGCGCGCGAGCAGCTCGGCATCACGTCGGCGCTGCCGTTCTTCGGCACCGACATCTGGAACGCGTACGAACTGTCGTGGCTCAACGCGCGCGGCAAGCCGCAGGTCGCGATCGCGACGTTCTACGTGCCGGCCGAATCGCCGAACATCGTCGAATCGAAGTCGTTCAAGCTGTATCTCGGTTCGTTCGCGCAGTCGAAGTTCGACTCGGTCGACGCGGTGCGCGACGTGCTGAAGCGCGACGTGTCGGCCGCGTGCGGCGCGAGCGTCTCGGTGCAACTGGTGTCGGCGCACGATTTCCGCAAGCTGGAAATGGACGAGCTCGACGGGCTGTCGCTCGACCGGCTCGATCTCGACGCCGACGTGTACGAACCCGATCCGTCGCTGCTGTCGGCCGCCGAGGACGAAGCGCCGGTCGAGGAGACGCTCGTGTCCGACCTGCTGCGCTCGAACTGCCCGGTCACGGGCCAGCCCGACTGGGGCAGCGTGCAGATCCATTACGTCGGGCCGCAGATCGACCACGCGGGGCTGCTGCGCTACATCATCTCGTTCCGCAATCACACGGGCTTTCACGAGCAGTGCGTCGAGCGGATCTTCCTCGACATCCTGCATGCGTGCAAACCGGTGAAGCTCGCGGTGTATGCGCGCTATACGCGCCGCGGCGGGCTCGACATCAATCCGTTTCGCACCAATTACAACCAGCCGATGCCGGATAACGCGCGGACCGCGCGGCAGTGAAGCCCGCCGGGACCGTTCGCCCGCCCCTTCCGGGCGGCGGACGGCCCGGGTTCATCGTTGCGCCGGGCGCTGCGGGAGGATTTCCACCAAGCGCAGCAGGTAGCCGTCGGGGTCTTGCACCAGCATCTCGATCTGGCCGTGCTCGATGTCGTCCTGCCGATACCAGGATGTTCGCGGTCCGACGAACAGCGCCACGCCCGCGGCGGCGATCCGGTCATGGATCGGGCCGATCGAATCGACCTCGATCTGCAGGTTGATCCCTCGCCCGAACGGCGGCTCCATCGGGCCTGTCAGCCAGCTTTCCGGGCGCTGCTGCTCGAGCATCAGCTGAGCCCCTCCGAGCTCGAGGTACGCGAATCCATCTTCCGGACGCTCGAAGCGGATCCCGAACCCCAGCACGTCACGATAGAAGCGCACGCTTGCGGCAAGGTCCGAGCAGATCAGCTCCGGCACCAGCGCAGCCCATTCCATACATGTCCTTTCGGTCGTCCATGCCGCACGTTACACGAACGAGCTGCATGCGTTGCAACGGTTGCAGCCGCGCGACGGCCCGGAGTCCGTCGGACCGCGCCCGGAAATGACGAAACGGGCTCGTTGCCACTCGCACCGAGCCCGTTGCGTATCGATTCGCCGCGGCGGGATTACTTCGCCGGCGCCTTGTAAGCGATGCAATCGACCTCGACCTTGCAGTCGATGACCATGCTCGACTGCACGCACGCGCGTGCCGGCGGGTTCTCGCCGAAATACGAAATGAACACCTTGTTGAACGACGCGAAATCGCGCGCGTCGTCGAGCCAAACGCCGCAGCGCACGACGTGCTCGAGGCCGTAGCCGGCTTCCTTCAGGATCGCGATCACGTTCTCGATCGCCTGCTTCGACTGCGTGACGATTCCGCCTTCGACGACCTCGCCGTTCACCATCGGCGTCTGGCCCGACACGTACAGCCAGCCGTCTGCCTCGACCGCCCGCGCGAACGGCATCACCTGGCCGCCGGTCCCCTTCGCTTCGCCTACGCCATATCGCTTCATCGTTTCACTCCTCGTGTGTCGACCCGAGTCGGCGCTGCGGCGCTGACTCCGGTCCCATGCAACGCTCGGTTGCGGATACGCGCGCCGGCTGCTGCGGCGCGCATGGAAGATCGGGATGCGCGCGTTCAGAACGCCGCATCGGCACTGGCCGGCACGCGCTCGCCGCGCGCGACGAAACCGCCGGCGCGCTCGCCGGTCGGCTGGCCGTTTTCATAAGTCAGCACGCCGTTCACCCACACGGCGTCGATCCCGTGCGCGGGCTGCTGCGGCTTGTCGAACGTCGCGGCGTCGATCACGCGCGCCGGATCGAACAGCACGAGATCGGCGTGGTAGCCGACGTGCACCTCGCCGCGGCGCGCGAGCCCGAAGCGGCGCGCGGACAGCGACGTCATCTTGCGGATCGCCTCCTCGAGCGGCAGCAGGTTCGTGTCGCGCACGTAGTGGCCGAGCACGCGCGGGAACGCGCCCCACAACCGCGGATGCGGCAGCGGATCGTTCGGCAGCCCGTCGGAGCCGACCATCGTCGCCGGATGCGACAGGATGCGGCGCACGTCGTCCTCGGACATGTTGTGGTACACGGCGCCCGCCGGGCGAATGCGCTGCGCGGCCTCCTGCTCGGTCACGCCCCAGTCGGCGGCGATCGCCTTCAGCAGCTTGCCCGCGACTTCCGGGTGCGGCTCCGACCACGTGATCGTGATGTCGATGTCGCCCGTCACCTGTTTCAGGTCGAGCGTCGACGAACTGCGGCTGTACGGATAGCAGTCGCAGCCGACCGGCTGATAACGGCGCGCGCCTTCGAGCGACGCGAGCACCTCGGTGCTGCGCCCCCAGTTCGACGGGCCCGCGCATTTCAGGTGCGAGATCACGACCGGCACCTGCGCGTGGCGGCCGACGCGATAGGCCTCGTCCATCGCATCGAGGATCGCGTCGAATTCGGTGCGCATGTGCGTCGTGTACAGCGCGCCGGCTTTGGCGAGCGGCTCGGCGAGCGCCATCACTTCCTCGGTCGGCGCGGCGAACGCGGAGCCGTATGCGAGACCCGACGACAGGCCGAGCGCGCCGTTCGCGAGCGCCTCCTCGAGCTGCGCGCGCATGCCGGCGATCTCGCCATCGGTCGCCGCACGGTCGAGGCGGTCCATCTGGTTGTTGCGCAGCGCCGTATGGCCGACGAGCGCCGCGACGTTTACGGCCGGGCGCGCATCGTTCACGGCCGCGACGTAAGCGGCGAAGCTCGGGTACCGGAACGCGCCGCGCTCGCCGAGCAGGTTCATCGGGTCGGGCGGATCGCCCGCGAGCGTCACCGGCGACGCGCTGATTCCGCAGTTGCCGACGATCACGGTCGTCACGCCCTGCGAGATCTTCGGGATCATTTCCGGCGCACGGATCACGTGCGTGTCGTCGTGCGTGTGCACATCGACGAAACCCGGCGCCAGCGCACGGCCGTTCGCGTCGACGACGGTCTCGGCGAGCCAGTTCGACAGGTTGCCGATCGCCGCGATCAGGCCGTTGCGGATCGCGACGTCGCGCGTGACGGGCGGCGCGCCGGTGCCGTCGTACAGTTGCGCGCCGACGATCAGCGTATCGGCCGCTTCGGGATGCGAATGCATGGTCAGTCTCCTACCGGTTGACGGTCTCCGCCGCCGCGGTGCGCATCGAGCGCGTGCTTGATGCGGCGCAGCGATTCCCGACCCGCATCGCCGAGCCGCAATGCGACGCCGGTGACGAGCACGTCGATCGCCATCATCATCGCGTAGCGCGATGTCGAAGGCTTGTAAATGAAATCGGTTTCGAAGGCGACGACGGGAATCAGATGATCGGCGAGCTTCGCGAGCGGCGACGCCGGCGCGGTGATCGCGATCAGCTTCGCGCCGTAGCGCTTCGCGAGCCGGCAGCTCTCGAGCAGCTCGGGCACGCGCCCGCTCACCGACAACGCGACGACGACGGTGTCGCTCGCCAGCGTCGCGGCCACCATCCGCTGCAGCAGGCTGTCCTGGTAGCTCGCGACCGGCCGGCCGAACCGCACGAGCCGGAAGCGCAGCTCGTCGGCAAGGGCGGTCGAGCCGCCGCCCTGCCCGTACACGTAGGTCATTTTCGCGCCGGCGAGCAAGTCGGCCGCCGCGTCGAACGACGTGTTGCGCAGCAGCTGGTGGTTGTGCGCGAGCGCCACGCGAATCTCGTCGTAGACCATCGACGCGGGGCTCGTGTCGTCGGCCGGCGCGTCGTCGGACGGCACCAGAAAGCGCTGGCCGACGGCCGCCGCCTGCGCGACGAGCACCTTCAACTCGCGCACGTCGCGGCAGCCGACGGCCTTCGCGAAACGCGTGACCGTCGCGACGCTGACCTCCGCGTCGCGCGCGAGCGCGCCGATGCTCGCATGCGCGGCGCGCGCCAGATCGGCGAGGATGAACGCGGCGACCTTGCGCTCGGCTTCGCGCAGCTCGGGCGCGCATTCGGCGATCCGCGCGACGATGTCGAGGACCGGCGGGGCGGCCTGAGCCGAATGGGGCTCGGCGGCAGGCGAAGCGGACGGGGAGGCGGGCGTATTCATCGGCGGAAAAGGGTGCGGAGCCGGATGTTATTAAATAACATCACCGCGCCGATGCTACTTTCTGTACCATCTGCATGTCAACTTCAGTGCAATGCATAGTGATGATGGAGCGGGATGACATGAAAGTTACAAACTATCAGGAAGCGACGATCGATCCGTTCGGCAAGGGCCTGGGCAATCTGCCGAGCGCGAGCGTGCCGCTCGGCGACGCGGGCCGGCTCGAATGGAACCTGCTCGCGGAAGACGTCAGCCTGCCGGCCGCCGTGCTTTACGCGGATCGCGTCGAGCACAACCTGAACTGGATGCAGGCGTTCGCGCAGAAATACGGCGTCAAGTTCGCGCCGCACGGCAAGACGACGATGGCGCCGCAACTGTTCCGCCGCCAGCTCGACGCCGGCGCGTGGGGCATCACGCTCGCGACCGCGCACCAGACGCAGGCCGCGTATCACGGCGGCGTGCGGCGCGTGCTGCTCGCGAATCAGCTGGTCGGCCGCCAGAACATGACGATCGTCGCGGGGCTGCTGTCCGATCCCGAGTTCGAATTCTTCTGTCTCGTCGATTCCGCGGACAGCGTCGATCAGCTCGGCCGCTTCTTCGGCGACGCGAAGAAATCGCTGAACGTGCTGATCGAGCTCGGCGTGCCGGGCGGCCGCGCGGGCGTGCGCGACGCCGCGCAACGCGAGGCGGTGCTGGCCGCGATCGCGCGCTATCCGGACACGCTGAAGCTGGCCGGCATCGAGCTCTATGAAGGCGTGCTGAAAGAGGAAGGCGAGATTCGCGCGTTCCTGCAGCAGGCGGTCGCGCTCACGCGCGAGCTGGCCGAAGCCGGCCGCTTCGCGCGCACGCCGGCGATCCTGTCCGGCGCCGGTTCGGCGTGGTACGACGTGGTCGCGGAAGAATTCAAGAAGGCGTCCGACGCGGGCTTCGCGGAAGTCGTGCTGCGTCCGGGCTGCTACCTGACGCACGATGTCGGCATCTACAAGAAGGCGCAGACCGACGTGTTCGCGCGCAACCCGATCGCCCGCTCGATGGGCGAAGGGCTGCTGCCGGCGCTGCAGCTGTGGGCGTACGTGCAGTCGGTGCCGGAGCAGGATCGCGCGATCGTCGCGCTCGGCAAGCGCGATGCGGCGTTCGACGCGGGCCTGCCCGAGCCGGCGCGCCACTTCCGTCCGGGCCGCGACACCGCGCCGCGCGACGTCGCCGCCGCCGAAGGCTGGGCCGTCACCGGGATGATGGACCAGCACGCGTACCTGCAGATCCCGCCGGGCGCGGACGTGAAGGTCGGCGACATGGTCGCGTTCGACATCTCGCATCCGTGCCTGACGTTCGACAAGTGGCGCCAGGTGCTCGTGCTCGATCCGCAATTCCGCGTGACGGAAGTCGTCGAAACCTTCTTCTGACGCACGCCGCGCGCGGCGCCGCCCCGCCGCTCGCGCGGGCGGCCGTCACGCGCGCTTCAATCTGCCGGAGTACACTGCGCTTTCGTCCTCGGGCCCCGTCGTCGTCGCCGTGCACGGCGCGACCGGGCCTTCAACGCTGCTTCACTGGAGAAAGCCATGGCCGCGAAGAAGATCCTGTTCCTGACCGGCGATTTCGCCGAAGACTACGAAACGATGGTGCCGTTCCAGGCGCTGCAGGCCGTCGGCCACCACGTCGACGCAGTCTGTCCGGGCAAGCGCGCGGGCGACAAGATCAAGACCGCGATCCACGATTTCGAAGGCGACCAGACCTACACCGAGAAACCCGGCCACCAGTTCACGCTGAATGCGGCGTTCGACGACGTCGACGCGGCGCGCTACGACGCGCTCGCGATCGCGGGCGGCCGTGCGCCGGAGTACCTGCGACTCGATCCGAAGGTGATTTCGCTCGTGCGCGAGTTCGCCGAAGCCGGCAAGCCGATCGCGGCGATCTGCCACGCGGCGCAACTGCTCGCGGCCGCCGACGTGATCCGCGGCAAGCGCATTTCGGCGTACCCGGCCTGCGCGCCGGAAGTGAAGCTCGCGGGCGGCGAATACGCGGACATCCCGGTCGACGCGGCCGTGACCGACGCGCCGTTCGTCACCGCGCCCGCGTGGCCCGCGCATCCGGCGTGGCTTGCGCAGTTCCTCGCGCTGCTCGGCACGCGCATCGAGCTGTAAACCCGCATTCGATCGGAAGGAAATGAAGCGGCGGCCGGCGGCGCCGACGTACCGCCCGGCGCCGCACGTCAACGCGCGTCCGGCGTCGACCCGACGTCCGCGATCCGCGATTCCAGCATCGCGAGCGCACCCGACAGCGCATTCAGCACGTCGTCCGGCAGTTGCGCCATCGTCTGTTCGAGAAACGCCTTGCGGCGCGGCAGGCATGCATCGAACGCCGCGCGGCCTGCGTCCGTCAGCGTGACGTTGGTCACGCGGTTGTCGCGCGCGTCCGATTCGCGTTCGATCCAGCCGAGCGCGTCGAGCGACTTCAACTGGCGCGTGAGCGCGCCCGGATCGATGCGCAGCACTTCGACGAGCTTCTTCTGCGACGAATGCCCGTCCATCGTGTGCAGCGCGACCATGATGCGCCAGCGCGGCATCGGCTGCCCGACGTGCGCTTCGAACGCGGTCATGAACGCGCGATACGTGCGTCCGAATTGCTGCAATATCGCGACGCGGTCCTGTTCTTCCATGCGCTGATTTCGTTCCGGTGAATCGTTGAGTCGTCGAATCGCCCGATCGCCCGATCGGTCAATCGGCCGCGACGTGCGGTTCGATCTTGCGCCGCAGCGCGATCGGCGGCACGCGGCGGCACTGCCATACCGACACCACGGCGACGAGCGCCGCCATCGCGACGCCCAGGTGAATCGCGCCGACCAGCGATTCGCGGGCCGCTTCCAGCAGCAGCGCGCCATTATGCCCGGCACGCGTCAACTCCGCGACGAGACCGCCCTGCGCCGCGCGATCGATCAGGATCTGCGGATCGGCGAGCCGCGCGTGCCACTGCATCGCGTGGTCGGCCGACAGCGCGCTGCGCACGCCGCTCGAATACATCTGGTTGACGAGCGTGCCCGTGAGCGCGGTGCCGAGCATCCCGCCGACCATCCGCAGCGACTGCAGCAGCGCCGTCGCGATGCCGAGGTGCTCGCGACCGGCCGTCTGCTGCGCGAACACGGTGAGGTTCGGCAGCACGAAGCCGAGCCCGATGCCGCCCGCGACCATCAGCGCCATCAGCATCCAGGCCGGCGTCGTGTGGGTCGCCACGACGATGCCCGCGCACGCGGTCGCGAACAGCACGAAGCCGACGTGCAGCATCGCGTTCGGATGGCGGATGCGCGTGACGACGCGGCCGTTCATGATGCTGCCGATCGTGATGAACACGACGAGCGGCGTGATCACGAGCCCGGCCTCCTTCGGCGACATCCCGAAGCCGCCCTGGAACAGCAGCGGCGCGTAGAACAGCAGCGAGAACATCGAGAAACCGGCGAGGATCGCCAGCACGAACAGCGCCGACAGCGCGCGATTGCCGAACATGTCGAACGGCAGGATCGGCTGCGCGCAGCGTTTCTCCCAGTGCCACAGGCCGACGCCGGCCGCGACCGCGACGACGAGCAGCAGCGACGCCCAGCTCGCGACGCCGTACTTCGGCAGCCATTCGACGAACAGTTGCAGCGCGCCGAGCGACAGCGCGATCAGCAGCGCGCCCGGCCAGTCGAGCCGCATCTTGCGATCGTGCTCGACGTGGCGCAGGTGCGGCAGGTAGCGCCACACGAAGATCAGCGACAGGATGCCGATCGGCAGGTTCACGTAGAACACGGAGCGCCAGCCGAACGACTGGGTCAGAAACCCGCCGAGCGACGGCCCGACCGCGTTCGCGATGCCGAACGCGGAACTCATCAGCACCTGCCAGCGCAGCCGCACGACGGAATCGGGGAACAGGTCGGGAATGCACGCGAACGCGGTGCCGACCAGCATCCCGCCGCCGATCCCCTGCAGCCCGCGCGCCAGCACGAGGTACAGCATGTCGTTGGCCATCCCGCACAGCACCGACGCGCCGGTGAACACGACGATCGACGCGATCACGAACGGCTTGCGGCCGTAATAGTCGCCGAGCCGGCCGAAGATCGGCACCGTGATCACGGAACTGAGCAGGTACGAGGTCGCGACCCACGCGTACAGGTCGAAGCCGCGCAGTTCGGCGACGATGGTCGGCAGCGCGGTGCCGACGACCGTCTGGTCCAGCGCGACCAGCATGGTGACGAACGAGATCCCGATCATCGCCAGCAGCGATTCGCGGAACGGCAGGACTTGCCCGCTCGAATGGTGGGCGGCAGTATGGACGGCCATTTTTTTGTCGATGCAACGTTTGCCTGGTCAAAGAATCTCAAAATTCTAGCATGCCGGAGTAATCTAGGCCGGCGATGGTTCAGGGCCTCGTTCACGCAAAAGGAGAAAGATGGAACCGATTTCAATCACCCCCGCCGCGACGCTGTCGCCGGAGGATCGGGACGCGCTGCGGCGCGCGAAGCAGGTACTGGAAAGCCCGTCGCTGACGATGAAGCTGACGGGTGTGCTCGGCGCGCCGGTCGAGAAAATGATCGCGCGGCTGCCGGATTTCGCGACCGGCAAGATCAACGATGCGACGCAGCTTGCGCTGCGCAAGTGCCTGAACATCGCGCTGCGCACGCTCGGCAAGCCGCCGTCGCCGGACGCCGAGCCCGAGAAGCCCAGCAACCTGCTGCACAAGCTCGCGGTCGCGACGACCGGCGCGGCGGGCGGCGCGTTCGGCTTTCTCGCGCTGCCGGTCGAGCTGCCGGTGACGACCACGCTGATCTTCCGCTCGGTGTGCGACATCGCGCGCAGCGAGGGCGAGAACCTGACGTCGGTCGATACGCAGTTGCAATGCCTGGCCGTGCTCGGCATGGGCGGCAATCCGGACAAGCAGGAGGAGGACGCCGATCTCGGCTATTTCGTGCTGCGCGGCGCGCTCGCGCAGGCGATCTCGAAGGCGTCGTCGGACATCACCGCGAAAGGCATCGCCGCGCACAGTTCGGCGGCCGTGTTCAAGCTCGTGCAGACGGTGGCGTCGCGCTTCTCGGTGCAGGTGACCGAGCAGATGGCCGCGAAGTCGATCCCGGCGATCGGCGCCGTGCTCGGCGCGACCGTCAACACGCTGTTCATCGACCACTTCCAGCAGATGGCGCACGGCCACTTCACCGTGCGCCGGCTCGAACGCAAGTACGGCTCGGTGGCCATCAAGGCCGCCTATCAGGCGATCGACGCCTCGCCGACGCGCTGAACCGCGCGCTCGACCGCGACGCGGCGCAGAAATGCGGCCGCGCGATCGAGCGCGTCGCGCGCTTCCGGCACCATCGGCGCGTACAGCTGCCACACGTGCGGCATGTCGGGCCACACCTCGATCTCCACCGCCACGCCGGCCGCCTTCGCCTTCTCGGCGACGCGGCGCGAATCGTCGAGCAGCACCTCGGTGCTGCCGACCTGGATGTACAGCGGCGGCAGGCCCGCCAAATCCGCATAGAGCGGCGATGCGTACGGATGGGTCGCCGGCTCGTCGCCGAGATACAGCTTCGCGGCCTTCGGCAGCGCCGCGGCCGCGAACATCGGATCGCGGCCGTCGTTGCCGCGCATCGTGTCGCCGGATCCGGCCAGGTCGGTCCACGGCGAGAACAGGATCGCGCCGGCCGGCAGCGGCTCGCCGCGATCGCGCAACGCGACGAGCGTCGCGAGCGCGAGGCCGCCGCCCGCCGAATCGCCGCCGAACACGATCGACTCGGGCGGCGTACCGAGCGCCAGCAGTTGCCGGTACGCGGCGAGCGCATCGTCGAGCGCGGCCGGGAAGCGGTTCTCGGGCGCGAGCCGGTAGTCGAGCGAGAACGAACGCACGCCCGCGCGCTTCGTCAGGCCGAACACCAGCGGCCGGTGAGTTTTCGTCGAACAGAAGTAGTAACCGCCGCCGTGGAAATACAGCAGCGTGCGGCCGGGCCCGCGCGCCGCGCCCGCGTCGGTGCGTTCGAGCCATTCGCCGCGCAGCGGCGCGTCGCCGGGACCGTAGCACGGGCGCAGCCGGTAGCCCGACGGCGCGCGGCGCGGCACGATCATCCGCAGGTCGGTAAAGCGCCGGGCACGCGCGGGGTCGAGCACCTCGCGCGTGGTTTCCGGACGAAACTGCCAGCGCAGCAGCCAGCACGCGAACTTGCTTTGCCAACTCATCGGGCGCACTCCGTCATCGCAATGTGACGATGGTACGTGCGAACGTTCCCGCCTCGCTCGACAAGTGCCTCTATATCAAACGTCGGCGCTCAGTTCGCCGGCATCACCTGGCCGCGGATCTCGCCGGACGGGTGTTCCTTCGTGTGAATATTGAAGTACCACTTGCCGCCCATCAGGTCGGTGACCTGCGCGTCGGTGAGTTCCTTCGACCCCTTGATCGGGCTCGTCAGCTCGTCCTTCGGAACCGGCACCTGCACGCCGGCGTTCTGGCCGACCGGCGCGGGCCCGTGGAAATGCGCGGCGGTGGCCGGCCCCGTGAGGTGTTCGTAAGTGACCGTCCACTGCAGCATGTGCGTGGCCGTGTCGTAGGTGGCGGCGACGGTGCCCGAACCCTTGGTCGCCGTCGGCGGAACTTCGCTCGACGGCTGCAGACTGGCGGACAGGCGCACCGTTTCGGCGGCGGCGCTGCCGGCGGCCAGCACGCCCGCGCACAACGCGACCTGGAGCAAACGCAGCTTGAGCATGGATTCTCCTCGTACGACGTGGTACGCCGCCCGGGCGGCGGCGCGTCACTGGATGGTAGTCGATTGCGGTCGATCCGGGCAGCCTGCCGAAACCTGGAAGACACCTTTGCAGCATGCCCGCTCAATCCGTGCGCGGCCTTTCGCTACACTTCGTTTCACAGTTGCTTGTTTCCTTCGTCCGAAGGAGTCTGCGAGTATTCACGCGGCCGCCCGGCCGCGTTTTTTTTGCGCGCGTCCGGCGGCAAGCGGCATGCCGCGCACGAATGCGTCGCCTCCATAACTCTCCCTTCCCGCAATACCAAGCAGAACGAATCGTTTTTCGTCCCACGCGCGTCGCGATCGGCGCGCGTGCGGACGGTTGCCGAAATCGGACCGCGTACCGTGCAGGTTGTCACGATACGTGGAATACGTTATTGCGCGAACCCGGGTCGACACGTGTTTTCCCGCGCAGGAAAATGCCGCATGTCGTCGTGACTGGAAGTGAACCGTGCCGGCCCGTCTCCCGATGTCCTGCCCGCCCCGCCCCGTCCGTGTCCGCCCGCTGCTGGCGGGTCTCTGCTCCGTCGCCGCCTTCTACGGCGCGCCCGTCGATGCACAGGAATTCTCGCTGTTCGCCGGCCAACTGTGGGGCGGCGGCCAACGCACGTATTCGTGGGCGTTCGATTACCAGGAAGGCTTGAGTCCGCACACCGCGCTCGGCTTCACGTGGTACAACGAAGGGCACATTCCGAATCACCACCGCGATGGCCAGGCGGTGCAGTTCTGGGGCCGCATGCCGCTCGAGAACCGCCGCCTCGTGCTGTCGGCCGGCGCGGGCCCGTATCGCTACTTCGACACGGTGCCGGCCGCCGAAGGCCGCGGTTACTCGAATACTCATGGCTGGGGCGTGCTGATGAGCGTGCGGGCCGCGTACTACACGTCGCACCGCTGGATCGCGCAGCTTCAGGTCAATCGCGCACAGGTGTTCAGCGGGCCCGACACGACGTCGGTGATGTTCGGCGTCGGCTATCAACTCGATGCGCCCGACACGCCGGGCCCGCGCGACACCGCGCTGCCGCGCACGCGCAAGGTCACGAACAACGAAGTCACCGCGATGCTCGGCGAAACGATTCTCAACAGCCGCTCGTCGCCGTCGACGCTCGGCGGCAGCGTCGAATACCGGCGCGGGCTCACGCGTTCGATCGACTGGACCGCGACGTGGATGTACGAAGGCGCGAAGCAGGCGGTCCGCCGCAACGGGATCGCGTCCGAGCTGTGGCTCACGCGCGCGTTCCTGAACGACAAGGTCACGCTGTCGGCCGGCGCTGGCGCGTATTTCACCGTCAACCAGCGCAACCGCGAAGGCCAGCCGGGCCCGGGCGACGGCCGGCTCTCCGGCATCGTCTCGATCTCGGCGAGTTACCGGATCTCACAGCGCTGGCTCACCCGCATCACGTGGAACCGCGTGGTCACGCGCTACGATCGCGACACCGACGTGATCCAGGCCGGCCTCGGCTACCGGTTCTAGCCGGGCGCACGCGTCGGGCGCGCGCCGCCCGCATCACGCGCGATAGCCCGGATCGATCCGGTCGACGATACGCTGCAGCGCGTCGAACGCGTCCTGTCCCGCGCCATGCTTCGGATCGAAATTCAGCGAATCGCGCACGCACCCTTCGAGCACGGACGGCGCAATCGGCAGCGCATCGCCGATCGCATGCGTCGCGATCTGCACCTCGCACGCGCGATTGAGCAGCCACATCAGCGAGAACGTCTGCGCGAGCGTTGCGCCGATCGTCACGGGCCCGTGGTTGCGCAGCAGCAGCACGGGCCGCCCGCCCGCGCTCTCGACGATGCGCCGGCCCTCCTCGAGATGCACGGTGATGCCTTCGAAGTCGTGATACGCGATCTTCCCGTACAGCTGCGCCGAATAGAAATTCGAGAACGACAGGCCGTCGCGCGAACAGCACACGGCCATCGTCGGCGTCGTATGCACGTGCATCACGCAGTGCGCATCGGGCAGCGCCGCATGGATCGCGCTGTGGAACGTGAAGCCGGCCGGATTGATCGGCCAGTCGGCATGGCCGATCACGTTGCCGTCGATGTCGATCTTCACGAGGTTCGACGCGCACACCTCGCGGTAATGCAGCCCGAACGGGTTGATCAGGAAATGGCCGTCCTCGCCCGGCACGCGCAGCGAGATATGGTTGTAGATCAGCTCGGTCCAGCCGAGGATGTCGAAGATGCGGTAGGCGGCCGCGAGCTGCACACGCGCCTGCCATTCGGCTTCGGAGCAGCGCGCGGGACGCGTGAACGGCTGGTTCGGTACACGTTGCATGGGGAACTCCGGTTGCGGGGGCGCGCGGCCCCGGGCGAGTGGCGGTGCGCATCGTCCATCGTCCGCCGGCGCCGCGCGCAGTGCGTGTCGCGCACTGCGGCGGTACGTCGTCCGGCGCCGTTCCGGCCCGCATTGTTCGACGGGGTCCGCGGCGCTGTTCACGACCGACATATCGTTGCGCACACAACCATATCATCTTTCCCCGCGCACCGGTATCGCGGGTTTTGCCGGAGCCGTTCCCGCCCTTACAACTGGTCGTCGACCGGCAGCAGCGTGAAGATGCCCGTCATCACGTTGCGCAGCAGCCCGGCATGCGGGTCGACGTGATAGGTGGTGAGCTGACCGCCTTCGGTGCCCGTCCATTCGAGCGCCGGCGGGCTGCCGTCGGTCCGCGTCGCGAGCGTGACGCGATAGCTTTCGTCCGGCTGCGTCACGCGCGCGAAGATCGCCGCGGCCTGCTGCGCGAGCACCGGGCTGTGGATCACGAGCGCGAGTTCGGTGTTCAGGTGCGCGGAACGCGGGTCGAGGTTCAGCGAGCCGATCACGAGAATCTGCCGGTCGATCACGTACGCCTTCGCATGCAGGCTCGCGCGCGAGCGCGAGCCGAACAGCCGCGCGGGCTGCTGGTCCGGCTGCGACTTGAATTCGTACAGCTCGACGCCGCGCTGCAGCAACGGCACGCGATACGGCGCATAGCCGGCCTGCACCGCGACCGCGTCGGTCGCCGCGAGCGAATTCGTCACGATCGCGACGCGCACGCCGCGCGCGGCCGTGTCGCCGAGGATTTTCACGCCGGCGTCGTGCGGCACGAAGTACGGCGAAAACGCGAGGAATTCCTTCTGCGCGCCGCGCGTCAGCTCGGCCAGCCGCTGCATCGGCGGGCTCACGTACGTGCCGGTCGGCTGCGCGACCTTGGTCGGCGCATCGACCTTGAATTCGGCCGGCGCCCATACGAGCTCGAGCTCGTCGCGCGCGATCTGCCGTGCAAGCGGCGTCGCGTTCAGCGGCTTCGCGTTGTACGGATCGGCATTCTTGCGCCAGTGGTCGCGCAGCTCGTCGCGCATCGCGTCGAGATCCTTCGGATCGAACGTCTGATGATTGAGCGCACGCAACGGATAGCTGCTCGCGCTCGCCCAGTAGTCGTCGAAGCTCTTCGAGATGTCGTGCGTCACGGGGCCGGCCGCCAGCACGTCGAGATCGCGGAACTGCAGCGTCGGGCTCGCACTGAAGTATTCGTCGCCGAGATTGCGGCCGCCGACGATCGCGAGCTGGTTGTCGGCGATCATCGCCTTGTTGTGCATCCGTCGCGTGAAGCTGTCGATCCGCGTGAAGAAGTTGGCCGTGCGCTCCATCACGCCGCGCTGCGATGCGCCGAACGGGTTGAACACGCGGATCTCGATGTTCGGGTGCGTGTTCAACGCGGCCATCACGCGGTCGATATCCTTGAAGTTCAGGTCGTCGACCAGCATCCGCACGCGCACGCCGCGATCGGCCGCGTACAGCGCCGCGGCGAGCAGCAGCTTGCCGGTCGTGTCCTCGGTCGCGATGTAGTACTGCATGTCGAGCGTCTTCGTCGCCGCACGCGCGAGCGCGATGCGCATCTGCAACGCGGTGGCGCCGTCGGCCAACAGCCGGAAGCCCGACTGCCCCGGATGCGCAGCGGCCGGCGCGGCCAGCGCATCGCGCAGCGGCGTCGCGGTATCGGCCGGCAACGCGTGGGACGCGGGACGATCGAGCGAAGTGGCGGGCGGATGCGTCGCGCACGCAGCGAGCGGCAGCAGCGCGCAGACGATCAGCGCGCGGGCCTGGCGGCATGCGGCGCGCCACGATAGCGCGGCCGGTGCGCGCCGGATCAAGGACGTGAGCACGGAAGCTTCCTCGACAGTCGGATCAATGGGCACGTCATCGCCGCGGCGCGCGGCTGACAGGCGGTTCCGGTCGATTCTAGTGGGCGCCCGACGAAGCGGTCAATTGGGCCGGGCCGCGCAGGCCGGGCCGCGCAAGCCGGGCCGCGCAAGCCGGGCCGCGTAGGCCGGGCCGTGCACCCTACAGTTTCGCGTCGGTCGCGGCCTCGACGGCCGCGTCGTCGTTCGCATCCGCGGGAATGATGCCGCAAGCGGCAACGTGCATGCCGAAAAACAAAAAACCCACGCCCGAACGAGCGTGGGTTTTTCATTTCGCCTGCCGATCGCCTGCGTCGACGACCGGCGATCCGTTGCGCAATCGGCCGCGGGATCGGTTGCGGAATCAACTGCCTTTTGCGATGCGATCCTGGATGTGCTGCGCACGGCTCGCCGACGACGGATGCGAGCTCATCATCGAGCTCTGGCCGCCATCCATCTGCGCGAGCTTCTGGAAGCCGGTGACGAGGCCCTTCTGGCTCATGCCCTTCTGCTTCATCAGGTCGAACGAGTAGTCGTCGGCCGCGCTTTCCTGCGACTGCGAGAACTGCGCGTTGATGAACTTCTCGGTGATGTCGCCGAGCTGCGAGCTCGACAGCGCCGCCACGCCCGGCGATGCGGCGCCGGCCGCGCTGCGCGCCGCGCTCACGGCGTACGCCGTCTGCATCGCCTTCTTCGAGTGACCGAGTGCGACGTGGCCCATTTCGTGGCCGATCACGCCGCGCAGCTCGTCGTCGTTCATCATGTCCATCAGGCCGCTGTACACGCGCACGCAGCCGTTGCCCATCGCCCAGGCGTTGACGTCCTTGGTCAGGTAGACCTTGTAGTTGATCTTCTGGCCGTTCAGCGTCATGTCGCCGAAGCCCTTCATCACCTTCGTCAGGCGCTTCGCGTATGCGCTGTTCGGCGGCGCGATCTTCGATTCGGCGTCGCTCGACTTGCACGATTCGTTCGACAGCGCGGCGATGTCGCTGTCCGACAGCGTCGCCGCCTTGTACAGGTTGGTCCCCGCCGACGCCAGGCTGTTCGCGTCGAGGCTCTGTACCCCGCCGCAGGCGCTCAACAGAAACGCCACGCCACACGCCGCCACCGCTTTCTTGAGTTGCATCCCGGAATCCCTCGATAGTTGTATTTGGGAGCGGCGATTTTGCATAATCCGGCAGAAAATTACCAGATGTTTACATCATATGACACGTTCATTACGCAGCGGATCGAAACGACACGGCGATCCGACACCGTATTGACGACAAAAAGCGCGGCAATCGCCGCACGCCGGGGCGGCGAGCGGGACCGAAAACGGGCGGGCCTTCGCTCAGGCCGTCTAGTCGCGGCGCCGCGTCAGACGGCGCGCGACCAGCATCGGTAGCCGCATCGCGAAGCCGGTGAAAAGACGCAAGTGCATCCACGCGAGCAGCGCGTTGTCGCGGCCGTAGTGAAAGTGCGACACGCCGCCTTCGTGGCGGCCGAAATAGCGCACCGGCGCGTCGATGCGGATCGGGCGCACGCCGGCCCAGCACAGCCGCACGGCCGCTTCGGGATCGAAGTCGAAGCCGCGCATCCACGGCTGGCGCCGCATGATCGCCGCCAGCGGCGCGACCGGATAGACCCGAAAGCCGTACAGCGAATCGCCGATCCCGGCCCACAGCGTCTCGAGGTCGGCCCACGCGTTCGACAGCCGGCGCCCCTGCACGCGCAACTGCGGCGCGCTCGCATCGAACTTCGGCACGCCGAGCACCATCGCGTCGGGCGCGGCCTGCGATGCCGCCATGAAAGCGGGGATCAGGTCGGCCGGATGCTGGCCGTCGGAATCCATCGTCAGCACGTGCGTGAAGCCGCTCGCGGCGGCCGCGTCGAGCCCCGCGAGCACCGCGGCGCCCTTGCCGCGATTCTCCGGCAGCACGATCACGCGCAAGCCGGGATCGCGCTCGGCCATCGCCTGCAGCCGTTCGGCGCTGCCGTCGGTGCTGCCGTCGACGACGACCCACACCGGATTCCACTGCTCGCGTGCCTGGCGCACGGTCGTGTCGACCTTGGCGCCCGGGTTGTAGCTGGGAATCAGGACGAGATGAGTGGACGACGCGTGCAGCTTGGACATGGGAACAGCCGAGGGCGAAGACGGGGATCCTGACAAAAGTGTATGACGTGCCGACGACCGCCGACACGCGTCGTCGACACCGGCCGCATGCCGGACCGGCTGCCGGATCGTGAGGCTCTCGCGCTTCATGACAGCCACTCCGCGGCATGGCCGGCGCTGGCCTCGATCTCGACCAGCAGGTCGTCGCGACATACGTCCGCGTGAACGAACAGCGGCCGCACGTGAGGACCGGCCGCCTCGCGCAGCACTTGGCCGATCGCGGCGAGCGCCGCGGTATCGCCGGCATCGCGCACGTAGACGCGATAGCTCAGGTCGGCGAGCGAGAACGGGCCGTGCCCCTGCCGCGCGGCCTGCTCGAGTACCGCCGCGAGGTTCGCGACCGTCTCGCGCGTCTGCGCGACGACGTCGCCGCGATGCACGGTGCGGTGCCCGACGATGCTCGCGGTGCCCGATACGAACAGCAGCGGCGTCGCGTCGCCGTCCGCCCACGCGGCGGCGCGCGCGAACGTCGGCGCACGCGGGCCGTACTGCGCCGGATAGTGATACGCGCTGACCTGGCGCGGATTCTCGACGGAATCGGCCGGCGTTCGGCTCGCGAGGAAGTAGATCGCGAGCGGCGCGGCCGGCGACGCGTCACCCGCGACCGGCACGACCGAGCCGAGCGCGCACGCGGCCGGCACGCTGCCCGTCAATGCACGGCGGCACGCGTCGAACGCACGCTGACGGCCGATGTTGAACTGACGGTAGCGCTCGATCCCGTCCTGCACCGCATTGATCGCCGGCACGGTATTCCAGATCCGCAGCGGATGCGGCATGCCGAGCGTATCGAGCAGGTCGAACAGCGCGCGGTACGCGTCGAACGTCGCGCGTTCGAGCGGCGTGCCGCCGTCGCGCGGTGCGTCGCATGCTGCGTCCGTCTCGTGCACGACGAGGCTGCCGAACACGAGCCCCGCCGCTTCGCTGTAGCGATAGCGCAGCGCACCGCGCCGCGCGCTGCGCAGGTCGTGCGCAGTGCATTGCCACAGTTCGCAGACGGCATCGCCCGGCGCGACCTCGGCGCCGAGCAGCGCCATCTGCACCGGCGCGACCGGCAGGCCGGGCGCGGCATCGGTCAGCATCCGTGCCATCGCCTCCGCGCGCGACTCGTCCGGCGTTCCGGTTGCGCCGATACACACCGCGCCCAGTATGCCGGGAAACGCGCGCTCGAGTCCGTCGCCGCCGCGGTGCGCTTCGTGCAGCAGCGCGACGAGCCGCGCGTGGCTCATCCGGACGAACCGCAGCGCGTGGCCGTCGCCGTGCGCGAACGGCGCGGCGGCGGGCAACGGGGAACACGGGCGCCGTTCGGCGTGGACTGGATGCACGGACACTTCGATTTCCTCACTACTAGATGGCGCCGCCCGACACCGCGGCCCTGCACCGCGTTGCGCTACGTCAGGCCGACGCGGCGCTTCGTCATGCGAGCCCGCCGTTGACGGACAACACCTGCCCCGTCACATAGGCCGCGGCGTCGGACACCAGATACGCGACCATCGCCGCGACTTCGTCGGGCCGGCCCGCGCGTTGCGCGGGCACGAGCTGCTTGATCCGTTCGGCGGGAAACGCCTGTTCGGCCATCGGCGACGCGATGATGCCGGGCGCCACCGCGTTCACGGTGATGCCGCGCGACGCGAGCTCCAGCGACAGCGACTTCGTCGCGCCGATCAGCCCCGCCTTCGCGGCCGCGTAGTTGGCCTGCCCGCGATTGCCGGTCACGCCGGCCACCGATGCGATGTTGACGATCCGTCCGCACCGCGTGCGGATCATCGGCAGCAGCAGCGGCTGCGTGACGTTGAAAAAACCGTTGAGCGTCACGTCGATCACGCTGTGCCATTGCCGGCGCGACATGCCGGCCATCGGCGCGTCGTCGTGAATGCCCGCGTTGTTGACGAGGATCTGCACCGGCGCATCGTCGACGAACGGCTGCAGCGCGGCGAGCGTCGCATCGGCGTCGGTCACGTCGAACGCGATCGCGTGCGCGGCGCCGCCGGCCGCGACGATCTGCTGCGCGACGGCCTGCGCCTGCGCGAGATGGCGGTTCGCATGCACCCATACTTCATGGCCGGCTTGCGCGAGCGCCGTGCAGATCGCCTGCCCGAGCGCGCCGCTGCCGCCCGTCACGAGCGCCCGCATCGAATGGCTCCGTTCATTGCGTTGTCACCTCGATCGACGCGGCCGCGCATCGTCCTTCGCGCGTCGCCGCATGCCGTCTTCGCCGTTGCGCCGCGCCCGTGCCCGACGCCCGTGCGCGACGCCGTCACTTCGTGCGATGCGCGGCGACGTAGGCAGCCAGCGCACCGAGCGTCGCAAAGATCGTCTGGTTGTCCGGATTGTCCGAGCGCAGTTCGAAGCCGTATTTCTTCGAAATCAGCAGCGCGATTTCCAGGATGTCGATGGAATCGAGCCCGAAACCTTCGCCATACAGCGGGGTATCGGCCGTCACCGTGTCGAGCGGGACGTCTTCGAGATTCAGTTCGCCGATGATCAGCGTGGCGAGCTCTTGTTCCAGTGCGTTCATCATGCGTGCGTGCAGGCGGCCCGCGGCAGCGGGAGGCGCCCGGAAACGGCAAGCCGTCGTGCACGCCCGGCGCGTGCGAATCTCCGTCCCTCCGGCCTCTGCCGGCTTCCCCGCCTGCGTCGTTTGGGGATCGTTTGTAAAAGTTACGCGGATTCTAGACGAAGGGTATCGGGCCGTATACCGCGAATGGTTACAAGACTGGCGAGCCGCCGCAGCGGCCCGTTTCGAACGCGAATGCACGAGACGCTTGAGCCGCTTTGGACGGAAATGGACCGACCCCGCAAAATCGTTCGTCCGGTGCCATACAATCGGTTACAAAACCCGGTCGCGGCCGCCCCGAACCCGCGCTGCCGCGGCCCTAAAATGAGCGTGCCCGACCACCGGCCCGGACCCGCGTCCCGGCCGCCATTCATATGATGTTTCGACGGCCCGCCCGCGCGTTCCGTCCACGATTCGCCCGATGTCTCCAGTGATACCGCGTCCGCCCTTGCGCTCCGTTCCGGTTCGCCCGCCCGTCAGCCGCCGCAGCCCGGCCGCCGGCCGACGTGCGCGCCGCGCCGCCGGAGGCCGCCGATGAGCCGGCTGCTGCCCGTCGTGCGCGGCGTCGCGGCGATCGGCGCCGTGGCCGCCTACCAGGCCGGCGCGCATTACGCGAGCGCAACGCCCGGCGCGCACGGCTTCGGCCTCGCGATGGCGCTCGTGCCGCCGCTGCTGCTCGCGCTAGGCGCGGCGTGGCGCTCGCCGCGGCGCGCCTGGCTCGTACCGGCATGGCTGCTGGCCGCCGCCGCGCTGTGGGCCGCGCGCGCCCCGCTCGCGCGGCACTTCGAATGGGGCCTGTATCTGGAGCACGTGAGCTTCAACGTCGCGATGGCGCTGCTGTTCGGCCGCACGCTCGCGGCCGGCGACGTGCCGCTGTGCACGCGCTTCGCGGCGACGATCCACGGCACGGTCACGCCGGCCGTCGCGCGCTACACGCGGCGGATCACGCTCGCATGGGCGTTGTTCTTCGTCGCGATCGCCGCCGTGTCGACGCTGCTGTTCGCGACCGCGCCGATCGTGACGTGGTCGACCTTCGCGAACTACCTGTCGCTGCCGCTCGTCGCCGTGATGTTCGCCGCCGAGCATGCGTGCCGGCGTGTCGCGCTGCCGCACGAGCCGCGGCCGCGCATGATCGACGCGGTGCGCGCGTATCGCGCGTCCGCCCACGCCACGCAGGCCTCGCAATGAATTCATGACCGGCGCGGCCCCACGGCCGCGCGGCCTTCGTCCCCGTCTTGACCGATTTATGCCGACTCACCCGCTGGTATTCCATGCCTCGCCCGACCAGACGATCGCCTGGCGCGACGGCTCGCCCGTCACCGTACGCGCATTCGTCGCCGACGTCGCGCGCGTGGCCGCCGCGCTGCCCGCGGGCGGCCACGTGTTCAACGTGTGCCGCGACCGCTATCGCTTCGCGGTCAGCCTGTGCGCGGCGCTCGTCGCCGGCAAGATCAGCCTGCTGCCGTCGACGCACACGCCGGAAATGGTCCGCCAGCTCGCGTCGTTCGCGCCCGACGCGTTCTGCCTGCACGATGCGCCCGATTGCACGATCGACCTGCCGCGCTTCGCGTATCCCGATGCCGCGCCCGACGAACGCGCGGGCGACGCGCCGTTCGCCGTCCCGCAGATCGACGCGGCGCGGATCATGGCCTACGTGTTCACGTCCGGCTCGACCGGCGCGCCGGTGCCGCACCGCAAGACCTGGGGCTTCCTGGTCGGCTGCGTGCACGCGGCGGCCGATCGCCTCGGGCTGCTCGATGGCCGCGCGGCCACGCTGATCGGCACGGTGCCCGCGCAGCACATGTACGGCTTCGAATCGACGGTGCTGCTCGCGCTGATCGGCGGCCTCGCGTTCAGCAATCGCCAGCCGTTCTACCCGGGCGACATTCGCGACGAACTCGACGCGATCCCGCAGCCGCGCGTGCTCGTCACGTCGCCGATCCACCTGCGGGCGCTGCTGTCGGCCGACCATGCGCTGCCGCGCGCGGCGCTGGTGCTGTCGGCCACCGCACCGCTGTCGGAGAAGCTCGCGTGCGAGGCCGAGGCCGCGCTCGACGCGCCGCTCGTCGAGATCTACGGCAGCACCGAGACCGGCCAGATCGCGACCCGTCGCACGTCGCAAGGCGCGGCGTGGGAACTGTTCCCGGATATCCGGCTCGACGCCCGCGACGCCCCGGACGGCGACGACAGCGGGCCGACGGTCTGGGTATCGGGCGGACACGTCGAGGCGCCCGTGCCGATGGGCGATGCGCTCGAACTGCTCGGCGGCGGCCGGTTCCTGCTGCACGGCCGCAAGGCCGATCTCGTCAACATCGCCGGCAAGCGCACGTCGCTCGCGTACCTGAACCATCAGCTCAACGCGATTCCCCAGGTGGTCGACGGCGTGTTCTTCATGCCCGACGAAGCTGCGCCCGCACAGGGCGACACCGCCGTCGAGCCGGTCACGCGCCTCGTCGCGCTGGTCGTCGCGCCGACGCTCGCGGCCGCCGATCTGCAACGCGCGCTGCGCGAGCGGATCGATCCCGCGTTCATGCCGCGCCCGCTCGTGTTCGTCGATGCGCTGCCGCGCAATGAAACGGGCAAGCTGCCGCGCGACGTACTGGCCGCGCTCGTGGCGCAACATGCGCGTGGCGCGGGCACGACGGCCGCGCCGCCGGCCGAACACGACCCGGCCGGCACGCCCGTGCTCGCGTTCACGATCGCCGCCGACCATCCCGCGCTGCCCGGTCACTTCCCCGGCCATCCGGTCGTGCCCGGAGTCGTGCTGCTCGATCACGCGATCCACGCGATCGGCGCGGCGCTGAACCGTCCGCTGCATGCGTGGCGGCTCGGATCCGCGAAATTCCTGAGCCCGGTCGCGCCCGGCGAAGCGCTCGCGCTCGCGTACGACGCCGCGGCCAGCGGCGCGATCCGCTTCACGGTGCGCGCCGGGTCGCGCGAGGTCGCGACCGGCGTGCTGTCCGCACCGCCGCCCGCGCAGGACGGCACGCAACCATGAAGCGCACCGCGTGGGCCGAGCGCCAGGAGCGCAGCAACGCGGGCTTGCTGCGCGCGATGACGTGGATTTCGCTGCGCTTCGGCCGGCAGCGCGCGCGCATCGTGCTGCACCTGATCGCGACGTATTTCGTGCTGTTCTCGCCGGTCGCGTGCGCGGCGTCGCGCGACTACCTGCGCCGCGTGCTCGGCCGCCCCGCGCGCTGGCGCGACGTGTACCGGCACGTGTTCACGTTCGCGGCGACGATCCACGATCGCATCTACCTGATGAACGGGCGCTTCGACCTGTTCGACATTCGGTTGCACGGCGAGACGCTCGTCGACGACGCGCTCGCGGGCGGTCGCGGCGCGTTCCTGATGGGCGCGCACCTCGGCAGCTTCGAGGTCGTGCGCGCGATCGGCCGCACGCATCCGGACCTGCGCGTGGTCGTCACGATGTACGAGAAGAACGCGCGCAAGATCAACGCGACGCTCGCCGCGGTGAACCCGGCCGCGCAGCCGGAAGTGATTCCGCTCGGGCAGGTCGACTCGATGCTGAAGGTGCGCGAGCGCCTCGACGCGAACTGCATGGTCGGCATGCTCGCCGATCGCACGCTGCTCGACGACGCGGCCGCGTCACTGCGACGCTTGCCGCTGCTCGGCGCGCCGGCCGCATTCCCGCTCGGCCCGCTTTACATGGCCGCGATGCTGAAGCGCCCGGTGATCTTCATGACGGGCCTTTATCGCGACGGCAACCGCTACGACGTGCATTTCGAGACGCTCGCCGATTTCTCCGACGTGCGGCGCGACGCGCGTGCGGCGGCGGTCGATGCGGCACTCGCGCGCTACGTCGCGCTGCTCGACAAATACTGCCGCATGGCGCCGTACAACTGGTTCAACTATTTCGATTTCTGGCAAGACGGCGATGCCGCGGCCGCGCGCCGCGACGCGGTGCGCACCGGCGCCGACCTGCCCGCCACGAGGGATTCCGACGCATGACCGCCGTTCGCCGCCGCCCGTTCCCGTTCTCGTTTTCGTTGCCCCACGTCGCCCGCGTGCTCGTCGCCGGCGCCGCCGCGATTGCGCTGGCCGCGCCCGCGCACGCGGCCGACGCCGGGCCTGCGTGGAGCCTCGACCGGCTGATGTCGACGCTCGCGCAGCACAAGTCGGGCCGCGCGACCTTCACCGAGACGAAGACCTTGTCGATCGCCGCGCAGCCGATCGAATCGTCGGGCGAGCTGGTGTTCGTCGCGCCCGACCACCTTGAAAAACACACGCTGAGCCCGAAGCCCGAACACCTCGTCGTCGACGGCGACATGCTCACCGTCGAGCGCAACAACCGCAAGTACACGCTCGCGCTCGCGCGCTATCCGGAGCTCGGCGCGTTCATCGACAGCATCCGCGCGACGCTCGCCGGCAACCGCTTCGCGCTCGAGCAGGTGTACAAGGTCGCGCTTTCCGGACGCGGCGACGACTGGACGCTGACGCTCACGCCGCTCGACTCGCGGATGCTGAAGGTCGTCAGCACGATCACGCTCGACGGCACGCGCGACGTGTTGCGCAGCGTCGCGATCCGGCAGGCCGACGGCGATCGTTCGGTGATGCGCCTGCACCCCATCGCGGCGGACGCGAACTGATGGACGATCGCACGCGCCCCTCTCCCGTCGCGCGCCGCGTGCCCGCGTGGCGGCAGCGCGCGGTGCTCGTGTGGCTGCTCGCGCTCGTCGTGTGCGGCGTCGCGATCGGGCGCGCGCACTTCACGGCCGACCTGTCCGCGTTCCTGCCGAATGCGCCGAGCGCCGGGCAACGCGTGCTCGTCGACCAGTTGCGCGACGGCATCGTGTCGCGCCTGATCCTCGTCGCGATCGACGGCGGCGATGCGAGCACGCGCGCCGCGCTGTCGCGGCGCGTCGCCGACACGCTGCGCGCCGATCCGCAGTTCGCGGCCGTGCACGACGGCGCAGCCACGAACGACGCGCGCGACCGGCAATTCATCTTCGATCACCGCTATCTGTTGAGCCCGGCCGTCACGCCGCAGCGCTTCAGCGCCGACGGCCTGCACCGGGCGCTCGGCGACAGCCTCGACCTTTTGAGTTCGTCGGCCGGCCTCGTCGCGAAAGCAATGCTGCCGCGCGACCCGACCGGCGAAGTCGCCGCGCTCGTCGACGGCCTCGACCGCGCGGCCGAACCGGCGAGCCGCGACGGCGTGTGGGCGTCGCGCGACGGCACGCGCGCGGTGCTGGTCGTCCAGACGGCCGCCGCCGGCTCCGATACCGATGCGCAGGCACGCGCGATCGACACGGTGCGTCGCGCGTTCGCCGCCGCGAAACGGGCCATCCCGAATGCAGCGGCCACCACGCTCGCCATGACGGGCCCCGGCGTGTTCTCGGTCGACACGCGCGACACGATCCGGCACGACGTCGAACGGTTGTCGACGGCAAGCGTCGTGCTGATCGTCGCGCTGCTGCTCACGCTGTACCGTTCGCCGCGCACGCTCGCGCTCGGCCTGCTGCCGGTGCTGACGGGCGTCGCGGCCGGGATCGCGGCGGTCGGCGTCGCGTTCGGCACGGTCCACGGGCTGACGCTCGGGTTCGGCACGACGCTGATCGGCGAAGCCGTCGACTATTCGATCTACCTGTTCGTGCAATCGGCGCACGCCGGCACGCGCGGCGCCACGCGCCCGGCCGACGCGACGCGCGCGTGGGTCGCCGCATACTGGCCGACGATCCGGCTCGGCGTGCTGACGTCGGTGTGCGGATTCGCGTCGATGCTGTTCTCCGGATTCCCGGGCCTCGTGCAGCTCGGGCTCTATTCGATCGTCGGGCTGACGGCCGCCGCGCTCGTCACGCGCTTCGTGCTGCCGCACCTGCGCGGCGAGCATGTCGCGATCCGCGACGTCTCGCGCGTCGGCGCCGTACTCGCGCGCGCGGCCGACGCCGCGCCGCGGCTGCGCTGGCCGCTCGCGGTGCTCGCGGTCGCCGCATGCGCGACCCTCGCGCTGCATCGCGACAACCTGTGGAGCCGCGAGCTCGCCGCGCTCAGCCCGGTTCCGGCGACAGCGCAGGCGCTCGACGCACGGCTGCGCGCGGATGTCGGCGCGCCCGACGTGCGCTATCTCGTCGTGATTGCCGCGCCGACCGAACAGGCCGCACTCGAAGGGGCAGAAAAAGTCGCCGCGCAATTGCAGCCGCTCGTCGACCGGGGCACGCTCGGCGGTTTCGAAAACCCCGCCCGCTACCTGCCGAGCGACGCCGCGCAGCGCGCGCGCCGGGCGAGCCTGCCGGATGCGGACGCGCTTGCCGCACGGATGCGCGACGCCGTCGCGCACCAGCCGATCGCGGTGAAGCCCGACCTGTTCGCGCCGTTCCTCGCCGACGTCGACGCCGCGCGTCACGCACCGCTGCTGACGCGCGCGGACCTGCGCGGCACGTCGATGGCGCTCGCCGTCGATGCGCTGCTGACCGAACGCGACGGCCGCTGGAGCGCGATGCTGCCGCTGCGTGCGCCGGACGCGGCCCGCACCGCGCAGCCGGCGTCGGGCCTCGACGCCGCGCCGATTCGCGCCGCCGTGGCGCGCGCGGGCGTGCCCGATGCGCTGTTCGTCGACATGAAAACCGAAGCCGATCGGCTGTACGTGAGCTATGTGCACGAGGACATCCGGTTGTCGCTCGCCGGGTTCGCCGCGATCGCCGTGCTGCTGCTGATCGCGCTGCGCTCGCCGCGCCGCGCGGTGCGCGCCCTCGCGCCGCTCGTCGCGGCCGTGCTGGTCGTGACGGCCGGCTTCGCGCTCGCCGGCGTACAGCTGACGATCCTGCACCTCGTCGGGATGCTGCTGATCGTCGCGGTCGGCTCGAACTACGCGCTGTTCTTCTGCCGGCGCGACGACACGCAGCCCGTCACGCCGTACACGCTGGTGTCGCTGCTGATCGCGAACCTCGCGACGGTCGCCGGCTTCGGGCTGCTCGCGCTGTCGCGCGTGCCGCTGCTCGAAACCTTCGGGCTGACCGTCGGCCCCGGTGCGATGCTCGCGCTCGCGTTCGCGGCGATTCTCGCGCCGCGCGCCGCACCGGCGCTCGGCCATCGCGAACGAGGAGGCCGCGCATGAATGCGCCGTCGGCGGTTCCGCCGCACCCCGCCGGCGACGCGCGGCGCTGGAAACCCACGCCGCTGATCGCGGGCGCCGCCGCACTGCACGCCGGCGCGGCCGCCGCCGCGATCGCGCAACCGGCCACGTGGCCGTGGGCCGTCGGCGGCGTGGTCGCGTCGCATCTCGCGCTGACGGCGGCCGGCCTGTGGCCGCGCAGCACGCTGCTCGGTCCGAACTGGACGCGCCTGCCGCCCGGCGCGGGCCGCCGCATCGCGCTGACGATCGACGACGGCCCGGACCCGGACGTCACGCCGCGCGTGCTCGACCTGCTCGACCGTTACGACGCGCGCGCGACGTTCTTCTGCATCGGCGATCTCGCGCGCCGCCATCCGCGCTGGATCGAGGCGATCGTCGCGCGCGGCCATGCGGTCGAGAACCACAGCCAGCGGCACCGCCATACGTTCTCGCTGTCGGGGCCGGCCGCGCTGCGACGCGAAATCGCGGCCGCGCAGCAGACGCTGACCGACGTCGCCGGCACGCGACCGCTGTTCTTCCGCGCGCCGGCCGGCCTGCGCAATCCGTTTCTCGAACCGGTGCTGTGCGAACTCGGCCTGCAACTCGCGAGCTGGACGCGACGCGGCTTCGACACGCGTGCGCACGACGCCGCGACCGTCACGCGCCGCCTGCTGCACGGCCTCGATGCGCGCGACATCCTGCTGGTCCACGACGGTCATGCGGCGCGCGACGCGCGCGGCGAACCGATCGTGCTCGACGTGCTGCACGAAGTGCTGCGCGCGGCCGCCGATGCGCAGCTGCACTGGACCACCTTGCGCGCGGCGCTCGCGCCCGAACCGTCCGGCCAGCCGGGCGTTCCGGCACCCCCGTTTGATAAAATCTGACCTCGAACGGCGCGCCCGCCAGCCCTGCTGCAGCGCCCGTTCCGGCCACCGGAAGCGACCCTCGTGAAACCTCTCCTGCTCTCGCACTTCACCGCCACCAGCTGCATCGGGCGCGGCCTCGACGCGACCCTCGATGCGCTGCGCCACGCCCGCGGCGGACTCGTGCCGTGCAACTTCGAGCGTGCGGACCTCGACACGTGGATCGGCGCGGTGGACGGCGTCGATGCGCACCCCGTGCGCGCCGATCTCGCCGACTTCGAATGCCGCAACAACCGCCTCGCGCAACTCGGCCTGACGCAGGACGGCTTCGACGCACGCGTCGCGGCGGCCGTCGCGCGCTACGGCGCCGCACGCGTCGGCGTGTTCGTCGGCACGAGCACGGCCGGCATCCTCGAAACCGAGCGCGCGTATCGGCGCCGCGACCCGGCGAGCGGCGCGCTGCCGGCCGACTTCCGCTACGCACACACGCACAATCCGTATTCGCCGGCCGCGTTCGTGCGCGCGTATTTCGCGCTGCGCGGGCCGGCGATGGCGATCTCGTCCGCGTGCTCGTCGGGCGCGAAGGTGTTCGGCTCCGCGCGCCGCATGATCGAAGCCGGGCTGATCGACGCGGCCGTCGTCGGCGGCGTCGATTCGCTGTGCCTGACCACGCTGTACGGCTTCAATTCGCTCGAACTGCTGTCGCGCCGGCCGTGCCGGCCGTTCGACGTCGCGCGCGACGGCATCTCGATCGGCGAGGCCGCCGCGTTCGCGCTCGTCGAGCGCGTCTCCGCCCCGCCCGCCACGCTCGACGGCGACGCGATCCTGCTGCTCGGCATCGGCGAATCGAGCGACGCGCACCACATGTCGTCGCCGCATCCGGAAGGGCGCGGCGCGCGCGCCGCGATCGAGCAGGCGCTCGCGTCCGCCGGCCTCGGCCCGGACGATATCGACTACGTGAACCTGCACGGCACCGCGACGCCGAGCAACGATGCAGCGGAAAGCCGTGCGATCGGCGCGCTGTTCGCGCGCACGCCGTGCAGCTCGACGAAAGGGGCGACCGGCCACACGCTCGGCGCGGCCGGCGCGCTGGAGGCGATCGTCGCCGCGCTCGCGCTGCGCGAGCAGTTCGTGCCGGCCGGCGTCAACACGACGCAGCCCGACCCGGCGCTCGCAGCCGATTACGTGCTCGCGAGCCGCGACACGCGCGTGCGCGCCGTCCTCTCCAACTCGTTCGGCTTCGGCGGCACGAACTGCAGCCTGATCCTCGGCCGCGCCGATCACGCCCGCCGTTGAGGTCCGCCATGACACTGACCGCCTTCATCGAAAGCATCGGCCTCGTCGGGCCGGGATTGAACGACTGGCCGCACGCGGCCGACGTGCTCGCAGGCCGCGCGCCCTATGCGCCCGCCCGCACCGAGCTGCCGCCGCCGGCCGGCCTGCCGTCCGCCGAACGGCGTCGCACGGGCCCCGTCGTGCGCGCCGCGCTCGCGGTCGGCCACGAAGCGGTGGCCGCGAGCGGCCGCGACGCCGCGACGCTCGCGACCGTATTCAGCGCATCCGGCGGCGACGGCCAGAACTGCCACGCGATCTGCGAAACGCTGGCCGGCGACGATCGTCAGCTGTCGCCGACCCGCTTCCACAACTCGGTGCACAATGCCCCGGCCGGCTACTGGAGCATCGCGACCCGCTCGACGGCGACGTCGAACGTCCTGTGCGCGCACGACGGCAGCTTTGCCGCCGGCCTGCTCGAAAGCCTGTGCCAGGTCGTCGTCGATCGCGTGCCGAGCCTGCTGATCGCGTACGACACCGACTATCCGGAACCGCTGCGCACGGTGCGGCCGATCGACGACGCGTTCGGCGTCGCGCTCGTGCTCTCGCCGCACGCAAGCGAGCGCACGCTCGCCCGCATCGACGTGCAGCTCACCGATGCCCCCGCGACCACGCTCGCCGATACCGGACTCGACGCACTGCGCGCCGGCAATCCGGCCGCCCGCGTGCTGCCGCTGCTCGATGCGCTCGCCGCGCGGCGGTCGACGCGCGTCGTGCTCGACTATCTGGCCGATACGCGCGTGCAGGTCGACGTCGCGATGCCCGAACCCGTCGCGGAGCACGCGTCATGACCGCAACGGCCCTCTTGACCCCGCCGCTCGACCATGCGTGGATTGCCGCGCACATTCCGCACGTCGGCACGATGTGCGTGCTCGATTCGGTCGATGCGTGGGATGCCGAACGAATCCGCTGCACCGCGACGAGCCACCGCGATCCGCACAACCCGCTGCGCGCGCACGGGCGGCTCGCGTCGGTCTGCGGCATCGAATACGCCGCGCAGGCGATGGCCGTGCACGGCGCGCTGCTCGGCGCGCACGAAGCGCGCCCGCGGGTCGGCTATCTCGCGAGCGTGCGCAACGTCGACGCGTTCGTCGACCGGCTCGACACCGTCGAGCAGCCGCTCACCGTCGACGCGCAACGCGTGAGCGGCGACGGCCGCTCGGTCCTGTACGGCTTCGCGCTGCGCTGCGGCGAGCGCGTGCTGCTGTCCGGCCGCGCGACGGTGATGCTCGACGCATCGGCCGCCGGCGCGTTTCAACCGGCGCCCGCCGGCCACACGAATCCTCGATGAAGAGGCTTACCTCAAGGAAACCGGTCGTGAAAGTTCGTCAGTTCATTGGCGCCGCGCTCGTTTCGGCGCTGCTCAGCCCGCTCGCGCACGCGGACATGTCGGAAGTGAAGCAGGACATCAAGCGCGATTCGAAGGAAGCCGCGCACAAGACCGGCGACGCGGCGCGCAGCTTCGGCCACGCGACCGCGAGCGCCGCGAAGGCGGTCGGGCACGGCGTCGCCCATGCGTCGCGCGAAGGCTGGGAAGCCACCAAGCGCACGACGAAGCGGATCTTCCACAAGAACGACTCGGGCGAGTCGGCAGGAAAAAGCCAGAAGAACGACTGATCGCGCGTCCCGCGCGCGTTGCCGACGGCATGCGCGCGGGACTCGGCCACTCACTGGTCGCTCACCGGTCGCTCGCCGATCGCGACGCGCCAGCACCGCCGTCAGCGGGCGCCGCGCATGCGCCGTAGCGGCCTCGCTGGCCTGCGCGCGAAGCACTTGCCGTACGCGACCAGCCAGCAATCGCGATGATCGAAGTTCCGCAGCAGCCGCGCGCGGCGCCGCTCGAGCCAGTAGAGCGAGATCGCCATCGCCAGCGCGACGGCCAGCGCCGCGCCGCCGATCACGAGTCCCATCCAGGTGTCGCCCATGCGTTCTCCGGAATGCAAGGCCGAAGCGGCGCCTGCCGCCGCTCCGGCGCGGGATAGTGGGGAACGCGGCCTGCACGGCTTCGAACGCCGTGCGGGCCGCCGCGCGTCAATGCATGTGCTGACCGCCGTTGATCGCGATGTTGGAGCCCGTCACGAAGCCGGCCTCCTCCGAGCACAGGTAGGCCACCAGCGCCGCGACTTCCTCGGGCTTGCCGAGCCGGCCCGCCGGAATCTGCGGGAGGATCTTCGTGTCGAGGATGTCCTGCGGGATCGCGGTGACCATCTTCGTCGCGAGATAGCCCGGCGACACCGTGTTCACCGTCACGCCCTTGCGCGCGACCTCGAGCGCGAGCGACTTCGTGAAGCCGTGCATGCCGGCTTTCGCGGCCGCGTAGTTGGTCTGGCCGACCGAACCCTTCGAGCCGTTCACCGACGAGATGTTGACGATGCGGCCCCAGCCGCGCTCGACCATGCCGTCGCACACCGGCTTCGTCATGTTGAACACGGAGTCGAGGTTCGTGCGGATCACCGCGTCCCAGTTGACCTTGTCGAGCTTGCGCAGCGTCATGTCGCGCGTGATGCCTGCGTTGTTCACGAGAATGTCGACCGGGCCGACGTCCCGCACGATCTTCTCGATGCATTGCCGGCACGAGTCGTGATCGGCCACGTCCACCGGGTATGCATGGAACGCGCGGCCGGCCGCATGCATCTCGGTCAGCCAGCGGTCCGCGTTGGCGTTGTTCGGCGAATACGTGACGACTACCCGGTGACCCGCGTCGTTCAACCGGATGCTGACCGCTTCGCCAAGGCCACCCATCCCCCCTGTCACAACTGCAATTCGCTTAGTCATCCTATTAATTACCGACAAAAAAATGTAATCGATGAAAGGCCGGGCGACGGCATCGCACATGCTGCCGCCCCGCCGCTTCGATGCGCATCCGCCCGCGTCGCGGGCGCGGCACGCACCGGCACCTCGCGCGTATCGTCGACTGCCTGTCTTGCGCGAAAACCGCCCGGCTCACCCGCGGCGCTGACCCGCGCCGCAAGCGAACCGTACCGTCACCCCGCTCAGGCGCGCTCGACCGCGAGCGCGACGCCCATCCCGCCGCCGATGCACAGCGACGCCAGCCCGCGCTTCGCGTCGCGCTTGACCATCTCGTGCAGCAGCGTCACCAGGATCCGGCAGCCCGACGCACCGATCGGGTGGCCGATCGCGATCGCGCCGCCGTTCACGTTCACCTTCGACGTGTCCCAGCCCATCTGCTTGTGCACCGCCAGCGCCTGCGCCGCGAACGCTTCGTTGATCTCCATCAGGTCCAGGTCGCCCGGCGTCCAGCCCGCGCGCTCCAGCGCACGGCGCGACGCCGGCACCGGGCCCATGCCCATCACGCTCGGATCCACGCCCGCGTTCGCGTACGCCTTGATCCGCGCGAGCGGCGTCAGGCCCAGCGCCGCCGCCTTCTGCGCCGACATCACCAGCACCGCCGCCGCGCCGTCGTTCAGCCCCGACGCGTTCGCCGCCGTCACCGAGCCGTCCTTCGCGAACGCCGGCTTCAGCCCGGCCAGCGACTCCGCCGTCACGCCGTGACGCACGAACTCGTCGGTCGCGAACTGCAGCGGCTCGCCCTTGCGTTGCGGAATCGACACCGGCACGATCTCGTCGTCGAAGCGCCCGGCCTTCTGCGCGGCTTCCGCCTTGTTCTGCGACAGCGCCGCGAACGCGTCCTGCGCTTCGCGCGTGATCCCGTATTCCTTCGCGACGTTCTCCGCCGTGATGCCCATGTGGTACTGGTTGTACACGTCCCACAGCCCGTCGACGATCATCGTGTCGACCAGCTTCGCGTCGCCCATCCGGAACCCGTCGCGCGAGCCCGGCAGCACGTGCGGCGCCGCGCTCATGTTCTCCTGGCCGCCCGCGACCACGATGTCCGCGTCGCCCGCGACGATCGCGTTCGCCGCCAGCATCACGGCCTTCAGCCCCGAGCCGCACACCTTGTTGATCGTCATCCCCGGCACGGCGTTCGGCAGCCCCGCCTTGATCAGCGACTGCCGCGCCGGGTTCTGCCCGGAGCCGGCCGTCAGCACCTGCCCCATGATCACTTCGCTGACCTGCTCGGGCTTCACGCCCGCACGCTCCAGCACTGCGCGGATCACCGTCGCGCCCAGTTCCGGCGCCGCAATCTTCGCCAGCGAGCCGCCGAATTTGCCGACCGCGGTCCGCGCGGCCGATACGATCACTACATCCGTCATGTTCAATCCCTGCATTGAAATCAGTTCGTCGTTCCGACGCCGGCACGAGGCGGCTGCACGTGGCGATGGCGTGCGTCGGGCCATCCGGCGCGAGCGCGGTCGCATGCCGCCGCATGGCGGGCAACATCCGTTCGCACCGGCGGCACGGCACACCGCGGCACGGGCAACCGTGCACGGTCGTCTTGCGGCGCACCGGGCGTTCGCCGGACCCCGCGTGGCACACGCGGCGTCCGGCGCCATCCGGCGCCGGTCAATCGTGTCGCGCCTGCGCGCGACACGCACTCACGCGGTTACGCTGCCGATTCGCGCGCAGCCGCTGCGTCCTTGCGGGCAGCGGCCGCCGTCTGCTTGGCGCCGCGCGCGGCCGTTTCGCTGACCGCATCGAAGCCGCTCTGCGCCGCTTCGAGCGCCTGCCCCGTCGCCGCACGCACGGAGTCGGCCGCGGCGCTCGCCGCGGACAGCGCCGAATTCAGCGCGGCCACCACCGGCGCCGAGCCGGCCGGCGCATGCTTCGACAGTTCGCCGAGCACGTCCTTCAGGCGCTTGTCGTTCTGCTCGTACTGCGCCTGCGCGACCTTCGCCCATTCGGACTGCGTCGACACCGCGATGTCGAACAGATGGCGGCCGTACGACACGACCTTGCCGGCCGCTTCCTGCGGCGCGGCCACCTGCTGCGCGAAGCCTGCGGCCGGGTTGTTGCCGTTGAACGCGTTCTTCAGCTTGTCCTCGTATTCCTCGAGCGCCGTCCGGGCCGCCTGCAGGTTGAGTTCGACGACGGCTTCGAAACCGTGGATCGCCGGACGGGCGATCGCGAACCAGGCGGCGATACCGGATTGATAATCGGCGGCGAGTTTTTCGGGGGCAAATACGGACATCGGGCACGCTCCTGTTAGCAATGCGAGAGACGACTTGAAGAAAAATGGAAGCTTGATCGACAGCTGCTTCCTTATTGACAACCCGTCACCTTTTTGTGCACGGGTGGTTGAAGGAAGCCATTTTAGAGCGATTAATTGTCAATTAAGTGGCATTAATGATAGGTATAAACCCTTATTACCCTTTGGGGCGCCTGCGAAGCCCCCGGCGCGTCGACGTCGTGGCCGTGATATCGCTTGCTCCGACCCGCAATGCTTTTTTACCTTTTTACAGCATAGCGCAACATGATGTCGCGCAATATTTACCAATTCATTATTCTGCTTATTAGAAAACCGGCCCTCATTGGGAATTCAGCGACCACCCATGTAACCGTTTTTCTGGATTCTTTATGAAATCGTTTTCTACATTATTAATACCGAATTCAATAATCGGACGAATTACGGGAGCGATAAAAAAGGCCGCTTGAAGCGGCTCCCGTCGACGCGGTCGGGCGCGGGATCAGCCCGCCAGTTCGCGATGCAGCGCGCGAAACTCCTGCGCCAGTTTGTGCGTCGGCTCGAGATGGATCACCGGCGTCGACTGCTGATGCGATTCGCGGATCTTCACCGACGCGGACAACCGCGACGCGAGTACCGGCAGCCCTTCGTCGACGAGCTCGTCGACCAGCCGTTGCGGCAGACTCGCGCGGGGCTGGAACTGGTTGATGACGATCCCTTCCACCTCGAGCGCCGCGTTGTGGTCCTGCTGGATTTCCTTCACGTTCTCGAGCAGCGTGTACAGCGCGCGGCGCGAGAAATCGTCGCAGTCGAACGGGATCAGGCAGCGTTCGACCGCGATCAGCGCCGAGCGCGTATAGAAATTCAGCGCGGGCGGCGTGTCGATGTACACGGCGTCGTACATGTCGAGCTCGTTCAGCGCGTCGCGCAGCTTGTAGATCTTGTAGCGCGATTCGAGCTTGCCGTGCAGCGTGTCGAGATCCGGATGCGCGGGCATCACGTCGAGCCCGTCGAACGGGGTCGCGTGGATGAACGACGCGATGTCGACCGGACGGAAGTTGAAGGTCAGCGCGGTTTCGAAGAAGCCGGCGACGCCCGGTTGCGCATCGGCCGCGGCGTCGCCGAGCAGGTAGCGCGTCGAGTTCGCCTGCGCGTCGAGATCGATGACGAGCGTGCGCAATCCTTCGCTCGCACTGATCGCCGCCAGGTTGCAGACGATCGTCGACTTGCCCACGCCGCCCTTCTGGTTGAATACGACCCGCCGCATGGTGTCCCCTCGATCGAAACGTCGAAACGGCCAGCTTAGCCGGTCAATCATGGCGGCGGCGTGACGCGGGTCGAATTGGGCGCGAAGTGGACGCGAACTGGGCGCGGCACCCGTCACGTGCGCGGCGCCGCGCCCGATACGTACCGGTTGCCGGGCACGCTCCACCGCCACGGCAGATCCTGGCCGACGCGAATGCCGACGCGCGGCCCGCCCGCCAGATCCGCGGGCGGCGCCATCCCGTCGTCGACGATCGCGAACCCGTCATGCGCGCCGACCAGGTCGACGCCGTCCTGCGCGCCGCCGATCCCCATCGCCTGCGTCAACCGCGCCGGCCCACGGCACAGGTCGCGATCGCGCGTGCGCGGCGGCCGCGCCGCACGCATTCGTTCGAGCCCGTGCAGCGGCTCCAGCGCACGGATCAGCACGCCCGTTCCCGCGCCGTCCGGGCCGCACACGCAGTTGCAGCACCAGTGCATGCCGTACGTGAAATAAACGTAGAAGTGCCCGGGCGGCCCGAACATCGTCGCATTGCGCGGCGTCTTGCCGCGATAGGTGTGCGCGGCCGGATCGAGCGCGCCCGCATACGCTTCCACTTCGACGATGCGGCCGGCCCGGCCGTCCGCGGCCGCGAGGATCTTGTTGAGCAGTTGCGGCGCCACCTCGGTGGCCATGCGGTTGAAGAATGCGCGCGGCACGATGGTGCCTGGCCATGGATCCGCGGTCTTACTGCGTCGCATCGTGCTTCTCTGCCGTCGCCACGAGACGAAGCTCACGATACGCATCGACCAGATCGTCGAGCGCGAATGCGAGGTTTCTCCCGCTGGGGTTGGGCAGCACCCACACTCGCGCTTGCCGGATGCGCGATGGCTGCGAACCCCACGCGACTTCGCGCTGCCCCGACAGCGCCGAATACGCTGCCTTGCCGAGAAACGCGACGAAGCGCGGTGCATGCTGCGCGACCTTCCGTTCGAACGCGGCGGCCGCGGCCACGAATTCCGCGCGCGAGAGCTGATCGGCACGCGCGGTGGGCCGCGGCACCACGGTCGTCAGCCCGCAGCCGTAACCGAGTATCGCGCGATCGTCCCGCGGCGCAAGTTCCATCGGCGTGAAACCCGCGAGATGGATCACGCGCCAGAAGCGGTTGTTTCTCCCCGCGAAGTGATGGCCGCTCGCGGCCGCGATCAGGCCGGGATTGATCCCGCAGAACAGGACGTCGAGACGGGGAGCGATGAGGTCGGGAAGTGCGTCAGCCACGTTTCGTCCCGAGCGCGACGGGTATGCGCGACGTAAACGAAGCAAGGCCCGAAAACCCGGGCCAAGCGACTGGCTTGACGCGGACATTCGGGCCCATCGTGATGCGGGGTGCGACTTGCGATCAGAACGGAATATCGTCATCCATCTCGTCGAAGCCGCCGCCTGCCGGCGCGCTCGGACGGCTCTGGCCGCCGCCACCCGCACCGCCACGCGCCGCGCCGCCAGCACGGCCGCCGCCACCACCGCGCTCCGCCTGCTCGCCGCGACCGCCGCCGCCACCACCGTAGCCGCCGCCATAACCGCCTTCGTCACCGCCGCCACCGCCGCCGCCCGAACCACCACGGCCGCCGAGCATCTGCATCTGTTCGGCGACGATTTCGGTCGAGTAACGATCCTGGCCGTCCTGACCCTGCCACTTGCGCGTACGGATGCGGCCTTCGATATAGACCGACGAACCCTTCTTCAGGTATTCGCTGACGATTTCCGCCAGACGGCCGAAGAACGCGACGCGATGCCACTCGGTCATTTCCTTGAAATCGCCGCTTGCCTTGTCCTTGTACCGATCGGTCGTCGCGAGACGGATGTTCGCAACCGCGTCGCCGCTCGGCAGGTAACGGACTTCAGGATCGGCGCCGAGATTGCCGACGAGGATGACCTTGTTGACGGATGCCATGTGTTTCTCCAGTAAATTCGATGCGGGGCCGCCCGCGAAAGCCGTCCGAGCGGCCCGCCGGGCTAGCCGGCGAACGCCGCCCGCGCCTGCCCGACGATCAGATTCAGGCCTTGCGCGGCGGCGCTTTCATGCTGGCCGCGATTATAAGCCACGCGGCAACGAGCCCCGAACACGTGTAGAACACCGTATTCGCGCCGCCGTGCTTGAGCAGCCAGCCGCCCACGATGCCGCCGAGCGCGAGCCCGACCGACTGCGTGGTGTTGTAGACACCCGTGGCCGCGCCCTTGCGCGAACCCGGCGCGAGCTTCGACACGAGCGACGGCTGCGACGCTTCCAGGATGTTGAACCCGAGGAAGTACACGAACAGGATCGCCGCCACAATCAGAATGGTATGCGGTGCGCTGCCGAGCAACAATTGGCCGATCAGGATAGCCAGAATGCCGCCGAGCAGCACCGGCTTCATCTTGCCCCGCTTTTCCGCGACGATGATCGCCGGCACCATCATCACGAACGCGAGCCCCATCACCGGCAGGTAGACCTTCCAGTGCGCGGCGACCGGCAGCCCGCCGTCCACCAGCAGGCGCGGCACGACGAGGAACAGCGCCGTCTGCGTCGCATGCAGCACCAGCACGCCGAAGTTCAGGCGCAGCAGCTCGGCGTTGTGCAGCACCTCGGCGAACGGCGCGGGCACGTGCACGGGCTTGGCCGCGTCGGGCACGATCCACAGCACGACGCCGATCGCGAGGATCGACAGCACGCCGACGATCGCGAACAGCCCGCTCATCCCGACCCAGTGGAACACGATCGGCGCACCGACGATCGCGACCGCGAACGACACGCCGATCGAGCCGCCGACCATCGCCATCGCCTTCGTGCGGTTCTGCTCGGAGGTCAGGTCGGCGATGAACGCGAGCACCGCGGACGACACCGCGCCCATCCCCTGGATCACGCGGCCGACGATGATCCACGTGATGTCGTGCGCGAACGCGGCGACGAAGCTGCCGAGCGCGAAGATCACGAGGCCCGTGGCGATCACCGGCTTGCGGCCGAACTTGTCGGACGCCCAGCCGTAGAAGATGTAGAACAGCGACTGCGTGACGCCGTAGGCCCCGAGCGCGACCCCGACGAGCAGCACGTTGTCGCCGCCCGGGATGGTTTTCGCGTAGACCGAGAACACCGGCATGATCATGAACAGGCCGAGCATGCGCAGCGCGAAGATCGCCGCGAGCGACGTGGTCGCGCGCAGTTCGGGCGCGGTCATGCGGGAAGACGTGGCAGACGGATTGGACATCGGGAATGAATTTCGAATGATCGGAATGTCCGCCCGGCAGCGGGCGGCGGAAGATCAGGACCGGCGGCCGGGCGGCCTTTCGGGCGACACGTCGGGGCCGGATGCAGGCGGCCCGCGGGCCGCCCGGAACGTGCGGCGCGACCGCTTTCCCCGGCGCAGGCGTCGCCTTGCTGCCACCTGCTGTAAAGGCTGAGGGCCGTAAACGACGGTCTCGAAAAGCCGTTATAGTAGCAGGTTTGGTTCCCTCCATTTTCGCCAGGTTCATGGAACAGATCCGCATCCGTGGGGCGCGCACCCACAACCTGAAAAACGTCAATCTCGACCTGCCGCGCCACAAGCTGGTCGTGATTACCGGGTTGTCCGGATCGGGCAAGTCGTCGCTCGCGTTCGACACCCTTTATGCCGAAGGCCAGCGCCGCTACGTGGAAAGCCTGTCCGCATACGCCCGCCAGTTCCTGCAACTGATGGAGAAGCCCGACGTCGACCTGATCGAGGGGCTGTCGCCGGCGATCTCGATCGAGCAGAAGGCAACGTCCCACAATCCGCGTTCGACCGTCGGCACGGTCACCGAAATCCACGATTACCTGCGACTTTTGTACGCACGTGTCGGCACGCCGTACTGCCCCGACCACGACATCCCGCTCGAGGCGCAGAGCGTGTCGCAGATGGTCGACGCGGCGCTCGCGCTGCCCGAGGAAACCAAGCTGATGATCCTCGCGCCGGTCGTCGCGAACCGCAAGGGCGAGCACGCGGAGCTGTTCGAGGAGATGCAGGCGCAGGGCTTCGTGCGCTTTCGCGTGCGCTCGGGCGGCGGCGCCGCGAACGAAGGCGTCGCGAAGATCTACGAGGTCGAGTCGCTGCCAAAGCTGAAGAAGAACGACAAGCACACGATCGACGTCGTCGTCGATCGCCTGAAGGTGCGCCCGGACATGAAGCAGCGGCTCGCCGAATCGTTCGAGACGGCGCTGCGCCTCGCCGACGGCCGCGCGATCGCGCTCGAGATGGATACCGACCGCGAGCACCTGTTCAGCTCGAAGTTCGCGTGCCCGGTCTGCTCGTACTCGCTGCAGGAGCTCGAGCCGCGCCTGTTCTCGTTCAACAACCCGATGGGCGCGTGCCCGGAATGCGACGGCCTCGGTCAGATCACGTTCTTCGACCCGAAGCGGGTCGTCGCGCACCCGTCGCTGTCGCTCGCCGCCGGCGCCGTGAAGGGCTGGGACCGCCGCAACCAGTTCTACTTCCAGATGCTGCAGAGCCTCGCGGCCTTCTACGAATTCGACATCGACGCCGCGTTCGAGGATCTGCCCGAAAAGATCCGGAAGGTGCTGCTGTTCGGTTCGGGCAAGCAGACGATCCCGTTCTCGTACATCAACGAGCGCGGCCGCACGACGATCCGCGAGCACGTGTTCGAGGGGATCATCCCGAATCTCGAGCGTCGCTACCGCGAGACCGATTCGGTCGCGGTGCGCGAAGAGCTGTCGAAATACCAGAACAACCAGCCGTGCCCGTCGTGCGACGGCACGCGCCTGCGCCGCGAGGCGCGCCACGTGCGGATCGGCACCGGCGACCACGCGCGCGGCATCTATGAAATCAGCGGCTGGCCGCTGCGCGACGCGCTCGGCTATTTCGACGGGCTGACGCTCGAAGGCGCGAAGCGCGAGATCGCCGACAAGGTGATCAAGGAAATCGTCGCGCGCCTGACGTTCCTGAACAACGTCGGCCTCGATTACCTGTCGCTCGAGCGCAGCGCCGAAACGCTGTCGGGCGGCGAGGCGCAGCGGATCCGGCTCGCGTCGCAGATCGGCTCGGGCCTCACGGGCGTGATGTACGTGCTCGACGAGCCGTCGATCGGGCTGCATCAACGCGACAACGACCGCCTGATCGCGACGCTCAAGCATCTGCGCGACCTCGGCAACTCGGTGATCGTCGTCGAGCACGACGAGGACATGATCCGCACGGCCGACTACGTCGTCGACATGGGCCCCGGCGCGGGCGAGCACGGCGGCATCGTGGTCGCCGAAGGCACACCGAAGCAGGTGCAGTCGAACCCCCAATCGCTGACCGGCCAGTACCTGCTCGGCAAGCGCGTCATCGAGTACCCGGACGAGCGGCTCGCGCCCGATCCGGAACGGATGCTGCGCATCGTCGACGCGCACGGCAACAACCTGAAGCACGTCGATCTCGAACTGCCGGTCGGGCTGCTGACCTGCATCACCGGCGTGTCGGGCTCCGGCAAGTCGACGCTGATCAACGACACGCTGTATCACGCGGTCGCGCGCCACCTGTACGGTTCGGCTGCCGAGCCGGCGCCGCACGAGGCAATCGAGGGCCTCGAGCACTTCGACAAGGTGATCAACGTCGACCAGTCGCCGATCGGCCGCACGCCGCGCTCGAACCCGGCCACGTACACGGGCCTGTTCACGCCGATCCGCGAGCTGTTCTCGGGCGTGCCGACCGCGAAGGAGCGCGGCTACGATCCGGGCCGCTTCTCGTTCAACGTGAAAGGCGGCCGCTGCGAATCGTGCCAGGGCGACGGCGTGCTGAAGGTCGAGATGCACTTCCTGCCGGACGTCTACGTGCCGTGCGACGTGTGCCACGGCAAGCGCTACAACCGCGAAACGCTCGAAGTGCAATACAAGGGCAAGAACATCAGCGAAGTGCTCGACATGACGGTCGAGCACGCGTACGAGTTCTTCAGCGCGGTGCCGGTCATCGCGCGCAAGCTGAAGACGCTGCTCGACGTCGGCCTCGGCTACATCCGCCTCGGCCAGTCGGCCACGACGCTGTCGGGCGGCGAGGCGCAGCGCGTGAAGCTGTCGCTGGAGCTCTCCAAGCGCGACACCGGCCGCACGCTGTACATCCTCGACGAGCCGACCACCGGCCTGCACTTCCACGACATCGCGCTGCTGCTGGAAGTGATCCACCGGCTGCGCGACCAGGGCAACACGGTCGTGATCATCGAGCACAACCTCGACGTGATCAAGACGGCCGACTGGGTGATCGACCTCGGCCCCGAAGGCGGCGCCGGCGGCGGCCAGATCATCGCGCAGGGCACGCCCGAGCAGGTCGCGAAGACGAAGGCGAGCTTCACCGGCAAGTACCTCGCGCCGCTGCTCAAGCGCCCGACCCGCAAAGTCGCGGCAGGCTGACCCCGGTCCGCCGGTTCCCCCCTTCCCCGCGCGCGGCGCCCGGCCGCGCGCGCGTCGACGGCAGACCGCCCCCTCGTTTTCCCTTCTGCGTTTACACCACGCGCCAAACGGCCCGTTTGCGGACCATAATGGCAGCTATACTTTACGGTCGTAAGGTTCGCCATCCGCACCAATCCGGTGCGGCGCCGGGCGACCGGCATCGGGCGACCGGCGCTCTGCCTCGCACTGCGCGGCCCGACACACCGACGACAGGAATCCACGATGGAGAAGCAACAAGAGTCGCGCGACACGCAGAACCGCGAGCCGCACCTGCGCAGTGTGCGGCTGACGAGCGACTTGAGCCTGCCGAAGCTGTCGGCGCTCGAGATCGGCAGCTACCTCTTCGCGCTCGCCATGATGTGGCTCGTCCTCGAGCTGCGGCTGCTCGGCGGGATGCTGGCCGGCCTGCTCGTCTATCAGCTGATCCACACGATCGCGCCCGTGATCGAGCGCCATACCACCAGCATGCGCGCGCGCTGGGTCGCCGTCGTGCTGCTGTCGATCGCGATCGTCGGCGGGCTCACCGGCCTGACGATCGGCATCATCGAGCATTTCGAGCACACGGTGCCGAACCTGCAGAGCCTGCTCGACCAGTTGATGCAGATCGTCGAACAGACGCGCGCACGCACGCCGGCGTGGATCGCGAACCTGCTGCCCGTCGACGTCGAACAGATGAAGACGAAGGCGGCCGTGCTGATGCATTCGCACATGGACCAGCTCCAGCAAAGCGGCAAGAGCGTGGCGCGCGGCTTCGGCCACGTGCTGTTCGGGATGATCATCGGCGCGATGATCGCGATCGGCGTCGAGCAGGGCAAGGTGCGCCGGCCGCTGTCGACCGCGCTCGTCACGCGCGTGTCGCGCTTCGCCGATGCGTTCCGCCGCATCGTGTTCGCGCAGATCAAGATCTCCGCGATCAACGCGGCCTTCACCGGCATCTACCTGCTCGTCGCGCTGCCGATCTTCCACCAGCGGCTGCCGCTGTCGAAAACGCTCGTGCTGGTCACGTTCATCGTCGGCCTGCTGCCGGTGATCGGCAACCTGATCTCGAACACGCTGATCGTCGCGGTGTCGCTGTCGGTCAGCATGGGCACCGCGATCGCGTCGCTCGCGTTCCTCGTGATCATCCACAAGCTCGAATATTTCCTGAACGCGAAGATCATCGGCGGCCAGATCGAGTCGCGCGCGTGGGAGCTGCTGCTCGCGATGCTGATCATGGAAGCCGCGTTCGGGCTGCCGGGCGTGATCGCCGCGCCGATCTTCTACGCGTACCTGAAACGCGAGCTGCACCTGCTGCGGCTGATCTGAAGCCGCCCGCTCGCCGACGGCGATAAAAAACGCCGCGCCCCGAAGGGCGCGGCGTTTTTGCTCGTGGGGCCGACCTTTCGGGCCGGCGGATCAGCGGAACACGACCGTCTTCGTCCCGTTCAGCACGATCCGGTGCTCGACATGCCACTTCACCGCGCGCGCGAGCGTCACGCACTCGACGTCGCGGCCGATCGCGGTCAGTTGGTCGGGCGTCATGCTGTGGTCGACGCGCTCGACTTCCTGCTCGATGATCGGGCCTTCGTCGAGATCGGTCGTCACGTAGTGCGCGGTCGCGCCGATCAGCTTCACGCCGCGGTCGAACGCTTGGTAGTAAGGCTTCGCGCCCTTGAAGCTCGGCAGGAACGAATGGTGGATGTTGATCGCGCGCCCGGCGAGCTGCTCGCACATGTTCGGCGACAGGATCTGCATGTAGCGCGCGAGCACGACGAGATCGGCCTGATGCTCGTCGATCACTTCCAGCACGCGCGCTTCCTGCGCCGCCTTCGCGGCATCGGACGAACCGCCGACCAGCGGGAAGTGATGGAACGGAATGTTGTAGCTCGCGGCGAGCTGGTAGAACTCCTTGTGATTCGACACGATCGCCGGAATCTCGATCGGCAACTGGCCGGTGCGATAGCGGAACAGCAGGTCGTTCAGGCAGTGGCCGATCTTCGACACCATGATCACGACGCGCGGCTTCACGGCCGCATCGTGCAGCTCCCAGCGCATCGAGAACTGTTCGGCGAGCGGCGCGAATTCCTTGCGAAGCGTGTCGAGCGCCGACGCGGCATCCACGCCGCCGCCGTCCTGCTCGAAGTGCACGCGCATGAAGAACTCGCCGGTGCGGCTGTCGCCGAACTGCGCGGAATCGAGGATGTTGTTGCTGCGCTCGAACAGGAAGCCCGAGACCGCATGGACGATGCCGTGCCGGTCGGGGCACGACAGTTTCAAGATAAAGCTGTGATCGGTCGGCATGACCGCTACTCCCTTCGTTTCGGTATTCGTCAAATTGGCGCTCGTTCGGCCGCGCCACGCGCCACGCGCACGCGCAGGCCCCGCATGGGGCGCGCTATGCGGCCGCCGTGAACAGCGCGTCGATGCCCGCGGCGTCGGCCGCCGCCAGCCAGCGATGGCGCAGCAACGTGTCGAGCATCGCGAGGCTCGCGTCCATCGTCGCGCGGCCTTCGCGCAGCCAGGCAATCACTTCGGGCACGCCGGCCAGCAGATGCTCGGCCACTTCGCCGTCCTGGTTGTGCGGCGCGAAGTCGCGCGGCAGCGGCAGGTCGTACACGAAGATCAGTTCGGATTGCGTGCCTTCCGGCAGCGAGCACAACACCTGCACTGCCCGGCCCGCAATCGCGCGTGCCGCGAGTTCCGCCGGCATGCCAGCCTCTTCCCAGCACTCCTTGATGAGCGTCTCGTGAACGCCCAGGCCCCAGCCGATGCCGCCCGCGACGACGTTGTCGAGCATGCCGGGGTCGGTGGCCTTGGTCGCGCTGCGGCGGCCGAGCCACATTTTCGGTGCAGCGGGCGACCCCGGTGCAACCGCATATTCTACGATGCCGTTCAGGTGCACCGCATAGGTCTGCGTGCCGAAGAAGCGCGACGCGGCGCGCTCGATGTAGGCGAGCGGCGGATCGTCGAAGCGATTGCGGATCGCGTAGATCTCGTCGCGCCAGCCGGGAATCGCGCCTTCGGCGGCGAGCGCGCCGATCGCGCCGGCCAGCGCCATGCTGCGCGCGTCGACCGAATCGTAGCGCGCCGACAGCACGACCCGCTCGCCGGTCAGCTCGAACACGTCGGGCCAGCGCGCGAGCCTGGCGACGTCCTGGCGGCGCACCCAGCCGACCGCCTGGCCGGCGATCTCGAAACGCAGGTGCGCGGCCGGATCGAAGCGGCGCGCGGCCGCGATGCACGGAAACGTCATCTCGCTCAATCCTTCAGCGCGACGCGAATGCCGATCGCGATGAACGTCGCGCCGGCGATCCGGTCGAGCCACACACCGACCTGCGGGCGACGCTTCAGCCACGCGCCGATCATGCCCGCGCCGACGCCGAACAGCGAGAAGACCGCGGCCGTCTGCAGCATGAACAGCGCGCCGAGCTCGAACATCTGCAGCGTCACGCCCTGCGCGCCGTGCGGATCGACGAACTGCGGCAGGAACACGACGAAGAACAGCGTGACCTTCGGGTTCATCAGGTTGCCGATCACGCTCTGCCGGAAAATCGCGCCGAGCGGCTGCGGCGGGCGCGCATGCGCGTTCGCGAGGCCCTGGCTGCGCAGCGCCTTGATGCCGATCCACACGAGGTACGCGGCGCCCGCGAGCTTCAGGATCTGGAACGCGACCGGCGACGAACGCAGCACGGCCGCGACGCCGAGCGCCGCGAGCGTCGTGTGGAACAGGATCCCCGCCGTGAAGCCGAGCGCGGCGACGAAGCCGGCCGCGCGGCCCTGCGAGATGCCGCGTGCGAGCACCTGCAGGTTGTCGGGCCCCGGCGCGAACGTGATCGCGATCGACGTGGCGAGAAACAGCATGAAGTTGGGCATCGTGACCTCGCTGCGTAACGTGAGCCAAGCGTGAACCAGGCGTGAACCCGCGCAAGCCGGGGCGGCAAGCCGCGGCAGGACCGGCGTTCAGTGGCCGGGGAATTCGGTAACGGTATAGACGGGCAGGCCGGCATTGCGCAGCAGCGCCGAGCCGCCGAGATCCGGCAGGTCGATGATCGCCGCGCCTTCGACGACCACCGCGCCGAGCCGCTGCAGCAGGTTGCGCCCCGCCATCATCGTGCCGCCGGTCGCGATCAGGTCGTCCATGATGATCACGCGGTCGCCGGGGCGGCACGCATCTTCGTGGATCTCGACCGTCGCGCTGCCGTATTCGAGGTCGTACGATTCCGAACGGGTCTTGTACGGCAGCTTGCCGACCTTGCGGATCGGCACGAAGCCGACGCTCAGCTCGTACGCGACGATCGGCGCGATGATGAAGCCGCGCGCATCGAGGCCCGCGACGTAATCGAGCTTCGCATCGACATAGCGTTCGACGAACAGGTCGACGAGGATGCGCAGCGCCTTCGGGCTCTGCAGCAGCGTCGTGATGTCGCGGAACTGCACGCCCGGCTGCGGCCAGTCGGGCACCGTGCGGATCTGGCTGTGAATGAAGGCGACCGGATCGAGCGGTGCGCCCGACGACGAATGCGGCATGAAACTCTCCGAAAAAAACGGTGCGCGAAGATCGGGCACCGTTTCTGATCAATACGGGTCAGGTTGTGATTCGCGGCTCACGCAGCCGCGGCCGGCGGATCGCGCCGATGGCGCGACAACCGCTCCTCCGCGAGCGCGAGCGCCTCGGGCAACCCGCGCAGCACCACGATGTCGCTCGCGCGCAGCTTGGTCTGCGGATCGGGTTCGACGCCGCGGATGCCGTGCCGGCGGATCGCCGTGACTTCCAGCCCGAGTGCGTACAGCCCGAGTTCTTCCAGCGAACGCCCGACCGCGTCCGCGCGCGCGTCGACCGGCACCGATTGTAGCCGCACCTGCTCGTGATCGTCGTCGTCCGCGTCGTCCGCGCCGCGGAAATAGCCGCGCAGCAGGCTGTAGCGCTCGTCGCGCATCTCCTCGACGCGCCGCACGACCTTGCGCATCGGCACGCCGACCAGCACCAGCGTATGCGACGCGAGCATCAGGCTGCCTTCGACGATCTCCGGAATCACCTCGGTCGCGCCGGCCGCGAGCAGCTTCTCCAGATCGGCATCGTCGACGGTGCGCACGATCGCCGGCAGCGTCGGCTCGAGCTCGTGCACGTGGTGCAGCACCCGCAGCGCGGACGGCGTGTTCGCGTAGGTGATCGCGACGGCCGCCGCACGGTGGATACCGGCCGCGAGCAGCGACTCGCGGCGCGCCGCGTCGCCGAACACGACCGATTCGCCGGCCGTCGCGGCCGCGCTCACGCGATCGGGATCGAGGTCGAGCGCGACGTACGAAATGCCTTCCTGCTCGAGCATGCGCGCCAGGTTCTGGCCCGCGCGGCCATAGCCGCAGATGATCACGTGGCCGCGCTGCTTGAGGCTTTGCGTCGCGATCCGCGTCATCTGCAGCGATTGCTGCATCCACTCCGTCGACGACAGCCGCATCACGATGCGGTCGGCGTTCTGGATCAGGAACGGCGCGGCGAGCATCGACAGCAGCATCGACGCGAGGATCGCCTGCAGCAGCGTCGAATCGACGAGATGCCGGTCGAGGATCAGGTTCAGCAGCACGAAGCCGAATTCGCCGGCCTGCGCGAGGCCGATCCCCGTGCGCATCGCAACGCCCGGCGTCGCGCCGAACAGCCGTGCGAGCCCCGCGATCATCGTCGCCTTGAACAGGATCTGCCCGACGAAAAAGCCGAGCACGATCAACGGATGCTCCCAGATCACGCGCGGGTCGAGCAGCATCCCCGTCGTCACGAAGAACAGGCCGAGCAGCACGTCGCGGAACGGCTTGATGTCCTCCTCCACCTGATGGCGGAACGGCGTCTCGGAAATGAGCATCCCCGCGATGAACGCGCCGAGCGCGAGCGACAGGCCGAAGCGGTCGGTGACGAACGCGGCGCCGAGCGTGACGAGCAGCAGGTTCAGCACGAACAGCTCCTGCGAGCGGCGCCGCGCGACGACGTTGAGCCAGCGCGTCATGAAACGCTGGCCGATGACCAGCAGCAGCGTGAGCGCGATCACGATCTTCAGCGCCGCGAAGCCGAGCGTGATCGCGAGGTCCTTCGACGATTCGGCGCCGAACGCGGCGATCACGATCAGCAGCGGCACGACCGCGAGATCCTGGAACAGCAGCACGCCGAAGATGTTGCGGCCGTGCTCCGTCTCGATCTCGAGCCGCTCGGCGAGCATCTTCGACACGATCGCCGTCGACGACATCGCGAGCGCGCCGCCGAGCGCGATGCTGCCCTGCCACGTGATGTGCACCCAGCGCTCGAACAGCACGCCGAGCACGAGCGCGAGCACGAGGGTCGCGACGACCTGCAGCAGGCCGAGCCCGAACACGAGCCGCTGCATCGCCCTCAGCTTCGCGAGCGAGAATTCGAGGCCGATCGAAAACATCAGGAACACCACGCCGAACTCCGCGAGGTGCTCGGCCCGTTCGAGATCCGCCGCGACGCCGAACGCGTGCGGGCCGACCAGGATGCCGACGGTCAGGTAGCCGAGCATCGGCGGCAGGTTCAGCGAGCGGAATACGACGACGCCCACCACCGAGGCCAGCAGCAGCAGCAGGGTCATTTCGAGCGGGGAAATCACAGGCGAAGCGTCCTCGTTCGTCGGGGCCACGGCAATGCGGGCGCGGGTGGTGGCGGTGGACAGGCGACGTCGGACGAGTCCGAAGGCGCGGCGCGGCGAACAAACGCCTTTGCTATACTCCGCGCATGATAGCGAAAATCAATGATGATCGGGCGCTCGCGCTCGCCCGCGACGTGCTCGACATCGAGGCGGACGCCGTGCGCGCGCTGCGCGACCAGCTCGACGGCGGCTTCGTCCAGGCCGTTGCGCTGCTGCTCGGCTGCCGCGGCCGCGTCGTGGTCTCCGGGATCGGCAAATCGGGGCACATCGCCCGCAAGATCGCGGCCACGCTGGCCAGCACCGGTACGCCGGCCTTCTTCGTCCACCCTGCCGAGGCCAGCCACGGCGACCTCGGGATGGTCACCTCCGACGACGTCTTCATCGGCATCTCCTATTCCGGCGAATCGGAAGAACTCGTCGCGATCCTGCCGCTCGTGAAGCGGATCGGCGCGAAGCTGATCGCGATCACGGGCCGCGCGGGGTCGAGCCTCGGCACGCTCGCCGACGTGAACCTGAACGCCGCGGTGTCGAAGGAAGCGTGCCCGCTGAACCTCGCGCCCACCGCGAGCACGACCGCCGCGCTCGCGCTCGGCGATGCGCTCGCCGTCGCCGTGCTCGATGCGCGCGGCTTCGGCTCGGAAGATTTCGCGCGCTCGCATCCGGGCGGCGCGCTCGGCCGGCGCCTGCTCACCTACGTGCGCGACGTGATGCGCTCGGGCGACGACGTCCCCTCCGTCGGGCTGAACGCGACGCTGTCGGACGCGCTGTTCCAGATCACCGCGAAGCGCCTCGGCATGACGGCCGTGGTCGACGCCGACGGCAAGGTCGTCGGCATCTTCACGGACGGCGACCTGCGCCGCGTGCTCGCGCGCGACGGCGACTTCCGCACGCTGCCGATCACCGAAGTCATGACGCGCGACCCGCGCACGATCGCGCCGGATCACCTGGCGGTCGAGGCCGTGGAACTGATGGAGCGCCACCGGATCAACCAGATGCTGGTCGTCGATGCCGACGGCGCGCTGATCGGCGCGCTGAACATGCACGACCTGTTTTCGAAGAAGGTGATCTGATGAGCGCAGCGCTGACTGCGGCCGAACGCGCGAGCCGCGTGAAGCTGATGATTTTCGACGTCGACGGCGTACTGACCGACGGCGGCCTGTTGTTTACAGCGACCGGCGACGCGATGAAGTCGTTCAATTCGCTCGACGGCCACGGCGTGAAGCTGCTCGGCGAAGCCGGCATCGCGACCGCGATCATCACGGGCCGCCGCTCGGACATCGTCGCGTCGCGCGCGAAGGAAATGAAGATCGCGCACCTGTTCCAGGGCGTCGAGAACAAGCTCGCCGTGTTCGCCGACCTGATCGCGTCGCTCGGCCTGACGGCCGACGCATGCGGCTACATGGGCGACGACTGGCCCGATCTGCCGGTCATGCTGCGCTGCGGCTTCGCCACGGCCCCCGCGAACGCGCACCCCGAGGTGATCGCCCGTGCGCACTGGGTCGCCGAAGCCCGCGGCGGCCACGGCGCCGTGCGCGAGGTCTGCGATGCGATCCTGCGCGCACAGCGCCGCTACGACGCGCTGCTCGCCGCCGCCTGCGGAGCCTGACCGATGAGCACGCATTTCCGCTGGACCCAGCTGCTGCCGCTCGCCGCGGTCGCCGCGCTCGCGGGCGTCACCTGGTGGTTGCTGCAGGCCACGCTGCCGCCGCCCGGCGAGGGCGTCGCGCAGCCGAAGCGCCATACGCCCGACTATTTCGCGGACAACTTCTCGGTCACCGAGCTCGACCAGTCCGGCACGACCCAGTACCGGCTGACGGCCGCGAAGCTGGTCCATTACGAAGACACCGAAAGCAGCGACCTGACCGATCCGGCCATGCGCGCGTTCCAGCCCGGCAAGCCCGTCGTGACGACCACCGCGAAGCGCGGCACCGTCAACGGCGACGTGTCGATCGTCGATTTGTACGACGATGCGCGCATCCTGCGCGCGGCCGGCGGCGGCGATCCGCAGATGCAGGCCGATTCCCAGCATTTCCGGATCTTCGTCAATGACGATGTGATCCAGACCGAAAAGCCGGTTAAACTTCAGCGCGGCCTGTCGCTCGTCAACGCGACCGACGGCATGAAGTACAACAACGTCACCCGGGTCATCGAGCTTTACGGCAACGTGCGCGGCACGATCGCCGCGGCGGACACGTCCGGCGGCTCGAAAGGTCAACCCAAGTGACGCATCCCTCACGTGACTGCATGAACGAACCGTTCCCTCGACAGATTTCCGGCGGCGCTGCGCGCGCCGTCCGCGCCGCGCTCGCCGCGACGCTCGTGGCGCTCCCGCTCGTCGGGCTGGCGCCGCTCGCCCATGCCGAGAAGGCCGACCAGAACAAGCCGATCAACGTCGAGGCCGACAACCTGACCTACGACGATCTGAAGCAGGTCACGGTCGCGACCGGCAACGTCGTGATCACGAAGGGCACGATCATCATCAAGGGCGATCGCGTCGAAGTGCGCCAGGACCCGGAAGGCTACCAGTATGCGACGTCGTTCGGCAGCGGCAAGAAGCACGCGACGTTCCGCCAGAAGCGCGAAGGCCTCGACGAATACATCGACGGCGATGCCGAGCGCATCGACTACGACGGCAAGCAGGACCTGACCACGCTGACCACCGCGGCGACCGTGCGCCGCCTGCAGGGCACGTCGACCGTCGCCGATACCGTGCACGGCAGCGTGATCACGTATGACGGCCAGCGCGACTTCTACACCGCGAAGGGCGGCAAGGACGTCGCGGCGCCGGGCAACCCGAACGGCCGCGTGCGCGCGATGCTGTCGCCGAAGAACGGCGGCCCCGCGCCGCTGAACGGGGCGCCGGCCAAGCTGTCGCCGTCGACCACGATCCAGGGAGCGCCGGGCCAATGAACGCGCTCCCGAATCGCCAGCCGGCCGGCACCACGAGCTCGCTCGTCGTCCGCAACCTGAAGAAGCGCTACGGCTCGCGCACGGTCGTCAAGGACGTGTCGCTCGACGTGAAGAGCGGCGAAGTCGTCGGCCTGCTCGGCCCGAACGGCGCCGGCAAGACCACGTCGTTCTACATGATCGTCGGCCTCGTGCCGACGGACGGGGGCGAAATCTCGCTGAACGGCAGCTCGATCGGCCTGCTGCCGATCCACAAGCGCGCGTCGCTCGGCCTGTCGTACCTGCCGCAAGAGGCGTCCGTGTTCCGCAAGCTGACCGTCGAGGAGAACATCCGCGCGGTGCTCGAGCTGCAGCACGGCGAAGACGGCAAGCGGCTGTCGAAGGATGCGATCTCGTCGCGCACCGAAGCGCTGCTCGACGAGCTGCAGATCGGCCACCTGCGCGAGAACCCCGCGCTGTCGCTGTCGGGCGGCGAACGGCGCCGCGTCGAAATCGCGCGCGCGCTCGCGACCAACCCGAACTTCATCCTGCTCGACGAACCGTTCGCCGGCGTCGATCCGATCGCGGTGCTCGAGATCCAGAAGATCGTCAAGTTCCTGAAGCAGCGCAACATCGGCGTGCTGATCACGGACCACAACGTCCGCGAAACGCTCGGCATCTGCGACCACGCGTACATCATCAGCGACGGTTCGGTGCTGGCCGCGGGCGCGCCGAGCGAAATCATCGAAAACGAAAGCGTGCGCCGCGTGTACCTCGGCGAGCACTTCCGCATGTAACGTTCTCCTCGTGGCTGGCTGCACCCCGCCCGGCATGGCCGCGCGGGGCCGCGTCCCGCTTCGCGGCCATGCCCGCGGCCACGCGGCGCGCCGCGCGTAATCGCGGATGGCTCAATGCGCCTGGGTCGTGGCAAACTGCCGGTATGACTCCCTCCTTGCCATGAAAGCCAGCCTCCAACTTCGCCTGTCGCAACATCTGGCGCTGACGCCGCAGCTGCAGCAGTCGATCCGGCTCCTGCAGTTGTCGACGCTCGAATTGCAGCAGGAAGTCGCGATGGCCGTCGCGCAGAATCCGCTGCTCGAAACCGACGACGAATGGATCGCGAGCCCGCTGCGCGTCGCGGCGGACGGATCGCTGATCGCGCAGACGCCGCCCACACAGAACACCGAACCCGTCGCGACGAACGGCAGCGGCACGTCCAGCGATCGCGCGGAGCGCGACGAGCCGGCCGGCGCCGACGAATACGACGGTTACGGGTCCGGCGACGGCAACGACGGCCCGCAATGGAACCTCGACGAATACGGCCGCTCGGGCGGCGCGTCCGACGACGACGACCTGCCGCCGCTGCAGGTGCAGGAAGCCGCGACGTCGCTGCGCGACCACCTGTCCGCGCAGTTGCGCGTCACGCAGGCCGGCCCGCGCGATCGCGCGCTCGTGATGTTCCTGATCGAATCGCTCGACGACGACGGCTACCTGACCGCCACGCTCGACGAAGTGCTCGCCGACCTGCCGCCCGAACTGGAAATCGACGGCGACGAACTGAACGCGGCGCTCGCGCTGCTGCACAGCTTCGACCCGGCCGGCGTCGGCGCGCGCTCGGCCTCCGAATGCCTGAAGCTGCAGTTGCTGCGTCTCGATCCGTCCCCGACGCGCACGCTCGCGCTCGAGATCGTGTCGCAGCATCTCGAGCTGCTCGCCGCCCGCGACTTCACACGGTTGCGCAAGCATCTGAAGGCGAGCGACGACGCGCTGCGCGACGCGCACACGCTGATCCGCTCGCTGGAGCCGTTCCCCGGCGCCGCATACGGCAAGGCCGAGGCCGACTACGTCGTGCCCGACATCATCGTGAAGAAGGCCGGCCAGGGATGGCTCGCGGAACTCAATCCGGAGGTCGTGCCGCGCCTGCGGATCAACAACCTGTACGCGAACATCCTGCGCAACAGCCGCGGCGATCCGTCGGCCGGATCGCTGAAGCAGCAGCTTCAGGAAGCGCGCTGGCTGATCAAAAATATCCAGCAGCGTTTCGACACGATCCTGCGTGTCGCGCAGGCTATTGTCGAGCGTCAGAAGAATTTCTTTGCGCACGGCGAAATTGCCATGCGCCCCTTGGTTTTGCGGGAAATAGCTGATACGCTGGGCCTACACGAGTCGACTGTCAGCCGTGTGACAACCGGGAAGTACATGCTGACCCCGTTCGGGACGCTTGAATTTAAGTACTTCTTCGGATCTCACGTTTCGACCGACACCGGTGGCGCCGCCTCGTCGACCGCCATCCGAGCCCTCATCAAGCAACTGATAGGAGCTGAAGACCCAAAATCGCCACTTTCGGACAGCCGCATTGCCGAGCTGCTGGCAGAACAGGGGTTCGTGGTCGCGCGCCGCACGGTTGCGAAATATCGCGAAGCCCTCAAGATCCCGGCAGTGAATCTGCGCAAGTCTCTTTAAGCCTGCTGCCTGCCCGGCGGCAGGCGTGTTCCGGCCACCGCGCACACGGGGAACAGGCCGGGCGACCTGTCCGCGATACGCCGCCTCGTGCGGCACGGGCAAGTCGACCGGAGCGCCGCCTCGATGCGGCCGGGTGGTCACTCGCTTGGAGAAGCACTATGAACCTGAAGATCAGTGGACATCATCTCGAAGTCACGCCTGCGATTCGCGAATACGTGATCACCAAGCTGGACCGGGTGCTACGGCATAGCGATCAGGTGATCGATGGCACTGTGATCCTCTCGGTCGACAACCACAAGGAAAAGGACAAGCAGCAGCGCGCGGAAATCAATCTGCACCTGAAGGGCAAGGACATCTTCGTCGAAAGCGCGAACGGCAACCTGTACGCCGCGATCGATCTGCTGATCGACAAGCTGGATCGCCAGGTCGTCAAGCACATGGAGCGCCTGCAAACGCACGCGCACGATCCGATCAAGCTGCAGCCGTCGATCGACCAGATCGAACTGCCGCCGCAATAACCGTCACTGCAACACGCACGCCGCCCGGTTCGCCGGGCGTTTTTTTTGCGACTCCGCGCGAAGGTGCAGCCGGTCCGTCCGTGCCGCGCCACGCACGCGGCTGTGCTCTATAATGTTCCGGTTATCGCCGGGGGGTGTTGGATGCGGTAGCGGCGTTGCAGGTTGCCATGCCACATGCCTTGATATCGCCGAACATGGAAAATCAGTCCGCCGCCGCAAGGAGACCCCAGGCCGCCCAATCGCCTGCCAACATGAATCGCCTAGCCAAAATCCTGCCCATAGAGAACGTCGTCATCGACCTCTCGGTCACCAGCAAGAAACGCGTCTTCGAACAAGCCGGGCTGATGTTCGAGAATCAGAACGGCATCGGCCGCAGCACCGTCACGGACAACCTGTTCGCACGCGAGCGCCTCGGTTCGACCGGGCTCGGCGAAGGTGTCGCAATTCCGCACGGCCGCATCAAGGGCCTCAAGCACCCGCTCGCCGCGTTCGTCCGCCTCGCCGATGCGATCCCGTTCGAAGCGCCCGACGGCCAGCCGGTCGGCCTTCTGATCTTCCTGCTCGTCCCCGAGCAAGCGACCCAGCAACACCTCGAGATCCTGTCGGAAATCGCGCAACTGCTGTCCGATCGCGACGCACGCGAGCGTCTGCACAACGAAACGGATATCGCCGAGTTGCATCGCCTGCTCACTCAGTGGCAACCTTGAGTTGTTCCGGGCGGAATATTTCCCCGTACCAGGCGGCACGCGCCGCCGTCCAGGGCCGCCCGGCGCCGGCCCGGCATGGCGACGTCCGTCGCCGCGCGCCCGCACCGGCCCATTGGAGTGACGAGAGTCATGGATACGTCCAGCATCAACGCCCAGAGCATCTTCGACGACAACGCAGCCACGCTGAAACTGAGCTGGCTGACGGGGCATGAAGGCTGGGAACGCGGCTTTTCGGCCGACACGGTCGGCAACGCAACGTCGAGCGCCGACCTCGTCGGCCACCTGAACCTGATCCATCCGAACCGGATCCAGGTGCTCGGCGAAGCCGAAATCGACTACTACCAGCGACAGACCGACGAAGACCGCTCGCGCCACATGGCCGAGCTGATCGCGCTCGAGCCGCCGTTCCTCGTCGTCGCCGGCGGCGCCGCGGCGCCGCCCGAACTGGTGCTGCGCTGCACGCGCTCGTCCACGCCGCTGTTCACGACGCCGATGTCGGCCGCCGCGGTGATCGACAGCCTGCGGCTCTACATGTCGCGCATCCTCGCGCCGCGCGCGACGCTGCACGGCGTGTTCCTCGACATCCTCGGGATGGGCGTGCTGCTCACCGGCGATTCGGGCCTCGGCAAGAGCGAGCTCGGCCTCGAGCTGATCAGCCGCGGACACGGCCTCGTCGCCGACGACGCGGTCGACTTCGTCCGCCTTGGCCCCGATTTCGTCGAAGGGCGCTGCCCGCCGCTGCTGCAGAACCTGCTCGAAGTGCGCGGCCTCGGCCTGCTCGACATCAAGACGATCTTCGGCGAAACCGCGGTGCGACGGAAAATGAAGCTGAAGCTGATCGTCCAGCTCGTGCGGCGCCCCGACGGCGAGTTCCAGCGACTGCCGCTGGAGAGCCAGACGGTCGACGTGCTCGGTTTGCCGATCAGCAAGGTCACGATCCAGGTCGCGGCCGGCCGCAACCTCGCGGTGCTCGTCGAGGCAGCCGTCCGGAACACGATCCTGCAGTTGCGCGGAATCGACACGTTGCGCGATTTCATGGATCGGCAACGACTCGCGATGCAAGATCCCGACAGTCAGTTCCCCGGCAAACTGGTGTAACCCGCACGCGCCGGCCACGCAACGCCGACGCGTCGAGCCGGTGCTATGATGAAACGTCAGGATTCTCCGTTCCCATGCGCATCGTCCTCATTACCGGCATCTCCGGCTCAGGCAAGTCCGTCGCGCTGAACGCGCTCGAAGACGCAGGCTATTACTGCGTCGACAACCTGCCGCCGCACGTGCTCCCCGAACTCGCCCGCTACCTCGCCCAGGACGGCCAGCGCCGGCTCGCGGTCGCGATCGACGCGCGCTCGAGCGCGTCGCTCGATGAAATGCCCGGCCTGATCCGCGAGCTGTCCCGCGAGCACGACGTGCGCGTGCTGTTCCTCAACGCGAGCACCCAGGCGCTGATCCAGCGCTTCTCCGAAACGCGCCGCCGCCATCCGTTGTCCGGCTCGCGGTCGCACGATGCGGACGTCGGCCTGCTGTCGTCGCTCGAGGAAGCGATCGAGCGCGAACGCGAGCTCGTCGCGCCGCTCGCGGAATTCGGCCACCAGATCGATACCAGCACGCTGCGCGCGAACGCGCTGCGCACCTGGGTCAAGCGCTTCATCGAGCAGAAGAACAACGACCTGATGGTGATGTTCGAATCGTTCGGCTTCAAGCGCGGCGTGCCGCTCGACGCCGACCTGATGTTCGACGTGCGCGCGTTGCCGAATCCGTACTACGACCACCAGTTGCGCCCGCTCACCGGGCTCGACCAGCCGGTCATCGCCTTTCTCGACGCACTGCCGATCGTCCATCAGATGATCGACGACATCCATGCGTTCCTGATGAAATGGCTGCCGCACTTCCGCGATGACAACCGCAGCTACCTGACCGTCGCCATCGGCTGCACGGGCGGCCAGCATCGCTCGGTGTTCATCGCGGAAACGCTCGCCGCGCGCCTCGCGCGCGACGCGAACGTGATCGTGCGGCATCGTGACGCGCCAGTGGATGTCGACGCGTCGTCGCGGCTCGTCTCCGAGGTCGATCGACCCTAGCGACACCCGCCCCCACGCCCGCGCGCCATGTCCTCCCTATCGACCACCCTGATCGACTTGCCGCTGTTTCCGCTGCACACGGTGCTGTTTCCGGGAGGGCTGCTCCCGCTCAAGGTGTTCGAGGCGCGCTATCTCGACATGTCGCGCGCATGCCTGCGCGACGACGCGCCGTTCGGCGTGTGCCTGCTCAAGAGCGGGCCCGAAGTCGCGCAGGACGGCGCGGTGTCGGTGCCCGAAACCATCGGCTGCATGGCGCGCATCACCGAGTGCGATACCGGCGAGTTCGGGATGCTTTATCTGCAGGCGGTCGGCACGCAGCGTTTCGAGTTGCTGTCGTATCGCGTCGAAAGCAACGGGCTGCTGGTCGGCATCGCGGAGCCGCTGCCCGACGACATCCCGCTCGAAGGCGAGCAGGCGCTCGCGCAGTTCGGCTCGTGCGCCGAGGTGCTCGAGCGCATCATCGACGCGCTGAAGAAGTCCGATCCGGAGAAAATGCCGTTCGGCGAACCGTTCCGCCTCGACGATCCGAGCTGGGTATCGAATCGCCTCGCGGAACTGCTGCCGCTCGACCTGCGCGCGCGGCAGAAGCTGATGGAGTTTCCGGACGTCGGCGCGCGCATCGACGCCGTGCACCACGTGCTCGACCGGCACGGCTGGCTGTAACGCCGCAGCCTCCGTCGCGCAGCGCACCTGCCCGGCGAGCCTGCCTGCGCGACGGCACAGCCGCGACAGTCAGGCGCCTTCCCGAACGCGGCCCGCGCCGCGCCCCACGCCGTTCGTTACAGCAGCGGCCCGCTCAGCGCATCGAGCAGCTTGCGCACGGGCGCCGGCACGCCGTACGCGTCGAGCCGGCTCAGCGGCACCCATGCGGTGTCCGCGTCCCGCGCCGGCGACGGCAGGCCCTTGCCTTCCGTCAGATCGCTCAGCCGCGGCTCGATCTCGAGCCGGAAATGCGTGAACGTATGCGTGAGCGGCGCGAGCGGCACCGTGCCGCCGCCGCCGAAGCCGCGCGCGAGATCCGCGAGCGCGGCATCGCCGTCCGCTTGCGGCAGGCTCCACAGTCCGCCCCAGATGCCGGTTGGCGGCCGGCGCTCGAGCAGCACGGCGTCGCCGTCGCGCAGCACGAGCATCCAGGTCTTGCGCGTCGGCACGGCCTTCTTCGGCCGCGCGGCCGGCAGTTCGCGCTGACGGCCGGTCGATTGCGCGACACAGTCGCCCGCGAACGGGCATCGCGCGCAGTCGGGTTTGCCGCGCACGCACAGCGTCGCGCCCAGATCCATCAGCCCCTGCGTATACGCGCTCACGTCGGCCGCGTTCGCGGCGTCGGGCAGCAGCGATTCGGCGAGCGCCCACATGTCGTTCTCGACGCGCTTCTCGCCCGGAAAGCCCTCGACGCCGAATACCCGCGCGAGCACGCGCTTCACGTTGCCGTCGAGGATCGTCGCGCGCGCGCCGTACGCAAACGACGCGATCGCGGCGGCCGTCGAACGACCGATGCCCGGCAGTTCGGCCAATGCGTCGGGGGTCGCCGGAAACGCGCCGCCGTGCTCGGCGACGACGACCTGTGCGCAGCGGTGCAGGTTGCGCGCGCGCGAGTAGTAGCCGAGCCCCGCCCACAGCGCCATCACGTCGTCGCTCGGCGCGGCCGCGAGCGCGGCGACGTCGGGGTAGCGGTCGAGAAAACGCGTGTAATACGGAATGACGGTCGATACCTGCGTCTGCTGCAGCATGATTTCCGACAGCCAGATCCGGTACGGGTCGCGGGTGTTCTGCCACGGCAGGTCATGGCGGCCATGCTCGCGCTGCCACGCGACGAGACGCGTGGCGAACGTGCGGTGCAGCGGCGTGACGGGGAACGGAGCGGGGGCGATGCGGGGCGGCTTCAAGTTTGTCTGATGGCGGAAAAGGGTTTCAACGCTGGCACGTCGGGCAGAAATAGGTCGATCGCTGGCCCTGCACGATCTGGCGGATCGATGTGCCGCATACGCGGCACGGCTGGCCGGCGCGATCGTAGACGAAGCAGTCGAGCTGGAAGTAGCCGCTTTCGCCGTTGCTGCCGACGAAATCGCGCAACGTGCTGCCACCGCGCTCGATCGCGTCGGCGAGCGTCGCGCGTACCGCATCGGCCAGCCGCTCGTAGCGCGGCAGCGACACCTTGCCGGCGGCCGTCGTCGGCCGGATGCCGGCGCGAAACAGGCTCTCCGACGCGTAGATGTTGCCGACGCCGACGACCATGTCGCCCGCGAGCAGCGCCTGCTTGACCGACACCGTGCGGCCGCGCGTGCGCGCATGCAGCAGCGCGCCGGTGAACGCCGGCGAGAACGGCTCGACGCCGAGGCTCGCGAGTAGCGGATGCGCATGCACGTCGCCTGCTTCACGCGGATGCCACAGCACGGCGCCGAAGCGGCGCGGATCGCGGAACCGCAGCACGAATTCGTCGAAGATCCAGTCGATGTGGTCGTGCTTCGCCGCGACCGGCACGCCGGTTGCGGGTAGCACGCGCAGCGTGCCGGTCATCCCGAGATGGACGATGAACCAGCCTGCATCGACCTCGAACAGCAGGTACTTGCCGCGGCGCTCGACGGCGAGCACCTCCCGCGCGCGCAACTGCTCGGCGAGCCCCGCCGGCACGGGCCAGCGCAGCATCGCGGTACGGACGTCGACACGCTCGACGCGGCGGCCCGCGACAAAGGGCGCGATGCCCCGGCGCGTGACTTCGACTTCTGGCAACTCTGGCATGTTTTGCGGGTCTGAGGCTACGGTCTGTTTACATAGGAACGCGCGTGCGCCGCCACGAAAACGGCCGCGCTCGCGGCGCCCCCGAACGAGACACGGGAATACCCGAAATCGCCCGCCCGGCAGCACGCGAGACGGGCGATTTCGGGCATTCGCATGGGGATTCCACAGGTAAGCGGACCCTATCACGATCGTGCGTGTATTGTAGCGAGCGCGTTACAATCGGTTGAAACATCGAACGGATTTCCATGACCCTGCCCTCGAAGCTGCTTCAGAAGCGCCCCGCCGCCGTGCGCGGCGCGCGCGCCTTCCCGGTCCGCCGTGCACTCGGTGCCGCGCTGCTTGCCGCCTGGACCCTCACCGCCTTTCCGGCCCACGCGCAGGATCCGGCCTCGGACGACGCGGAGCCGCAGGGCGCGTTCGAGCATGTGATGCCGGACGAGCAGAAGAATCTCCCCGGCGTGCCGCTGACGAGCCAGATCGTCTACCAGGTGCTCGCCGCCGAGGTCGCGCTCCAGCGCAACCAGCCGGCACCGGCCTACCAGACCTACCTCGCGCTTGCCCGCGACACGCGCGATCCGCGCATGGCGCAGCGCGCGACCGAAATCGCGCTCGGCGCGCAGAGCCCGGCCGACGCGCTGTCCGCCGCGAATCTGTGGCGCCAGTACGCACCGGATTCGAACCGCGCGTCGCAGGTCGACGCCGCGCTGCTGGTGCTCGCCGGCAAGCCGGCCGACGCGCAGCCGATGCTCGCGCGCGAGCTGGCCCGCGCGACCGGCGACACGCGCGGCCCGGCGATCCTCGCGCTGCAGGCGCTGCTCGTGCGCGGCCCCGACCGCGTCGGCGGCCTCGCGGTGCTGAAGGACATGTTGAAGAACGACATGAATCGCCCCGAGGCGCAGCTGGCGATCGCGCGGCAGCAGCTCGCGGTCGACGACAAGGACGGCGCCGCGCAATCGCTGAAGCAGGCGCTGCAGATTCGCCCCGATTACCTGCCGGCGGCGCTGATGCTGTCGCAAATGGGGCCGGCGGAACGCGCGGCGGGCATCGCGTCGTTCGAGAAGTATGTTCAGCAGAATCCGAAGTCGCGCGACGCACGGCTCGCGCTGTCGCAGCTCTATCTCGCCGACGATCGCCTCGACGACGCACAGAAGCAGTTCGAGACGATGCGCAAGCTCGACTCGAAGGATCCGACGCCGCTGATGGCGCTCGCGCTGATCAAGATCCAGCAGAAGAAGCTCGACGAGGCGACCGGCTACCTGAAGCAGTACGTGCAGCTCGGCGACAAGCAGCCGAACCTCGACGTCGGCCAGGGCTACATCTACCTCGCACAGATCGCGATCGACCAGAACAACGACGCGCAGGCGTCGCAATGGCTCGACAAGGTCGACCAGACGAGCCAGCACTACCTGCCCGCGCAGATCACGCGCGCGCAACTGCTGCAGAAACAGGGCAAGACCGACGAGGCGCGCAAGGTGCTCGACAACCTGCCGATCACGGATCCGCGCGACGCGGCCGTGGTGGCGCGCACCGATGCGTCGATCCTGTTCACGGCGAAGCGCTATCCGGAAGCGGAGGCGCGGCTCGGGCAGGCCGTCCAGGACTTCCCGGACGATCCCGACCTGCGCTACGACTACGCGATGGCGGCCGAAAAGACGGGCCACTATGCGACGATGGAAAAGCAGTTGCGCGAGCTGATCCGCACGCAGCCCGACAACCCGCAGGCCTACAACGCGCTCGGCTATTCGCTCGCCGACCGCAACCAGCGCCTGCCCGAGGCCAGCAAGCTGATCGACAAGGCGATGGCGCTCGCGCCGAACGACGCCTACATCATGGACAGCCTCGGCTGGGTGAAGTACCGGATGGGCGACACGGCCGGCGCGACGAAGGTGCTGCAACGTGCATACGAACTGCAGCCGAACGCCGAAATCGGCGCGCATCTCGGCGAAGTGCTGTGGAAGAGCGGCGCGCAGGAAGACGCGCGAAATGCGTGGCGTGCCGCGCAGAAGCTCGAGCCCGACAACGAAACGCTCGTGCAGACGCTGAAGCGCCTGCAGATCAACGGCCTCTGATGCGGATGTTCGCGATGTTTTCCCTGTCTTCCCGCGCGCAGCGCACGCTGGCCGCAGCCGGCGCAGCGCTCGCGCTCGCCGGCTGCGCGAGCACGCCGCCGTCGGCCGGCACGCCGGCGGGCGCCGCACTGCAGACGGCGGCGACGCATGCGTACCACGGCCGCTTCGCGGTGCGGTACGACGATCGTCTCGGCAACCCGCAGAACGTGTACGGCAACTTCGACTGGCAGGAACACGGCGACGACGTGTCGCTCGAACTGCGCAGCCCGCTCGGTCAGACGCTTGCGGTCGTGAAAACGACGCCGCGCGCGGCGTCGCTCGAATTGCCGAACCGTCCGACCCAATATGCGTCGGACGTCGGCGACCTGATGCAGAAAACGCTCGGCTTCGAGTTGCCGCTCGCGGGCCTGCGCTACTGGCTGCTGCCGAGCGCCGCGCCCGCGACGCCCGCGGAAACCGTGCGCGACCCGGCCGACGGCACGCGCCTCAAGCAGCTCCGCCAGGACGGCTGGACGATCGACTACCTCGCCTACGCGGATGCCCCGGCCACGGGCGTCAAACGCGTCAACCTCGTGCGCGCGACGCCGCCGCTCGACATCAAGCTCGTGCTCGATCAGTGAGCACGCGCGCCTAGCCCCCGATACCCGCATGACCGATTCGACCCGCTCGCTGCGCAACTGCCTGGCGCCCGCGAAACTCAACCTGTTCCTGCACATCACCGGCCGTCGCCCGAACGGCTATCACGATCTGCAGAGCGTATTCCAGCTGCTGAACTGGGGCGACACGCTGCACTTCGCGCGGCGCGACGACGGCCGCGTCGCACGCGTCACCGACGTGCCCGGCGTGCCCGAGGAAAGCGATCTCGTCGTGCGCGCGGCCAACCTGCTGAAAGCGCATACGGGCACCGCGCACGGCGTCGACATCGAGATCGACAAGATCCTGCCGATGGGCGCCGGCCTCGGCGGCGGCAGCTCCGACGCGGCGACGACGCTGCTCGCGCTGAACCGCCTGTGGCAACTCGATTTGCCGCGCGCCGAACTCCAGTCGCTCGCCGTCAAACTCGGCGCCGACGTCCCGTTTTTCATTTTTGGAAAAAATGCGTTCGCAGAGGGTATCGGAGAAGAATTAGCTGAGGTAGAATTGCCGACTCGCTGGTTCCTGGTTGTGACGCCACGCGTTCATGTCCCGACCGCTGAAATATTTTCAGATGAGCTGTTGACAAGAGATACGAAGCCCGTCACAATTGCTGACTTTCTTGCACAGCAAACCAGCGATGCGGGATGGCCAGATAGCTTCGGTCGGAACGATATGCAGGAAGTTGTAACAAGGAAGTACGCGGAAGTTGCGCAGGTGGTCAAATGGTTGTATGATGTGACCCCCGCGAGGATGACCGGCTCCGGAGCAAGCGTGTTTGCAGCGTTTCACAGCAAGCACGAGGCAGAAGCGGCGAAAGCCAAACTGCCCGCCAGTTGGAATGGCGCAGTTGCCGAGAGCCTGAACGAGCATCCGCTCTTCGCTTTCGCGTCATGAAGTTTTACTTTGCCGAACGGCCTACACGAGTTCGGTGAAGTTATCAGTTAAGTGTAGGGGAGTCGCCAAGTTGGTCAAGGCACCGGATTTTGATTCCGGCATGCGAGGGTTCGAGTCCTTCCTCCCCTGCCAAAAATTTTCCCGCATTTCCCGCCCAAGCCTGAAGCAGGTGCACGATGAGCAGCCACAGCCATGATGGCCTGATGGTCTTTACTGGCAACGCGAATCCCGCGCTCGCCCAGGAAGTCGTCAATATCCTTGGTATCCCCCTCGGCAAAGCGATGGTCAGCCGTTTCTCCGACGGCGAGATCCAGGTCGAGATCCAGGAAAACGTGCGCGGCAAGGACGTCTTCGTCCTGCAATCCACGTGCGCACCGACGAACGACAACCTGATGGAACTGATGATCATGGTCGATGCGCTCAAGCGCGCGTCCGCCGGCCGGATCACTGCAGCCATCCCCTACTTCGGCTATGCGCGTCAGGATCGCCGCCCGCGTTCGGCGCGCGTCGCGATCTCGGCGAAGGTCATCGCGAACATGCTGGAAATCGCCGGCGTCGAGCGGATCATCACGATGGATCTGCACGCCGACCAGATTCAAGGCTTCTTCGACATTCCGGTCGACAACATCTACGCCACGCCGATCCTGCTGGGCGACCTGCGCAAGCAGAACTACTCGGATCTGCTCGTCGTGTCGCCGGACGTCGGCGGCGTGGTGCGCGCCCGGGCACTCGCGAAGCAGCTCAACTGCGATCTCGCGATCATCGACAAGCGTCGCCCGAAGGCGAACGTCGCCGAAGTGATGAACATCATCGGTGAAGTCGAAGGCCGCACCTGCGTGATCATGGACGACATGGTCGATACGGCCGGCACGCTCTGCAAGGCTGCGCAAGTGCTGAAGGACCGCGGTGCGAAACAGGTGTTCGCGTACGCGACGCACCCGGTGCTGTCGGGCGGCGCCGCGGAACGCATCGCCGCATCGGAACTCGACGAGCTGGTCGTGACCGACACGATTCCGCTGTCGGCCGAATCGCTGGCGTGCTCGAAGATCCGCTCGCTGACGAGCGCGAGCCTGCTGGCCGAGACGTTCTCGCGGATTCGCCGCGGCGATTCGGTGATGTCGCTGTTCGCGGAATCCTGATCGCGAATCGACGGAATATAGTATGCGCGGAAAGCGAAGCGGCAACGCTTCGCTTTTTGCACAATCGGACGGGATAGACGAAACCCCGGCCGTTTCATCGGGGGCCGCTTGATGGCCCCGTTTCACTGCCTGGTCGCGGGCAGCCATTGGAGAATCACATGAAAGTCGTCGCTTTCGAGCGCCAACAGCAAGGTACGGGTGCGAGCCGCCGCCTGCGCAACGCCGGTAAGACCACGGGTATCGTCTACGGTGGCGAAGCCGCCCCGCAAAAGATCGAACTCGATCACAACGCCCTGTGGCACGCCCTGAAGAAGGAAGCCTTCCACTCGTCGATCCTCGACCTCGAAGTGGCCGGCCAGTCGCAACAGGTTCTGCTGCGCGACGTGCAATACCACCCGTTCAAGCAACTGGTGCTGCACGTGGACTTCCAGCGCGTCGACGCGAAGAAGAAGCTGCACACGAAGGTGCCGCTGCACTTCCTGAACGCTGAAGTCAGCCCGGCCGTGAAGCTGTCGAGCGCAGTCGTTTCGCACGTCGCGACGGAAATCGAAGTCGAGTGCCTGCCGGCTGCCCTGCCGGAATTCCTCGAAGTCGACCTGTCGAAGATCGAAGCCGGTCAATCGCTGCACGCGAAGGACATCGCGCTGCCGAAGGGCGTCGCGCTGGTCGCGCACGTCGACGCGGAAAACCCGGTCGTCGCCTCGGCAACGATCCCGGCTGGCGCCGTGTCGGACGCAGCAGACGAAGGCGAAACGCCGGCTGCCTAAGCGGCCGCTCACGCGCCCCATCGATCCGTTTCACGAAACGATCGACGCAACCCGCCGCGGCCTGCCCGGCGGGTTTTTCTTTTTCTGCGCCCAGGCGGCAACCGCCGCCTTCGAAACGTCATGATCAAACTGATCGTCGGCCTCGGCAATCCCGGGGCGGAATACACCGCGACGCGCCACAACGCCGGCTTCTGGCTGATCGACCAGCTCGCCCGCGAAGCCGGCACGACGCTGCGCGACGAGCGCCGCTTCCACGGCTTCTATGCGAAAGCGCGCCTGCACGGCGAGGAAGTCCACCTGCTCGAGCCGCAAACCTACATGAACCGCTCCGGCCAATCGGTCGTCGCGCTCGCGCAGTTCTTCAAGATCCTGCCCGACCAGATCCTCGTCGCGCACGACGAGCTCGACCTGCCGCCCGGCACCGTGAAGCTGAAGCTCGGCGGCGGCAGCGGCGGCCACAACGGCCTGAAGGACATCTCCGCGCACCTGTCGTCGCAGCAGTACTGGCGGCTGCGGATCGGCATCGGCCATCCGCGCGACCTGATTCCGGAAAGTGCGCGCGCCGGCGCGAAGCCCGACGTCGCGAACTTCGTGCTGAAGCCGCCGCGCCGCGAGGAACAGGACGTGATCGACGCATCGATCGAACGCGCGCTCGCCGTGATGCCGATGATCGTCAAGGGCGAACTCGATCGCGCGACGATGCAACTGCATCGCAACTGACCGCCCGTCGCACCGGCCTGGTGCATCGGCCGTTCGGCGCAACCGGACGGCCCCGCCCGCCCCACCGCGACGCGCACATGCGGTACTCTCGACGTTTTGCCCGTCAGGAGCCAAGCGGTGAGCCGTTACTGGAGCGACGTCGTTCAGCAACTCGTGCCTTACGTGCCGGGCGAACAGCCCGCGCTTGCACACCCCGTCAAGCTGAACACCAACGAGAATCCCTATCCGCCTTCGCCGCGCGTCGTCGCGGCGATCGCACGCGAACTCGGCGACACCGGCGACTCGCTGCGCCGCTATCCGGACCCGGTCGCGCGCGCGCTACGCGAGACGGTCGCGGCCCATCACCGCATCGCGCCCGAGCAGGTGTTCGTCGGCAACGGCTCCGACGAGGTGCTCGCGCACGCGTTCCAGGCGCTGCTCAAGCACGACCGGCCGCTCCGCTTTCCCGACATCACGTACAGCTTCTATCCGACCTACGCGCGCCTGTACGGCGTCGAGACCACGATCGTGCCGCTCGCGGACGATTTCTCGATCCGCGTCGACGACTATCTCGACGACGCCGGCGGCGTACTGTTTCCGAACCCGAATGCGCCGACCGGGCGCGCGTTGCCGCTCGCGGACGTCGAGCGGATCGCGGCCGCGAATCCGTCGTCGGTCGTCGTGATCGACGAAGCGTACGTCGATTTCGGCGCGCAGTCGGCGATCACGCTGATCGACCGTCATCCGAACCTGCTCGTCGTGCATACGACGTCGAAGGCGCGCTCGCTCGCGGGCATGCGCGTCGGCTTCGCGTTCGGCGATGCGGCGCTGATCGACGCACTGAACCGCGTGAAGGACAGCTTCAACTCGTATCCGCTCGACCGGCTCGCGCAGGTGGCCGCGCAGGCCGCCTACGAGGACGCCGATTATTTCCACGCCACCTGCCGGCGCGTGATCGACAGCCGGGCGCGGCTCACGCATGCGCTCGACGCACTCGGCTTCGAGATCGTGCCGTCGGCCGCGAATTTCGTGTTCGCGCGCCATCCCGCGCACGACGCGGGCACGATCGCGGCGAAGCTGAAGGAACGGGAAATTTTCGTGCGGCACTTCCGGCTGCCGCGGATCGACCAGCACCTGCGCATCACCGTCGGCACCGATGCCGAATGCGATGCGCTCGTCGCGGCGCTGCGCGAGCTGCTGGGCTGACACGAAGGAACCGGCGCCGGGCGGCACCGATCCGAAAGCACGACGCGCGCGAGCCAAGCCAGGCGCGCGCGTCAGCGCAGGATCACGATGCGTCGTCGCCTTTCGCGGCGATCAACGCGTGATACTTCTCCATCAATTGCGCGTGCGATTCGTCATGCTGCGGATCGCGCGGAATGCATTCGACCGGACACACCTGCTGGCACTGCGGTTCGTCGAAATGGCCGACGCACTCGGTGCACTTGTTCGGGTCGATCACGTAGATGTCCGGGCCCATCGAAATCGCGCCGTTCGGGCACTCGGGCTCGCACACGTCGCAATTGATGCACTCGTCGGTAATCATCAAAGACATACTGATCTCACTTCTTCAGGCCGCCGGCGGGCTTCGCAACGAAACCGGCCGGCGCCGCGTCACGCGGCCGGGCCTCCGATCGCTGCGACTTTCTCGGTCAGCCACTTCTCGACGGACGGGAACACGAACTTGCTGACATCGCCGCCCAATTGCGCGATTTCGCGCACGATCGTTCCCGAGATGAACTGGTACTGGTCGGACGGCGTCATGAACATCGTCTCGACGTCGGGCAGCAGATAGCGGTTCATGCCCGCCATCTGGAACTCGTATTCGAAATCGGACACGGCGCGCAGCCCGCGCACGATCACGCGCGCATTGTTGACGCGCACGAAATCCTTCAAGAGGCCGGTGAAACTCATCACCTTCACGTTCGGATAATGACCGAGCACTTCGTTCGCAATCGTCAGACGTTCTTCGAGCGAGAAAAACGGCTTTTTCGCGCGGCTGTCGGCGACACCCACCACCAGCGTATCAAAAATGCTCGACGCACGCCGCACGAGGTCTTCGTGCCCGCGCGTCAGCGGATCGAACGTACCGGGATACACGGCGACTACCATGTCGCTCCTCCTGTCATCACGCAAACGGGATGGCAGCCGTGCGATGCGCACGCCGCTGCCGAGATGGGCATGCGTCGCCTTTGCCGCGCGCCGCCTCGTATGGAACGCGCATTATTCATCATTTTCGCGCCGCAGCAAATGATAGTGAACCGCACCGGCCTTGCCGTGCTTCGCCACCTGCCAGCCCGCGAGCGCGTCGTGCGCGGCCGGATCGAGTTCCGCCCCCGTTTCGACGTACAGCGCGCCGCCGGCCGCGACGAGCGGCGCCGACAACGCGATCGCGCGCTCGAGCGCGGCCAGGTCGTCGAACGGCGGATCGAGGAACACGACGTCGAACGCGCCCGGCGTGAGCCCGGCCGCGAGCCGCAGCGCGTCGGCCTCGGCGATCTCGACCGAACGGGCGCCGAGCTTGTCCTTGATCGCACGAAGCTGCTGCGCGGCGCGCGGATGGCGCTCGACCATCACGACGCTCGCCGCGCCGCGCGACGCGGCCTCGAAGCCGAGCGCGCCGGTGCCCGCGAACAGGTCGAGGCAGCGCCAACCGTCGAGATCCTGGCCGAGCCAGTTGAACAGCGTCTCGCGGACGCGATCGGGGGTCGGGCGCAGGCCGTCGAGATCGAGCACCGCGAGCGGCGTGCGTTTCCAGTCGCCGCCGATGATGCGGATCGTGTGCGGCTTGCCGCGGCCAAGGGGGGCCGCCGGGCGGCCGGAAGAGGAACGGGACATACGGGATATCGACAACGGAGGGACCGGGCGCGCGCAGAGGGCGCCGCCAAACAGGCGCACGTTACCACAGCGGCGACGCGCACCGACGCGAGCGCCACGCCGCGCTGATAAAATGCACGGTTTCGGCCGCCGTGCGCCGCGCCCGCGCGAACGCAGAACGGCCCGTCCGGCGCCCCGCCCTCGGCGGCGGCCCGCCCTCTTCCCGACGTCAGACCATGTTCAGTTTCTTCAAACGATTCAAGAAAACGCAGGAGCCCGATCCGGCGGAATCGCCATCGGCCGACGCGCAGCAAGCGGACGAAGCGTCCGACGCCGACGCGCGCGCGACGCCGCCCGCGGCCGACGTGCCGCGGGCGCCCGCGCAACCAGCCGCGCCGGCCGTCGTGATGACGGTCACGCCGACCAACGACGGCCGCGACGAAGTCGTCGAGACGGTCGAGATCGTCCCGCCACCGCAGCAGGACGCGTCCGCGAAGAAGTCGTGGCTCGCGCGCCTGAAAACGGGTCTCGCGAAGACGGGCTCGAACATCACCGGCGTCTTCGTCAACACGAAGATCGACGAGGATCTGTACGAGGAGCTCGAAACCGCGCTGCTGATGTCCGACGCGGGCGTCGACGCGACCGAATACCTGCTCGGCGCGCTGCGCGAGAAGGTGCGCGCGGGCCGGCTGACCGATCCGCAACAGGTGAAGAATGCACTGCGCGACCTGCTCGTCGAGTTGCTGACGCCGCTCGAGAAATCGCTGATGCTCGGCCGCGCGCAGCCGCTCGTGATGATGATCGCCGGCGTGAACGGCGCGGGCAAGACGACCAGCATCGGCAAGCTCGCGAAGCATCTGCAGAGCTTCGACCAGTCGGTGCTGCTGGCCGCCGGCGACACGTTCCGCGCGGCCGCGCGCGAACAGCTCGCGGTCTGGGGCGAGCGCAACAACGTGACGGTCGTGCAGCAGGAAAGCGGCGATCCGGCCGCGGTGATCTTCGACGCGGTCAGCGCCGCGCGCGCGCGCAAGATCGACGTGATGATGGCCGACACGGCCGGCCGCCTGCCGACGCAGCTCCATCTGATGGAAGAGCTGAAGAAGGTGAAGCGCGTGATCGCGAAGGCGCACGACGGCGCGCCGCACGAAGTGCTGCTGGTGATCGACGCGAACACCGGCCAGAACGCGCTCACGCAGGTGAAGGCATTCGACGACGCGCTCGGCCTCACCGGCCTGATCGTCACGAAGCTCGACGGCACCGCGAAGGGCGGGATTCTCGCCGCGATCGCGCGGCAACGCCCGGTGCCCGTCTACTTCATCGGCGTCGGCGAGAAGGTCGAGGACCTGCAGCCGTTCAGCGCGGCGGAATTCGCGGACGCGCTGCTCGGCTGAACGCCGCCGGCTCGCGTCGCACCTCGCACGGGCGCCTTCGGGCGCCCTTTTTCATGCGCGCCCGATCGTTGCCCGCCACGGGCGCGCCGCGCTCATTCCGCGTCGGGTTGCACGCCCGGCTCGGCGGCCTTGAACGCATCGATCGTCGCCGCATGGTCGACGATGCGCTGGATCGTCGGGAAACGCGTCGTGTCGATCGAGAAGCGGTTCGCGTTGAACACCTGCGGCACGAGGCATATGTCGGCGAGCGTCGGCGTGTCGCCGAAGCACAGCGTGCCGGTGCGCGGATCGTTCGCGAGACGCGCCTCGAGCGTTTCGAAACCGGCCTCGATCCAGTGCCGGTACCACGCGTTCTTGGCGTCCTCGGGCACCTGCAGCGTGTGCTTCAGGTACTTGAGCACGCGCAGATTGTTGAGCGGGTGGATTTCGCATGCGATCTGCAGCGCCACCGCGCGCACGTACGCGCGATCGACCGGCTGCTTCGGCAGCAGCGCGGGCTCGGGATGGGTTTCGTCGAGATATTCGATGATCGCGAGCGACTGCTGCAGCGTCGCGTCGCCGTCGATCAGCGTCGGCACGACCGCATCCGGATTCAGCGCGCGGTACGCGTCCTTCAGTTGCTCGCCGCCGTCGCGCAGCATGTGCACGGGTGCGTAGTCGAACGGCAACTGCTTGAGGTTCAGGGCAATCCGCACGCGGTACGACGCGGAACTGCGGAAATAGCTGTAGAGCTTCATGGGATGTCTCTCGTTGTCGTATTCGGCCGGCAACGGCACGGGTGCGGCGCAGCCGGTGCGCGCGTCGCCGGGAACCAGAGTGTAGCGCGGCACGATGCGCGGCCGCGCCCGTGCGATACTCGGGGCATTCCTGATCGCTCACCGCGCGGCCCGATGCCGGCCGCCCGCCCCACGCCCCGATGACCGCTTCTCACGATCCCGCCGCCGCGCCGTTCCCCTGCGCCCGCTTCATCAAGGAAATCGGCCGCGGCCCGAACGGGGCGCGCGCCCTGTCCGCCGAGGACACGTTCGAGCTCTATCGCGCGATGCTCGATGGGCGCGTGTCGGACGTCGAACTCGGCGCGATCCTGATCGCCTATCGGCTGAAAGGCGAATCCGCCGACGAACTGGCCGCGATGCTCGCCGCCGCGCAGGCGTCGTTCGAGCCCGTGCACGTACAGGACGCCGCGTTCCGGCCGGTGTCGATCCCGAGCTACAACGGCGCGCGCAAGCAGCCGAACCTCGTGCCGCTGCTTGCGCTGCTGCTCGCGCGCGAAGGCGTGCCGGTGCTGGTGCATGGGGTGGAGCGCGATCCGGGCCGCGTGACGAGCGCCGAAATTTTCTCGGCACTGTCGCTCGCGCCGTCGACGTCGCACGATGCGATCGAGGACACGCTCGCCGAACGCCGTGTCGCGTTCGCCCCGATCGACGTGCTGGCGCCGCGCATCGCGCGCCTGCTGTCGATGCGCCGCGTGCTCGGCGTGCGCAATTCGACGCATACGCTCGTGAAGATCCTGCAGCCGTTCGCGCCGGCCGGGCTGCGGCTCGTCAACTACACGCATCCGCCGTACCGCGACAGCCTCGCGCAGTTGTTCCGCGACCATCCGGACGCCGCGCGGGGCGGCGCGCTGCTCGCGCGCGGCACCGAAGGCGAAGCGGTGGCCGACACGCGCCGTCAGGTGCAGGTCGACTGGCTGCACGACGGCGTGTGCGACACGCTGATCGACGCCGAGCGTTCGTCGACCGATGCGCCGCCCGTCGCACTGCCCGAGTCGCGCGATGCGGCGACCACGGCCGCGTGGACGGACGCCGTGCTGCGCGGCGAGGTGCCGGTGCCCGACACGGTGGCGCGACAGGTCGCGACGATCGTCCGGATCGCCCGCGTCGCGCACTGAGGGCGCCGCGGCGACCCGCCCCTTTATCCCGACATTTGACACGCGAGCGCATCCTGGCATAGAGTGGCCGTCATGCGTTCCTTTCCGAACACCCTCCGAATTACCTCCGGCCGCCTAGCGCGGCCGCTATCGCTACGACTAGCCTAAGGCTGTCGTAGCGCCGTGTGCCGTCCGCACGGTCCTCCCAGCAGTTCCTCGCAGTACCCCTCTCGTAATTTTTACAACCCGAAGTCGTCAGCATTCGTCCGTCCATCCGTCGGCCGATTCGCGAAGATCATCCGCATCCGCGGCGCCATCGCGCGCCGGATGCGAGGCAGCGCCCACCGGCGCCCTGCCGCCCGTCTTCGCTCGCGACTTGAGACCCGAGGTCCAGAAGATGATGCGCAATCCGCAAGACAAGTACCGTCCGTTCGAGCCCGTCCGCCTCAATGGCCGCCGCTGGCCCGCCCGCACCATCGAGCGTGCGCCCGTATGGATGAGCACCGATCTGCGCGACGGCAACCAGTCGCTGATCGAGCCGATGAGCATCGAGCAGAAGCTCGAGTTCTTCGAAATGCTGGTCGCCATCGGGTTCAAGGAGATCGAAGTCGGTTTTCCGTCGGCGTCGCAAACCGACTTCGATTTCGTCCGCAAGCTGATCGACGAGAAGCGGATTCCCGACGACGTGACCATCGAAGTGCTCGTGCAGTCGCGCGAAGACCTGATCGCGCGCACGTTCGACGCGCTCGAAGGCGTGCCGCGCGCGATCGTGCACCTGTACAACGCGGTCTGCCCGTCGTTCCGCCGCATCGTGTTCGGGATGTCGAAGGACGACGTGAAGGCGCTCGCGATCGACGGCACGCGCATCATCAAGGAACACGCGGCCGCGCGCCCCGATACGCAGTGGACGTTCCAGTACTCGCCGGAAACCTTCAGCATGACCGAGCTGACGTTCGCGCGCGAGATCTGCGACGCGGTCGCGCAGACGTGGCGCCCGACCCGCGACCACAAGATGATCGTCAACCTGCCGGCCACCGTCGAGGCCGCGACCCCGAACGTGTTCGCCGACCAGATCGAATGGATGGACCGCAACCTCGCGTATCGCGACAGCATCGTGCTGTCCGTGCATCCGCACAACGATCGCGGCACCGCGGTCGCGGCGGCCGAACTCGCGCTGCTCGCGGGCGCCGACCGGATCGAAGGCTGCCTGTTCGGCAACGGCGAGCGCACCGGCAACGTCGATCTCGTCACGCTCGCGTTGAACCTCTACACGCAAGGTATCGACCCGGGCCTCGATTTCTCCGACATCGACGCCGTGCGCCGCGTCGTCGAGCGCTGCAACCAGATCCCCGTGCATCCGCGCCATCCGTACGCGGGCGACCTCGTGTTCACCGCGTTCTCGGGCTCGCACCAGGACGCGATCCGCAAGGGCTTCGCGCAGCAGCGCCCCGACGCGATGTGGGAGGTGCCGTACCTGCCGATCGACCCGGCCGATCTCGGCCGCAGCTACGACGCGGTGATCCGCGTGAACAGCCAGTCCGGCAAGGGCGGCGCGACGTTCCTGCTCGAACGCGGGATGGGCTTCACGCCGACGCGCCGCGTCCAGATCGAGTTCAGCCATGCGGTGCAGACGCTCGCCGATGCATCGGGCGAGGAAGTGACGGGCGACGCGATCTGCGCGCTGTTCGCACGCGAATTCTTCGAGACCGACGGCCCGGCCGCGCGCCATGGCGACGGCGCGCGCTGGCAGAACCGAGAGATCGCGGTGGCGCCTGCCGCCGACGCGACGCCCGACGACGCCGTGCGACATTTCGCCGCGGCATTTGCGGCGGCCGCCGGCGTCGCGATCGACGTCGCGTCGTGCGAACACACGCGCGCCGCGGACGGCCGAATCGCGGTGTCGGTCGGCTGCCGGGTCGGCGACGCGCCGCTGCGGCACGGTGTCGGCATGCACGCCGATGCGGCAAGCGCGGCGCTCGATGCGGTCGTCAGCGCGATCAATCGCTCGGCGTGGCACTGTGCGGACCGCCGCGCGGCGGCCTGAGCGCGGGCTTCGATGCAGGGTTGAAACGTCAGCGAGCGGTGCGTGACCGCCCGTGCGCCGCGCGATCCGCGCCGCACGAGGCAGCAAAAAGCGGCTCAGAAGGCCGCTTCGGTCGACACATGAAACGAAGCGCCACGCGCTCAGGTTTCGGTCGCGCACCGCGTCGCCTGCCACGCGAACAGGCACCAGCGGCCCTGGGCGTGCGTGTGGACGGACGTATAGGCAATCGGGAAGACGAGGCCGCCGTTGTTCGTTTCCATCTCGATCAACGCGCGCCCGGTGACGACGCAGGTCTCGTCGCCGACCGGCAGCACGTCCTGCGACTGGATTTCGATCTGGCGATAGCGGCGGCGGCCGGCGACGATGGCGTCGATGAACTGCTGCTTGGTTTCGCGTTTGCCGTTGGTGTGGACGAAAAACACCTTGTCCGACAACAGCGCGTCGAGCGCCTCGCCGTCGCCGTCCACCATCGCCCGGAACCGATCGCGCTCGAGCGCGCGGATCGCATCGACCACCTTCGCCATCGCCTGACTCCTCGGCAACGCGCCCGCCTTGCTCGGGCGTACGGATCAGAAGTTGTACTGCAGGTAGAACTGGTGGAAATTTATACCAGGATTCGGCTCTTTGATACCCGCGTTAGACACATGTTCGAAACGGTAGCCGACCTGATACTGTTGCCGTTGACCGAACTGCACGCCCACGCCGCCGGTCGGCGCGAACTGGAACGCGGTCGACAGCGAGAAATTGTTCGAGATCGTCGGGTGCGTCAGAAGCCGGACGCCGCCGCCCGCCTCGATGAACGGGCGAATCTCCCCGCTACTCTTGATGAAACGGAACATCGGCGTGACGCCGAACTCGCCGATGCTGCCATGGACGTTGCCGCCCGTGTGCCAGTAGCCGGCGTGCCCTTCGACGACGAACGCGAAGTGCCAACCGCCGATTTCCCACCAGTTCCAGCCCGGATCCCACACCACGCCGATATCGGCCTTGTCGATCCCGCGACGATCCGAAAACCCGCCGCCCGCCTGGATCCCCCATCGATCCGCGAAAGCCGCACCCGATCCACCCAGAAGAGATGCCGCCAGCATCGCATGCAGCACCAGCCGGCTGCGGGGCCGGCGATTCTTCTTATTGTTCATCTGACACTCCAACTTTGTGGGTTGAATGGAGCCTGCCGCAACGGCCGGGCCCGAGCGAACTGAATGGTATGGTAAAGGACTTTTCGGATCGGCATCACGAAGCGAAATAGCTTGCTTCCAAAAAGACAAAAATCGAAATCGTCTACCGATTCCCCTCGAAAACAACGGCTTACGGAACTTCGAGGCATACCCCTTGTCGCAGAATAGACTATCGACTCAACCGGTTCGATAGAAAATGGGGAACTCGGATGCCCCCGCCCGCTCTAAGGAATTAGCACTCGCCTTGCGGGAGTGCTAAGATGACTTCCGGAATCTCATCCGAGACCGGGGTTTGTCCCTGATTCCAAAGGAGTTTTTAGTGAGCAACGCCCTGACCCTCCCGAACACCCTGAGCCCGACGCCGGCCAAGGCCGAATCGGCAGGCTCGTTGGCGCTCGCAGCCCAATCGATGTTGCCCGGCCAGCTCGGCAACATCGACGCGTACATCCAGGCCGTCAACCGCATTCCGCTGCTGACCGCCGAGGAGGAACGCCGGTACGCAACCGAATTCCGCGAAGACAACAACCTCGACGCGGCGCGCCGCCTCGTGCTGTCGCACCTGCGTCTCGTCGTGTCGATCGCGCGCAACTATCTCGGCTACGGCCTGCCGCACGGCGACCTGATCCAGGAAGGCAACATCGGCCTGATGAAAGCCGTAAAGCGGTTCGACCCGGCGCAAAACGTGCGCCTGGTGTCGTACGCGATTCACTGGATCAAGGCCGAGATCCACGAGTACATCCTGCGCAACTGGCGCATGGTGAAGGTCGCGACGACGAAGGCGCAGCGCAAGCTGTTCTTCAACCTGCGCAGCCACAAGAAGAGCATGCAGGCGATGACGCCCGAGGAAATCGACGGCCTCGCGCAGGAGCTCAACGTCAAGCGCGAGGAAGTGACCGAGATGGAAACGCGCCTGTCGGGCGGCGACATCGCGCTCGAAGGGCAGGTGGACGACGGCGAGGAATCGTACGCGCCGATCGCCTACCTGGCCGACTCGCACAACGAGCCGACCGCCGTGCTCGCCGCGCGCCAGCGCGACATGCTGCAGACGGACGGCATCGCGCAGGCGCTCGACGCGCTCGACGCACGCAGCCGCCGCATCATCGAGGCGCGCTGGCTGCACGTCGACGACGACGGCTCGGGCGGCTCGACTCTGCACGATCTCGCCGCGGAGTTCGGCGTGTCGGCGGAACGTATCCGCCAGATCGAAGCGAGCGCGATGAAAAAAATGCGCACCGCCCTCGCCGAATACGCGTAAATCCCCGACGATTCAGAGCGCTTCATCGAAAACCGCTGCCCGACCGGCAGCGGTTTTTTTTCATCCGTTTTCCGCCGCTTTTCACCCGCTTTTCAGCGCGTTTCACGCTCCGTTTCTTCGCCGATCAATTGACCCGATTCATCGGGTATGACGTCATTTGCGGCGCCCTTCCGCATAACCTTGATCTGCCTCAATTTCTACCCCATGTTTCGCGACGGTCTGCCGCAGCGCAGCACTCGGCATCGGAAAGCCGTCCTTTTAAAATTGGCATGTCAGGCGCAAAAGGATTAAAACAGCTTCACGGCCGTCATCAATCCGACGTAAAGTCGCCCCCAATCCGACCTAAATCGATTCAGGATAATCGCCTTGATCTCGATCAATAAAGAGCCTGCATCGCCTTCGCGGCCGGCCGGCACGATCGGCTGGCGCGCGCGCATCGCCGCGTGGGCACGCGGACCGACCCTCGCCCGCGACATCACCCTGGTGCTGATCGTCAAGCTGATCCTCCTGATGTCGCTCAAATACGCATTCTTCAATCATCCGCAGGCCGAACACATGTCGTTGCCGCCTGCCGCCGTGGCCGAGAAGCTGCTCTCGGTGCCGGCGCCTGCATCTACCGAGGGAGACCACCATGATAAGTAGCGAAGTCGTCGATCTGTCGCGTCTGCAGTTCGGCATCACGGCGCTCTACCACTTCCTGTTCGTGCCGCTGACGCTCGGCCTGTCCTGGCTGCTCGTCATCATGGAAGCGGTCTACGTGATGACCGGCAAACAGGTCTACAAGGACATGACCCAGTTCTGGGGCAAGCTGTTCGGGATCAATTTCGCGATGGGCGTGACGACCGGCATCACGCTCGAATTCCAGTTCGGCACGAACTGGTCGTACTACTCGCACTACGTCGGCGACATCTTCGGCGTGCCGCTCGCGGTCGAAGGCCTGATGGCGTTCTTCCTCGAATCGACGTTCGTCGGCCTGTTCTTCTTCGGCTGGAACCGCTTGTCGAAGGTCAAGCACTTGATCGTCACGTTCCTCGTCGCGCTGGGCTCGAACCTGTCGGCTCTGTGGATCCTCGTCGCGAACGGCTGGATGAACAATCCGGTCGGCGCCGAATTCAATTACCAGACGATGCGCATGGAGCTGACGAGCCTGTTCGACGTGCTGTTCAACCCGGTCGCGCAGGTGAAGTTCGTGCATACGGTGTCGGCCGGCTACGTGACGGCCGCGATGTTCGTGCTCGGCGTGTCGTCGTGGTACCTGCTGAAGAAGCGCGACGTCGACTTCGCGCTGCGCTCGTTCGCGGTCGCGGCCGGCTTCGGCCTCGCGGCGACGCTGTGCGTGATCGTGCTCGGCGACGAATCGGGCTATACGACCGGCGAAGTGCAGAAGATGAAGCTCGCCGCAATCGAATCCGAATGGGAAACGCAGCCGGCGCCCGCATCGTTCACGCTGATCGGCATTCCGAACCAGGCGGAACAGCGCACCGACTACGCGATCAAGATCCCGTATGCGCTCGGCCTGATCGCGACGCGCTCGATCGACGAGCCGGTGATCGGCCTGCGCGAGCTCGCGAAGCACAGCGAGGAGCACATCCGGAGCGGGATGGTTGCGTATGGCGCGCTGCAGAAGATCAAGGAAGGCGACACGAGCGACGCGACCCGCGCACTGTTCGACCAGCACAAGCAGTATCTCGGCTACGGGCTGATGCTCAAGCAGTTCACGCCGAACGTGGTCGACGCGACGCCCGAGCAGGTCAAGGCCGCCGCGCAGAAGACGATCCCGCCGGTCGCGCCCGTGTTCTTCTCGTTCCGGATCATGGTGTTCCTCGGCTTCCTGTTCCTCGCGACCTTCGCCGCCGCGTTCTGGTTCTGCGCGCGCCGCGAACTGCTGCAGGACAACCGCCGCTGGTTCCTCCGCTACGCGGTGTGGGCGATCCCGCTGCCGTGGCTCGCCGCGGAATTCGGCTGGGTCGTCGCCGAACTCGGCCGCCAGCCGTGGACCATCGCCGGCATCCTGCCGACGCACCTGTCCGCGTCGAGCCTGCAGCCGAGCGACCTGTACCTGAGCCTCGCCGGTTTCATCGCGTTCTACACCGCGCTGTTCGTCATCGAGATCAAGCTGATGTTCAAGTACGCGCGCCTCGGCCCGTCGTCGCTGCATACCGGCCGCTATCACCACGAACTCGCCGCTGCCGGCGAGCGGGCCGCAGTCTGAGCACGCCCTCGCAACCGAACAAGGAATCGCTATGGACTATGCAACTCTCAAGCTGATCTGGTGGCTGCTCGTCGGCGTGCTGCTGATCGGCTTTGCCGTCACCGACGGCTTCGACATGGGCGCGACCGCGCTGCTGCCGTTCCTCGGCAAGACCGACGAGGAGCGCCGCATCATCATCAACACCGTCGGCGCGACGTGGGAAGGCAACCAGGTGTGGCTGATCACGGCCGGCGGCGCGATGTTCGCCGCGTGGCCGCTCGTCTACGCGGCGTCGTTCTCCGGCTTCTACTTCGCGATGCTGCTGGTGCTGTTCGCGCTGTTCTTCCGGCCGGTGGGTTTCGACTACCGCAGCAAGCGGCCCGACCCGCGCTGGCGCGCGGGCTGGGACTGGGGCCTGTTCGTCGGCGGCTTCGTGCCGGCGCTGGTGTTCGGCGTCGCGTTCGGCAACCTGCTGCAGGGCGTGCCGTTCAAGTTCGACAGCGACCTGCGCGTGACCTACTACGGCGGCTTCTGGGCGTTGCTGAATCCGTTCGCGCTGCTGTGCGGGCTCGTCAGCCTCACGATGCTCGTCGCGCACGGCGCCGCGTTCATCAAGATGAAGACCGACGGCGCGATCGCGCGCCGCGCGTCGATCGCGCTGCGCGTCGCGTCGTTGCTCGCGGTCGTGCTGTTCGTGCTGGCCGGCGTGCTGGTGGCCTCTTATATCGGCGGCTTCCACATCACCCATGCCGCGCCGACCGACACCGTCGCGAACCCGCTGCTCAAGGACGTCGCCGCCGGTTCGGGCCTGTGGCTCGCGAACTACGGCGACTATCCGTGGATGATCGCGGCGCCGGTCGCCGGCATCGCCGGCGGCGTGCTCGCGCTGCTGCTCGCCGGCTCGAAGCAGGAAAAGACGGCGTTCTTCTGCACCGGCCTGATGATCGTCGGCGTGATCCTGACCGCGGGCTTCTCGATGTTCCCGTTCATCATGCCGTCGTCGCTCGACCCGCGCAGCAGCCTGACCGTGTGGGATTCGACGTCGAGCCACATGACGCTGCAGGTGATGCTGTTCGCGGTGATCGTGTTCCTGCCGATCATCCTGCTCTACACGAGCTGGGTGTATCGCGTGATGCGCGGCAAGGTCACGCACCAGACGCTCGAAGAGAACAAGCACTCGATGTATTGACGCATTGAACCGGGCCGGGGCGTGCACGCGCCCTCGCCCACCGTTTCGCAAGGAGTCGGATCATGTGGTATTTCAGCTGGATTCTCGGTATCGGCGTCGCGCTGTCGTTCGGCATCGTCAACGCGATGTGGCTCGAAGCGCGGCAGAAGCCGCAGGAAGCGCCGGTGCGCGCGCGCCGCGACTGACGGCATCGACGCGCGACACGCGCGCAGCCGAGCGCGCCGCCGCCGTCCGGAAAGGAAAGAACCTCGCTTCGCGCGAGGTTTTTTTCGTCCCGGCCGCGCGGGCAGGCGCCGTACGTCGATGCCAATTTAGCGCCAGATTGATACCACTTGAATACCAATAAAAGGTTTCATAAGATCGTTGGACACGGCCGCTGACAGGCCGATTCCTTCCGGGTGGGGGAGACATGCGAATTCCGTGTAGGGCGTGCGCCTGCGCGCCGTGTCGACGTCCGTGCGCGAGGGTGCGCGCCGTCGTCGCGACCGTGCGCGGCCGGACGAATGCCGCCGGCTGCCGCCGCCTCGCCGGCGTGGCGATTGCCGGCTGCCGCCGATGAATCCGCGCCCGCCGCCGCGCCGGCCCGATCGGCACGCATGCCCGCCTCCCGTTCCGTAACGCACGCTCCCGCGTGCCGAATGCACGCGGAGCACCCGCATCGCCCCGCGTGCTGGTATCGCCCGCAGCTCCACTGAAAGACCCGCTCGCAGCGACGTCGCGTCACGACGCCGCTACGCCCCCTTTTTCTCAGGAGTTCGAATGAAATCTACCTTGCCCTCCCTCATTGCCGGTCTGCTGATCGCGGTGCTGTCGCCGGCCGCGATCTCGGCGGCGTCGACGCCGGCGTCGGCCGTCGCCGGCGCGAGCACCGGCGGCGCCCAGGCGGCTGGTCTCGCGGCGCTGCTGTCGGACGGCCTCGCGCTGCGCGTGGCCGTCGACAACAACCACGCGGCCGCGGCCGGCGTGCCGTGCGCCGATCTCGGCGCCGACGGCGCCGCCTGCGCGACGGGCCGCCTGATCCTGCAGAACCGCGGCCACCAGGCGATCGCCGACGGCGGCTGGAAGCTCTACCTGCACAGCATCCGCCGCCTGCTGCGGATCGATCGTCCGGGCTTCGCGCTGCGGCGGCTCACCGGCGACCTGTACGAACTGACGCCGCAGCCGGGCTCGGTGCGGCTCGCGCCCGGCGAGCGCATCGAGCTGCCGTTCGTCGCCGAATACTGGCTGCTGCGTTACAGCGACGTGATTCCGCGCCCGTATGTCGTCGTCGACGGCGCGCCGCCGGCCGTGCTGCGCTACGACGACACCGACAACGAACTGCGCTACGTCGAATCGCTGCCGGCCGACGCGCAGAACAACTCGACCGGCAACGCGCCGCCGGTGGCCGCCCGCCCCGATCCGGGCCGCGCGCTGCCGAGCGTGAAGCGCGAACAGCCGCTACCCGGCACGCTCGATCTGCGCGGCGTCGAACTCTCGCTGCCGGATCTGCCGGACGCCCAGGTCGCGGCGCTGCGCGAGCGTGCGACGACCCTCGGGCTCGACGGCGCGCGCGTGCCGGTTCGCGGCGCACTCGCGCCGCGCCGGCTGCCGGCCGACCTCGCGACACCGGGCGGCTACCGGCTCGCGATCGGGCCGCGCGGCGTGCTGATCGAAGGCTACGATCGCGCGGGCCTCTACTACGGCGTGCAGACGCTCTACTCGCTCGCGCCGGCCGGCGGCGGCCCGATCCCGGCGATGCTCGTCGAGGACGCGCCGCGCTTCACGCATCGCGGCATGCACGTCGATCTCGCGCGCAATTTCAAGCATCCGGCGACGCTGCGCCGCCTGATCGACCAGATGAGCGCGTACAAGCTCAACCGCCTGCACCTGCATCTGTCCGACGACGAAGGCTGGCGCATCGAGATTCCCGGCCTGCCCGAGCTGACCGAGATCGGCGCACGCCGCTGCCACGACCCGAGCGAGACGCGCTGCCTGCTGCCGCAGCTCGGCTCCGGCCCCGACAACCGCTCCGGCGGCGGCTACCTGACGCGCGACGACTACGTGGCGCTCGTGCGCTACGCGGCCGCGCGCTTCGTGCAGATCATCCCCGAGATCGACATGCCCGCGCATGCACGGGCGGCCGTCGTGACGATGGAGGCGCGCTACCGGCGGCTGCATGCGGCCGGCCGCGAGCAGGAAGCGAACGCGTATCGGCTGCTCGACCCGCAGGACACGACGAACCTGACGACGGTGCAGTTCTACGACCGGCGCAGCGATCTGAACCCGTGCGTGCCGGGCGCGCTCAACTTCGCGTCGAAGGTGATCCGCGAGATCGCGGCGATGCACGCGGACGCGCAAGCGCCGCTGCAGACCTGGCACTACGGCGGCGACGAAGCGAAGAACATCTTCCTCGGCGGCGGCTTCCAGCCGCTGAACGGCACCGACCCGAACAAGGGGCGCATCGATCTGGCCGCGCAGGACAAGCCGTGGGCGCGGTCGCCCGCGTGCACGGCGCTGCTCCAGCGCGGCGAGATCAAGTCGATCGACGAGTTGCCGACGCGTTTCGCGAAACAGGTGAGCGCGGCGGTCGACGCGAACGGGATCGGCACGATGGCCGCGTGGCAGGACGGCATCAAGCATGCGAACGGGCCGCAGGATTTCAGCACGCGCCACGTGATGGTGTCGCTGTGGGACACGGTCTTCTGGGGTGCGTCGGACAGCGCGCGCGACCTGAGCGGCAAGGGCTACCTGACGGTGCTCGCGCTGCCCGACTATCTGTACTTCGACTTCCCGTACACGCTCAATCCGCGCGAGCGCGGCTACTACTGGGGCTCGCACGCCACCGACGAGTACAAGGTGTTCTCGTTCGCGCCGGAGAACCTGCCGCAGAACGCCGAGGTGATGGGCGACCGCGACGGCAACCCGTTCGAGGTGACGGGCACGGGCGCCGCGCCGCGCATCGAAGGCATGCAAGGCCAGGCGTGGGGCGAAGTGATGCGCAACGACACCTTCCTCGAATACATGGCCTATCCGCGGCTGCTCGCGCTCGCCGAGCGCGCGTGGCACCGGGCCGACTGGGAGCTGCCGTATGCGGCCGGCGTGCGCTTCAAGCGCGGCGACACGCACCATGTCGACATCGCCGCGCTGCAGCGCGACTGGGCCGGCTTCGCGACGCTGCTCACGCAACGCGAATTGCCGAAGCTCGACCGCGCCGGCGTCGGCTACCGGAAGCCGACCTTCACGCTGACGAATCCGTGAACGGCTGAAGGCATCCGGCGATGCGCGATGCGGGCCAACGCATCGCGCATCGCCCACCCCAAAAAGAAAAGCGGCTTGCGACGCGTACGTCGCAAGCCGTGCTTTTTTGACCGCCGGCCCGAATCCGCCGCGCGGATCGATCAGGCCGGCTTCACCGCATCACGCCGGTTGTGCGGCCGTGCCGCCGCCCGACGGCGGCAGGCGCGCGCCGAGCTGTTCGGCATAGCGCACCGCCGCGTTGCCGCAGACGATGTGGAACGTGTCGAGCGACACCCATGCGACGTCGAGCGTGCCGAGACGCTCGCGATCGACCGCCGACGGATCGCGCACGACCACGCGCAGGCGCGTGGCGGCCACCGCCTCGAGCGACGCGACGTTGGTCGCCCCGCCGAACACCGCGAGCCAGCGGGCCGGCTCCGGATCGAGCGGGCCGGCGGCCGCGCCCGTGACGGGCTGCGCGGCAGCGCCCGTTGCCGCCGATGCGGCACCGGTCGCGCCGCCGCCGATCGCGGCACGCATCTCGTCGGCGATGATGTCGGCCTCGGGCCCGATGATCACCTGCACGCTGTTGCCGCCGCGCTTGAGCACGCCGCGTGCGCCGATCGACTTCAGTTCCGGCTCCGATACCTTCTCCGGATCGACGACGGTCAGGCGCAGGCGTGTCGTGCACGCGTCGACGACCGACAGGTTGGCCGCCCCGCCGAGCGCGGCGATGTAGCGTTGCGCGCGCGGCGCGGCAGCCGTCGCAGCCGCGCCCGGCGCGACGAAGCCGCCCGATGCGTACGATTGCGCGGCCGCATCGGTCGATGCCGGCTCACGGCCCGGCGTGGCCATGTTGAACTTGCGGATGAAGAAGCGGAACAGCCCGTAGTACGCGGCGCCATACGCGATGCCGAGCGGAATCGCGATCCAGCCCTTCGTCGACAGCCCGTAGTTCAGCACGTAGTCGATCGCGCCGGCCGAGAACGTGAAGCCGAGCTTCACGCCGAGAATCTGGCAGAGCGCGAGCGACAACCCCGTCAGCACCGCGTGGATCACGTACAGCACCGGCGCGAGGAACATGAAGCTGAACTCGATCGGCTCGGTCACGCCGGTCAGGAACGACGTCAGCGCCATCGAGAACAGCAGGCCGCCCACCATCGCGCGGCGCTCCTTCGGCGCTTCGTGCAGCATCGCGAGACACGCCGCCGGCAGGCCGAACATCATGATCGGGAAGAAGCCGGCCATGAAGGTGCCCGCGGTCGGGTCCCCCGCGAAGAAGCGGTGCAGGTCGCCGTGCACGATCTCGCCGCCGGCCGGCGGCGTGAAGTTGCCGAACACGAACCACGCAAGCGAGTTGATGATGTGGTGCAGGCCGGTGACGAGCAGCAGACGGTTCAGGAAGCCGAACACGAACGCACCGATCGCGCCCGCCGTCGTCAGCCACTGGCCGGCCGCATCGATCGCATGCTGGATCGGCTGCCACACGTACCCGAACGCGATGCCCAATATCACGCAGACCAGCCCCGTGATGATCGGCACGAACCGCTTGCCGCCGAAGAACGCGAGGTAGTCGGGCAGCTTGATGTCCTTGTAGCGGTTGTACAGCAGGCCCGCGACCACGCCCGCGATGATCCCCGACAGCACGCCCATGTTCAGCTTGGGATCGATGTCCTTCATGATCGCGGTTTCGATCAGGTAACCGATCGCGCCCGCGAGCGCCGCCACGCCGTTGTTGTCCTTCGCGAAGCCGACCGCCACGCCGATCGCGAACAGCAGCGGCAGGTTGTCGAAGATCGCGCCGCCGGCGTCGGCGATCATCTTGATGTTGAACACATCCGGCTGGCCGAGCCGCAGCAGGATGCCGGCGACCGGCAATACCGCGATCGGCAGCATCAGCGCCCGACCCAGGCCCTGTATCTTCAGAAACGGGTTCCCGTCCATTCAGTCCTCCAATCCATGTCTCTTCAATCGTCGTTGACCTAATTGCTTTCGTAGTGAAACGGGTCGCGCGCCCCCCGCCGACGTCAGTCGAGCGGCCAGACCTCGCGGCTTGCTGCCCTTACCGCCTGTGCCGAATCGAGCGCGAGCAGATCCTGCGCGCGCTGACGGCACAACTGGTAATCGAGACGGCGCACACGCGCCTTGATGCCCGGCACCGACACCGGGTCGACCGACAGTTCGGTCACGCCGAGGCCCACCAGGATCGGCACCGCGAGCGGATCGCCGCCCAGCGCGCCGCACACGCCGACCCACTTGCCGTGCTTTGCCGCGCCGCGCACGGCGATGTCGATCAGGCGCAGCACGGCCGGATGCAAGCCGTCGGACTGCGCGGCCAGATCGGCCTGGCAGCGGTCCATCGCGAGCGTGTACTGGGTCAGGTCGTTGGTGCCGATCGACAGGAAATCCGCGTGCTGCGCGAGCTGGTCGGCCAGCAGCGCGGCTGACGGCACCTCGATCATCACACCGACCTCGATCGGCTCGGTGCGGCCCTGCGCGCGCGCGAATTCGTCGATGCGCTTGCGCAGCCGCACGAGTTCGCCCGCGTCGGTCACCATCGGCAGCAGGATGCGCACCGCGCCGAACGGCTTCACCGCGAGCAGGCCCTGCAATTGATCGTCGAGCAGATCGGGGCGCACCTGCGCGAGACGGATGCCGCGCAGGCCGAGCGCCGGGTTGGGTTCGGGCGGCAGCGTCAGGTAGTCGACTTCCTTGTCCGCGCCGACGTCGAGCGTGCGGATGATCGCCGTGCGGCCCTGCAGCGCGTCGACGATCGACTGGTAGCTCTGCCGGTGTTCGACCGCCGTCGGCGCGGCCTGGCGATGGATGAACATCAGCTCGGTGCGCAGCAGCCCGACCGCGTCCGCGCCGTTGTCGACCGCGGTGTTCGCGTCGTCGAGCGTCGCGATGTTCGCGGCGACCTCGATCGCGCGGCCGTCGACCGTCGCGGCCGCCTCGCCGGCCCGTTGCCGGTTCGTCTCGCGCACGCCGTCCAGGCGCTGGCGCTCGTGCCGCGCGCGCTCGACGTCGAGCGCGGTCGGCGCGTGTTCGAGCCGGCCCGCGCTCGCATCGACGACGACCTGCGTGCCGTCCGGAATCGCGTACAGCGCGTCGCCGACCGCCACCAGCGCCGGGATGCCGAGCTGCCGCGCGATGATCGCCGCGTGCGACGTCGCGCCGCCGCGCGCCATCACGAGCGCGGTCACGCGCTCGCGATCGAGCGACGACAGGTCGGACGGCGTGAACTCGTCGGCCGCGAGCACCGCCTCGTCGGGCAGCGCACGCGCGGCGCCGTTCGTGTGGCCGAGCGCGCGCAGCACGCGTTTCTCGATGTCGCGCAGGTCGGCCGCGCGTTCGGCGAGCAGCGCGTCGTCGAGCTTCGACAGCGTGTCGATCTGCGTGCGAATCGTCGCGCGCCACGCGAAGCCCGCGCCCTTGCCGAGACTGATCAAGTCGCGCGCCGCGTCGATCAGCGTCGGGTCCTCGAGCAGCACGCGATGCACCGCGAAAATGCCCGCTTCGCCGACCGCGCCGCGCGCCGACGCGTTGCGCACCGTTTCGCCGAGTTCGGCGTCGACCGCCTTCAGCGCGTGGTCGAGCCGGCGGCTTTCCGCGGCCGGCGTGCCGGTGGCCTGTTCGGGCGGCACGATGTCCGCATCGTCGAGACGCACCAGCGTGCCGACCGCGATGCCGGGCGACGCGCATACGCCGGCGAGCGTGTTCGGATCGATGGGCGCACCGTCGATCGGTGCGCCGGCGTGGTGTGCGACCGTCTGCGGCGCGGGCGATGTCAGCCGCGCCGGCTTTTCTTCCACTTCGCCGTGCGCCTCGCGCAGCAGCTCGTGCTCGACCGCATCGACGGCCTGCTGCGCGTGCGCGCCGCGTCCGACCAGTTCGACCGTCGCGCCTTCGCCGGCGCCGAGGCCGAGCAGGCCGACGACGCTCGCGATCGACGCCTTGCGGCCGTCGTACAGCACGTCGACGGTCGCGTCGAACCCGCGCACGGCTTCACGCGCCCGTGCGGCCGGCCGCGCATGCAGCCCGCCCGGCTGCGCGAGCACGATCGCGCGGCGCACTTCGTTGTGCGCGGCAGCACCCGCCTGCGCCGCCTGTGCGGCGGCGTCGCCCTTGCCGCGCAGCGCGAGCAACGGCGTCTCGCCGGCGGTCGCGAAACCGCTCGCGCGATCGACCACCTCGAACGCGTCGGAATTCGCGATCGCGATCACCGACACGAGCGAATGCGCATGGCGCGCCACCGCGTCCTGGTCGAACTCGATCAACAGCGCGCCCGCTTCGACGCGCGCGCCGGCTTCGACGTGCGCGATGAAGCCCTGCCCGTTCAGCTCGACGGTGTCGATACCGATGTGCAGCAGCACTTCCGCGCCTTGCGGCGTCGTGATCGTCACCGCGTGGCCGGTGCGCGCCACATGCGACACGACGCCCGCGCACGGCGCGACGAGCCGGCCCGCGAGCGGGTCGATGCCGATGCCGTCGCCGAACATCCCGCCGGAGAACACCGGATCGGGCACATCGGCCAGTGCGACGATCGGCCCCGTCAACGGGCTGAGCAGAACGATCTGATCGTGGGTGGGACTCTTCAACTGGGATTCCTCGGCGCGTCTCATCGGCTTTCTCGGCTATCAGTGCGTTTCTGTCACTTTGTTCAGGTGGCGCGGCGTGTCGGGATTGCGGCCGCGCGCGACGGCGAGATCCGCCGCCATCACGTAGAACGAAAGAATGGCGGCGATCGGGTCGAGCGCCGAATGGGCGGACTGCGCGAGCGGCAGCACGGTACCCGATACGCCGGGCGTGCCGGCGGGCGCCGCGAGCAGCACGGCGGCGCCGCGTGCGCGCATGTCCGCGGCGAGCTGCAGCAGGCCGGCCTGCTCGGGCCCGGGCGGCGCGAACACGAGCAGCGGATAGTCGCGGTCGATCAGCTCCATCGGGCCGTGACGGACTTCGGCGCTCGAGAACGCCTCGGCCTGGATGCCGGACGTTTCCTTCAGCTTCAGCGCGGCTTCCTGCGCGATCGCGAGGCCCAGGCCGCGGCCGATGACGATCATCCGTTCGATGCCCGCGAGCGCCGCGACGGCCTGCGACCAGTCGAGCCGGCCGGCCTGCGCGAGCACGTCGGGCAGGCCGCGCAGCGCGGTCATCAGCGCGGCGTCGCGCTGCCAGTACGCGACGATCTGCGCGGACAGCGACAGCATCGCGATATAGCTCTTGGTCGCGGCGACCGACAGCTCGGGGCCGGCCAGCAGCGGCAACCGGTGCTCGCACGCGTCGGCGAGCGGCGACGGCAGCACGTTCACGGCGGCGACGGTGCGTGCGCCGGCTTCGCGCAGCGCGGCCATCGTATTGACGAGATCGGGGCTCTTGCCCGACTGGGAAAAGGCGATCGCGAGCTGGTCCTGCACTTTCAGCGGCGCCTGCTGCAGCGTCGCGACCGACATCGGCAACGACGCGACCGGCACGCCGAGGCGGCTCATCGTCAGGCTCGCGAAATAGCTGGCGGCGTGATCCGAGCTGCCGCGCGCGACCGTCAGCGCGACGGCCGGCGGGTGATCGAGCAATTGGCCGGCGAGCGCTTCGACGCGCGCGGTGTCGGCGATCTGCGCGGCGACGACCTGGGCGGACTCGCGCGCTTCCTTAAGCATATTCGACAATCGATTCTCCTTCGACGTAGGTCGCGGTGAGGTTCAGGTCGCGATCGAACACCGCGAGGTCGGCCCATGCGCCGCGCTCGAGGCGGCCTCGATCGGCGACGCCGAGGTAGTCGGCCGCGTAGCGCGACATCCGGTTCGACACGTCGGCGATCGGCAGGCCGAGCGACACGAGGTTGCGCAGCGCCTGGTCCATCGTCAGCGTGCTGCCGGCGAGCGTGCCGTCGGCGAGCCGCACGCCGCCGAGGCACTTCGTCACGTGCTGGCTGCCGAGCCGGTATTCGCCGTCGGGCATGCCGGTGGCGGACGTGCTGTCGGTCACGACGTACAGGCGCGGAATCGCGCGCAGCGCCGCGCGAATCGCGCCTGGGTGGACGTGCAGCAGGTCGGGAATGATTTCCGCGTATTCGGCGTGCGCGAGCGCCGCGCCGACGAGGCCCGGGTTGCGGTGATGCAGCGGCGACATCGCGTTGAACAGGTGCGTGAAGCCGCATGCGCCGTGCTTGAGCGCGGCGACCGCGTCGTCGTAGGTCGCGAGCGAGTGGCCGAGCTGCACGCGCACGCCGCGCGCGGCCATCTCGCCGATGATCTCGATGTGGCCCGCGATTTCCGGTGCGAGCGTGACGACGCGGATCGGCGCGATCGACAGGTACTTCAGCACCTCGTCGAGCGCGGCCGACACGGCCGCGTCGGGCTGCGCGCCGAGCTTGCCGGGGTTGATGTACGGCCCTTCGAGATGCACGCCGAGCACGCGCGCGCCGCCCGGCGTGCGGTTGCGCGCGACGGTGCCGAGGTTCGCGACGACCTCCATCAGTTCGTCGCGCGGCGCGGTCATCGTCGTCGCGAGCAGGCTCGTCGTGCCGAATTGCGCGTGCGTGCGGACGATCGTCTCGATCGCGTCGCCGCCTTCCATCACGTCGGCGCCGCCGCCGCCGTGCACGTGCAGGTCGATGAAGCCGGGCAGGATGTACGGTGCGTCGTTCTGCGCGGGATCGACGGGCACGCCGTCGAGCGTGGTGATGCGACCGTTCTCGCTATCGAGCGAACCGTGAATCCAGCCGTCGGGGGTGAGGATGTTGCCAGTCAGCATGACGTTCTCTTGATGATCCGGTGACGCGGGCATCCGCGTCGTGATTTGCCATTTCGTTGCGATTCGTCGCGCCCGATTGCGTTCCATCGCGCGTGGTGCGCCGGCAGTCTCGCGCGTCAGCGTTTCAGTTCGGCGACGAAGTCGTAGTAATCGTCGCGGCAATACGTTTCGCTCATTTCGATCGCGCGCTGGTCGGCGCCATAGCCGATCCGCGTGATCACCAGCAGGGCCGAGCCCGGCTTCACCGCCATCCATTTCGCGATCGCGTGCGTCGCGTTCGCCGCGCGAAAGTGCTGCAGCGCGCGCACGACGGTCATGCCGCGCGCCTCGAGGTATTCGTACAGCGACGCGCCGAGCGCCTGCGGATCGGGCACCACCGCGGCGGGCAGCGTCGAATGCTCGACGGCCATTACGATGCCGTCCGCGCGGCGCAGCCGCTCGAGCCGCGCCACCGTCGCGCCGGGCGCGAGGCCGAGATGCGTGGTCTCGTCGCGGCTCGCGGCGCGCAGCGTGCGCGACAGCCACACCGAATCGGGCACGAAGCCGCGCTGCCGCATCTTCGCGGTGAAGCCGACGAGATGCGACAGCGGATCGGCGACACGCGGCGTGATGAAGCTGCCCGCGCCGCGCGCCCGCTTGATCAGTCCCTGCTCGACCAGCAACGCGAGCGCCCGACGCGCGGTGATCCGCGACACGCCGACCGACACCGACAGCAGCCGCTCCGACGGCAGCGCCTCGCCGGCCCGCCACGCGCCGGCGTGGATCGCGCTCGCCAGCTTGCGGGCGAGCTGCAGATAGAGCGGCGTGTCGTCGAGGGGATCGGGCGCCAGTTCGGACCAGCCGGTTTCCATGTGCCTCCGCGTGTCGGACGACGATCTCGGACCGTCGAAAGTGAACGCATTATATAACCACCATAATACCAGTCAACGAACTGGTATTAGCGCTGCGAAAATCGCCGAAAGCCTTGCACGGCAAGCGTTTTAGTGCCGACAAAGCCTTTGTTTACAACGCAGTGCGGGATAGGGATTTACCCGAGGTGGTATGCAAGGGGACAGTTCTCCGGTGTGATTCGGGCGTGCTTCGGAAGGGGATATGAGACCGGAATAGAACCAATTTAGCCAACTGGTATGCATCGCGTGGCGACGTGCCGCCGGGCCGGCGATTCGCGTCAGGGAAGTCGGGCGGCAGCAGGGTCGGGGAAATGTCAGTGGAATTCGCGGCTCGACGTGCGCAGGCCGCCGAGCAGCGGCGTCAGATCCTCGAAATGCTGCGCGACGAGGTGCCTCACGTCGCTCACGACCTGCCACACGCCGGACGCCGCGAGCAGTTGCGAATCGAGCGCCTCGCGACGCTGCCGCGCGAGCAGCTCGGGTCGGACGATCACGTTCACACAGCCCGTTTCGTCCTCGAGCGTCATGAATATCACGCCTTTCGCGGTGCCCGGCATCTGCCGCGAGATCACGATCCCGCATGCGCGCGCGAGCCGGCCGTCCGGGCGATCGCGCAGCTCGGCCGCGGACGACAACCGCCGCGCGCGCAGCGCCGGCCGCAGCAACGCGACGGGGTGACGGTTCAGCGTGAGACCGGTGGTGTCGTAATCGGCGAGGATCTCGTCGGCTTCCGACGGCGCGCCGAGCGCGGGCTTCTCGGGTTCGTCGATCGGCGCGGCCGCGAGCAGGTCGCGTTCGGGCGCCGCGGCGACGGCCTGCCAGAGCGCGTCGCGGCGATGGCCGGCGAGCGTCGCGAGCGCGTTCGCAGCCGCCAGCGCCTCGAGGTCGCGGCGTTCGAGTTGCGCGCGGCGCGCAAGCGCGTCGACGTTGTCGAACGGGCCGGCCGCGCGCGCGGCTTCGATCCGGCGCGCGGCGGCTTCGCCGAAGCCGCTCACGAGCGACAGGCCGAGCCGCACAGCCGGCTGGCCGTGTGGCGGCGGCTGGCCGGGCAGCGCTTCGAGCGATGCCTCCCAACCGCTTTGCGTCACGTCGATCGGCAGGACCTGCACGCCGTGGCGCTTTGCGTCCTGCACGAGTTGCGACGGCGGATAGAAACCCATCGGCTGGCTGTTCAGCAGCGCGGCGAGGAAGATCGCCGGTTCGTGGCATTTGAGCCAACTGCTCGCGTAGGCCAGTTTCGCAAAGCTCGCCGCATGGCTTTCGGGGAAGCCGTAATCGCCGAAGCCCTTGATCTGCTCGAAAATCTGCTCGGCGAAATCGGGCGGGTAGCCGCGTTCGCGCATCCCCTCGACGATCTTGACGTGATATTTCTCGAGATTGCCCTTGCGCTTCCATGCGGCCATCGCGCGACGCAGCCCGTCGGCCTCGCCGGCCGTGAAGCCCGCCGCGATCATCGCGATCTGCATCACCTGCTCCTGGAAGATCGGCACGCCCATGGTGCGTTCGAGCGCGGGTTTCAGGTCTTCCTTCGGGTAACTGACCTTTTCGAGTCCCTGCCGCCGCTTCAGATACGGGTGCACCGCGCCGCCCTGGATCGGCCCGGGCCGCACGATCGCCACCTCGATCACCAGGTCGTAATAAGTGCGCGGCCGCAGGCGCGGCAGCATCGACATCTGCGCGCGCGATTCGATCTGGAACACGCCGACCGTATCGGCGCGACAGATCATGTCGTAGGTCGCTTCGTCCTCCTGCGGAATGTGCTTCAGCGTGAACGGCTTGCCGTCCTTCGCCGGGCCGCGCCACGCGGTGCGCAGGTCGAACGCGCGATGCAGCGCCGACAGCATGCCGAGCGCGAGCACGTCGACCTTCATCAGCCCGAGCGCCTCGAGATCGTCCTTGTCCCACTGGATCACGCGCCGCCCGTCCATCGCCGCGTTCTCGACCGGCACGAGCCGCGTGAGCTTGCCGCGGCTGATCACGAAGCCGCCCGAATGCTGCGACAGGTGGCGCGGGAAATTGAGCAGCCGCCCCGCCAGTTCGGCCCATGCGCGAATCAGCGGCGTGTGGGGATCGAGCCCGGCCGTCGCGAATTTCTGCAGCAGATCGCGGCTGCCATCGAACCAGCGGTGCCCTTTCGCCACGCGATCGACCAGCATCGGATCGACGCCGAGCGCCTTGCCGACTTCGCGCAGCACGCCGCGCGGGCGATACGTCGAGACGGCGGCCGCCAGCGCGGCGCGATCATGTCCGTATTTTTCGTAGATATGCTGAATCACCTCTTCCCGACGCTGATGCTCGAAGTCGACATCGATGTCGGGCGGCTCGCCGCGCTCCTCGCTGATGAAGCGCTCGAACAGCGTCGTGCTCTGGTCCGGATCGACCTCGGTGATGCCGAGGCAATAGCAGACCACCGAATTCGCGGCCGAGCCGCGGCCCTGGCACAGGATGTTCCGGCTGCGCGCGTACTTGACGATGTCGTAGACGGTCAGGAAGAACGGTTCGTAGTTCAGCTTTGCGATGAGCGCCAGTTCGTACCGGATCTGCTTCGCCACTTTTTCAGGCACGCCATTCCAGTAACGTCGAGCCACGCCCGCCCACGTCTCCTGTTTCAGGTAACTGGTCGGCGTATGTCCGCGCGGCACGAGTTCAAGGGGATACTCATACTTCAATTCGCCGAGAGAGAAATGGCAACCGTCGAGAATCGCGCAAGTCTCGGCGATCTCCGCCGGCGAAAACAGCTTCGCGATCCGGTTCCGTGCGCGCAGATGCTGTTCCGCGTTCGGTGCGAGCGCATACCCGCATTCCGAAACCGGCATCCCAATGCGGATCGCCGTCATCACGTCCTGCAGCGGCTTGCACGAGCGCCTGTGCATCGTCACGTCGCCGAGCGCGACGACGCGCACGCCGCGCCGCGCGCCCACCTCGCGAATCTCGTCGCGCTGCGGGCCGTCCAGCGCACGCTGCAACTGCACGAGCCCGAGCCGCGCCCGCTCGCCGAACGTCGCGCGAAACCACGCAACCTGCGCATCGAGCACGTTTGCACGCACCGGATACGCGGGCACGAGGATCGCGAAGCACTCGGGCATACCGCGCAGATGGGCGAATGCCTCGGGCGGCCTTGACAGCATTTTCGACGTCAGCCGGTACGTGCCCTTCGGCGCTTCCATCCGCCGCCACGAGATGAGCTCGGACAGGTTGCCGTAACCCTCGCGGTTCTGCGCGAGCAACACGAGCCCGAACGCGCCGGGGCCCGGATCGTAGCCGGGCGGCACATCGTCCGGCGTCACCTCGAAATACGAGCCGACGATCAGCGGCAATCCGGCTGCCTTCGCCGCGACATGCATCCGCGGCGCGCCCGCGAGCGAGCATTCGTCGGTGATCGCGATCCCGCGATAGCCGAGTTCCACGGCGCGCTCGACCAGTTCTTCCGCATGCGATGCGCCGTGCAGGAACGAAAAGTTCGAGCGACAGAACAGTTCCGCATAGTCCGGAAGCAACATGTACTCCGTCGTCATCGCCGCTCACCCGAACAGGCCGTGCAGAAACCAATGCGGGTTCGCCTGGCTGCTCATGCGCTCCTTGAATATCCAGTAGCACGCGCCCTCTTCGTCCTGCGCAACGTAGTAATCGCGCTCGGCCGTTTGACCGTCGAACCACCCCGCCTCGATCCGCTCGGGCGACGACATCGTCCTGAGCGGCGTATGAAACACCGGCCGGTTCTCGCGCATCAGCAGCGGCAGCGGCTCCGCCAGCAGCCACGCCGGACGCGGCGGCACCGCCGGCGGCGCGCCCGCCGGCTTGCCGGCCTGCGCATCGAGCGACACCCAGCGGTTCGCCACCTCGGGCCGATGATCGGCCGCCGGTACCGCGCGCAGCACGCTCTCCGCGCCGAGCCGCGCGACCAGCAGCTCGAACAGGCGCGCGCGCGTCTCCTTCGTGCCGCCCGGCTCCGGGAACAGATCGTCGGCCGGCGGCGCGACCGATTCGACACGCGTGGCCTTCAGCCGCACCGCGATCACCGCGGCCGGCAGCTCGACGCGCGCGAGCCGTTCGCCGAGCAGCCGCATGAAATGCACCTCGTCGCGCACGGGCGCGGCGAACGCGAGCTCGAGCGGGGTCGGCGGCACGGCCTGACGGCCGCGCTCGTGCTCGAGCTCGAACGTCATCGCGGCCAGCGACAGTTGCCGCGCGGCCAGCCAGCCGCACAGCTGCACGACGAGCCGCCGCGCGGCGAACAGCACGGCTTCCGCGTATTCGACGCGCTCCGGCAATTCGAGCCGCACGTCGAACACCGGCGGCACCGCCATCCACGCGAGCGGCTCGACCGCGTCGCCGTACGCCCGATCGAGCGCGGCCAGCAGCGCGGGACCGCAGCGCCGCTGCAGCCCCGCGCGCGGCAGGCGGCGCAAATCGGCGAGCGTGCGGCAGCCGAGGCCGTCGAACCAGCCCGCATAGGGCCGTGCGTCGGGCAGCAGCACGCACGGCAGCCGATCGAGCGCGCGAACGAGCGACGCGTGCCCGGCGACCCGGCGCCGGATCCGTGCGCGAGACGACACGCGTGCGAGCAGCCACGCGCCGCCGCCGGTCGGCGCGGCGGACAGGCGCGCGGCATAGCCGAGCGCCGCGAGCGTCGCGCGCACTTGCCGGCACAGCGACGGCAGCCCGCCGAACAGCCGCAGGCTCGGACCGACGTCGACGATCAGCGTGGCTTCGTCGCCGAGCGCGACGCATGGCGAAAAGCGCAACAGCGCGAGCGCGACCGCACGCAGCGCATCGGCTTCGCGCGCGGGATCGCGCTCGACGAGGTGCGTGTCGGGCGCGAGCGTCAGCACGCCGCCGCGCTTCATGCCCGCACGCACGCCTTGCCGGCGCGCGACCGCGTCGGCGATCAGCACGGCACCGTGTTCGAGCACCGCGCAGCCGGCGTCGACCGCCTCGCCGTCAGACGGCGGCGCGGCGCACACGTCGAGCGGCAGGCGCGGCAGATGGATGCCGAGCAAGACGCGCATAGCGGCTCTCCACGATCGGGGATGGCAGGTCGAGCTCGAGCGGCTCGCTGCGCGCGGGCCCGCGACGCTTGACGATGTCGAGCGACACGCCGCCCGGCACCGGATACAGCGCGACGCGCAGCACGGCCGGCGACGGCTGCCGCGCGGCCGCCAGCGGACGCAGCATCACGAACAGCGTGTCGCCGGTGCGCGCGGCCGCGAGATGCAGGCGCCGCAGCGCATCGGGGCGCGCGTCCTGCCAGAGCAGCAAGGCCCCGCAGCAGCCCGCCTTGAGCGCCTGCTCGGCCGCCCACAGCGCATCCGTGCGGCTGCCGGCACGCAGCCACAGCAGCGCGTCGGGCGGCACGCCGAGACCGGCGAGTGCGCTTGCATGCGGCACCTGCGGCGGCGCGACGAGCGCGAGCGGCCGCCGTGCGCTGACGGTGCGCGCGAGCGCGGGCGCGAGCAAGCGCATCTCGCCGCAGCCCGGCTGCGCGGCCAGCAGCTCGACGAGCCCGCCGACCGGCCAGCCGCCGCCCGGCAATTCGGCGGACAGCGGCGCGAAGCCCGTGTCGATCGTGCGCAGACCGCCGCGCGCGAGCTGCGAGCCGCGCCATAGCGACGGATGAAGGGATTCGGGGGACAGGGATGAGGCGGACATCATGCGGCTCGATGCTGTATGGATATACAGTATAGAGGATCGCAACGGGCGCTGTCAGGCCTCAACAAAAAGGGACATGCAGATCGTCGGGAAGGCCGGGGAGGGCCGGAACGCACGCGTCCGCTGCTGCGAAGTCGAAGGCCGTGCCGACGCGACGGAACGGCCGTATTCCGCATACGAAAACGGACCGCTCGACCGACGCCAAACCTGCGCGCCGGCCGGGCAGCCCGGGCAGCCGTCCGGTCGATCAGCCCGGCTCAGCCTGAATCAGCCGGGATCCGGCGAAAGCAGCCGGGAACACCCGAGAGACCAGCCAAAACAGCCGAAAGCAACCCAATTCACCCCAGCAACAACGCGTCGTCGTCGAGCTGCTCGTGCCGCACCTTCTCGAACATCTGCAGCAGGTCCGGCACATCGAGTCCGCGGCGCGCATCGCCCGACACGTCGAGCACGACCTGCCCCTGGTGCAGCATCACCGTGCGGTCGCCATAGTCGAGCGCCTGCCGCATGCTGTGCGTGACCATCATCGTCGTCAGCTTGCTCTCGGCGACGATGCGCGCGGTCAGCTCCAGCACGAACGCGGCCGTCTTCGGGTCGAGCGCGGCCGTGTGCTCGTCGAGCAGCAGGATGCGCGACGGCCGCAGCGACGCCATCAGCAGGCTCACGGCCTGCCGCTGGCCGCCCGACAGCAGCCCGATCCGGTCGGTCAGCCGGTTTTCCAGTCCGAGATTCAGGAGCCGCAACTTGTCGCGGAACAGCTCGCGCGACGGGCGATCGAGCGCGGCCCGGAAACCGCGCCGCACGCCGCGCGCCATCGCGAGCGCCATGTTCTCCTCGATCGTCAGCGCCTCGCAGGTGCCGGCCATCGGATCCTGGAACACGCGCGCGACGAGGTGCGCGCGGTCCCACGCGGCCTTGCGCGTGACGTCCGTGCCGTCGATCGCGATGCGTCCCGCATCGACGGCCTGGTCGCCGCTGATCGCGTTCAGGAAAGTCGACTTGCCGGCGCCGTTCGAGCCGATCACCGCGACGAACTGGCCGTCGGGAATCTCGAGCGACAGCCCGCGCAGCGCGCGCGTCTCGATCGGCGTGCCGGGATTGAACGTGAGTTTCAGGTCTTGTGCGGACAACATGTCATGCCCCTCCGTTCTTGCGCGCGAACAGCTTCTTGCGCGTCGCCGGCAGCACCAGCGCGATCGTGACGAGCGCGGCCGTCACGAGGTTCAGGTCCTGCGCCTTCAGGCCGATGAATTCGCTGTTCAGCGCGAGCGCGATGAAGAAGCGGTAGACGATCGCGCCGAGCACGACGGCGAGCGTCGTCAGCACCAGCCGGCGTGCGGGCAGCAGCGTCTCGCCGATGATCACCGCGGCCAGCCCGATCACGATCGTGCCGATCCCCATCGAAATGTCCGAGCCGCCCTGCGTCTGCGCGAACAGCGCGCCCGCGAGCGCGACGAGCGCGTTCGACAGCGCCATCCCGGCGAGCGTCGCGCGACCGGTCGCGATGCCTTGCGCACGCGCCATCCGCGGATTCGCGCCGGTCGCGCGCATCGCGAGGCCGAGCTGCGACGAGAAGAACCAGTCGAGGCCGAGCTTCGCGACCACGACGACGATCGCGAGCAGCGCCGGGCGCAGCACGTAATCGGGCATCCAGTCGGGCTGCAGCACGGTGAACAGCGTCGGCTCGGTGATCAGCGGCACGTTCGGCCTGCCCATGATCCGCAGGTTCACCGAGTAGAGCGCGATCATCATCAGGATACTGGCGAGCAGATCCATGATCTTCAGGCGCACGTTCAGCCAGCCGGTGACGAAGCCGGCCAGCGCGCCCGCGACGATCGCGAGCAGCGTCGCGGAAAACGGGTCGTAGCCGGCCGAGATCAGCGTCGCGGCGACCGCGCCGCCGAGCGGAAAGCTGCCGTCGACGGTGAGGTCGGGGAAGTTGAGGATGCGAAACGAGATCAGCACCCCGAGGGCGACGAGGCTGAAGATCAGGCCGATCTCCAGGGCGCCCAGAAACGAGAACAGAGACATGATGGGGAAATCCTGTTGCTTCCCGGCCGGACGTGTACGGCCGGGCGAAGCGAACGGGCGGCCCGGGTGGGAGCCGCCCGTCCGGCGATGTCGTCGAGGCCCGGATCGGGCCTGCAAGCGCGGCGCTCGGGCCGCGGGCTTACTTGATGACCGTCTTCGCTTCCTTCACGAGATCCGGCGCCAGCGTGACGCCCTGCTTCGCGGCCGCGCCCGTATTGACGAACAGTTCGAGGTTGCTGCTCGTCTCCGACGCGATCGCGCCCGGCTTCTCGCCCTTCAGGATGCGCGCGACGACCTTGCCGGTCTGCCGGCCCAGATCGCCGTAATTGATGCCGAGCGCCGCGATGCCGCCGCGCTTCACGCTGTCGGTGTCGCCGGCGACGAGCGGAATCTTCGCTTCGTTCGCGACCTTCACCAGCGCTTCGTACGCGGACACGACGTTGTTGTCGGTGTTCGTGTAGATCACGTCGACCTTGCCGATCAGGCTCTTCGCGGCCGGGCCGATGTCGACGGTGCGCGGTGCGGCCGCTTCCTTCAGCGCCATTCCCTGCTTCGCGAGGAGCTCCTTGAGCTCCTTCACGACGACGACCGAATTCGCCTCGCCCGGGTTGTAGACCATGCCGACCGTCTTCGCATTCGGCACGACGCGCTTGATCAGTTCGACCTGGCGGTCGAGCGGCAGCTTGTCGGATACGCCCGTCACGTTGGTGCCCGACGGCCCCCAACCCTTCACGAGCTGCGCGGCGACCGGATCGGTCACGCCCGAGTAGACGACCGGCACGCTCTTCGTCGCCGCGACGACCGACTGCGCGGCCGGTGTCGCGATCGCGACGATCACGTCGGGCTTGTCGCCGACGAACTTGCGCGCGATCTGCGCGGCCGTGCCCGTGTTGCCCTGGGCGCTCTGGTATTCCCACTTGAGCTTGTCGTCGCCGTAACCTTGCGCCTTCAGTTCGGCGCGCACGCCGTCGCGGATCGCATCGAGCGCCGGATGGTCGACGATCGACAGGACCTTGACCGTCTGCGCGTGCGCGACGCCGGCCAGCGCGAGTGCGGCGACGCCGGCCGTGATCGAACGGATCGCGAGAGTCTTGAAACGATTCATGGGTGAGTCTCCCCCGTATTGTGTCGGTTCTGGATGATGGATTCCCGCCGCCGTCAGGCGGGCGCCGCCGCACGTGCGGGACGCGGGCGATCGGCCCACGCACGCTCCGGGAAAGCGTGCGGCGGCGAACGCACGAGGATACCATTTCCGCAGACCACCGCCTGACTCCGCGCTTTCGCGCGAGCGGCCGATGCGCGGCGCCGCCGCGCCCCCATGAAATGCCTGGAAAGCCCGGCTGGCGGCGCTCCGCGCCGGTCCCGGCGCAACGCGCCAGCCGCGCTCGCGGCTTTACGTTATGCTGTCCGCCGACCCGATCCACACCATCGGAGGGGACATGAAACGAACGATTCGCGCGATCGCCTTCGCGGCCTTCGCCGCCGTCACGCAGGCGCTGCCGGGCGCGGCATTCGCGCTGACCGACGGCAGCGCGCAATACGACGACTGCATGCTCAATGCGCTGCGCGAAAGCCGCAACGGCGCCGCCGCGCAGTTGATCCAGCGCTCGTGCGACGCGCTGTACCGCAACAACGCGATGCTGCTGCCGCGCGAGCGGCGCTATCACGAGTGCGTCGTGCAATCGTTGCCCGGCGTGCGCGACAACTATGCGATCCAGCAGATCATGGCGATCTGCTCGCGGCGCGGCGAGATGTAGGGCAGGCGCGCGCCTGCCGCGCCAATGAAAAAAGGGCCTGCGCGAGCAGGCCCTTTTCGTTCAGCGGTCCGACCGGTGAGCGGGGTGAGCGGCGTTCAGAACGACGCGACCATCGAGCCCTTGAACTGCTTCTTGATGAATTCCTTCACTTCCGGCGACTGGTACGCCTTGACCAGCTTCTTCACCCACGGCTGATCCTTGTCCTTCGCGCGCACGGCGATCAGGTTCGCGTACGGGCTCGTCAGCGATTCGAGCGCGATCGCGTCCTTGGTCGGCTGCAGGTTCGCGGCGAGCGCGTAGTTCGTGTTGATCACGGCCGCGTCGACGTCCGACAGCACGCGCGGCAGTTGCGCGGCGTCGAGTTCGGAGATCTTCAGCTTCTTCGGGTTCTCGGCGATGTCGAGCACCGTTGCGTTGTTGCCGCCCGTGCCGGCGCCCGACTTCAGCTTGATCACGCCTTGCGTCTGCAGCAGCAGCAGCGCGCGGTTTTCGTTCGACGGATCGTTCGGCACCGCGAGCTTCGCGCCCTGCGGCAGATCCTTCAGCGACTTGAACTTCTTCGAGTACACGCCGATCGGGGAGATGTAGGTCAGGCCCGCGCTGACGAGCTTGTAGCCGCGCTGCTTCACCTGGCTGTCGAGGTAGGGCTGGTGCTGGAAGCTGTTCGCATCGAGGTCGCCCGAGTCGAGCGCCGCGTTCGGCTGCACGTAGTCGTTGAACTCGACGACCTTCACGTTCAGGCCTTCCTTCTCTTTCGCGACCTTCTGCACGACTTGCCACACTTCCGAATCCGGGCCGGCGACCGTGCCGACCTTGATCACCTTGTCTTCGGCGTGCGCGCCTGCCGACAGCGTCAGCGCGGCACCGGTGGCCAGCACGGAAAATACCTTCAGGAGACTGCGACGCTTCATCTGTTTCTCGCTTGCTTGCTTACTTGAAATGGGGCGCGATACGGGTATGCCCCGACTCGCAGGAAGGGCCAAATGGTGTCACAGGATCGGCGGGAAGTGAAATACATCCCGCTCATATGGGTATGCACCCGCGCGGTGCCGGCGGCCGACGCACGAGTCGGCCGTTAGTTGCAGTTTTTCTTGGCGCATCGGTCCATCGACGCATCGGTCCATCGGCCGACACGCGTCACGCCGCCACCGTCTCGTCGGCCGCCTTCGCGCCGAAGGCCGGTTCGACCGCACGCGCACCGGCCCCGCGCGGCGCCGGGCCGCCGGCATTGCCGACCCGGAACGCGCCGACCGCATCGCGCAGCCGCGCGGCCTGTTCCTGCAGCGACGCGGCCGCCGCGGCAGCTTCCTCGACCAGCGCCGCGTTCTGCTGGGTCACCTGGTCCATCTGCGTGACCGCGCGCCCGACCTGCGTGATGCCGCTCGCCTGCTCCTCGGACGCCGCCGCGATCTCGCCCATGATGTCGGTCACGCGCGCGACCGCCTGCAGGATCTCGCCCATCGTCGTACCGGCCTGGCCGACCAGCGTCGAGCCGTTGCGCACGCGCTCGACCGAATCGACGATCAGCGCGCGGATCTCCTTCGCGGCCGTCGCGCTGCGCTGCGCGAGCGAGCGCACCTCACCCGCGACCACCGCGAAGCCGCGGCCTTGCTCGCCTGCGCGCGCGGCCTCGACCGCCGCGTTCAGCGCGAGGATGTTGGTCTGGAATGCGATGCCCTCGATCACGCCGATGATGTCGGCGATCTTGCGCGAGCTGTCGTCGATCTCGCCCATCGTGCCGATCACGCGGTTCACGACGTCGCTGCCCGTGCGCGCGATGTCCGACGCATTGTTCGCGAGCCCGCTCGCCTGCCGCGCGTTGTCGGCGTTCTGCTTCACCGTCGCGGTCAGTTGCTCCATGCTCGCGGCCGTTTCCTCGAGCGACGCGGCCTGCTCCTCGGTGCGCTGCGACAGGTCGTCGTTGCCGGCCGAGATCTGGCGGCTCGCCGACGCGATCGCTTCGGCCGACTGGCGAATCCCGCCGATCGTCGCCTGCAGCCGCGCCTGCATGTCGTGCATCGCGGCCATCATGCTCGTGCGGTCGCCCGCGCGCACCGGCACCGGCTGCGTCAGGTCGCCCTGCGCGATGCGCGTCGCGAGCGCGGCCGCTTCGTCAGGCTCGCCGCCGAGGCTGCCGCGCACGTTGCGGATGATCACCAGCATCGCCGCGCTGATCACGAGGCCGATCACGAACACCACGGCCAGATGGCCGAGCAGCGTCCGGTAGTAGACGGTGTCGATGTCCTTCAGGAACACGCCGCTCGAGATGTTCCAGTCCCACGGCGCGAACCGCGTGACGTAGCTGATCTTCGGCACGGCCGTCTCGCTGTGCGGCAGCCGCCCGCGATATTCGGCGAAGCCGCTGCCGGTCGCCTTCGCCGCGTTCAGAATCGTCACGAACAGCGGCTTGCCGTCCGGATCGAGATAGTCGCCGACCTGCGTGTCGACGAGCTTCGGCAGCGTCGGATGCATCAGCACGACCGGCTTCGAATCCATCACGAACACGTAGCCCGAATCGCCGTAGCGCATCGCGGCGAGACGCGCGAGCGCGTCGCGCTTCGCGTCGGCCTCGGGCAGCGTGCCGTTCTGCACGAGCGTGTGATAGGCCTTCACGATGCCCGCCGCCGAGTCGACGAGATTCGCGATGCCGGCCTTGCGTTCGGCGAGCATCGTCGCGCGCGTCTCGTAGGCGCTCCATGCGCCGACGCCCAGGAGACCGATCCATACCAGCGCAAGCGCGAGCCACAGCTTGCGGTTCAAACTCATTCTGCTCATCTGCGTGCCTCTGTCGATGTCGAAGCATCCGACGCGCGAACGGCCTGCCGCGCGCAAACGGTTGCTCTTTCATTTACGGCAACGAGGCTTACATCTTGAATACGCGCGGCCGCGGCGAGCCGGCGATCGACAGGTACGGCGCCCGTCGCGAGGCCGCGCCGGCGCGACAGCCCGCGTCCGCTGTGCTAAAAAGACCGACCGGCCGGTGCGCGAAGCGCCGGCATCCTTCCAGGGCCATCCATGTACGTCATCGACATCCACTACACCGCGTCGCTCGAGCGCATCGACGACGCGCTCGAACGCCACCGCGCGTACCTGCAGCCGCAGTTCGACAAGGGCATCTTCATCGCGGCGGGGCCGAAGGTGCCGCGCGAAGGCGGCGTGATCCTCGCGGCCCGCATCGATCGCGACGCGCTCGACGCGATCCTCGAGACCGACCCGTTCGTCACCGAGGGGCTCGCCACGTATCGCGTGACGGAATTCCGGATCACGCGCGCCGCCTCCGGCTTCAACGTGCCGGCGCTGCCGTAACGCGGCTTCGGCGCCACGCGCGCGCATGCCGACGCGCCGCCCGGCGGGCAGCGCATGCGCACCACGATGAGAGAGGAAAAACGCGACGGCGCAGGACGGCCGTCACGCGACACGCCGGGCCGCTCGCCCGGCAGCTGCCGGTCAGTCGACCAGCAGCTTCAGGTCGTGGACCCACGGGGCCGGGCCCTGGCCGTCGCGCACGAACAGGCGCAGCTTGCCGTCGCGGTCGAACACGTAGCTCGCGGCCGTGTGATCCATCGTGTAGCTGCCGGGCGTCTTGCCGGGCACCTTCGCGTAGTACACGCGGAAATCCTTCGTGACCTTCTTGAGCTGCGCTTCGTCGGCCGGCCGCAGGCCGATGAACGACGGATCGAACGCGGGCACGTACTGGCCGAGCAGCGCCGGCGTGTCGCGCTCCGGATCGACGGTGACGAACAGCACCTGCACGCGTTTCGCGGCATCCGGCCCGAGCTGCTTCAGCGCTTCGGACAATTCGGCCATCGTGGTCGGGCACACGTCCGGGCAATGCGTATAGCCGAAGAACATCACGACCGCACGGCCCTTGAAGTCGGCGAGCGTGCGGACCTTGCCGGTCGTATCGGGCAGCGAGAAGTCGCTGCCGAACTGCGTGTTGCCGGTGATGTCGAGATTCTGGAATTTCGGCGCGTTGTCGCATCCGGCGAGCAGCAGCGCTGCCGTGAATGCGCACGCGAGCATCCAGCCTTGGCGCGCGCGGCGCCCGAACCGTGATGGGAGCATTGCGTTCAAACCGTGCGGTTACACGCCGAGCAGCGGGCGTGCATAGTGATCGACGAGCAGCGCCGCGAACAGCAGCGACAGATAGACGATCGAGTAGCGGAAGGCCTTGCGGGCGAGTTCGTCCGAATAGTCGCGATGGATCTTCCACGCATACGCGAGAAACACCGCGCCGAGCAGCACCGCGCTCGTCAGGTAGACGGCCCCGCTCATCCCGGAAATGAACGGCATCAGCGTGACCGCGAACAGGATCACTGTATACAGCAGGATGTGCAGGCGCGTGAACTTCTCGCCGTGCGTGACGGGCAGCATCGGCAGCCCGGCGTTCTCGTAATCCTTGCGGCGATAGAGCGCGAGCACCCAGAAATGCGGCGGCGTCCAGACGAAGATGATCAGCACGAGGATCCACGCGTCGCCCGGCACCGCGCCGGTGACCGCCGCCCACCCGAGCGCCGGCGGCATCGCGCCCGACGCGCCGCCGATCACGATGTTCTGCGGCGTCATCGGCTTGAGCAGCAGCGTGTAGATCACCGCGTAGCCGACGAACGTCGCGATCGTCAGCCACATCGTCAGCGGGTTCGTGAACGTATAGAGCGTCCATGCGCCGACGCTGCCGAGCACGGCCGAGAACAGCAGGATCTGCGGCGTCGTGATCTCGCCGCGCGCGGACGGGCGCCACGCGGTGCGGCGCATCATCGCGTCGATCTTCTGCTCGACGAGGCAGTTGATCGCGAACGCGGCGCCGGCCAGCAGCCAGATGCCGACGGTGCCGCCGATCAGCACATGCCACGGCACCATGCCCGGCGTCGCGAGGAACATGCCGATCACCGCGCAGAACACCGCGAGCTGCGTGACACGCGGCTTCGTCAGCGCCATGTACTGGGAAAAGCGGCTACCGGGCGATTGGGAGAGGGTGCTTTGCATGGGGGCGGTCACGCCGGGGCGGCGTCGCGCGCGGGCTGCGCGACACGGCCGGGGCGGCTTGAAAGGATGCGAAAGTTTAACATGACGACGAGCAGCAGCAGGATCGCGGCGCCGCCGTTGTGCGCGACCGCGACCGGCAGCGGCCACTGCAGCACGATGTTGGTCAGGCCCGTCACGAACTGCAGCAGGACGACCAGCAGCACGCCGTTCGCGGGCCGCCGCAGCGATGCGAAGCGGCGCATCTTCAGCGCGAACGCGACCAGATACGCGACCACGACGAACGCGAACGTGCGGTGCGTCCAATGGATCGCGACCAGCGCGTCCTGCGTGATCGCGTCGCCGTCCTTCGTCATCCCGAGCGCGCGCCACAGGTGGAAGCCGTGCTGGAAATCCATCGGCGGAATCCACTGGCCGTTGCAGGTCGGGAAGTCGGTGCACGCGAGCACCGCGTAGTTGGTGCTGACCCAGCCGCCGAGCGCGATCTGCACGACCAGCAGCACGAGCGCCGCGAGCGCGGCCGCCCGGTAGCGCCCGGCCTCCGGGTCATGCGACGGCAGCGGTGTCTGCCGCGCCGCGAGCCAGCCGAGCGTGCCGAGCAGCGTGAGGCCGAGCAGCAGGTGGATCGTGACGATCACCGGCTGCAGCTTCATCGTGACCGTCCATGCGCCGAACGCACCCTGCACGAGAATCAGCAGCAGCAGGCTCGTCGGCCACCACGGCGACACGTGCAGCGGGCGGCGGCGCAGCCGCGCGGCCCACGCGATCGCCACCTGCGCGATGATCAGCACGCCGATAGCCATCGCGAAATAACGATGGATCATCTCGATCCACGCCTTCGTCATGCTGACCGGCCCGGTCGGCATCGCCTGGTGCGCCGCCGTGATCGCCGCGTGCGCGATGAACGGCGACGACGTGCCGTAGCAGCCGGGCCAGTCGGGGCAGCCGAGCCCCGAATCGGTCAGCCGCGTGAAGCCGCCGAACATCACGAGGTCGAGGGTCAGGAACGTGGTGATCCACACGAGCTTGCGGAACTTGTCGTCGTCGGCCTTCACCCACACGTACGACAGCGGCAGCAGTGCGATGCACAGGCCGATCAGGCCGAGTTGCAGTAGATACGACATCGGAATGGTGCCTCGTTCTCTCGCCTCAACCGATGCTCGACCACTTCAGCAGCTTCGTCACGTCCGACTTGATCTTGCTGGGATTCGGGTCTTTCGGGAAACGCATCATCAGGTTGCCGTTCGGGTCGACCATGTAGATGTGGTCGGTGTCCTTCGTGCCGGCATCGGCCGGCAGCCACGCGGCCACCGCGGCCGGATCCGCGACGAACCGGCGCGTGTCCGGATACGCGTCCAGCACCTTTTGCGGCGTCGCGCCCGCATCGCTGCGCAGCCACACCATCGTGATCCGGTGCCGCTCGCCCGCCTGCGTGACGCGGATCTGGCGCATGAAATACAGCTTGCGCGCGCAGGCGTCGTCGCACGCGCTGCGGTCGGTCATCACGAACAGCCAGACGCCGCGCAGCGACGACAGCGGTACCGTCTTGCCGGTTTCGTCGGTGACCTGCAGATCCGCCGGGATCGGGCGCTGCGGCTCGATCAGCGTGCCGTAATTCGTCGACCCACCCTTCGGCTTGATCACGTAATAGGTGAAATACGACGCGATCATCGGTGCAGCGCACACGAGACCCAGCAGCACGAGCATCCAGCGGCCGCGCTTGCGGGCCGCGGCCGACATCGGCGCTGCGGCCGGACCTTGACGGGAAGATTGCATGGACAAATCAGACCTCTCGAAACGAACCCGCGGCGCCGGCGCCGCGTCCTGGCATGGCGCTCACGCGCCGGTCGACTTCTTCGCCGCACGCCGCGCGGCGTACAGGCCGAAGCCGAGCGCGGCCGCCGCCATCGCCCACCACTGAAACATGTAACCGTAATTGCGCTCGACGCCGGTCGTCGCCGCCGGCCAGTCGCGCACGAGCTTGTCGCCGTCGTCGCTCGTCTGCTGGATCACGAACGGCTGCAGCGGCAGCCCGGTTTCCTTTGCATACGCGGCGACGTCGAGGTTCTGCCGGATCTTCTGGTGCGCGGCCGACCCGCCTTCGCCGAGCTCGAACGCGCGCGACGCATCGGCGCGCGCGATGCCGACGATCTCGACCTCGCCCGCCGGCGTCGCGAACGGCTCGATCGCCGTGCGATCGGCGATGTTGCGCGGCAGCCAGCCGCGGTTCACGAGCACGACGCCGCCGCCCGTGAGTTTAAACGGCATCACGACGTAAAAACCCGGCTGGTCGTTATACGGCCGATTGTCGAGGAACACCGCTTGCTCGGGCATGAAACGGCCTTTCGCCCGCACGCGGTGAAACTCGATCGACGCGAGCGGCACCGGCTGCGCGCCGAGATCGACCGGGGCCGCCTGCTCGTAGCGCGCGATGCTCGCCTGCAGCGCCTCCTTCTGGTGTGCGCGGTCGCGTTGCCAGAAACCGAGACGGATCGTGACGGCGACGACGACGAGGATCAGCAGCGCAGGCAGCCAGCGAATCTTCATCGTGCGGCCCGCCCGGCACGTGCGCGAAAGCGAAGTGCGATAATTATCCTCTTCCTTTCGAATTGCCGTCGTCCGGTTCGTGTCATGCACATACTCGTTCCCATCGCCTTCGTCCTCATCATTGCCAGCATGGGCTCGGCGCTCTACTTCATGATGCACGACCGAGGCCATACGAAGCGCATGGTCTGGTCGCTCGCCACCCGCGTCGGGCTGTCGGTGTCGCTGTTCCTGTTCATCCTGTTCGCGAACTGGATGGGCTGGATCCATTCGACCGGCCTGCCGATCGGACGTTGATGCCGTTGCCGCGCCGGCTGCCGCAGCCGCTGTGACATTTCGCCGCACGGCCGCGCCACCAAGCAAAAGCGCCGCCTGACTGAGTCGCGGCGGCGCCGGGGCGGTGTCGGCCGCGGCTTCGCCGCCGCGCCCGCACACCAATGAAAACGGCCCGCGCATCGCTGCGCGGGCCGTTTTTCCATTTACAGCCAGTAGACGACGACGTACAGGCCGAGCCAGACGACGTCGACGAAGTGCCAGTACCACGCGGCGCCTTCGAACGCGAAGTGATGATCGGGCTTGAAGTGGCCGCGGATCATCCGCACCAGCACCACCGCGAGCATCGTGCCGCCGAGGAACACGTGGAAGCCGTGGAAGCCGGTCAGCAGGAAGAACGTCGAACCGTACACGCCCGAGTTCAGCGTCAGGTTCAGTTCGTTGTACGCGTGGTAGTACTCGAAGCCCTGCAGGAACAGGAAGCAGATCCCGAACACGAGCGTCGCGGCCAGCCATGCAATCGCCTTCTTGCGATGATCGTCGCGCAGCGCGTGGTGCGAGATCGTCAGCGTCACGCCCGACGACAGCAGGAGCGCGGTGTTCAGCGTCGGGATCGGCCACGGGCCCATCGTCTTGAAGTGACCGGCGAGCGCGGCGGGGCCTTCGTTCGGCCACACGGCGGAGAAGTCCGGCCAGATCAGCTTGTAGTCGAGGCTGCCGAGCTGGTGCAGCGCGATTTCACGCGCATAGAACAGCGCGCCGAAGAACGCGCCGAAGAACATGACTTCCGAGAAGATGAACCAGCTCATGCTCCAGCGGTACGACTTGTCGACGTTCTTGCCGTAATGACCGCCTTCCGATTCGGCGATCGCGTCGCCGAACCAGTGATACAGCGTGAAGAGCAACCACAGCAGGCCGAGCAGCGCCGTAAACGGCGCCCAGTCGTGACCGTTGATCCACAGCGCTACCGACCCGAGCATGACCAGCAGGCCGATGGCCGCGCTGATCGGATGCTGCGACGGATGCGGCACGAAATAGTACGGGGTCTGGTTTTGACCGCTCATGCTTGATTCTCCACTTCAGTCCAATTTGTGTACCGGAAACCGCTCCGGCTTTATTTCTTGCGCGGCGAGACCGCCGCCGCTCTTTCCTGCACGCCGCGCCGTGGCGCCGCGCACTGCATTCTTTCGTGGCCGCTAGCCGCGCGCCGCTCGCCTCAGCCCACGACGGCACGCACGATCAGGATCAGCACGCCGATGAACACGCCGGCCGCGATCAACGCGACGATCAGCACGTGCAGCGGATTGAGCTGCGTCGCATCGGCCTCCAGGTCGCGCCGCTTGCGCACCCCGAAGAACGACCACAGCACCGCTCTCAACGCCTGTCCGAACGTCCCGCTCCGCTTGATCTCCGTCATCGCCCCGCCTCCGTCTTCATGCGTCCGGCTTCGCCGCACCCTGCGCCGCCGCCGTGCTGCGCTGCGCCGGTGCCGGCGTGGCCGGGGTATTCAGCTCGAAGAACGTGTACGACAGCGTGATCGTCTTCACGTCCTTCGGCAATTTCGGGTCGATCACGAACACCACCGGCATCTTGCGCGACTCGTTCGCGGTCAGCGTCTGCTGCGTGAAGCAAAAGCACTCGATCTTCTTGAAGAACTCCGTCGCCTGCTTCGGCGCGTAGCTCGGAATCGCCTGCGCGACGACCGGCCGGCCCTGCCCGTTCGTCACGTCGTACACGATCGTCGTCAGCTCGCCCGGATGCACGTCGAGGCTGTTGTGCTCCGGCTTGAACCCGAGCGGCCCGCGTGCGTTCGCATCGAACTCGACCGACACCGTGCGGCTATAGTCGACCTGCGAGTTCTTCACCTCGCGCTCGCTGACATCGCGCTGCACCAGGTTGTTGATGCCGGTGATCTGGCAGATCGCCCGATACATCGGGATCAGCGCGAAGCCGAAACCGAACATCAGCCCGGCCACGACGAAGAGCTTCACCAGCATCGAACGATTGAACGCACGATCCACGGCGCCCTCTTCCGGCTTCGACATACGACGACTTCCTCGCTACTGCGTCAATTACTGCATCAGTGGGTGGACAGCCACCACTGCTTGATCACGACACCCACAAAAAAAACGGCGGCGATGACGAGCAGGGTGAGGCCGAGCCGCTTGTTGCCCGCGCGGATCTGCTCGGGCGTTCGTCTTTCTTGTGGATTCCGGGTCATCTGCAACTTCGCTGAAACTTCGCTGATCCATCGATTCGGCGCCCGCCGCGCCTGCCTGCGCGGCAGGCAGCGGCGGGCCGCCGGGTGACACTTATTCGACGTGCGGCGGTTGCTCGAACGTGTGGAAGGGAGCCGGGCTCGGCACCGTCCACTCGAGGCCCGTCGCGCCGTCCCACGGCTTGTCCGACGCCTTCTCCAGCTCGCCGCCGCCACGATAGGCCGGCAGCGCGACCGCGAACAGGAAGTACACCTGCGCGAGGCCGAAGCCGAATGCGCCGATCGTCGCCACCTGGTTGAAGTCCGTGAACTGCGCCGGGTAGTCCGCATAGCGGCGCGGCATGCCCGCGAGACCGACGAAGTGCATCGGGAAGAACGTCAGGTTGAAGAAGATCATCGACGCCCAGAAGTGGATCTTGCCGCGCGTCTCGTTGTACATCCAGCCCGTCCACTTCGGCGCCCAGTAGTACCAGCCCGAGAACAGCGCGAACAGCGAGCCGGCCACCAGCACGTAGTGGAAGTGCGCGACCACGAAGTAGGTGCCGTGATACTGGATGTCGAGCGGCGCCATCGCGAGCATCAGGCCCGTCAGGCCGCCGAACGTGAACACGAACAGGAAGCCGATCGCGAACAGCATCGGCGTTTCGAACGTCATCGAGCCGCGCCACATCGTCGCGAGCCAGTTGAACACCTTCACGCCCGTCGGCACCGCGATCAGCATCGTCGCGTACATGAAGAACAGCTGGCCGGTGACCGGCATGCCCGTGGCGAACATGTGGTGCGCCCAGACCATGAACGACAGGATCGCGATCGACGCCGTCGCGTACACCATCGAGCTATAGCCGAACAGCGTCTTGCGCGCGAACGCCGGGATCACCTGCGACACGATCCCGAACGCCGGCAGAATCATGATGTACACCTCGGGGTGGCCGAAGAACCAGAAGATGTGCTGGTACATCACCGGGTCGCCGCCGCCTGCCGCGTTGAAGAACGACGTGCCGAAGTGGCGGTCGAACAGCACCATCGTGATCGCGCCCGCCAGGACCGGCATCACGGCGATCAGCAGGTACGCGGTGATCAGCCACGTCCACGCGAACATCGGCATCTTCATCAGCGTCATGCCCGGTGCGCGCATGTTCAGGATCGTCACGACGATGTTGATCCCGCCCATGATCGACGACGCGCCCATGATGTGGACCGCGAAGATCGCGAAGTCCATGCCCGGGCCCATCTGCGTCGACAGCGGTGCGTACAGCGTCCAGCCGGCGGCCGTCGCGCCGCCCGGCGCGAAGAACGAACCGACCAGCAGCACGGCCGCGACCGGCAGCAGCCAGAAGCTGAAGTTGTTCATCCGCGCGAACGCCATGTCGGATGCGCCGATCTGCAGCGGAATCATCCAGTTCGCGAAGCCGACGAAGGCCGGCATGATCGCGCCGAACACCATGATCAGGCCGTGCATCGTCGTGAGTTCGTTGAAGAACTCCGGACGCATGATCTGCAGGCCCGGCTCGAACAGCTCGGCACGGATGCCGAGCGCCATCACGCCGCCCGACAGGAACATGATGAACGAGAACAGCAGGTACAGCGTACCGATGTCCTTGTGGTTGGTGGCGAACAGCCAGCGACGCCAGCCGTGCGGGGCTTCGTGCGCGTGGTCGTCGTGCGCGTGGTCCGCGGCTACGTCGTGCCCGATGCTAGACATGAGAATCTCCTAATGCGAATACGTCGACTAACTCAGCGACACGTCAAGCCGCCGGGCCGATCTCGACACGCCGGGCTTCCTTCGCGTCAGCCCCGCCCGTGATCGTTTCCGGCTTTTTGAGAATGATGTGGTCTTCCGCCACGCCTGCTGCCTTCAGCGCATCGCGCACGGCCTGGGCCCGATGCTTCGCCAGTTCGGCGTTCGCGTCGGCCGAGCCCGTCTTGTCGGTGAAGCCCGACAGCGCGAGCTTCGCGTCCGGATGCGCCTTCGCATAGTCGGCCGCGGCGGCGATCGCCGCCTTCGCGTCGGCCGGCAGCACGCTCTTGCCCGTCTCGAAGTAGATCGTCGACAGCGCGGCCGATGCCGCTGCCGCCGGCTGCTCGGTGCCCGACGCGGCTTGCGCCGATGCCGAAGCCGCTTCTGCCGGTGCCGCGCCCGCGGTGTCTTCCGGCATCTTGCCGTTGCGTGCGTCAGCCACTTGCTTCGGCTGCAGCAGGTCGTTCTTGTGGTTGCCCCACGAGTTGCGTTCGTACGTGACGACCGAAGCGATGTCGAGGTCCGACAGCGATGCCCACGACGGCATCGCGCCCTTGCCGTGCAGCACGCGCTCGACGTGGGCCGCGATCGGGCCGTTCACGATCGGGCTGCCGTCCATCGCCGGGAACGCGCCGAGGCCCTTGCCGTTCACCTGGTGGCAGGCCGCGCAGTTCGCCTTGTAGACTTCCTCGCCGTGCGCGACGAGTTCGGCCATCGTGTAGACCTTGTTCGGATCGACCGCCGCGCTGGCGAGCTTCGCCTTCTGCGCGGTGACCCACTTCGCGTAGTCGTCTTCCGACAGCACTTCGACGACGACCGGCATGTACGCGTGTTCCTTGCCGCACAGCTCGGTACAGAAACCGCGGAACGTGCCGACCTTGTCGGCCTTGAACCACGTGTCGCGCACGAAGCCGGGGATCGCATCCTGCTTCACGCCGAACGCGGGCACGTACCACGAGTGGACGACGTCGTTCGCGGTCGTGATGATGCGGATCTTCTTGTTGACCGGCACGACGAGCGGATTGTCGACTTCCTGCAGATAGGTGTCGGTGATCGGCTTCTTGCCCATCACTTCGTCGCGCGGGGTGGTCAGCGTCGACAGGAAGCCGATGCCCTCGCCCGGGCCCTTCACGTAGTCGTAGCCCCACTTCCACTGGTAGCCGGTGACCTTGATCGTGAGATCGGCGTTCGTCGTGTCCTTCATCGCGACGACGGCCTTCGTCGCCGGCAGCGCCATCAGCACGACGATGACGAACGGCACGATCGTCCAGATGATCTCGACGGTCGTGCTTTCATGGAAATTGGCGGCCTTGTGGCCCTTGGATTTGCGGTGCGCGAAGATCGAATAGAACATCACGCCGAACACGCCGACGAAGATCACCGTACAGAGGATCAGCATCATCGTGTGGAGATCGTAGAGCTCCTCGGCGATTTTCGTGACCGGCGGCTGAAAGTTGATCTCGTTGACACGGGGGCCGCCCGGGCTATCACCGACCGCCAGGGCCGCACCGGCAAAGAGCAATCCGCTGCATGCCAGCACGCCCGCGAGGGCTCGCTTGATTGTTTTCATAGCATCCTTACCCAAAATTTCCATTCAAACCCTCCCCCGTCGCAAGCCGCCGGCCCGTTCCGGCCGATGGCTGCGCCTCGTCAGCCGCAGCGCCTGAGCGACACGCGCAGTTCGTCGGCGAACTGCGCACGCTTGTACTGCGCGAGATGCTGCCCGATTACGACGGTCTGCCCGCGCGACACCAGCCGAATCGGATCGCGTGGCGTCGCACCCGGCTCGACCCGCACCCAGCGCGGGTTGAATTCGATCTGCGTGAGCCGCTCCGCATCCATCCGCTCGATCACGAGCCGGTGCGGAAACAGCCTGATGCGCTCGTAATCGACCGCATGGCGAGCATAGATCGCAAATGCGACACCCACCGCCAGCAACTCGATGCCGGTAAAGGGCATGACGAGCCAGGCCCCTCTCCACATCAGCAACGCCGCGATCGCCAGCGAGAAGCCCGCGAGCGACGCGTAAAACAGCACGAACTGGCGTGGCGACACCGAACAGTTGCGTTTCATGAGCCAATCTTCGAGGATCGGTTCGCTGTCCGCCGTCTCCGCCAAAACCCTCGCTGCTTCCATCGCCGCCTCACGCGAATGGCATGCGATGCATGCCTGCATCGGACTCGTCGCCCCGTATTGCGGGGACCCCGGGACGACAAGCTGACGCATTATAGGCGGGTTCAATGGCATCCACAAGCAAGCGCCTATCGCCCGCCAAGCCAAGCGCGACAAGCTTTTCGGCCGTTTTAGCCGCCAATTCGACCCCGCTTTGCGCCGCTAATTTCAGACATAACAAAACCCCTCTTTACCGCTTTACCGATTCTTCGGACGCCCCCTGCCGATGTCCTCGATGCGCACGATCCCGTGCCCTTCCGCGGTCGTGCGCGGCACGGCCTTCCATGCGTGGCCGTAGATCACCTCGAAGGTCAGCGCAATCGTGCCGTCCTCGCGCCGGCGCGCGTCCAGCGCGTCGCCGAGCGCCGCGCGAAAGCGCCGCATCGCGTGCCGCGGCGCCGTGCGCTCGAACGGATAGGCGCCCCAACGGCGCACGTCGGCCAGCAGGGAATCGGCGGATTTGTAGGTGACGGTCAGCACTTCCTGGTCCATCACGGGAATCTCGAAGCCGCTCTCGACGAGCATGTCGCCGAGGTCGTGCATGTCGACGAAATCGATCACGCGCGCGGCGGGCGGCGCGATGCCGAGCGCCGCTTCGGCGTCCGCGCAGGCCGCGCGCAGCTCGCGCAGCGTGTCGGGGCCGAGCGTGCTGAACATCAGGAGCCCGTTCACGCGCAGCACGCGCTGCCATTCGGGGAAGACGGTATCGGGACGCGAATGCCAGTGGAGCGCGAGATTCGACCAGATCAGGTCGAACGCGCCGCCCGGGAACGGCAGCGCGGCGAAGTCGGCCTGCGCGACGCGCGGGCCGCGCTGGCCCAGCGCCCGACCGAGCGACGCCGGCAGCCAGCGGCGCCAGGTGGTCTGCTCGACTTCGCGCCGACCGGCCCGCGCGAGCATCGCGCCGGACAGGTCCACGCCGAACACCGGCGCTTCCGGAAAGCGCGCGCGCAGCGCCGGGAGATCGTCGCCCGGGCCGCAGCCCGCATCCAGCACGGCCGCGGGGCTCACCTTGATGTATTCGAGGCGCTCGTTCATCCGCTGCGCGATCTCGCGCGGCAGGAACGCAACCGCATCGAACGTGGCGGCACGGCGGTCGAAGATCCGCCGCAGGCGCCTGGCGTCATTGGCCGGACGGCCGGTTGAAGTCGAAGCTGGGGACATGTCGGGCACACTGGCGAAGAGCCCGAAGTATACTCGCTCGCCTCGCAAGCTTCATTGAGGCGGCATGCCAGGAGTGTTGCGATGGTCCGCGGTTCCGCCGAACGCTCGGTTCGCGTCGTTTTGTCGCACGCCAGAACATGGGGCGCGCGCGTTGCCGCGGTCGCGTTGCCGAACCGGTGCGCGCTATGCGGCAATTTGTCACACGCCGTGATTTGCGGCGCCTGCGATGCCGCGTACTGGAATGAAGCGCGGCTGCGCTGCGACGTCTGCGCGCTGCCGCTCGGCGTCGGGCACGTGCGATCGCCCGGCGGCCGTCGCCCCGGCGCCGGCCGCGCGGCCGCGTACCGGTGCGACGCGTGCCGCACCGCGCCGCCGCCGTTCGACGCGACGCTCGCGCTCGCCGATTACCGCGCGCCGCTCGACGGGCTCGCGCGCGGCCTGAAGTTTCATGCGCGGCTCGCGCTCGGCGGCGAATTCGCGGCCCGGCTCGCACGGCTGGTCGACGATACGCGCGATGCGCGCGGCTTCGACCTCGTCGCGCCCGTGCCGCTGTCGCACCGGCGGCTCGTCGCGCGCGGCTACAACCAGGCGTGGGCGATCGCGCGTCCGCTCGCGCGCAGGCTCGGCGTGCAAGCGGACGCGGCCTTGCTCGCGCGCGTCGCCGACACCGCGCCGCAGTCGCGGCTCGACCGGCGCGCACGACGCGACAACGTGATGGCGGCTTTCGCGGTGGCAGGCGGCGTCGCCGGTCGCCACATCGCGCTCGTCGACGACGTGATGACGTCCGGCGCGACGCTCGCGGCGGCCGCGCAGGCGCTGAAGGCGGCGGGCGCCGCGCGCGTGACGAATCTGGTTGCGCTGCGCACCGCCAGGGATTAATTAGATAAAGAAGCCGGCCGCCCGCGTGCGGCCGTCACGAACCGGCCGGCCGGATGCACGCGCGCGCTGCGCCACTCCGGCCGCCCCAGCCCAACCGAAACATGTTCAACGTCGTTCTCGTCGCCCCCGAAATTCCGCCGAACACCGGCAACGTGATCCGCCTGTGCGCGAACACCGGCGCGCACCTGCACCTGATCGAGCCGCTCGGCTTTCCGCTCGACGACGCGCGGATGCGCCGCGCCGGCCTCGACTATCACGAGTATGCGCAGATGCGCGTGCATCGCGACTGGGACGCGTTCGTCGCCGCCGAAGCACCCGAGCCTGCGCGGATGTTCGCGTTCACGACGCGCGGCTCGGGCCGCTTCCACGATCGTGCGTTCCTGCCCGGCGACTGGTTCGTGTTCGGCTCCGAAACGCGCGGCCTGCCCGCCGAGCTGCTCGAACGCTTTCCGAACGAACAGCGCGTGCGCCTGCCGATGCGGCCGGACAACCGCAGCCTGAACCTGTCGAACACGGTCGCGGTGGTCGTGTTCGAGGCCTGGCGTCAGGCCGGCTTCGAAGGCGGCGCCTGACGCGCGACGCACGCAGCCCGGGCGCCGAACGCGTCAGGTTCGCACGAGGCGCGCGCGGTACAGGTCGTAGATGTCGGGGGAAAAGCACGCGAATACCACGCGGGCGAGGTTCGGCGCCTGCGCGAGCATCTCGATGACGGTGCCGACCGCGATATCGACGGCGGCTTCGGCCGGATAGCGGTAGACGCCGCAACTGATCGCCGGAAACGCGATCGACGTCGCGGCAACCTCTTCGGCCAGCTCGATCGCGCGCCGATAGCACGATGCGAGCAGTTCGGCCTCGCCGCGCGCGCCGCCATACCATACCGGCCCGACCGCGTGGATCACGTAGCGCGCGGGCAACCCGTGGCCGCGCGTGAGCTTCGCGTCGCCGGTGTCGCAGCCGCCGAGCGTGCGGCACTCGGCGAGCAGGCCGGGGCCGGCCGCGCGGTGAATCGCGCCGTCGACGCCGCCCCCGCCGAGCAGCGAGCCGTTCGCGGCGTTGACGATCGCATCGACGTCGAGCGTCGTGATGTCGACGACCTGCGCATCGAGCGTGGTGGAATGGATCTGCAGCATGACGACCTCGCGGAACGCCGGAGACACTTCAAGCGTAGTCCGCTTTGGCGCCGCGTGCCCGGCGCACCCGTGCCGGGCGATCCCGCCGGGCCTACTCGGCGCGCGCGTCGCGGCGCAGCAGACCGCTGACCGCGTCGCGCGGCGCGATGCCGTCGAACAGCACGCCGCACACCGCTTCCGTGATCGGCATTTCGATCGCCTGCGCGCGCGCGAGCGCCAGCACGGCCTGCGCGCAGCGCACGCCTTCGGCCACGTGGCCGAGCGCGCCGAGGATGTCGTTCAGCGTGCGGCCGGCCGCCAGTTGCAGGCCGACCGTGCGGTTGCGCGACAGGTCGCCCGTCGCGGTGAGGATCAGGTCGCCGAGGCCGGTGAGGCCCGTGAAGGTTTCCGCGCGGCCGCCGAGCGCCACGCCGAGCCGCGACATTTCGGCGAGGCCGCGCGTGATCAGCGCGGCGCGCGCGTTCAGCCCGAGGCCGAGGCCGTCGGAAATGCCGGTCGCGATCGCCAGCACGTTCTTCACCGCGCCGCCGACCTCGACGCCGACCACGTCGTCGCCCGTATAGATCCGCATCGCGCCGTGATGGAACGCGGCGAGCGTGCGCTCGCGGCATTCGGCCGACGTGCTCGCCACCGTCAGCGCGACGGGCAGCGACTGTCCGACCTCGCGCGCGAAGCTCGGGCCGGACAGCACGCCGTTGCTCCGCTGTTCGGGCAGCTCGGCCGCGATCACCTGATGCGGCAGCAGATGCGTGTCGGCCTCGAAGCCCTTGCAGACCCAGACGATGTGCGCGGGCACGCAGCCTGCGTCGCGCATCGCGCGACACAGCGTGCGCAGCCCGGCCACCGGCGCGGCGATCACGCACAGCGCGTCGTCCGCGGCGCCATGCGCGAGCGCGGCGCCGAGATCGGCGTCGTAGCGCAGCGCATCGGGCAGCGCGATGCCGTCCAGATAGCGGGAGTTTTCGTGCCGGGCCTGCAGCCCGGCGATGAGCGCGGCATCGCGCGCCCACAAGAGCGTATCGTGCCGCGCGGCCAGATGGCCCGCGAGCGCGGTGCCCCAGGCACCGGCGCCGAGAACGGCTACTTTCATACCCAGCACCGGTCCGAGCGAAACGTCAGTTCAGCGTCGTGCCGTTCGGCGCGCCATTCGGCGCGCCGTTCGGTGCACCTGCCGCACCGGCCTGCTGCTGAAGCTGCGCGAGACGCTGCTCGTACAGCGCCTGGAAGTTGATTTCCGCCAGGTGGATCGGCGGGAAGCCCGCACGCGTGATCGCGTCGGCGATGTTCGAGCGCAGGTACGGGAACAGGATCGTCGGGCACGCGATGCCGACGAGCGGGTCGAGCTGTTCGTCCGGAATGTTGCGAATGTCGAAAATGCCGGCCTGCTTCGCTTCGATCAGGAACGCGACCTTGTCCTTCACCTTCGCGGTGACGGTACCCGACACGACGACTTCGAACACGCTTTCCGCGAGGCGGTCGGCCTTGACGTCGACTTCGACTTCAACCGACGGCATGTCCTGCTCGAGGAAGATCGCCGGCGAATTCGGCTGCTCGAGCGACATATCCTTCAGGTAGACGCGCTGGATGTTGAAGAACGGTTGGTTTTCGACGTCGGACATGGTGTTTCCCTAAAAGTGGTGACGGGGCGGCCCGGCTGTTCGCCGGCCGCCACGGATGAATCCTGCGCGCCCAAGCCGCGGCGCGGCCGGCGGCCATTCTGCCCTAATCAGGCCGCTTGCAGAAGCGGCACGAGGCCGCCTTCGCGGTCGAGCTTCGACAGATCGTCGTAACCGCCGACGTGCGTGTCGCCGATATAGATCTGCGGCACCGTGCGGCGCCCCGTGCGCGTCATCATTTCCTCGCGGCGGGCCGGATCGCGATCGATCAGCACCTTTTCGATCTGCTCGACGCCGCGCAGCTTCAGCAGGCGCTCGGCCTGCATGCAATACGGACACACCTGCGTGCTGTACATCAAAACCTTGTTCACTTCGCCACTCCTTGTTTGACGACCGGCATCCCGGCCTGCTGCCAGGCGGCCACGCCGCCTTCGAGCACGTGCACCTCGGCGTACCCCGCCGCCTCGACCTCGCGCGCCGCCTTCTGCGACTGCTGGCCGTTCTGGCAGACGAGCAGCACCGGGGTGCTCTTGTTCTTCGCGACCTGCGCAATTTTCGCGCCGATCTCGCCCGGCGCGACCTGACGCGCCGACGGCAGATGGCCGGCGGCGAAATCGGCGGCGGCGCGCAGGTCGATCACGACCGCGTTGCGACGGTTGATGAGCTGCGTCGCCTCCGCGGCAGACAGGCCGCCGCGACCGCGGCGCAGTGCGGGCCATGCGAGCAGGCCGCCGGAAACCACCAGGATCGCGATAAGGGCCAGGTTGGTGTAATTGGTAAAGAACGTCACGGAATTCCGCCGGAAGAAGAGAAATCGGATGAGGACAATCCCGCCATTATAAAATAACCGCCTTGCGCGATGGCGGGCCCGGTCCGGGCGCCGCGCGACGCGCCCCGCTTCCCTTCACTACCGACCGCAAGATCCATGTACAAACTCGTTCTCATCCGCCACGGCGAATCGACGTGGAACAAGGAAAACCGCTTCACCGGCTGGGTCGACGTCGACCTGACCGAACAGGGTCGCAACGAGGCCTACCAGGCCGGCGAGTTGCTCAAGGAGGCCGGCTACACGTTCGACATCGCGTACACGTCGGTGCTCAAGCGCGCGATCCGCACGCTGTGGCACGTGCAGGACAAGATGGATCTGATGTACCTGCCGGTCGTCCACTCGTGGCGCCTGAACGAGCGCCACTACGGCGCGCTGTCGGGCCTGAACAAGGCGGAAACGGCTGCGAAGTTCGGCGACGAGCAGGTGCTCGTGTGGCGCCGCAGCTACGACACGCCGCCGCCCGCGCTCGAGCCGACCGACGAGCGCGCGCCGTTCGGCGACCCGCGCTATGCGAAGGTGCCGCGCGAGCAGTTGCCGCTCACCGAGTGCCTGAAGGACACGGTCGCGCGCGTGCTGCCGCTGTGGAACGAGTCGATCGCGCCAGCGGTGCGCGCCGGCAAGCAGGTGCTGATCGCGGCGCACGGCAACTCGCTGCGCGCGCTGATCAAGTACCTCGACGGCATCTCGGACAGCGACATCGTCGGCTTGAACATCCCGAACGGCGTGCCGCTCGTCTATGAACTCGACGAGAACCTGAAGCCGATCAAGCACTATTACCTCGGCGACCAGGAAGCGATCGCGCAGGCGCAGGCCGCCGTCGCGAAGCAGGGCAAGGCGGGCTGACGCCCGGCGCGGCGTGCCGGGCCCGGCCTCGAACGCCGGGCCGCACGTCGCGCGAACCTTCGCGGCCCTGCTGCGGTCGAATCCGCTTTCGAACCCCGCAGCGCGCCCGGCGGTGCCTCGCCGGGCCTTCTGCGGCCTTGTCGACGCTTTTCGCGCCGTTCCACTGAGTTATCGGACGAACAGTTATACTTGTCCGCTACATCCCCGCTACCGCCACGCGCTTCCCGACCGCACCAGATCTCTATGCGAATGAATTTGAAGAACATCGGCCTGATTGCCGCGGGCCTTGCCACGGGCGTGTTCGCCACGCTGCAGGTTTCCGCATCGGCCGAGCAGACCGCCACGGCGCCGCTTCCCCTCGACCAGCTCCGCCTGTTCGCGGAAGTATTCGGGCAGATCAAGCGCGAGTACGTCGAACCGGTCGACGACAAGAAGCTGCTGACGGCCGCGATCAAGGGCATGGTGTCGAGCCTCGATCCGCACTCGTCGTTCCTCGACAAGACCGACTATGACGAGCTACAGGAGCAGACGAAGGGCCGCTTCGCGGGCCTCGGCATCGAGATCTCGCAGGAAGACGGCCTCGTCAAGGTGATCTCGCCGATCGAGGATACCCCGGCGTTCCGCGCCGGTATCCGTCCGGGCGACCTGATCACGCGCATCAACGACAAGCCGGTGCGCGGCATGACGCTCGACAAGGCCGTGAAGCAGATGCGCGGCGAGCCGGGCACCAAGGTCACGCTGACGATCTTCCGCAAGAGCGACGACCGCACGTTCCCGGTCACGGTCACGCGCGCGATCATCAAGGTCCAGAGCGTGAAGATGAAGATGCTCGATCCGGGCTACGCGTATGTCCGCATCACGAGCTTCCAGGAGCGCACGACGCCGGATCTCGCGCAGAAGCTGCAGGACATCGCGCGCCAGCAACCGAATCTGAAGGGCCTCATCCTCGACTTGCGCAACAACGGCGGCGGCCTGCTGCAGAGCGCGGTCGGCGTGGCCGGCGCGTTCCTGCCGCCCGACTCGGTCGTCGTGTCGACCAACGGCCAGATCCCCGATTCGAAGCAGGTCTACCGCGATACGTACGACAACTATCGCCTGCCGTCCTTCGACGGCGATCCGCTGAAGAACCTGCCGCCGATCTTCAAGACCGTGCCGATGATCGTGCTGACGAACGCGTATTCGGCGTCCGCGTCGGAAATCGTCGCCGGTGCGCTGCAGGATTCGAAGCGCGCGCAGATCATGGGCAAGACGACGTTCGGCAAGGGTTCGGTGCAGACGGTCCGCCCGATGACGGCCGACACCGCGCTGCGCCTGACTACCGCGTACTACTACACGCCGAGCGGCCGTTCGATCCAGAACAAGGGCATCACGCCGGACGTGCCGGTCGATCAGTACGCGGACGGCGATCCGGACGACGTGCTCGTGACGCGCGAGGTCGACTACACGAACCACCTCGCGAACACGCAGGATCCGAACGAGAAGAAGGAGCAGGAAGAGCGCGAGCAGCGCCGGCTGGACCAGTTGCGCATTCTCGAAGAGCAGAACGACAAGAAGACGCCGGAGCAGCGCCAGAAGGATCGCGATCGCAAGCCGATCGAGTTCGGCAGCGCCGACGACTTCATGATGCAGCAGGCGCTCAACAAGCTCGAAGGCAAGCCGGTCCAGGAATCGAAGTCGCTGCTCGCCGAGAGCACGACGAAGAGCCCGGCCGGCAAGGCCGCCGCGGCCGCGAAGGCATCGGGCGCAAGCGCCGCGAAGCCGGCTTCCGCACCGAAGCCCGCCTCCGCGCCGAAGTAAGCGCCGGCCGGCATCCGACGGGCCATCGCGGGAAGACCGCGATGGCCCGTTTTTCATGCGCGCCTAAAATAACGAACGTCCGCCCGCCTCGCTCACGAGCCCCCATGAACGACGATCAACTCCTTCGCTACTCCCGCCACATCCTCGTCGACGAAATCGGCATCGACGCGCAGCAGCGCTTTCTCGACGCGCATGCGATCGTCGTCGGCGCGGGCGGCCTCGGCTCGCCGGCCGCGATGTATCTCGCGGCATCGGGGGTCGGCACGCTCACGCTCGTCGACGCCGATACGGTCGACCTCACGAACCTGCAGCGGCAGATCCTGCACGTGACGGCATCGGTCGGCCGCAGCAAGGTCGAATCGGGGCGCGACACGCTCGCGCAACTGAACCCGGAGGTGACGGTGAACGCGGTCGCGGCGCGCGTCGACGATGCGTGGCTCGACGCGCACGTGCCGCATGCGAGCGTCGTGCTCGACTGCACCGACAACTTCGCGACGCGGCACGCGATCAACCGCGCATGCGTCGCGCACGGCGTGCCGCTCGTGTCGGGTGCCGCGCTTCGCTTCGACGGCCAGATCAGCACGTTCGACTTCCGCGACGCGGCCGCGCCCTGCTATGCGTGCGTGTTTCCGGAAGACCAGCCGTTCGAGGAAGTCGCATGCGCGACGATGGGCGTGTTCGCGCCGACCGTCGGGATCATCGGCGCGATGCAGGCGGCCGAGGCGCTGCGCGTGATCGGCGGCATCGGCAAGACGCTGAACGGGCGGCTGATGATGCTCGATTCGCTGCGGATGGAATGGACGACGATGAAAATCGCGCGCCAGGCCGACTGCCCGGTGTGCAGGGGCCGGCACTGACGCGCGACGGGCATGCGCCGGGCCGCGCATGCGTGACGTTTCGCGATGGTTAGCGGCGGCAAGAACGCCTAGGCAGCCGCATCCGCCCGCGGCTCGGCGATCGACAGCCGCTGCAGCGCCGCCTGCACTTCTTCCGGCTCGAACGCGGCCAGCACGTCGGCCGTCGGCTTTTCGAGCGCCTTCAGGTGCGCGCGCAGGATCTCCTGCTTCACGACGAGCAACTGGCTCGGATGCATCGAGAACTCGGTGAGCCCCATCCCGAGCAACAGGCGCGTGAGCGCCGGGTCGCCCGCCATCTCCCCGCATACCGACACCGACACGCCCGCGCGCTTCGCTTCGCGCAACGTGTACGCGATCAGGTGCAGCACGGCCGGATGCAGCGGGTCGTACAGATGCGCGACCGCGTTGTCGGCGCGATCGATCGCGAGCGTGTACTGGATCAGGTCGTTCGTGCCGATCGACAGGAAATCGAAGCGCTTCAGGAACAGCGGCAGCGCGATCGCCGCGGCCGGGATCTCGATCATCGCGCCGAGGCGCACGTTCGGATCGTACGCGAGCCCCGCGTCGTCGAGCTGGCGCTTCGCCTCGCGGATCAGGTCGAGCGTCTGGTCGATCTCCTGTGCGTGCGCGAGCATCGGGATCAGGATCTTCACCTGGCCGAACGCGGACGCGCGCAGGATCGCGCGCAACTGCGTGAGGAACATCTGCGGCTCGGACAGGCTCCAGCGGATCGCGCGCAGGCCGAGCGCCGGGTTCGGCGCCGTTTCGTAGCCTTCGTCGAGCGCGTCGAGCGGCTTGTCCGCGCCGACGTCGATCGTGCGGATCGTCACCGGCATGCCCTTCATCCACTCGACGGCGCGCTTGTACGCGGCGAACTGCTCCTCCTCTTCCGGCATCTCCTTCTGATGCATGAACAGGAACTCGGAGCGGAACAGGCCGACGCCGACCGCGCCGGCCTCGACGGCCGCCTTCGCGTCGTCGGGCAGCTCGATGTTCGCGTACAGGTCGATCTTCGTGCCGCACAGCGTTTGCGTCGGCGAGAACTTCAGGCGCTGCAGCTTGCGCTGCTCCAGCACCTTCTCGGACTGGCGGTACGAATATTCCTCGAGGACGATCGGCGCGGGATCGACGATCACGATGCCCTGATCGCCGTCGACGATGATCAGGTCGTCCTGGCGGATCAGCGCGCTCGCATGCTGCACGCCGACCGCGGCCGGAATGCCGAGGCTGCGCGCGACGATCGCCGTGTGCGACGTGCGGCCGCCGAGATCGGTGACGAACGCCTGGAACGACTGCGTCTTGAACTGCATCATGTCGGCCGGCGCGATGTCGTGCGCGACGACGATCATCTCGTTCGTGCCGTTCGCGGCCGCGCCGTCGAGCGCCTGCGACGCGGACGGCGCACCGGCGAGCGCCTTCAGCACGCGCTCGACCACCTGCTCGATGTCGGCCTTGCGCTCGCGCAGGTATTCGTCCTCGATGTCGTCGAAATGGCGCGTGAGCAGTTCGAGTTGCTCGGTCAGCGCCCATTCGACGTTGTAGCGGCGCGTGCGGATCAGGTCGATGGTTTCCTGCACGAGCATCTCGTCGCTCAGGATCATCGTGTGGACGTCGATGAATGCGCCGACTTCGCTCGGGGTGTCGTCGGTCAGGTCGGCGCGCAGCGCTTCGAGCTCGCGCCGCACGACGTCGCGCGCCGTGCGGAATCGCTCCACTTCGGCGTCGGTCTGGTTGGCCTCGATCAGGTAATGGGCGACGTCGAGCGCCGCCGGCGCGATCAGATAGGCTCGCCCGATCGCGATACCTCGTGAGACGGGAATGCCATGCAGCGTGAAGGACACGCGCACCTCCTCTGTACAAGTAAAGCCGCGGCACACTGCTGCGATGCGCTTATGACCCCGGTTAGCGATTATAAATTCCGCGACTCCCTGCTGACTGCATGCAGCGCAGCATTGCGCATTCCGCATCAATGCTTCCGACGAAAAAAATGCCGCGACATCCGCGGCATTCTGACTGGAAACGGCAATGATTCCGCGTCGCGCTCACTGGCCTTCGCCGAACTTGTCGGCGATCAGCTTCAGCAGCGCATCCATCGCTTCCCGCTCGTCGGGCCCTTCGGTCTCGATCGTCACGGTGCTGCCGATGCCGGCCGCCAGCATCATCACGCCCATGATGCTCTTCGCATTGATCTTGCGCCCGTTGCGTGTCATCCAGACTTCCGACTGGAAGTTGCCGGCCAGTTGCGTAAGCTTGGCCGATGCGCGCGCATGGAGCCCCAATTTATTGACGATGGTGGTTTCTTGTTGAAGCATGATTCTCGGTCGGGTCGGTCGGGACCGCCGGCGGCGCGCGCCGGCGGGTCGGGCTAAAACGGAAAACGGCGGCTCAGTGCGATTCGGTGCGCGGCTGCGGTTCGGGCGGAATTGGCGCGCACTGGCCGCAGCCGGTTTCCGACGGGGGCGGCGGCGTGCCGGACGACACCTCGTGGACGCCCTTCGCGCCGCCGGACAGCGCCTTGTCGACCAGCTTGTCGAGCGGCACGGTGCGGTAGCAGACGGCCCGCACGAGCATCGGCAGGTTCACGCCCGCGAGCACGCGCACGTTGTCGAGCTTCGCGAGCTGGCCCGCGATGTTCGCGGGCGTCGCGCCGTACATGTCGGTCAGCACGACCACGCCGTTGTCTTCCCGGAGCCGCGCGAGTTCCGCGTGCGCAAACGCCATCACCTGGGCCGGATCGCTGTCCGCCATCACGTCGATGCAGCCGATGCGGGCGGGCACGCCGCCGTAGATGTGCGCGATGCAGTCCCGCAGCGCGGTGGCGAGCGGCGCGTGCGCGATGATCAGAATCCCGGCCATGTCAGATCGCTCCCGGCCGCCCCTGGCGGGCCGATACCCCGCGGCGGGGCAATGAGCGTAGCGAGTATGGGGAACGTTTCATGTTCAGCCTTGCAACAGTGTCGGCCCGACCGCCGGGCCTTCGGTGCGCCGATCGCGGCACCGGGCAAGCGGGCATTGTAGCAGGCCGGTCAAGCGGCTCCGGCGACGGGGGGCCTGCGCGGCCGCCGCCGGGGTGGCGCGGAAGGCGGCCTACGCGGCCGCACGCTCCAGCGCGTCGATGAACATCGCGGCGACGTCGAAGCCCGTCTGCTCCATGATCTCGCGGAAGCACGTCGGGCTCGTGACGTTCACCTCGGTCAGCCAGTCGCCGATCGCGTCGAGGCCGACCAGCAGCAGCCCGCGCGACGCGAGCACGGGCCCGAGCGTTGCGGCGATCTCGCGGTCGCGGGCCGTCAGCGGCTGCGCGACGCCGAGCCCGCCCGCGGCGAGATTGCCGCGCACCTCGCTGCCCTGCGGAATCCGCGCGAGCGAATACGGCACCGGCTCGCCGCCGATCAGCAGGATGCGCTTGTCGCCGGCCTTGATCTCGGGGATGAACTTCTGCGCCATCACCGAGCGCGTGCCGTCGTGGCTCAGCATCTCGACGATCGAACCGAGGTTCATGCCGTCCGGCTTCACGCGGAACACGCCCATCCCGCCCATTCCGTCGAGCGGCTTCAGGATCACGTCGCCGTGCTCGGCGTGGAACGCGCGCAGCCGCTTCGCGTCGCGCGTGACGAGCGTCGGCGCGACGAACTGCGGGAACTCGCCGATCGCGAGCTTCTCCGAATGATCGCGGATCGACTGCGCCTTGTTGAACACGCGTGCGCCGGCACGCTCGGCCAGCTCGAGCAGCCACGTCGACGTCACGTACTCCATGTCGAACGGCGGATCCTTGCGCATCAGCACCGCGCCGAACGATTCGAGACGGCGCGCATCGACCGCGCCCGCGTCGAACCAGGTGTCGCGATGCAGGTCGTCCAGTTCGCCGACGAACGCGATGCGCCGCACGTCGGCCTCGACGGCCGAGCCCGTCCACGCGAGGTGGCGCGGTTCGCACGCGTACACCGCATGCCCGCGCCGGGCGGCCTCCGCCATCATCGCGTAGGTCGAATCCTTGTAGATCTTGAAATGCTCGAGCGGGTCGGCGATAAAAAGAATGTCCATGCGGGTCCTGTACGTAGCGAAGTCCGTTACACCTGGATGGCTTCGGGGTCGGTCTTTTCCAGTTCGATCGACGACGCGATCAGCGACAGCCGCGCGACGACGCCGTACATGTAGAAACGGTTCGGCGGCGCGGCGCCCGGCTTCGCGCCGGCATCCGGCAGCGCGGTGTGCTCGAAGCCGAGCGGCACGTAGTGCATGCCGGGCGCGTTCAGGTTCTGGTCGCGCTCGCGGCCGCCGTGCGTGCGGTAGAAGCCACCGACCACGTAGCGGTCGATCATGTACACGACCGGCTCGGCCACCTCGTCGCCGACGCGCTCGAACGTGTAGACGCCTTCCTGCACGATCACGTCGCGCACCGCGAGGCCGGCCTTCGATTCGGCCATCTGCGCGCGCTCGGCCTTCGTCATGCGGCCGATCTCGGCCGCGTCGTGCACGGTCATCACGCCGCGGCCCGCGGTGCCCGCGTCGGCCTTCACGACGACGTACGGCTTCTCGCTGATCCCGTATTCGCGGTACTTGCGCGCGATTTTCTTCAGCACGCCGTCGATCGCGTCGGCGAGCGCCTGCTCGCCTTCATGCGCCTGCCAGTCGACGCCTTCCACGTGCGCGAAATACGGATTCACCATCCACGGATCGACGCCGACCATCTTCGCGAACTTCTTCGCGACGTCGTCGTAGCATGCGAAGTGCGTCGACTTGCGGCGCACGGCCCAGCCCGCGTGCAGCGGCGGCAGCAGGTACTGTTCGTGCAGGTTTTCCAGCACGGCCGGGATGCCGGCCGACAGGTCGTTGTTCAGCAGGATCGAGCACGGATCGAAATTCTTCAGGCCGAGGCGGCGCTGCGAACGCTCGAGCGGTTCGAGCACGATCTTCTGGCCGTCGGCCAGCGTGATCGGCGTCATGTCGGTGATGCTGGGATCGAGCGAGCCGAAACGCACGTTCAGGCCGGCCTGGCGCATGATCGTCGCGAGGCGCGCGACGTTTTCCAGGTAGAACGCGTTGCGGGTCGGCAGCTCGGGAATCACGAGCAGATTCTTCGCGTCCGGGCAGATCTTCTCGATCGCGGCCATCGCGGCCTGCACGGCGAGCGGCAGCACCTCGGACGGCAGATTGTTGAAGGCGCCGGGAAACAGGTTCGCGTCGACGGGCGCCAGCTTGAAGCCGGCATTGCGCAGGTCCACCGAACAATAGAACGGCGGGGTGTGTTCCTGCCATTCGAGCCTGAACCAGCGTTCGATCGCAGGCGTCGCGTCGAGGATCTTCTGCTCGAGTTCGAGCAGCGGACCGTTCAACGCGGTAACGAGGTGGGGAACCATGAATCACTCGCGAGCGGGAGAATGAAGATTGTAGAGCAATTGCCTTGCCCATTTGGGGATTGTTCCCGGCTTCACAAGGATATGGAGGAAGTTTTCGGCTATTGACCCGATAGAGTGAAGGGTTATCCGCTACGACAGCACGCGTCAGGAGAAAAAAAGCCCGCCGGGTAGGCGGGCCGAAGTCGCTGCGCTCATTCGGGGGCGGGCGCCGTCGTCGCGGCGGCCCGCCGTGGTTCGTGTGACTTATTCCACGTGCTCGCCGTGCAGCACCACGTCGAGGCCTTCGCGCTCTTCCTCTTCGGACACGCGCAAGCCGATCGTCAGATCGATCAACTTCAGCAGCACGAAGCTCAGCACGCCGCTGTACACGAGCGTGATCAGCACGCCCTTCGCCTGCAGCAGCAGGCTGCCGTCCATGCCGCCGATGTCCTTGACCGCGAATACGCCGGTCAGCAGTGCGCCGAGAATCCCGCCCACGCCGTGCACGCCGAACGCGTCGAGCGAATCGTCGTAGCCGAGCTTCGACTTGAGCCAGGTCGCCGACCAGAAGCACACGACGCCCGCCGCGATACCGATCACGAGCGCGCCCGCCACGCCGACGAAGCCGGCCGCCGGCGTGATCGCCACCAGACCCGCGACCGCGCCCGACACGATGCCGAGCACCGACGGCTTGCCCTTCGCGATCCATTCGGCAAACATCCAGCCGAGCGCCGCGCAGGCCGTCGCGACCTGCGTCGTCAGCATCGCGAAGCCGGCACGGCCGTCGGCCGCGACCGCGGAACCCGCGTTGAAGCCGAACCAGCCGACCCACAGCATCGACGCGCCGATCATCGTCAGCACGAGGTTGTGCGGCGCCATCGATTCGCGCCCGTAGCCGACGCGCTTGCCGAGCACCAGGCACGACATCAGGCCCGCGATACCGGCGTTGATGTGCACGACGGTGCCGCCCGCGAAGTCGAGCACGCCGTCCGCCGACAGCCAGCCGGTCGGCTCCCACACCATGTGCGCGATCGGCACATAGACGATCAGCGACCAGAGCGTCATGAACACGAGCATCGCCGAGAACTTCATGCGATCGGCGAACGCGCCGCAGATCAGCGCCGGCGTGATGATCGCGAACGTCATCTGGTAGACGAAGTAGACCGATTCCGGAATCGTCGACGCGAGATGGCTGACCGTCAGCGTCGTCGCCTTGTCGCCCTTGATGTAGTTCATCCCGTGCAGGAACACGCGCGACAGGCCGCCGATGAAGCCGTTGCCCGGCGTGAACGCGAGGCTGTAGCCGACCACCGTCCACAGCACCGTGATCAGCGCGGTGATCGCGAAGCTTTGCATCACGGTCGCGAGCACGTTCTTCTTGCGGACCATGCCCGCGTAGAACAGCGCGAGGCCGGGGATCGTCATGAACAGCACGAGCGCGGTGGACGTGAGCATCCACGCGGTGTCGCCCGCGCTGATCTTCGACGAATCGACCGAGAACGGCGCGGTGGGCGCCGCCGGGGCGGCCGGCGCGGATGCGGCGGCCGATGCGTCGGCCGCGCCCGAAGCGGGTGCGGCAGCGGCGGCGGATGCGTCGGCGGCCGGCGTCGAAGCGGGTGCGGCGGCAGCCGATGCGTCGGAAGTGGCGGCGGCCGGCGCGGAAGCAGCCGCGGCGGAACCAGCCGCGGCGGACGCCGCGTCGTCGGCGAGCGCGGAGCCAACGCCGGCCGCGATCAGCGAGCCGGCCATCAGCAGGGACATCAGAAGTTTGCGCATCTTGGGTTTCCTCTTGTCGCTTGTCTTGTCTGTTCTGTTACAGCGCGTCCGCGCCTGTCTCCCCGGTGCGAATCCGGATCACTTGTTCGATCGGCGTGACGAAGATCTTGCCGTCGCCGATCTTGCCCGTGCGTGCGGCCCGCTCGATCGCTTCCACCGCCTGGTCGACGAGATCGTCGGACACGGCCGCCTCGATCTTCATCTTCGGCAGGAAATCGACCACGTATTCGGCGCCGCGGTACAGCTCGGTGTGCCCCTTCTGGCGCCCGAACCCTTTGACCTCCGTCACCGTGATGCCCGAGACGCCGAGCGCCGACAGCGCTTCGCGCGTCTCATCGAGCTTGAACGGCTTGATGATTGCGGTAATGAGTTTCATGAAGTCCTCTCGCTGGGTTGTCCCGTCGGATGAGTTGGAATGTTGTGACGGACTCTTCTCAGCAACTCGCATGCCATGTTGGTCCGAGCACCGTCTCGAAGGGCTGCGGAAGGGGGTCGCATCCCGCGACGTAAGGCGCGAAAGCCCGGCCGAATGGCCAACATGGCCCGGTTTGCTGGCGCGGCGAAAGGATCGTTGCTAGAGTGCACGCACGTCCCGGATCGCCGGGCCATTCACCCATGCGGGCGCCATGCCCGGAATTCGCGCCCCGCGCGCACCATTTCCGGTCATGCGTGCATCATGGGCACGTATGCAACTGAAGATGCACATTTTTTGTGCAAGGAAGGGGAATCACATGAAGCAACCCAGCGACGTTTTCAACGATCTGCAATCGCGCGTCAGCGATTTGCTGAAAAACTCGCCGGCCAAGGACGTCGAGCGCAACGTGAAGGCCATGCTGTCGCAAGGCTTCTCGAAGCTCGATCTCGTCACGCGCGAGGAATTCGATACGCAGGCACAGGTGCTCGCCCGCACCCGCGTGCGCCTCGAGGAGCTCGAAAAGCGCGTCGCGGAACTCGAGCAGAAGCTCGCCGCCCCGCAGGCCTGACGCCCCACCGGCCGCAAGGTCCGGGTGCGGGCCGCCTCGTGCGGCCCGCGCCCGCCACCCCGAAGCCGTTTCGCCACGCTTCGTCGTCCGTCGCTCTTCGCAGCCCCTCTTCGTAGTCCATCGCTCTTCGCAGTCCATCGCTCTTCGTAGTCCCGCGCTCTTCGTCGTCCCGCGCTCTTCGCAGTCCATCGCTCTTCGCAGCACCTCGTTCTTTCCCCGCGCCACGCCGGCAAGCGCGCACCCGATTCCTCCGAGTCCCGCGGCATGCGGCCCCGAACGGCCGTCGTCCGCCTGTTTACAGGAGCCTCGCCATGTCGCTCGCCGTGGTGCGCAGTCGCGCGCCCGCCTCCGGCCGCGCGCCGGACGTCACCGTCGAAGTCCATCTCGCCAACGGGTTGCCGTCGTTCTCGATCGTCGGGCTGCCCGATCTCGAAGTCCGCGAAAGCCGCGAGCGCGTGCGCGCCGCGCTGCAGAACTGCGGGTTCGAATTCCCGGTGCGCCGCATCACCGTCAATCTCGCGCCGGCCGACCTGCCGAAGGAGTCGGGCCGCTTCGACCTGCCGATCGCGCTCGGCATTCTCGCCGCGAACGGCCAGATCCCGGCCGACGCGCTGGCCGGCCGCGAATTCGCGGGCGAGCTGTCGCTGACGGGCGCGCTGCGGCCGATGCGCGGCGCGTTCGCGATGGCGTGCGGCGCCGCGCGGGACCGGCGTGCGGAGGAATCCGGCGCGGGCCTGGCCGGCGGCCCGGGCATGGATCCCGGCGCCCCGCGCGATTCGGCCGCGACAGCGCGTCCGCCCGAGCTGTACCTGCCGCTCGACAGCGCTGCCGAGGCCGCACTCGTGCCGGGCGTGACCGTATTCGGTGCGCGCGACCTGCCTGCGCTGTGCGCGCACCTCGCCGATGCGCCGGACGGGCGGCTCGCGCCGGTCGCCGCGCCCTGTCTCGACGGCCTGCCGGCACCCGCCGCGCCCGATCTCGCGGACGTCATCGGCCAGCGCGGCGCGCGACGCGCGCTGGAAGTCGCCGCCGCGGGCGGCCATCACATGCTGATGGTCGGCCCGCCAGGGGCCGGCAAGTCGATGCTGGCGGCACGGCTGGCCGGCCTGCTGCCGCCGCTGACCGACGACGAGGCGCTGACCTCGGCCGCGCTGCTGTCCGCGAGCCGGCTCGGCTTCTCGCCCGCGCAGTGGCGCCGCCGGCCGTTTCGCGCGCCGCATCACTCGTCGAGCGCCGCCGCGCTGGTCGGCGGCCGCAATCCGCCGCAGCCGGGCGAAATCACGCTCGCGCACCTCGGCGTGCTGTTTCTCGACGAACTGCCGGAATTCGACCGGCACGTGCTGGAAATGCTGCGCGAGCCGCTCGAAGCCGGCCGCATCACGATCTCGCGCGCGGCCCAGCAGGCCGACTTCCCCGCCGCGTGCCAGCTGATCGCCGCGATGAACCCGTGCCCGTGCGGCTGGCACGGCGATCCGTCCGGGCGCTGCCGCTGCTCGCCGGACGCGGCCGCCCGCTATCTGCGCAAGCTGTCGGGGCCGCTGCTCGACCGCATCGACATCCAGATCGACCTGCCCGCGCTGTCGCCGGCCGAACTCGCGACCCGCGCGACGGCGCCCGGCGAGCCGAGCGCGGCGGTGGCGGCCCGGGTCGCGCAGGCGCGTGCGCTGCAGCTCGAGCGACAGGGGAAGACGAATCACATGCTGAGCGGCCGCGAAACCGACGACCTGTGCCGACCGACCGACGAAGGCGAGCGGCTGCTGCGCGAGGCCGGCGAGCGCTTCGGCTGGTCGGCGCGCGCGTATTTCCGCGTGCTGAAAGTCGCGCGGACGATCGCCGATCTGGCCGGCGACCCGCTGCCGACGGCCGCGCAGATCGCCGAGGCGATCCGCTACCGGCGCGCGTTGACGGCGCCGTGAGCGGCCCAGGAGGACAAAATCAGGCTGTCAAGACTTGACTTATACACAATTCCACGAATCCGGCCCCGGATCGCGGCTCGTCGCGGCCTTTGCCGGGCGGAATTCGTATCCCGTTGTTTCGATTGATTTTTCTCAAAAGGAGGATGGGCGACCAAACCGGCCGGAAGGCCGTCCCGCGCGGCTTCGCGGGAAATTCCCGCCACTTTTCAACAAAGTTATCCACATGCGCTGTGGATAGCCGAAAAACCCTCGCAAAATCCGGCGATTAGCGTCGAAAGCTGCGAATGAACTTTCAGTTGTCACGGCGTGTCCGAGCGCCCTCGCCAGCCGTCGTCAATCGAGTTTGAACGAACCGAAAAATTGATCGAGCTGCTCCTGCGCGAGCGGCCCGTCGGCGATCACGACGGCCTGGTACGCGTGCCGGCCGCGCGCGGCGAGCCGCGCGACGATCGTCTTGCGCGCGCGATCGCCGCCGGCGGCGGCGCCCGCGATGCGCAGCTCGAGCCCGTTCACGGCGCCGCCGGCCGCGAGCGGCACGGGCACCGCCGCCGTCTGCGGCGCGCCTTCGAGATTGCGCGACAGCCCCGCGCGCAGGAATTCGAGCGCCGCGCGGCGTGTGTCGTCGCGATCGTCGGGCAACGTCAGCGTGCCGACCGCGAATACCGCGCCGTCGACGTGCGCGGCCTGCATCCGCATCGGCATCGACGTACCGCCGAGCGCCACCGGCTGCTCCTCGACGGTCGGCTTCGCCGGCAGGTCGATCGTGTAGCCGGCGTCGTTGTGCAGCGTGCGCCAGTCGTACGACGGCGAGCACGCGGCGAGCGCGGCGCTCACGCAGGCCAGCGCGGCGAAGTGTCGCAGCGGGCGAAAAAGGGGGCGCAACGAATCGATGACTTCCTTCGGCATGGCGTGGATCGCGGCAGGCAAAACGACCATTATCCGTCGAACCGGAAAACCGGGATGCGTGCCGGCTGCCGGTGCGCGCCCCGCATTCGCGCTAAAATGAGCGCCGAATTTCGACGTCCTTTGCGTCGATCAGCGTCATCGACTCCGAGAGCACCAGATGAACACCACGCCTTCCACCCGCCGCAGTGCCGGCCCCGTCCGCTACCTCGCCGCGGCCGCCGTCGTCGCGGCGATCGCCGTCGCCGGCTTCTTCGCGTTCAACGGCAAGTCCAGCGTGCCGGACGCCACCTTCACGCTGCTGTCGGGCCAGAAGGTCTCGACCGCCGGCGACCTGAAGGGCAAGGTCTATCTCGTGAACTTCTGGGCGACGAGCTGCGCGACCTGCATGCAGGAAATGCCGCAGATGGTCGACACCTACAATCGCTTCAAGGGTCAGGGGCTGGAATTCGTCGCGGTCGCGATGAACTACGATCCGCCGATGTACGTCGCGAATTACGCGCAGACGCGCCAGTTGCCGTTCAAGGTCGCGCTCGACGACGGCAGCGTCGCGAAGCAGTTCGGCAACGTGCAACTCACGCCGACGACCTTCGTCGTCGACAAGGACGGCAAGATCCTGAAGCGCTACGTCGGCGCGCCGCAATTCGCGGAGCTCGACGCGCTGCTCAAGAAGGCGCTCGACGGCAACGCGGCCTGAGCGCCGCCCGAGCCGGCCGGAAGGCGCGCGCACCGCGCCGTTCCGGCACGCAACGGACCGCATGACCGGACACCCCGGTTCCGCGGTCCGTTTGCTTTTCAGCGCTCGGTTTCGCCTTTCGCCGACAGCCCGTAACGCTTCATCTTCTCGTACAGCGTCGCCTTGCCGACATGCAGCCGGTCGGCCGTTGCCGCGACCGCGCCGCCCGTCTGGTTCAGCGCCTGGGCGATCACCGCGCGCTCGAATTGCTCGATGCGCTCCTTCAGCGTCTGGTCGTTGTCGGCGTCGTCGGCGGCGCCCGTTTGCTGCGGCACGTCGGCCACGCCGAGCACGAAGCGGTCGGCGGCGTTGCGCAGCTCGCGCACGTTGCCCGGCCAGTCGCGCTGCATCAGGCTCGCGCGCTGCCGGTCGGTCAGCACCGGCGCGGGCCGGCCGTAGCGCACGGCCGCATCGAGCATGAAGTGTTCGAACAGCGGCACGATGTCCTCGCGGCGCTCGGCGAGCGGCGGCAACGCGATCGTCACGACGTTGAGCCGGTACAGCAGGTCGCGCCGGAACGTGCCGGCCGCGACGAGCTCGCTCATGTCGCCCTTCGCGGCGGCGACCACGCGGCAGTTCACGCGGATCGGCTGGTTCGAGCCGAGCCGCTCCAGCACGCCGTCCTGCAGCACGCGCAGCAGCTTCACCTGCAACGCGAGCGGCATGCTTTCGATTTCGTCGAGGAACAGCGTGCCGCCGGACGCGTATTCGAGCTTGCCGACGCGCCGCTTCGCGGCGCCGGTGAACGCGCCGGGCTCGTAGCCGAACATCTCCGACTCGAACATCGGCTCGGGCAGCGCGCCGCAGTTCACGGCGATGAACGGCTTGTCGCGGCGCGGCGACAACTCGTGCAGGCTGCGTGCGATCAGCTCCTTGCCGGCGCCCGTGTCGCCGTTGATCAGGACCGACGCGTCGGTCGGCGCGACGTTCGCGATCAGCTTGCGCACCTGCTCGATCGCGGGGCTGCGGCCGATGATGCGCGGCGCAACGACGTTCTGCCCGGCCAGCTCGCGCCGCAGCGCGTGGTTCTCGAGCACGAGCTCGCGGCGCTCGAGCGCGCGGCGCACCGTCTCGATCAGGCGCTCGGCCGCGAACGGCTTTTCGATGAAGTCGTAGGCGCCGTCGCGCATCGCCTGCACGGCCATCGAGATGTCGCCGTGACCGGTGACGAGGATCACCGGCACGTCGGGCACGCGCTCGCGGCACTGCGCGAGCACGTCGAGCCCGCTCGCGCCGGGCAGCCGGATGTCGCTGACGATCGCGCCGGCGGTATCCGCGACGATCGCCTTCTCGGCCGCTTCGGCCGACTCGAAGCCGGCGACGTCGAAGCCCGCCAGTTGAAGGCTCTGCACGCTCGCCCGGCGCACGAGCGCATCGTCTTCGATATAGATCACTTGCAGCCGGTTGGCCATCGTACTCACTCGCTCCTGACAAGCCGCGCGGCGCGCGCGGCATCTCGTTGATGCCGGTCGTTCGCCGACCGGCCTGCTCACGCTAATGCGAGCCCGCCGGCTCGGACACGGAGTCCGGATGATGCGTGCGGGCGCGCCGCAGCGTCAAGACGAACAGCGCGCCGCCCGACGGTGCGTTGCGTGCGGTCAGCGCGCCGCCCGCGTCGCTCGCGATCGACGACGAGATCGCGAGACCGAGCCCGAGCCCGCGCCCCATTTCCTTGGTCGTGAAGAACGGCTCGAACAGGCGCGGCAACAAATCGGGCGCGATGCCGCAGCCGTTGTCGCGCACCTCGACCGCGAGCGTCGCGGCCGACACCGCGATCGTGACCTCGATGGCCGGCGCCGCGACGCCGGCCACCGCGTCGAGCGCGTTGCCGAGCAGGTTGATCAGCACCTGTTCGAGGCGCAGGTCCTCGCAGCGCGCGACGAGTTCGGGATAGTCGCGCGCCAGATCGAGCGGCGCGTCGTGCGCGGGCGAGACGGTCGCGTCGTGCAGCGTCAGCGTGAGCGCGACGCCGCGCAGGCGCTCGTCGAGCAGCGACAGCACGCTGCGCAGCGCGCGCACGACGAGCGCCTGCTCGTTGCGCGGCTTCGCGCGGCCGACGAACAGCTTCAGCTGGTTGGTGATCTTGCCCATCCGCTCGGTGAGCGCGGCGATCGCCTCGAGATTCTCGCGCGCGGCGGCCTGCTCGCCGCGATCGAGCAGCACGCGCGTGTTGTCCGAGAAGCTGCGCAGCGCCGCGAGCGGCTGGTTCAGTTCATGCGTGATGCCGGCCGCCATCTGGCCGAGCGCGGCGAGCTTGCTCGCCTGGATCAGTTCGTCGTGCGCGGCGCGCAGTTCCTGCTCCGCGCGGATCCGGTCGCCGACTTCCTTCTGCAATCGCTCGTTCGCTTCAGACAGGTCGGCCGTGCGCTCCTCGACGCGCCGGTTCAGTTCCGCGTACGCCTGCTGCAGCAGCGCGCGGCCGCGGATCATCTCGCGCACGCGGGCGCGGCGCATCCGCCAGTAGAACGCGAGCAGCGCGACCGACACGAAGCCGAAGCCGGTGACGATCGTGGCGTTGCGCGCATCGGCATCGATCGGCGCGATCGGCGCGAGCGTGACGAGCAGCCAGTCGGGCTCGCCGATCCGGCGCTTGCTGGCGAGAAAGCGCGGCGCGCGCCGGCCGGCACCGAGGCGCACGATCTCCGCATCGGCGCCAAGCGTCTGCTCGACACGCAGCGGCAGCGGCGTGACCGGTTGCTGCGCGTACTGGCGCGTTTCGTAGATCGACGCGGCGACGGGCCCCGTGAGCGGGCGCAGCGTGTGGTACTTCCACGCGGGCACGGACGACAGGAACACGACGCCGTGATCGTCCACGACGACGAGCGGCTCGGACGCGTCGGCGCCCTGGAACCATTCGAGATTGAGCTTCACGACGACGACGCCCGCGATCTTGCCGTCGCGCCACACGGGCTGCGAGATGTAGTAGCCGGGATCGCGCGAGATCGTGCCGATCCCGAAGAAGCGGCCGACCCGGCCGTTCATCGCATCGAGGAAATACGGGCGGAAACGGTATTCGATCCCGACGAAGCTGTCGGGTGCGCGCCAGTTGCTGGCGGCGACGCACAGGCCGTCCGCGCCGATCACGTAGGTGACGGTCGCGTGCGCGTGTTCGTTGAGGTCTTCGAGATAGCGGTTGACGCGGGCGGTGTAGTCGCCGCGCTTCGGCTCGGCAAGCAGATCCTGCACGTACGGATGGCTGCCGAGCAGATAAGGCAGCGATTCGTAGCGGTCGAGCGTGCTCTTGAGCGCGTTGGTGGTGCGCTCGACGCGTACCGCGGCATTGCGCTGCAGCTCGGCGACGCCGCGCTGCCACGTGATCGTCCACGTGAGCGCGCACGCCGCGACGAGCGCGGCGGCGAGCACGACGAGGATGAGCAGGCGGCGCGTCACGGTCGAGGCTTCCTGACGATGCGGATCGCCTATTGTGTCATAGGCCTCCGCCCCGATACCCCGGCCGCCGCGGGCCGCACGGCCGGCGGGCCGTGCCGCCGCCTGCTCGTTCATCGCGTCAGACGCCGGCCGTCTCGGTCGGCGCGACTTCGGCGCCGCCCTTCAGCGCCTGGCGCAGCTTGTTGCGGTCGAGCTCCTTCTCCCACGCCGACACGACGACGGTTGCCACGCCGTTGCCGACGATGTTCGTCAGCGCGCGGCATTCGCTCATGAAGCGGTCGATGCCGAGGATCAGCACCATGCCCGACAGCGGGATCGTCGGCACGACGGCCAGCGTCGCGGCGAGCGTGATGAAGCCCGCACCGGTCACGCCGCTCGCGCCCTTCGACGTCAGCATCGCGACGGCCAGCAGCGTGAGCTGCTGCATCCACGTCAGCTCGATGTTGGTCGCCTGCGCGATGAACAGCACGGCCATCGTCATGTAGATGTTGGTGCCGTCGAGGTTGAACGAATAGCCGGTCGGCACGACGAGGCCGACGACCGAACGCGAGCAGCCCGCCTTCTCGAGCTTTTCCATCAACTGCGGCAGCGCGGCTTCCGACGAGCTCGTGCCGAGCACGATCAGCAGCTCTTCCTTGATGTACGACACGAAGCGGATGATCGAGAAGCCGGTGAAGCGCGCGATCGCGCCGAGCACGACGAGCACGAACACGACCGACGTCAGGTAGAACGTGCCGATCAGCTTGAGCAGCGGCACCAGCGAGCCGACGCCGTACTTGCCGATCGTGAACGCCATCGCGCCGAACGCGCCGATCGGGGCCAGCTTCGTGACGATGTGCACGATGCCGAACAGCACGCGCGTCAGGCCGTCGATGAAGTCGGTCACGACCTTGCCGCGCTCGCCGAGGTGCGCGAGCACGCTGCCGAACAGCAGCGCGATCAGCAGGATCTGCAGGATTTCGCCCTGCGCGAACGCGTCGACCATCGTGTTCGGGATGATGTGCATCAGGAAGTCGACGGTCGACTGCCCGTGCGCCTTCGCCGCGTACGACGCGACTTCCTTGCCGTTCAGCGTCGCCGGATCGATGTTGAAGCCGACGCCCGGACGCAGCAGGTGCGTGGCCGCGAGGCCGAGCACCAGCGCGAAGGTCGACACGATCTCGAAGTACAGCAGCGCCTTGCCGCCGACGCGGCCGACCTTCTTCATGTCCTCCATGCCGGCGATGCCGGTGACGACCGTACAGAAGATGATCGGGCCGATCACCATCTTGATCAGCTTGATGAACCCGTCGCCGAGCGGCTTCATGTCGGTGGCGAGCGCCGGGTAGTAGTGGCCGAGGATCACGCCGACGATGATGGCGAAGATCACCTGCACATAGAGCACTTTGTAGAAGGGTTTCTTCTTCACGATGGTTCCTGCTGAAGTAGATGATGAGCCGGTGGAAACGGCGTCACGCGCGCAGGCGAATGTCTCAGGGGAGAAGGCATTCGCCCGCGCGGCTGCCGTGCCGCAACAAGCGATGCCTCAGAACATCCGACAGGGGAGGAAGGCGCTGGTCATCGATTGTCTCCTTGGTTTAATAGTCGGGCCGGGGGATGGCCGTGCTTTTCATATTGCAAGGTCGATGCCAGGTTTCCGGAACCCCTCAAGCCATTGTTTTCATTGTATTTCCCGTAATGCGGCAGGCAAGGAAATCCGGAATTCCGGATTTCCGGAAAATATCCGTCCGGCGATCCGGACGGACGCATTGTTTCATCAGATGAATCAGTGCTGCACGGCCCGGCTCGCGAGCACGCCCGTCTGCGCGTAGAACTCCTGCCGCGCGAACGCGTCGCGCTCGCGGCGCGCGCGCTCGCCGCGATCCGCGAGCGAGCCGACGACGATCCCGACGAACGCGAGCGGCACCGACACGAGCGCTGGGTTGTCGAGGAACACCGGCGCGTGCGCATGATGCAGCACGTCGACCCACACCGACTTCGACAGCACCGTCAGCACGACCGCCGACACGAGGCCGAGGCCGCCGCCGAGCACCGCGCCGCGCGTCGTCATCCCGCGCCAGAAGATCGACATCGCGAGCACCGGGAAATTCGCGCTCGCGGCCACCGCCGCGACGAGCCCGACCATGAACGCGACGTTCACGTGCTCGAACAGGATCGACAGCGCGATCGCGACGGCCGACAGCGCGATCGTCGCCGCGCGCGAGATGCGCATTTCCAGCCGCTCGTCGGGCTTGCCGCGCGCCCACATCTGCGCGTACAGGTCGTGCGAGATCGTCGTCGCGCCCGCGAGCGTGAGGCCGGCGACCACCGCGAGGATCGTCGCGAACGTGACGGCCGCGATGAACCCGTAGAACCAGTTGCCGCCGACCGCCTGCGCGAGCTTCACCGCGACCATGTTGGAGCCGCCGAGCAGGTCGTGCGTCAGGTTGAACGTGCCGTTCGCGCCGAGCCGGAAGAATTCCGGATGCTGCGCGAGCAGCACGATCGCCGAGAAGCCGATCACGAAGGTCAGCAGGTAGAAATAGCCGATGAAGCCCGTCGCGTAGAGCACCGACTTGCGCGCCTCCTTCGCGTTCGGCACCGTGAAGAAGCGCATCAGGATGTGCGGGAAGCCGGCCGTGCCGAACATCAGCGCGATGCCGAGCGACAGCGCATTGGCCGGATCGCGGATCAGCTTGCCCGGCCCCATGATCGACAGCGCGCCCGGATGCACGGCCACCGCACGGCGGAACATCGCGTCGATGTCGAAGCCGAATTCGCCGAGCGCCAGCAACGCGAGCAGCGTCGCGCCGCAGAGCAGCAGCACGGCCTTGATCACCTGCACCCAGGTGGTCGCGGTCATCCCGCCGAAGAATACGTAGACCACCATCAACACGCCGACGATCAGCTCGGCCGTGCCGTACGACAGCCCGAACAGCAGCTGGATCAGCTTGCCCGCACCGACCATCTGCACGACGAGATACAGCACGACGATCGTCAGCGCGTTCGCGGACGTCAGCAGCCGGATCGGCCGCTGCGCGAAGCGGTACGCGACGACGTCGACGAACGTGAACTTGCCGAGGTTGCGCAACGGTTCGGCGATCAGGAACATCACGAACGGCCAGCCCACCAGGAAGCCGATCGAATAGATCAGCCCGTCGAAGCCGAACATGAACACCATGCCCGACAGCCCGAGGAACGACGCGGCCGACATGTAATCGCCCGCGATCGCGAGCCCGTTCTGCAGCCCGGTGATGCCGCCGCCGGCCGTGTAGAAGTCGCGTGTCGAGCGCGTGCGGCGCGCGGCCCAGCGCGTGAGCGCGAGCGTCGCGAACACGAACGCGAAGAACATCCCGATCGCGACCGGGTTCAGCTCGACCTTGTCGGGCATCGGCCCGGCGACGCCGGTCGCACGGGCGGCGGAGGAAACGAGAACGGCCAGCGCGACGAGCGCGCGCGAAACGAATCGCATGTCGGCCTCCGTTACGAACGCTGCAGGATCGCGTCGACGCGGCGGTCGAACGCACGGTTCGCGCGCAGCACGTAGCACGCGGTCAGGCCGATCGCGACGAGGATGATCGCGACGCCCGCGGCGATCCCGACCGTCGTCGTCGCGCCGCGGTACAGCGGCGCGGCGAGCACGTGCGGCGCGAGCGCGACGAGCAGGATGAAGCCGTAGTACGTGGCGATCATCAGCGCCGTCAGCATGAAGCTGAAGCGGCGCCGTGCCCGCACGAGCTGCTGGTAGTCAGGGCGCGCCGTGACCGATTCGATGACGGAAAGCTCCATGTTGTCTCCAATATCGTCTCGTCGTATCGCGAGAGCTGTCTCGTGGATGGTCGGCGCGTATCGACTGCTCCGCCCGCGCCGCGGCGGCAATCCAGGCAACGCGTTACACGACGCGATCCGCACGCAGCCGCGCCACCTCGTCGGCCGACATCCCGAGCCAGCCGCCGAGCACCGCGTCCGTATCCGCGCCGAGCACCGGTGGCGCACCGCGCACCGGCAGCCGCGCGCCGTCGAAACGGTACGGCGGCGCGAGCACGTCGACGCCGCCCGCGACCGGATGCGGCTGCCGCGTGACGAGCCCGGCGCGGGTGGCGCGTTCCGACGTCAATGCTTCGTGCAGCCCGAGCACTTCGCCGCACGGAATGCCCGCGGCGGCGAGCGCCGCCAGCAGCGTCGCACGCGAGCGGCGCGCGAGTTCGCGGCGAATCTCGGGCAGCAGGTCGGCGCGATTCTCCGAACGGCCGAGGTTGGTCCTGTAGCGTTCGTCGGCCGCGAGATCGGGCCGCTCGATCGCGTCGCAAAAGCGCGCGAACTGCGTGTTGTTGCCGACCGTGATCACGAGCGGGCCGTCGGCCGCATCGAACACGCCGTACGGCACGATCGACGGATGCGCGTTGCCGTAGCGCGGCGGGTCCTCGCCCATCAGCAGCGCGTCGAGCCCGTAGTACGCGGTGATCATCAGCCCGCAGTCGAACAGCGCCATCTCGATGCGGCGACCGCGCCCCGTCGCATGGCGCTCGTAAAGCGCGGCGAGGATCGCCTGCGCCGAATACATGCCGGTGAACAGGTCGACCGCCGCGACGCCGAACTTCAGCGGCGGCTGGCCGGCCTCGCCGTTCAGCGCCATCAGCCCGGCCTCGCCCTGGACGACGAGGTCGTAGCCGGGCCGCGCGGCCTCCGCGCCCGAGCGGTCGTAGCCCGAGATCGCGCAGTGCACGAGGCGCGGATTCAGCTCGGCCAGCGCGTCGTAGCCGAGCCCGAGCTTCTCCGCGCCGCCGAACTTGAAGTTGTGGATCACCACGTCGGCCCGTGCGGCCAGCTCGCGCGCGAGGCGCTGGCCGGCTTCCGTCTGCAGGTCGACGCAGATCGAGCGCTTGCTGCGGTTCACGCTGTTGAAATACGTGGTCTCGGTGTCGCCGATCCGCAGCCCCCAGTCGCGCGTATCGTCGCCGCGCGCCGGATGCTCGACCTTGATCACTTCCGCGCCGAAATCGGCGAGCACCATCGCGCACCACGGGCCCGCGAGCACACGCGAGAAATCGAGCACCTTCACGCCGGCCAGCGGCAGCGCGCGCGTGTCGTTCGTCATCGTCGTCTCCTCCATTCGCGTTTGCGCCGTTATCGTTTGGACAGCGCGATGTAGCGCGCGAGATGGTGATCCTCGTCGCCGAGCTGGTGATCGATCATCACGAGCCGCTTCGCGTAGTGCGCGAGCGGCAATTCCCACGTCATCCCGATTCCGCCGTGCAGCTGGATGCATTCCTCGGCGACGAGCGTGCCGATCCGGCCGATGCTGTATTTCGCCGCGGCGAGCGCGCGCTCGCGCACCGCGCGCGGCGCATCGAGCTGCGCGGCCGCGTTGATCACGGCCGAGCGCGCCTGCTCGACTTCGAGCAGCAGATCGGCCATCCGGTGCTGCAGCGCCTGGAAGCTGCCGATCGGCATCCCGAACTGCTTGCGCGTGCGCAGATACTCGAGCGTCGCCTCCTTCGCGACGTCCATCGCGCCGAGCGCTTGCGCCGACAGCGCGAGCAGCCCGTAGCCGAGCACGCGTTCGAGCAGCTCGGCGCCCGCTTCGCCGTCGTGCGTGCCGAGCGCCGCATCGGCCGGCAGCGCGACGCGCTCGAAGCGCACTTCGGCCGCGCGGCCGCCGTCGATCTTCCGGTAGTCGCGTAGCGACACGCCCGGCGCATCGGCCGGCACGACGAACAGGCCGATGCCGGCCGCGTCGTCGTCGCGCCCCGACACACGCGCGCTGACGACGAAGAACGCCGCCTGCGCGGCCTGGTCGACGACGCCCTTCGCGCCCGTCAACACCCAGCCGTCGCCCGCACGTTCGGCGCGCGTGCGCACGGTCGTCAGCTCGTAGTGCGAACCCGGCTCGTCGTGCGCGAACGCGGCGCTCGCGCTGCCGTCGATCAGCGCGGCGAGCTTGTCGCGATGCGCATCGCCGCCCGCGAGCGACAGCGCACGCCCGGCCAGCAGCGCGCCGAGGAACGGCTCGACGACGAGCCCGCGCCCGAGGCATTCGAACACCACGGCGATGTCGAAGCCCGCGCCGCCGAAACCGCCGTCGGCTTCCGGAAACAGCGCGCCGACCGTGCCGAGCTCGGCGAAGCGCCGCCACATCGCGCGGTCGAAGCCTTCGGCCGACTGCGCGATGCGGTCGCGCACCGGGAACGCGTACTGTTCGGCGATGAAGCGGTTCAACGTGTCCGCCAGCATCCGGCGGTCTTCTGTGTGCTGGAAATCCATCGTCGCGTCCCTCGTTACAGCCCGAGCATCATCTTCGCGATGATGTTCTTCTGGATCTCGTTCGAGCCGCCGAAAATCGACAGCTTCCGGTTGTTGAAATACTGCTGCGCGGCGCTCGCGGCTTCGTCGGGGCCGACCGGTTCGCCCGCGTAGTCGGCGTCGAGCGCCTCTTCGACGAACGGCTGCGCATACGGCCCCATCGCGCGCCGCATCAGCGCGGTGATCTCCTGGCGAATCTGCGTGCCGCGGATCTTCAGCATCGAGCTTTCCGCGCCCGGCACGCCGCCGCCCGCGACCGCGGCCAGCACGCGCAGGTTGGTCGTGCGCATGTTTTCCAGTTCGATCTCGACGCGCGCGACGCGTGCCGCGAAGAACGGATCGTCCGCGAGCGGTCGGCCGTTCTTCGCGACCTTCGCGGCCACCGCGCGCAGCCGGTCGAGGGCAGCGGTCGAGAAGCCGATGCCGGCGATGTTGGTGCGCTCGTACGTGAGCAGGTATTTCGCGTAGGTCCAGCCGCGGTTCTCTTCGCCGACCAGGTTTTCCATCGGCACGCGCACGTCGGTGAAGAACACCTCGTTCACCTCGTGCTCGCCGTCGAGCGTGATGATCGGGCGCACCTCGACGCCCGGCGTGTTCATGTCGATCAGCAGGAAGCTGATGCCTTCCTGCTTGCGCACGTCGGTCGCGGTGCGCACGAGGCAGAAGATCATGTTCGCGTAGTGGCCGAGCGTGGTCCACGTCTTCTGGCCGTTCACGACGTAGTGATCGCCAACGCGCACCGCGCTCGTCTTCACCGCCGCGAGATCGGAGCCGGCGCCCGGCTCCGAATAGCCCTGGCACCACCAGTCGGTGCCGTCGAGAATGCGCGGCAGCCAATGGCGCTTCTGCGCGTCGCTGCCGTACTTGATCAGCACGGGGCCGAGCATGTTCACGCCGAACGGCACGATGCGCGGCGCGCCGGCGAGCGCGCATTCGTTGTCGAACAGGAACTTCTGAGCGACGCTCCAGCCGGGGCCGCCGTATTCGCGCGGCCAGTGGCTCGCGAGCCAGCCGCGGGCATTCAGGATTGCGTGCCATTCGCGCATGTCGTCGCGCGTCAGATGCAGGCCGCCCTTCACCTTGCGCGCGATGCGCTCGGGCAGTTCGGTTTGCAGGAAGCGCTGCACTTCCGCGCGGAAGGCTTCTTCTTCGGGCGTGAAATCGAGGTCCATCTTCGGTCCGTTGCAAATGCGGTTGGCGTTCAGTCGATGCGGTTCAGGCTCGCGAAATCCGCGCCGCGCGCGACGAGATCGACGAGCAGCGGCGACGGCTTCCAGAACAGCGGATCCTCCTTCGCGAACGCGCGGATATCGGCGAGCACGTTCGCGAGGCCGACCGTGTCCGCGTAGTGCATCGGGCCGCCGCGATAGCGCGGAAAGCCGTAGCCGTGCAGGAACACCGCGTCGACGTCGAGCGGGCGCAGCGCGATCTTCTCGTGCACGACGTTCGCGCCTTCGTTGATCATCGCGGCGAGGTAGCGGCGCAGGATCTCGCCGTCGGTGAACGTGCGCGGCGTGACGCCCTTCTTCGCGCGTTCCTGCGCGACGATCGCTTCCACTTCCGGATCGGGCGTGCCGACGCGCGCGCCGTCCGGATACAGGTAGTAGCCGCGGCCGGTCTTCTGCCCGAACCAGCCGCGCTCGCACAGCCGGTCGGAAATCTCCACGTAGCGTGCGTTCGGGTCGCGCGTCGCCGCGCGGCGCTTGCGGGTCGCCCAGCCGATGTCGCCGCCCGCGAGGTCGACCACCTGGAACGGGCCCATCGGAAAGCCGAACTCGCGCACCGCGCGATCGATCTGGTACGGCGACGCGCCGTCTTCCATCAGGTAGTCGGCCGCCGTCCGGTACACGGCGAGGATCCGGTTGCCGATGAAGCCGTCGCATACGCCCGCGCGCACCGGCGTCTTCTTCAACTGCTTCGCGAGCGCGAACGCGGTCGCGACGACGTCCGGGCTCACGCGCGCCGGCACGACGATCTCGAGCAGCTTCATCACGTTGGCCGGCGAGAAGAAATGCAGGCCGATCACGTCGGCCGGCCGGTCGATGCTCGCGGCGAGCGCGTCGATGTCGAGATACGACGTGTTGGTCGCGAGCACCGCGCCCGGCTTGCACACGCGGGCGAGCTCGGCGAACACGGCCTGCTTCACGGCCATGTCCTCGAACACGGCTTCGATCACGACGTCGGCCTGCGCAAGCGCGTCGTACGACGTGCTGCCCTTGAAGCGCGCGAGCCGCGCGGCGTGCGCGGCCGGCGTCATCCGCCCTTTCGCGACGAGGTCGTCGTACACCTTCTCGACGTGCGCCCGGCCGCGCGCGAGCGACGCTTCGTCGCGCTCGATCATCGTCACCGGCAGCCCGGCGTCGAGCGCCGCGACCGCGATGCCCGCGCCCATCGTGCCGCCGCCGACCACGCCGATCCGCTCGACCGGCCGTGCGCTCGCGCGCCGCGCCTCGGGCGCCTTCGCCGCTTCGCGTTCCGCGAAGAACGCATGCACGAGGCCCGCACGCTGCGGGCTGTCGACGCACTGCAGGAACAGGCTGCGTTCGAGCTTCATCCCCGCATCGAACGACTGCGTGAGCGCGGCCTCGACCGCGTCGACGATCTTCGCCGGCGAGAAAAGGCCGCGCGACTTCTTCGGCAATTCCGCGCGCGCCGCGTCGAGCGCGGCCTGCGCGGCCGCGCGGTCCGCCAGGCCCCGTGCGTCGCGCGTGCGGCGCACGGGCGCGCCGAGCGACACGAGTTCCTGCGCGTACGCGAGCCCTTCGGCGAGCGTGTCGTCGCTGTGCGCGACGCGATCGACGAGGCCGAGCGCGAGCGCTTCCTCGGCGCTCGCATGGCGGCCCGTCAGCATCAGGTCGAGCGCGGCCTTCGCGCCGATCAGGCGCGGCGCGCGCTGCGTGCCGCCCGCGCCGGGCAGCAGGCCGAGCGTCACTTCGGGCAGCCCGAGCTTCGCGCCCGGCACCGCGAGCCGGTAATGCGCGGCCAGCGCGACCTCGAGGCCGCCGCCGAGCGTCGCGCCGTGCAGCGCGACCACGACCGGTTTCGTGCTCGACTCGATCCGCTCGCACACGTCGGGCAGCGACGGCGGCACCGGCGGCTTGCCGAATTCGCGGATGTCGGCGCCCGCGATGAAGTTGCGGCCGGCGCCGACGATCAGCACCGCGCGGATCGCGTCGTCGGCCTGCGCGGCGTCGATCGCGTCGGCGAGGCCGCGCCGCACGTCGGCGGACAGCGCGTTGACGGGCGGATGGTCGATCGTGACGACGAGCACCTTGTCGCGCCGCTCGCGGGTGACGGTGCCCGTCTGGGCGGGTTCGTGGGAAGCGGGTGAATTCATCGTGTCTCCAAGTGCGGTGCGCCGGGCGGACGGGACCGCTCGCCAGGCCGGCGGGCGGTGCCGGTTCGCGAGCTGTCCCGCGCGGCGGGAAACGATCCGGCGTGGTTGCCGGGCATGACTCGATTCTCGATTGATCGAGATTCATTGACAATTCCTGCACGCTTTTACAAGCTGTCAAGTCTGACTTGACATTGAATGCTTTCGGACCGTTTCGGACCAGTTCGGATCGTTAAACGGGCCGGATCAGGAGACACCCCGCATGGACCTGAACGCGCTGACGCTGCTCGTCGAGATCCTCGACGCCGGCAATCTCAGCAAGGCCGCGCAGCGGCTCAAGATGAGCCGGGCGAACGTCAGCTACCGGCTGAACCAGCTCGAGCGCTCGATCGGCCAGCAGCTCGTGCGGCGCACGACGCGGCGCATGGAGCCGACCGAGATCGGGTTGAAGCTGTACGAGCACGGCCGGCGCATCCGCAACGAACTGCTCGCCGCGCAGGAATCGGTGACCACGCTCGGGCAGGACCTGCAGGGCCGCGTGCGGCTGTCGGTGCCGAGCGGCTACGGGCAGATGGTGATGTCCGACTGGCTGCTCGCGTTCAAGCGGCGGCATCCGGGCATCGTGCTCGACGTGGTGTTCGAGAACCGCGTGGAAGACCTGATGCGCGACGAAGTCGACATCGCGATCCGCGTGATGTCCGAGCCGCCGCAGAACCTCGTCGCACGCGACATGGGCGCGGTGCGCTACGTCGCGTGCGCGTCGCCCGCGTTCGCGGCCGCGCACGGGATGCCGGCGAGCCTCGGCGCGCTGGCCGCCGCGCCGGTCGTCACCGCGACGGTGATGGGCCGGCAACTGCGGATCGCCGCGTATCTCGGCGACGAGCGTCACGAGGTGCTGCTCGAGCCGACGCTGATTTCGGAGAACTTCCTGTTCCTGCGCCAGGCGATCCTCGCGGGGATCGGCGTGGGCATCGTGCCCGACTACGTGATGCAGGACGATCTGCGCCGCGGCGCCGTCGTCACGTCGCTCGACGCATACCGGCTCAGCATCTTCGGCACGCACATGTACATGCTGTACATGCCGAACCGCCACCACACGCGCGCGACGTCGACGTTCATAGAATTCATCCTCGAACAGGCCGGAAAGACCGGCCGGGGCGGGCCCGGCGGGATGCGTCAGGGTTTCCTGTCGGATGACAAGCCGCCGGGCACGCGGCGACAATAGCGCGCCGGGACGGGCGGCGCCGTTGCGCCAGCGCCAGCGCCAACGTCAACGCCGCCGTCTCCTTCGAATTCACTGCTGCCGAGGGTTCAATGTTCGACCGGATTCGTCCGCATTCGCGTCCCTGGACGCTGCTCGCCGCCGTCGCGCTCGTCGCGTTCAACGCCGGCTGCACGTCCCCGTCCGCGCCATCGGGCGCCGTCGTCCCGGTCGCCGCCGCATCGGGCGCGGCCGTCCCGCTGCCCGGCGTTCACGCGCCCGAACCGTCGTCCGGCTGGACCGACAAGTCGGGCTGGACCTCGCAGCACTTCATGATCGCGGCCGCGAACCCGCTCGCCACGCAGGCCGGCTACGACATGCTGAAGGCCGGCGGCACCGCGATCGACGCGGCCATCGCGACGCAGATGGTGCTCGCGCTGGTCGAACCGCAATCGTCGGGCATCGGCGGCGGCGCGTTCATGCTGTACTTCGACGGCAAGACGACGCAGGCGTACGACGGCCGCGAGACCGCGCCGGCCGCCGCGACCGAGCGCCTCTTCTACGGGCCGACCGGCCAGCCGATGGGCTTCTACGAAGGCGTCGTCGGCGGGCGTTCGGTCGGCACGCCGGGCGTGCTGCGGATGCTCGACGCCGCGCACCGCGCGCACGGCAAGCTGCCGTGGCGCCGGCTGTTCCAGCCGGCCATCCGGCTCGCCGAGCGCGGCTTCACGATCAGCCCGCGGCTCGCGATGCTGATCGCGAACGACAAGTACCTGCACGACGACCCGGCCGCCCGCGCGTATTTCTACAATGCGGACGGCACACCGAAGGCTGCCGGCACGGTGCTGAAGAATCCCGCGCTCGCGACCGTGCTGCGCCAGGTCGCCGACCGCGGCGCGAACGCGTTCTACAGCGGCGCGATCGCGCGCGACATCGTCACGAAGGTGCGCAAGCACCCGACCAACCCGGGGCTGCTGTCGCTGCAGGATCTCGCGCGCTACAAGGCGAAGGTGCGTGCGCCGCTGTGCGCCGACTATCGGCGCTCGGTGGTCTGCGGGATGCCGCCGCCATCGTCGGGCGGCCTCGCGATCGCGCAGATGCTCGGCATTCTCGAGGCGATGCCCGACTGGCAGCAGATCGGCGCGCAGAAGCCGGTGCGCAACGAGCTCGGCTACGAGCCGACGCCGTTCGCCGCCCATCTGTTCAGCGAAGCCGGGCGTCTCGCGTACGCGGACCGTGCGCGCTACGTGGCCGATCCCGATTTCGTGCCGCTGCCGGGCGGCAACTGGGCGAGCCTCACCGACAAGTCCTATCTCGCGCAGCGCGCGCGGCTGATCGGCGACACGAGCATGGGCGTCGCGCAGGCCGGCACGCCGCAGGGCGCGACGCTGGCGATGGCCGACGACCGCAGCGCCGAATTGCCGTCGACGTCCGACATCGCGATCGTCGACCGCTACGGTCAGGCGCTGTCGATGACGACCAGCATCGAGGACGCGTTCGGCTCGCGGCTGATGGTGCGCGGCTTCCTGCTGAACAACCAGCTCACCGACTTCTCGTTCGCGTCGACCGACAACGGCCGACCGATCGCGAACCGCGTGCAGCCAGGCAAGCGGCCGCGCTCGGCGATGTCGCCCGAACTCGTGTTCGACAAGAAGACGAAGCAGGTGACGATGATCGTCGGCTCGGCCGGCGGCCCCGCGATCATCAATCATGTCGCGAAGACGCTGGTCGGCGTGCTCGACTGGGGGATGACGATGCAGCAGGCGATCGCGCTGCCGAACTTCGGGTCGATGAACGGGCCGACGCAACTCGAGCGCGGGCGCGTGTCGGACGCGCTCGTCGACGGGCTGAAGGGCCGCGGGCACGACGTACAGGTCGTCGAGATGAACTCGGGGCTGCAGGGGATCCAGCGGCTGAACGTGCAGGGGCAGACGGTGTGGTTCGGTGGCGCGGATCCGCGGCGGGAAGGGGTGGCGATGGGGGAATGATCGACGCTTGTCGGCAGCGGACGGCGCGCATGCGCCGCCTGCTTCGAGTCACCCTCTCCCCTTCCACGGCACCACCCGCCGCTCGACCCAGCGCATCGCGAGATCGAACAGCCACGCGATCGCGCCGATGATCAGAATCCCCATCACGACGATGTCGGTGCGCAGAAAGCTCGATGCGTTGAGCACCATCTGCCCGAGCCCGGCCGTCGCGGCAACCATCTCGGCGGCGACGAGCGTCGTCCAGCCGAACCCGATCGCGATCCGCAGCCCGGTGAGGATTTCCGGCAGCGCGGCCGGCAGCACAACGTGCCGCACGATCTGCGCGAAGCTGCCGCCGAGCGAATACGCGGCGTTGATCTGCTCGACCGTCGCCGCACGCACGCCGGCGCGTGCGGCCATCGCGATCGGTGCGAAGCAGGCGAGGAAAATCACGACGAGCTTCGCCGTTTCGTCGATGCCGAACCAGATCACGACGAGCGGAAGATACGCAAGCGGCGGCAGCGGCCGGTAGAACTCCAGCAACGGATCCAGCACGCCGCGTGCGATTCGGCTCACGCCCATCAGGATGCCGGCCGGCACGCCGATCGCGGCGGCGAGCGCGAACGCGCCGAACACGCGGGCAGCGCTCCACAACAGATGCTCGGACAACGGCAGGCCGCCCTGGATGCGGCCGTGCCACGCGTCGACGAAGGCCGTCCATACGGCTTCCGGCGTGGGCAGGAACAGCGGCGGCAACCATTGCCGATGCGTCGCAACCCACCACAGCACGGCCAGCGCAGCGACCGTCGCCGCGCTGAGCGCGGCCGTTTTCCCCTGCCCCGGCAAGCGATAACGGCCCGACGAACGACGCGCACGCACGGCGCGCGCCGCAGCCTCGGCCCGCGTCGTGCGACCGTCGTCCGGCTCGACACCCGCGGCCGTGCGATCGGCCGCCCAAGAATCCTGCGTGCTCATGCTGTCCTGCCTGTGCAATGTACTGATCCGGCCGCGTCCGACCGCCACGCCGTGCCGCGCGAATTCGCTCATCGCGCGGCCTCCGCGACGGCCTCGTCGCGATGCAGATACGCGATCAGCCGCTCGCGCCACGCGATGAAATCCGGCGACGACTTCACCGCACGCGCATCGCGCGACTCGACGTAACGGCGCGCGAACGGCAGCTCGAAGGTTTCGGCAATGCGACCGGGGCCCGGGGTCATCACGACGAGACGCGTCGCGAGAAAGAGCGCCTCCTCGACGTCGTGCGTGATGAAGAACACCGTCTTGCCGGTGCGCGCCCACACATCGAGCACGAGCGCCTGCATCGTGCCGCGCGTCATCGCGTCGAGCGCGCCCATCGGCTCGTCCATCAGCAGCACGCGCGGGTCGCTCGCGAGCGCACGCGCGATGCCGACGCGCTGTTGCATCCCGCCCGACAGTTCGTACACGCGCGCATGCGCATGACGCTCGAGGCCGACGAGCGCGAGCATCTCCGCCGCGCGCGCTTCGCGTTCGGCCTTCGACACGCGTGCGAAGCGCAGCCCGAGCGCGACGTTGTCGAGCACGTCGAGCCACGGCAGCAGCGCGTATTTCTGGAACACGACGCCGCGATCGGCGCCGGGGCCCGTGACCGGCACGCCGTCGACGCATACGTCGCCCGTCGTCGGCGCGACGAAGCCGGCCATGCAGTTCAGCAGCGTCGTCTTTCCACAGCCGGACGCACCGAGCGCGACGACGAATTCACCGGAATCGATGCGCAGGTCGACGCGCGCGAGCGCCTGCGTCGTGGGCCTGCCGCGCTCGCCCGGATAGGCGACCGATACCTGGCGAACTTCCAGCGTGCTCATGATCGAAGGCTCCGCGATGAATGGGCCGGATGACCGCGCTCAACGCGCGGCCTTCTGCACGAACTGCGGATCGACGCCGACCGAATAATCCGCGAGCACCGTCTGAATCGTGCCTTGCGATTTGAGGAACGCAGCGGTGGCCGCGAGCGACTTCGCGGCGCCCGACTGCGCGCCGCCGCCGAGCCACGTCGGCGATGCCTGCTCAGCGGGCGTCGGGAACGCATAGAGCGCGAGGCTCGCGGGCACATCGGCCGCGTTCGCGCCCGATACCTTCGCGACCGCCGCGACCTGCGGCGAACCGACCCGCCATGCGGCGGTGTGTGCGCGATAGTCGGCATCGGCGGACGCGAGCACCTTCACGAAGCGCGCGACGAACTCGGGGTTCTCGCGCGCGAACTTGCGGCTCACGACGAAGCCGTCGAACGTCGCCTTGCCGCTTTCCTTCGCAACCTGGCCCGACGTCGTGAGCACGGTGCCCGACTGCTTGACCTTCGCGAGCACCGGGTCCCAGATATAGGTCGCGTCGATGTCGCCGCGCGTCCACGCGGCCGCGACTTCGGGCGGACGCAGGTTGACGATCTTCACGTCGTTCGGATTCACGCCCGCGGCCTGCAGCGCGACGAGCGTATGGAAGTGCGACGTCGACACGAACGGCACGCCGATCTTCTTGCCCTTGAGCGCGGCGACGCTGGTCACGCCCGAGCCGTTGCGCGCGACGAGCGCCTCGGCGTCGTTGATGTTGTCGAGCACCCAGAACAGCGAGATGTCGAGCCCCTGCGACAGGCCGGCCGCGATCGGGCTCGAACCGGCTTCGCCGAGCTGCACGGAGCCCGACGCGAGCGCGCGGATCACGTCGGCGCCGCTGTCGAGCTTGCGAAACGTGACCTTGTAGCCGGTCGCCTTTTCGACTTCACCGCTCGCCTGCGCGTAGCGCCACGGCACGACCATGTCCTGATACGCGATCACAACTTCGCGCGATTCGGCGTGCGCCGCGCCGAGCGCGGCAAAGGCGGTCAGCGCGACGAGCGCGCGGCGGATGAAGCTGAAACGGGACATGCGGCTCTCCTTCGGAATGCGGGTGTTGCAAGCGGAGAGCCGACTTTACGAGCTTTGCGCGCAGCGGGAGCGAACTTATCGTGCGAAGCTATCGATGTCGTTTCGGCTTTGCTTTTCGTGTCGGATTGGATCGCGCGTCCGATCGGGTGACGATTGCCGCGCGCATGCGCGGATCACCGCCGCGCCAACGAAAAAGCCCGCATCGCTGCGGGCTTTCGGGACTGCGGGTCTTGCGCGGATGGAGGCAAACGCGGTGCTCAGACCACCCCCGCCCCATGCGCCTGCAGATCGGCGTGATAGCTCGAACGCACCATCGCGCCGACGGCCGCGTGCGTGAAGCCCATCTTGTACGCCTCTTCCTCGTACATCTTGAACGTGTCCGGATGCACGTACGCGCGCACCGGCAGGTGGTGCTCGGACGGCTGCAGGTACTGGCCGATCGTCAGCATGTCGACGTCGTGCGCGCGCAGGTCGCGCATCACCTGCAGGATTTCCTCTTCCGTCTCGCCGAGGCCGACCATCAGCCCCGACTTCGTCGCGACGTCCGGATGCAGCGCCTTGAAGTCCTTCAAGAGCTTCAGCGAATGCGCGTAGTCTGAACCCGGGCGCGCTTCCTTGTACAGGCGCGGCACCGTTTCGAGGTTGTGGTTCATCACGTCGGGCGGCGCCGCGTTCAGGATCGAAATCGCACGGTCGAGACGGCCGCGGAAGTCCGGCGTCAGGATCTCGATGCGCGTGTCGGGCGACTGCTCGCGCACTTCGCGGATGCACTCGACGAAGTGGGCGGCGCCGCCGTCGCGCAGGTCGTCGCGGTCGACGCTCGTGATCACCACGTACTTGAGCTTCAGTGCGGCGATCGTGCGTGCGAGGTTCTTCGGCTCATCCGCGTCGAGCGGATCGGGCCGGCCGTGGCCGACGTCGCAGAACGGGCAGCGGCGCGTGCACTTGTCGCCCATGATCATGAACGTCGCGGTGCCCTTGCCGAAGCACTCGCCGATGTTCGGGCAGCTCGCTTCCTCGCACACGGTGTGCAGGTTGTGCTCGCGCAGGATCGTCTTGATCTCGTTGAAACGCGAACTGCCGGTAGCCGCCTTCACGCGGATCCACTCCGGCTTCTTCAGTTTTTCGATCGGAATGACCTTGATCGGGATGCGCGCCGTCTTCGCCTGCGCCTTCTGCTTGGCGGTCGGATCGTAGGCCGGGGTCGCGGCCGTATCGGCCGGTGCGGGAGAAGCGGTAACGTCAGTCATTCGATTGTTCCAGTGCGTGCGGCTTGTCGGCGGCCGCGGATGCGCCGTCGAGGTTGGCGATCAGACGGCCCACCAGCGTGTGGGCGACGTCGTTCCAGTCGGCGGCAACCTCGAGGCTCGCCATGTCGACGGTTTCCAGTCCGGCATAGCCGCACGGATTGATCGCGAGAAACGGGCGCAGATCCATCTTCACGTTCAGGCTCAGCCCGTGATAGCTGCAGCCGTTGCGGATCTTCAGGCCAAGGGCCGCGATCTTCGCGCCCTCGTGCACGCCGGATGCCACATAGATCCCGGGCGCGCCCGCCTTGCGGACCGAAGCGAGATTATACGCCGCGAGGGTGTCGATCACGGCCTGCTCGATCTTCGTCACGAGCGTGCGCACCATCAGCTTGCGCCGGCGCAAGTCCAGCAGCAGGTAGACGACGATCTGGCCGGGGCCGTGGTAGGTGATTTGTCCGCCGCGGTCGACCTTCACGAGCGGCACGCCGCTGTCGGCCACCAGCAGGTGCGCCGGGTCGCCGGCCTGGCCGAGCGTGTAGACGGGCGGATGCTCGACCACCCAGATCTCGTCGCCGGTGTCGGCGGTGCGCGTGTCGGTGAACGCGCGCATCGCGTCGAAGCTCGTCTCGTAGGCCTCGCGGCCCCGCCACCGCACGGTGACCGGCTGAGCCGGCTGATCCAAGGCTCCGGCGGGCGATGCGGAAACGGCGACAGGCGTGGACACGATGGAAACCGGCGAAACGGACATGGGCGGTAGTTTACCGAAAACCCGTGGGTCTCGCCGGCCTTGGGTGGGGGACGGATCGCCGGTATCCGTCGGACGAAACGACGGTCAGACGGTGCGCCAGCCGCCGTGGACCAACGCAGCGACGCGTTCGCGCAGCCGGCTCAGCCCGCCGAGCGCGACTTCCCGCGGCGGCCGCGACACCGAGAACGCGACGCGCGCGCCCTCCCGGCTTTCCGCGCTGAGCCACAGCCGCTCGCCGCGGCGCAGCTTGAGCGTCTCGCCGTCGACCAGGAAGTAATCGTCGACGTCGTTGCTGCGCGTCGCCCAGACCGGCCCGCACTGGACGATCAGCCGCGTGCTGCGTTGCACCTTCATCGGCACGGTCTCGCCCGCGGGAATTTCGAAGGTGATGCTTGAAGAGATTTCTTGCATGATCGACTCCGCCAATAAGTGCTTCGATGGCTACAATCGTAGTCACTCGAAGGCGCCCGACCAAACGACCAATTTTCACGTCGATGTGAGGAAAATTAGCAAATGGACCTCCGCCAGCTCCCGGCGCTGAACGCGATTCGCGCGTTCGAAGCCGCCGCCCGCCACGAGAACTTCTCGCGCGCCGCCGACGAGCTGTTCGTCACGCACGGCGCGGTCAGCCATCAGGTGCGCGCGCTCGAGGAAGAGCTCGGCGTGCAGCTGTTCACGCGCAACGGCAAGCGGCTGTGCCTGACCGACGCCGGCATGCGCTACGCGCAGCAGATCCGCACCGCGCTGATGGTGATCGCCGACGCGACGCGCGACGTGCGCGCGAGCGACCGCGACCGGCGGCTGGTGGTGTCGATGCTGTCGTCGTTCGCCGCGCGCTTCATCACGCCGCGCATCGGCACGTTCATCGAGCGGCATCCGGAAATCGACGTCGAGCTGCAATCGACCAACTCGCTCACCGATTTCGCGCGCGACGACGTCGATCTCGCGATCCGCTTCGGCTTCGGCAGCTATCCGGGGCTGCACGTGGAGCCGCTGTTCGAGGAGGTGTTCTTTCCCGCGTGCGCGCCGACACTGAACGGCGGCAAGCTGCCGCAGACGCCCGCCGATCTCGTGCACTACCCGCTGCTGCGCTCGGACGACGAGCTGTGGCGACCATGGTTCGACGCGGCCGGGCTCGACACGCTGACCGAGCCGAAACGGGGCATTCTGTACCAGGATTCGTCGAACCTGCTGCTCGCCGCGATCGAGGGCCAGGGGATCGCGCTGGTACGCCGCTCGCTCGCGGTGCACGACCTGCTCGACGGGCGCATCGTGCGCCTGTTCGACATCGACGGGCCGAGCCCGTGGCACTATTTTTTCGTGTGTCCGCCGCCGCTCTTGAACACGCCGCGCGTGCAGGCGTTCCGGACCTGGCTGTTCGAGGAAGTCGCCGAATACAAGCGTCTGTGCGACGAGCTGGACGCGCGGCGCGCGGCGGGGAAATGCCCCGCCGAGTGCGCGCTGGAGGGCGGATGGAAAGGGATCAGCGGCCGTTTGCGCTGATCCCGGACTGCCTGGCGTTAGAGCACGACCTTGACCATCGGATGGCCGGTCAGCGCGCGGTAGATGTTGTCGAGCTGCTCCTGGCTCGTCGCGCGCACGGTGATCGTGAGGCCCGTGTAATTGCCGCCGCTCGACGCGCGCTCCTCGATCTTCTCGACGTCGATCTCGTTGTCGTGAACGGCCACGACCTTGAAGATCGTGTCCTTGAATTCGGGGTGCGCCTTGCCCATGATCTTGATCGGGAAATCGCACGGAAACTCCAGCAGCGACTCCTTCCGGGTTTCGATCGCGCCGGTGACCTCGACGGTTTTGGTCGGTTCGCTCATCATTTTCTCCGGGTTAGGTCAAACTGTTCAAACTCGCGCGCCTTCGCACGCTGGTACGCGTCGTACAGCGCCGCGAACACGGGGCCCGGCTTGCCGCCCTGCACGGGCAGATCGTCGAGCGACGTGACGGGCAGGATTTCCTTGGTGGCCGACGTGATCATGATTTCGTCGGCCGAACGCAGCTCGACCTCGCTGATCTCGCGCGCGACGAACCGGATCCCGCATTCGTCGGCCAGTTGCTCGACCAGCGCGTAGCGGACCCCTTCGAGGATCTTGTTGCTGCGCGGCGGCGCGAACAGTTCGCCGTTCTTCACGATCCACACGTTCGACGACGAGCCTTCGGTCACGTTTTCGTCGCGCAACTGAATCGTCTCGAACGCGTCGCGTTCGGCCGCATGCTGCGCCATCAATACGTTGCCGAGCAGCGAGATCGACTTGATGTCGCAATGCAGCCAGCGGCGATCCTCGGCCGTCACGCAGCGCACGCCCTTCGCGCGCTCCTCTTCCGACGGCAGGCGCAGCGGGCTCGTCATCGCGAACACCGTCGGCACCGCGTTCGCCGGGAACGCGTGGCCGCGCTTCGCGACGCCGCGCGTCACCTGCAGGTAGACGAGCGCGTTGCCGTCGCCGAGGCCTTCGGCGTTCGCCGCGACCACCCGCTCGATCAGCGCGCGCCAGCCGGCCGCATCGTGCGGGTCGTCGATGCCGATCTTCTTCAGGCTGCGCGCGAGCCGCTCCAGATGCTGTTCGATCCGGAACGGCACGTGCGCGCCGTCGTGCGCATACACGGGGACGACTTCATACACGCCGTCGCCGAAGATGAACCCGCGGTCGAGCACCGGCACACGGGCTTCGGACAGCGGTACCAGTTCCTCCTGCGACGAGACGCTGAGGTAGACGATCGGTTCGAATTCGGCTTGGCTCATGGCTATGACAGATGGGGATGAAGTCGTGAAAACAAAGGCCCGTCGCGCTTACTTCTTCTTGCTGAACATCAGCAGGATCGAGTCCCAGATACGTCCGAAGATACCCGCTTCCGGCACGGCCTGCAGTGCCACGACCGGGAATTCGGACAGCGTCTTGCCGTCGGCGACGATCTTCACGGTGCCGACCTGCTGGCCTTGCGCGAGCGGCGCGATCAGCGGCGCGTTGACGTCGACTTCGGTCTTGACCTTGTCGCCGAGGCCGCGCGGCACGGTCGCCCATTGGTCGGCGCTCACGCCGACCTGCACGGTGTTGTCCTTGCCCTTGTAGAGGCGCGGCGTCGCGATCGCCTGGCCGCCCTTGAACAGGCGCACCGAGTCGAACGCGCTGTAGCCGTAGTTCAGCATCTTCATGCTGTCCTGCGTACGGTCGCTTTCCTTCTGCTCGCCCATCATCACCGACACGAGGCGGCGCTGGCCGTCGACACCCGGGATCGCGCGCTTGGCCGACGCGATCAGGCAGTAGCCAGCCGCCTGCGTATGGCCCGTCTTCAGGCCGTCGACCGTCGGGTCGAGCCACAGCAGCCGGTTGCGGTTGCCCTGGCGGATGTTGTTGTACTTGAATTCCTTCTCCGAGAAGATCCCGTAGTACTGCGGAAAATCGCGGATCAGGTGCGCGGACAGCTTCGCGAGGTCGCCGGCCGTCGTGTAGTGGTTCGGGTCGGGCATGCCGTTCACGTCGGCGAAGTGCGTGCCCTTCATGCCGAGGCGCGCGGCCTCGTCGTTCATCATCGTGACGAACTGCCCTTCGCTGCCGCCGACGAGTTCGGCCAGCGCGATCGCGGCATCGTTGCCCGACTGGATGATCATCCCGTACACGAGGTCATGCACGGACACCGGCTTGTTCGCCTCGATGAACATGCGCGACTCGTCGCGGCCGACGCGGCGCACCGCGTCGCTCGGCGTGACGATCTGCTCCATCGAGATCTTCTTCTTGTCGAGCGCCTCGAACACGAGGTACGCCGTCATCAGCTTCGTCAGCGACGCCGGCTCGACGCGTTCGTCCGCATTGCCCGATGCGAGCACCGTGTTGCTCGTCGCGTCGACGAGCACCCACGAGCGTGCGTTCACGCCCGGCGGCGGCACCGCGCCCGGCATGTAGGTCGCGGGCGCGCCGGTGGACTGCTCGGCGGCCGGCGCCGCATGCGCGGCCTTGGCCTTGGCGGCCGGCTTCGCCTCGGCGACGACGATGGTCGATGCGAGCGCGACGGGCAGCATCACGCCGAGCGCGACGTTGCGCGCGGCGGTGCCGAAGGCGATGGAGGAAGCGAGGGACTTGAGGCCTTGGGAAGACAGACGCATGATCGATTCAGGCTGATGGCAGAAAGTGCGGTGCGAAACGCGCAGGGTTGAACGGCAAGGCGGCGGGCGTTTCGGGCACTCGCCCGACACTGTCGGGCAACGCGAAACGCGCCGGTTGGACTCGTGCGGACGCGTTCGGTTCGCGGCCGTCGCGAGCGGGCGGACAGGCGGCGAAACGAGCGCCGCATGGGCCCAGCCGGGCCGCGGGCAACGCGGAATGCGGCCATTATACGTGGCCGCGAACGGCGTTTTCGCGAACCGGGCTCGGGATGGGCGCGCCGCGACGCAGCGCGCAGGCGATGTGCAAGTCGGGAATGCGCAGCTGCGCGGCTGTAGCGGCTTGCAATGGAGATCGGTCGTGCCTGGAATTGACGTGATCTCTTGCTCGGAATAGCTGCAGCTGACGGCATGCGCGTGCCTGAATTATCTGCAACTTGATTCGCTCGGCTCGGCAACCGGGCAGATGCGCCGATTTGCGACCCAATCTGACTGACAAACCGATACGCCGTAGCGAGTGCGCTTACAGGCGTACACGCGCCGCCAGAACCTGGTCCCACCATGATGGCGGTAACGGAATCTCGGAATTGCCCTGAACAGGATCTCCGCTGGAAAACAGGAGACTCGGACCGGTGCACTTCTCGGCTCCCCTTGGCGAGTCGGAAGAACACACGCCATCAGACCATATAAAAGCGGCAACAGGTGTGCTGAACGTGCGCTGTGCGAGCTTTTTGCCGTCTCTTCCATTGAAAATCCGTCCGACGTATTCTGAATTTCCTCCGGGAACCCACTGAAGCAAGCAACGTTCAGCTACGTAAAGACCATCCGGGGATGTCGATTTCCGGCACTCTGTACCGTGTGGCGTGCGATCGACGAGGCAGAAGAAAAGCGCGCCAATCGCCGCGACAAACAATGCGATCCGTTTTAATGACCGTTTCACAGGTAAATCTCGATAGGCGGCACAACAGGAACATAACGGCGGTCGGAATAAATGACGAAGTCGCCGCCTCGATGGTGTCTAATTGCCCACTGTCGAAAATCGCTGTTGTGGACAGGATGATAGAGATTACCCCTGATGACCGGATTGCCAAGGGTCACCGAAGTGTTGAGGTACGGAAGGCTAACCGGAGATTCGAGGTAAGGAACATATGGAGAGGTCGCAGCAACAGCATCGAGCGGAATGACAATCACGCCATCGCGGCTCCAGTGCCCCAGATACTGCGACCGACCACCCTTCCTGTCAGTGAAGGTGTAGTTGTCTTTCACATATACCCAGATGCCTCTTACGTCGGCTCGTGTTCTCCTGGATTCAGCATCCCAGTAAAAGCGTGCGTGCCCGAGCGCCGCGTAGAGATTGAATGAGCCGAGCGCGCTGCTGAGATCATCGGGTACGCCCCCCCTCGCCAAAGTGTGCAAGAGAAGCTCGATTTTCTGTCCAAATGAACCATCGACCGATGCCAGTTGAAATTGAAAGCGGCGATGCAGGGTCGCGACATCGTCACCGCATATGTCCGCGGAATCCAGCAGAGTCAATCGCTCCTTGTAGGGCCCAAGCTTTCCTTTCAGTGTCTCCTTGGCTGCCGGCGAGCGTATGGCCTCATTTATCAGATAGTCGTATTTCTTCTTCGCACGGGCAAACCGGAGCACCCAATCCAGCTTGACGGTGGTGGTGTCATACATTTCAGGCGGATACGGCCTGCCGTCCTGATTAATTTCTGCCGCCTCGTCTGCGTCCGTTGGAGAGTAGTTGAGCGCTCCGGCAAACCATCGCTCCATCAGTTTGGCCCCAATCGGCATCATCTCCTTACGCATCGCGCCAGGGATTTCCTGAATGTCGAACGCAGGCACCGTCTTTTCGAGCTTCGTTGGCGCAGGTGCTTTGGCCGGCTTAGGTGGATCAGCCGTGTTCAGCCAGGTTTTGAAGCGGGAAAAAGCATCCACGGCCCCCCATATGTCATCCACCATCTTGACCATCGGGTCTGGCTTTGGCGGCTTCGGGGCCGGCACGGCCTTCGCCACGGGCGCTGGTGAAGCGGGAAGCGCAGGCGGCGCCCGGTCCATCGACAAACCTGCGTCATGTACGATGCGCGCGCCCTCTGTCCTGCTCCAGCGCCATAGCAGCTTGTTGATTTTGTAATACGACAGATCCATAGATCGGCGTCCTGCATGCAAATGAATGCTTGTTTGATGGACACCCGAGACCTGATCGATATCTGCACGAAACCCACGAAACGCGCCCGGAATCGGTTTCCATCTTTCGACGGCCGACTGTACTGGATTTCCGTCAGATAAATTAGAGAGCATGTGCCGATTGGCCACGCGCAGCCTCGGCCGCCCCCAGTATTTCGACGTCGGGAAACACTGATCCAAGCAGTTGCGCTGTCCGCAAATCCCCGTCGGGACGTGCTCGCAGCACGAACTCAGCCTTTATTCAGTGCTTCCCGAAATGCAACGTGCTCGCGAAGGCAAACTGCGAACCAATGTCAACGCGCGAAAATAGAACGCGCGTATGGTTTCGGATGATCCGGGCACGTGACGTCGATCAACTGCAGTTACTTCGAGCAGGAAACAATCTCGCTTGCAAATACGGGGGCTGTCTCAAATGCAAGTCGCCCTACCGCCACGCGTCGACGATGATGCGCTTCAGCACGTGCAGCTTGCGATGGAGGAAATGCTCGGCGCCGGGGATCACGACGACCGGCAGCTCCTGCGGCCGCGCCCAGTCGTACACCGACGCGATCGGCACCGTGTCGTCGGTTTCGCCGTGGATCACGAGCGTGTTCTCGGGCACGTCGGCCACCTGCCAGCGGCTCGCGGCCGTGCCGACGAACACCATTCGCTCGATCGTCTCGCCCGCGTCGCGCAGGCGCTTCGCGACGTGCGACAGCACGAAGGTGCCGAACGAGAAGCCCGCGAGCACGAGCGGCAGGTCCGCATACGCGGGCTGGGCGCGCATGTGCGCGAGCACCGCGAGCAGGTCGTCGGCCTCGCCGGCGCCGTTGTCGTGCACGCCTTCGGTCGCGCCGACGCCGCGGAAGTTCGACCGGTAGACGACGTAATTCAGTTGCACGAGCGTGCGCGCGAGCGTCTGCGCGACCTTGTTGTCCATCGTGCCGCCGAACAACGGATGCGGATGCGCGACGAGCGCGATGCCGCGCGGCGCGGCGCCGCCTTCGCGCACGGCGTCGGGCAGGTCGACCGCGATTTCGATCTGGCCGATCGGGCCCGCGATCAGCGATTTCTGCGTATGAACGTTCATTCGGCCGGCCCGCTCAGATCTTCAGGCGCTCGACGACCTTGCCGTCGCGCAGGTGCGACTCGACGATCTCGTCGATGTCGGCCCGATCAACGTACGTGTACCACGTGCCTTCCGGATACACGACCATCACCGGCCCTTCCTCGCAGCGGTCGAGGCAGCCGGCCTTGTTGATGCGGACCTTGCCGGGCCCCGTGAGACCGAGTTCCTTCACGCGCTTTTTCGCGTATTCCTGCATGGTCTGCGCGTCGCATTGCGCGCAGCTCGGGCGCTCGGCGCCCGGTTCGCGCTGGTTCAGGCAGAAGAAGACGTGGTGCTGGTAGTAGGAATCCATGATGGTGACGTGCGGCCCGGCGCAAGGCCGTGCGGAAAGAAGGGCGATGAATTGCCGTTACGCGAAGCGGCAACGGAGGATGCGGACGATTATAGCGACCGGCGCACGCGGCTGCCCGCGGCACGGCAGCCGCCGCACGGGCCCCGGCTGCCGCGTCAGCGGCGCAGCGCGGCCGGCAGCCACGCGTGCTCGACGCGCTGGCCGAGCCAGATCAGCGCCGCGTAGGGCCAGATCCACGCGAGCCAGCGCGCGATGCTGTTGAAGTGCACGTAGCGGCCCTGCCGCCACCCCGACAGCGTGAAGTCGAAGAACGGGTTGACCGGCAGCAGGTTCACGAGCGCGACGCCGGCCAGCAGCGCGAGCGCCGCGAGCATCGCGCGCCACGTCGCCGGCACGCGCAATGCGACGAGCGCCGCCGCGAAACCCAGCTCGATGCCGAGCCGCGCGCCGGGCGTCGCCCACACGACGACGAGGCCGGTGGCCGACTGCATGAACGTCGCGGCCGCCTTCAGCACGAGCGTGACGACGACCAGCGCGACCAGCAGCCGGATGCGCGGCGCGCGCGGGCGCATCGCGAGCGATGCGATCGCCAGCGCGGGGAACAGCATCAGCCCGCCGAGCACGGCTTCCCACGCGGAATCCGACAACCAGCCGTCGACCCGCTCGGGCCATTCGCTGACGTGCCACGCGGCCGGCAGCCACGCGAGCAGCGCGTCCTGCATCGACGCGTCGGCGCGCTCCCACAGCGCGGCCGGCCAGTCGCCGATGCCGAACAGGAACGGCGACGGAAACACGATCGCGAACGGCCACAGCGCGGTGAGCAGCAACGGCGTCGACCCGTCGGCCTCCAGCCACGCGAAGCGCAGCCGGCGCAGCACGCCGCGGTCGAGCAGCGCGCCGGCGGCCGGCGCGGCGAGCGCCGCGCCCAGCAGCGCGCCGAGCGCGTTCGCGCCGAGATCGAGATTCGACGCGACGCGCGTCGGCAGGTAGGTCTGCAGCGCCTCCATCGTCCCCGACAGCAGCACGCCGAGCACGCTCGCGATCAGCGTCGCGGCCACGCCGCGCCAGCGCGGGTGCAGCGCGAGCACGCCGAGCGCGCCGAACGGCAGATAACCGAGCACGTTCGTGACCACGTCGAACGCCGTCACGTAGCGCTGCATCGGCGCGAACAGGTAATCGAACGGACCGATGCCGAGCGACGCCCAGCCTTCGAACGGATACAGCGACGCATAGACGATCAGCGCCGCGTAGGCGGCAAACGCCTGCCGCGCGAGCGGCGACGCGCGATGCGTGCCGGGCGCGCTCATCGCGGCTGCCCGCCGGGCGTCACGGCGTGCCCGCGTACGCCTGCACGCCGACCCACGCGGCGATCTGCGACACGAGTTCGTCGCTGGCCGCCGCGAGCGCGCGCGCGCCGCCGGCCGCGTCGGGCGTGCTCGACGGCGCGCGCGCGACGAACGTGCGCTGGCCGAGCACCTTGCCGTCGAGCATCAGCGTCGCGCGCGCGGTCACCGCGCCGTGGCTTTGCGACTGTCCGTCGAAGACCTGTTCGAATTCGCTCAGGTCGACCTTGAGGGTCGGCGCGCGCACGCCGTCGGCCCCTTCGAGCACCGTGCCGCGCGACGACAGCGCGCCGCGCAGCCGTTGCGTGAGCAACTGCGCGGGCGGCGCGGTCCAGCGGCTGTCGCGATAGACGGCCACGTGCTGCGCATCGGCGTACGCGAGGCGGTACGCGAACTTGTCCGTATCGAGCGCATCGGGCGCGGCGACGTCGAGCACCTTCAGCGCGGGGCCGGACCCGGTGGTCGCCACCGACGACACGGGCCCGAGGTCGTAGCGGATGTTCGACAGCACCGCGTTGTTGCCGGCGCAACCGGCCGCCAGCGCGAGCGTCAGCGCGGCAAGCGCGGCCGGGCGCAGCGCGCGGTCAAGGATTCGTGGCATGGCGTATTCCTGCATGATGTTTCCGGTTTCGATGGACGTCATTGCCCGGCCGTCGCGCCCGGCCAGACGAAGCCCGCTTCGCCGGGCCCCGGCGCCGCGCCGGGCGACCCGAACAACAGACTGCGCGGGTTGCGGCCGAGTTCGCCGGCGACGTCCTTCAATTGCCGCGACGCGTCGCCGACGCTGCCGGCCAGCGCATTGAAGCGCGGCAGCGTGTCGTACTGCACGCGCGCGTTGAGCCCGTTCAGCGCGACGCCGACCTGCTCGGCGGCCGTGCCGGCCTTGTTCAGGTTCGACACGAGCGGCCCGTTCGGCTGCAGCAGCGTGTTCGCCGACGCCATCGCGCGGTTTACCTCGTGCATCGTCTCCGGCAGCGCGGCGACCGCCGGGCCGAGCTGCTTCGTCAGCGTCGCCGCGCCGTCGGCCGCGTGCTGCAGGCTTTCGGCGGTCGCGCGCAACTGCTCGCGCATCTCGGGCGACATCAGCGCGTTCGCGCTTTTCGCCGCGAGTTCGAGCTGCCGCAGCAGCACGTCGCCGCGCTCCTGGATCTGGTCGAACAGGCTCGGCCGCATCGGAATCTGCGCGATCGACTTCGGCGACGACGGCAGCGGCGACAGATCGCGCCCCGTATCCTCGAGCTGCACGAACGCGATACCCGTCACGCCCTGGAAGCCGAGGCTGCCGTAGGTCGACTGCGTGATCGGCGCGTCGTGATCGACGAGGATGCGGATCCGGATCTGCCCCGGGTGCGTGCGATCGAAGCCGATCGACTGCACCTTGCCGACGTCGAGGCCGCGAAAGCGCACGGCCGCGTCCGGGAACAGCCCCGTCACGTTGGTGCGCGCGAGCAGGTCGTACGGCACGCGCACGGTGCGGTCGACGTTGAACCAGAACACGGTGCCCGCGATCGCGAGCGTCAGCGCGATCGTGAACAGGCCGGCCCAGAACGCATGTGATTTGTTTTCCATTCGCGGGTTCCTTGCTTCTACAGCTCGACGCTCGACAGCGCCGGTTCGAGGGCCGCCTTCGGCAGCTTCGCGCGCCGCTCGGGCGGCAGCGCCTGCAACGCGCGGCGCCCGCGCAGCCCCAGGAAATATTCGTGGATGAACGGGTGGTCGACGTTCGCGGCCTCCTCGACGGGCGCGGCGACCAGCACCTTGCGGTCGGCCAGCACCGCGACGCGCGTCGACAGCGCGACCATCGTATCGAGGTCGTGCGTCACCATCACGACGGTCAGCCCGAGCGTGCGGTGCAGCGTCGCGATCAGCTCGACGAATTCGTCGGAGGCCTGCGGATCGAGGCCGGCCGTCGGTTCGTCGAGGAACAGCAGCTCGGGCTCCAGCGCGATCGCGCGCGCGATGCCGACCCGCTTCACCATCCCGCCCGACAGCGCGGCCGGCATCTTCGACGCGTGCTTGCACGGCAGCCCGACCATCTCCAGCTTCAGCATCACGATGTCGTGCAGCAGGTCCGGCGGCACGCGGCCGAGCTCGCGCAGCGGCTGCGCGACGTTGTCGAACACCGTCATCGACGAGAACAGCGCGCCCTGCTGGAACAGCATCCCCGAACGCGTGCGCATCATCCGCGCGCTCGCGTCGTCGATCGTCGCCGTATCCTCGCCGAACACCTTGATCGTGCCCGACGTCGGCCGTTCGAGGCCGAGGATCTGGCGCACGAGCGTCGTCTTGCCGGAGCCCGAGCCGCCGACGATCGACACGATCTCGCCGCGCCGCACGTCGAAGTCGAGCTTCTGGTGAACGATGTTGCGCCCGTAGCGCTTGGTCAGGTTGCGCACCTCGATCACGAGGTCGCCGGCATCGGCGGCCGCGTCCGGCCGGGAGCCGACCGACCCGGCGCCGATCGCCGCGGCGTGCGCGGTCGTTTCGTTCGATGCGTTCATCCGAGCCCCACGTTCTGGAACAGGATCGCGAACACCGCGTCGGCGAGGATCACGACCGTGATCGACGACACCACCGACGTGGTCGTGCCTTCGCCGAGGCTCTGCGAATTCGCCTTGATCCGGAAGCCGAAATGGCACGCGACCAGCGCGATCAGCATGCCGAACACGACGCCCTTGCCGACGCCGATGTACAGGTTCGCGATCGGCACGACGCCCGGCAGCGAGCGCACGAAGTAGTTGATGTCGATGCCGAGCACGAACTTCGCGGCGAGCGCGCCGCCCGTCAGCGCGATGATGTTGGTCCACATCACGAGCAGCGGCATCGCGACGCCGAGCGCGAGCACGCGCGGCAGGATCAGCCGCAACCCGTGCGGGATGCCCATCACGCGCATCGCGTCGAGCTCCTCGGTCACGCGCATCACGCCGATCTGCGCGGTGATCGCGGAGCCCGAGCGGCCCGCGACGAGAATCGCCGACAGCACCGGGCCGAGCTCGCGGATCACCGACAGCCCGAGAATGTTCACGATGTAGCGGTTCGCCCCGAACATCTGCAACTGCTGCGCGGACAGGTAGCTGAGCACGATGCCGATCAGGAAGGCGACGAGCGCGGTGATCGGCAGCGCCTGCGCGCCGGCGCTGTAGATGTTCGCGGAGGTTTCCCGCCACGGCATCGTCCGCGGGCGGCGCAGCACCGACAGCGCATCGAGGATCACGAGGCCGAACATCGCGATGCCGCCCTGCAGGTGTTCGCCGAACGAGAAGATCGCCTGGCCGAGCCGCGTGACGGGATCGAACCGCACGATGCGCTCGGGCGCCTCGCGCTGGCTGTCGAGCCGCTCGATGCGCTCGAAGATCGTGCGCTGCGTGGCGCTCAGCGCGACGCCGGCCGGCAGCTTGCGGCCCCACACACGCCACAGCGCCTGGCCGCCGACGTGATCGAGCCGCTCGATGCCGGACAGATCCCATTCGCTCACGCGCCCGGCGGCGATGCTCGCGATGCGGCGCGCCACGGCCCCGCGGTTGCGCGCGAGCGACAGCGCGGTCCACTGGCCGGTCAGGCGCACCGTCTGGCCCTGGCCGCCGGCGTCGACCGACAGGCCGGGAGGAGTCTCGAAGTCCAAGGGCAGGTTGTTTGCAAAAGGATGACAGCGGCCATTGTAGCGAACCGCCCGACGCCGCGACGTGAGGATTTCCGGCGCGGCGTCGGGGGCGCGGCTCGCAGCCGGGAGCGTCGAGCCCGGGGCGCCGGCCGGCTGCCGGCATCGCAACCTTTCATTGTTCCGTCACGTTTCCTTTCGATACTCTCACGCGCCGCACCTCAGGCCGTCGGCGCACCGCGCCGCCATTCGTGCGTACCTCGCGCTTCATAAAACAGAACACCGAACAGGACAACCGATGCGTCTCCCCCCGCTTTCCCGCCGCCACGTGCCGGCCGCCGCCGCGCTCGCCAGCCTCGCCTTCGTCCTCGCCGGCTGCGGCGGCGACGACGTCACCGCCACGCCGCCGTCGCAGCCCGAGGCCCAGGCGCCCGTCGGCACGACGGCCACGCTCGCGCTGCTCGAGACGACCGACCTGCACACCAACGTGCTGTCGTACGACTATTTCAAGCTCGCCGCCGACAATTCGCTCGGCTTCGAGCGCGTGTCGACGCTGATCGCGCAGGCCCGCAAGCAGTACCCGAACACGCTGCTGCTCGACAACGGCGACACGATCCAGGGCACCGCGCTGTCGGACTACCAGGCGCTCGTGAAGCCGGTGGGCTGCGACCAGACGCTCGCGATCTACAAGGTGATGAACGCCGCGAAATTCGACGGCGGCGGGATCGGCAACCACGAGTTCAACTACGGGCTGCCGTACCTGTCGCAGGTGACCGGCAACACGTTCGAGGTCGACGGCCTGCCGGCGCCGGCCCAGCAGAAGAAGTGCGCGGGCCCGAACTTCCCGCAGGTGCTCGCGAACGTGATCAGCGCGAAGACCAACGCGCCGCTGTTCACGCCGTACACGATCCTCACGCGCACGGTGACGGCCACGACGCCGGACGGCAAGACGGTCAGCGCGCCCGTGAAGATCGGCATCATCGGCTTCACGCCGCCGGCGATCATGAACTGGGACAAGCGCTGGCTCGACGGCAAGGTCTACACGACCGGGCTGAAGGAGGCGGCCGAGAAGTACATTCCGGAAATGCGCGTGAAGGGCGCCGATCTCGTCGTCGCGATCTCGCACGGCGGCCTCGACAATGCCGCGTACTCGCCGACGATGGAAAACGGCAGCTGGTGGCTGTCGAAGGTGCCCGGCATCGACGCGATGCTGATCGGCCACTCGCACCAGGTGTTCCCGGACGCGAACAGCACCGTGTCGCAGTTCAACCTGCCGGGCGTCGACAAGGTCAAGGGCACCGTCAACGGCGTGCCGACCGTGATGGCCAACTACTGGGGCAAGCATCTCGGCGTGATCAAGCTCGGCCTGAAGTTCGACGGCAAGACGTGGACCGTCGACAAGTCGCAGACGACCGTCGAGGCGCGGCCGATCCAGAATGCCGACAAGAGCTACGTCGCCGCCGATCCGTCGGTGTCCGCCGCGATCGCGGCCGAGCACCAGGCGACGATCGACTACGTGAAGACGCCGATCGGCTCGACCGACTACCGGATGAACTCGTACTTCGCGGACGTCGGCGATCCGGGCGCGATCCAGATCGTCAACGAGGCGCAGGCCGACTACGTGAAGACCTACGTGCAGGCCAACCTGCCGCAATACGCGTCGCTGCCGGTGCTGTCGGTCAGCGCGCCGTTCAAGAGCGGCTTCGGCGGCGGCACCGACTACACCGACGTCGCGCCGGGCGCGCTCGCGATCAACAACGCCGCCGACCTGTACCTGTATCCGAACACCGTGTACGCGGTGAAGGTGAGCGGCGCCGACGTGAGGAACTGGCTCGAGACGGCCGCGAAGCGCTTCAACACGATCGACCCGACGAAGGCGACCGTGCAGCCGCTCGTCAGCACCTTCCCCGGCTACAACTTCGACATGTTCACGTCGGCCGATCTCGCCTACGAGATCGACGTCACGCAGCCGGTCGGCAACCGCATCAGGAACCTGACGTACAAGGGGGCGCCGATCGACCCGAACGCGCAGTTCATCGTCGCGACCAACAACTACCGTGCGAGCGGCGGCGGCAACTTCCCGGGCCTCGACGGCAGCAAGACGATCTTCGCGTCGCCCGACGCGAACCGCGACGTGCTGATCGCGTTCATCAAGAAGCGCGGCGCGATCACGCGCGCGGCCGACGGCGCGCAGCGCAGCTGGCGCTTCACGAAGCTCGCGGGCTCGGTCGCGCACGTGCGGTTCGCGTCCGCGCCGAACCGCCTCGGCGACGCGACGGCGGCCGGCCTGACCGGCATCACGCAGGTCGCGGCCGACGACGGCTCGGGCAAGAACCTCGCGACCTACGAGATCGACCTCACGCAATGAGACACGCGATGCAACCGATCCGGACGATGCGGCCCGCCGAAACCGGCTTCGCCGCTGCCGCGCGGCGCGTGCTGCGCGCGAAGCTCCCGCCCGCCGCGCTGCTCGCGGCGGCGGCCGTGACCGTCGCGGTCGTCGTCGCGGCGACCGGCCTGCGCGGCGCCGGCCCCGCGCCGAGCGCCGCGCAACTCGACGAATGGCAGGCGATGGTCGCGCAGGCGACCGAGCCGCATGCGCTGGCCCAGTTGCGCACGCTCGCGCGCCGCGGCTCGGGCGCCGCGCAGGCGGCGCTCGGCATCGCGCTCGTCGATGCGCACGAACCGGGGCTGCGCGACGAGGGGCGCGGCTGGCTGGAAACGGCCGCGGCCGCGCACGACACGGCCGACGCGCCGGCTGCACGGCGCGCGCAGCTCGCGCTCGGCAAGGCGTTGCTGCTCGGCAGCGGCGATCTGCCGAAAGACTATGCACGCGCACGCGCGCTGCTCGGCGCCGCGGCCGAACAGGGCGACCCGGCCGCCGCGTATTACCTCGGGCTGATCTACCGCAGCGGCTACGGCATCGCCGCCGACCCGGTGCAGGCCGCGCACTGGTTCGACATCGCGTCGCGCGCGGACATCCCGGCCGCCGACTTCATGCTCGCGAACGCGTACCGCGACGGCAGCGGCGTGCCGCGCGACGACGCGCGCGCGCTCGCGCTGTATCGCCGGGCCGCCGAACACGAGCTGCCGGAAGCCGTGCAGACGCTCGCGATGGCCTATCGCAACGGCGAACTCGGGCTCAAGCCCGACGCGGACGAATTCCACGCGCAGTGGATCGAGACCGCGCATGCGCTGAAGCATCCGGTGGTGGCGCCGTGACGGACGTCGACGGCGCACGCACGACCGCGCGGTAGCGTAACGGCGGCTTGCCCGACGAGCATGATCCGTCGCGTCGTGCATCGAACGCGCGCAACGGCGCTCGATGCGCGGCGCGCGATACGCACGCCGGTCGCCGCGCCGCGCAGCCTGTCGGTTTTCGCAGCTCGATACACGTGCGGCGATGCCTTAACATGCCGCCTCGCATTCACGATAAAACCTGAGAGGCCTTCATCCATGTCGCATCGCCTGTCCTGCCTGCGCGCCGCCATCGGCGCAGGCGTCGCTGCCATTCCGCTCGTTTCGCTCGCCGCACCGCCGGCGCCGCCCGACATCTTCAACGCCGCGCTGTGCAAGCCGCCGTTCACGTCGGACCTGATGGACGCGATCTACAACGCCGCCAAGGCGGCCGATCCGAAACCGGACAACTCGATGCCGGGTGCGGCGGTCTATCGCCTGCCCGAGCCGATCCGCCGCGACGGCTTCACGACGCAGCACGTCGTGTTCGTCGCCACCGGCATCGGCGTGCTCGTGGAAGGCGAAGTCGCCGACCAGCTCGCCAAACGCTACGCGCTCACCCGCGAGAAAGGCCACCTGCTCGGTGCGTCGTCCGTCGGCTATTCGCGCCGGCTGAACGTCCGCGGCCCGGGCGGTGCGCTGATCCTCGTGTCGGCCCGCCAGGGTCCGGCGCTCAAGGGCAACACGCTGCTCGCCTGCGAAATGACGAGCGAGGAAGACATCAAGGCGCTGGAACAACTGGAGCAGCACTGAGCGACTTGGCGCCGGTCCGGCGGGCGGCCCAGGCGCGGTGCGCGCCCGGACCGCGGCCGTACGCCGGCCTGTCGCACGCACGGCCCGGCACGCGCCGACGCCCCCTGTCGCTACAATAGGCGCCATGAACGCCCCCACCTCCTCCGACACGCCCGAATCCGGCGACGCGCACATCGCGCGCAACCGGCTCGAGGCGCACCTGGACGCCGCGCCGCGCGCGTGGCCGCTCGACATCGTCGCCGCCACCGGCTCGACCAACGCCGACGTCGCCACGCGGCTCAAGGCGCTGCCGCGCAGCGCGAACGCGTTGCCCGCGCCGCTCGTGCGCGTCGCGTTCGAGCAGACGGCCGGTCGCGGCCGGCAAGGCCGCCCGTGGTTCGCGCAGCCCGGCAATGCGCTGCTGTGCTCGGTCGGCTGCATCGTGCCGCGCGCGGTCGACGCGCTCGGCGGCCTCAGCATCGCGATCGGCGTCGCGCTCGCCGAAGGGCTGGCCACGCTGCCGCTCGACGCCCGCATGCGCGTCACCCTCAAATGGCCGAACGACCTGCTGCTGACGACCGACGACGACGGCACGCCGCGCATCGTCGGCAAGCTCGCCGGGATTCTGATCGAAACCGTCTGGACCACCGCCGACGCCACCGCCGTCGTGATCGGCTTTGGCATCAACGTGCGCGGCGCGGAAGCCGTCGCCGCGCAGGTCGACGCGCTGCGCGCGCGCGAAGCGACGCTCGCGAGCGGGCTGCCGCCCGCCGCGCTGTCGATCGCGTGCGCGTCGGCGAACCTCACCGATACGCTCGCCGCGTCGCTGAACGCGCTCACGCCGGCGCTCGCGCAATTCGGCGCCGACGGCCTCGCGCCGTTCCTGCCGCGCTGGCACGCGCTGCACGCGTACGCGGGCCGCGAAGTCGTGCTGCTCGAACAGGGCGTCGAACGCGTGCGCGGCATCGCGACGGGCATCGATGCCACCGGCCAGCTGCTGCTCGACACGCCGAGCGGCGTGCGGACGATCGCGGCCGGCGACGTGTCGCTGCGCGAAGCGCAATGAGCGAGCCGCACCTGCTGATCGACGCCGGCAACAGCCGGATCAAGTGGGCGCTCGCCGACGCGCAGCGCATGCTCGTCGACACGGGCGCGTTCGGCCACACGCGCGACGGCGGCGCCGATCCCGACTGGTCGCGCCTGCCGCGTCCGCGCGGCGCATGGATCTCGAACGTCGCGGGCGCGGACGTGGCCGCGCGGCTCGACGCGCTGCTCGACGCACGCTGGCCGGGCCTGCCGCGCACGACGATCCGCTCGCGGCCCGCGCAATGCGGCGTGACGAACGGCTATACGACGCCCGAACAGCTCGGCAGCGACCGGTGGGCCGGCCTGATCGGCGCGCACGCGGCGTTTCCGGGCGAGCATCTGCTGATCGCGACGTTCGGCACCGCGACGACGCTCGAAGCCCTGCGCGCGGACGGCCGCTTCACGGGCGGCCTGATCGCGCCGGGCTGGGCGCTGATGATGCGCGCGCTCGGCACGCACACCGCGCAGTTGCCGACGCTGACCACCGATATCGCCAGCGGCCTGCTCGCGGGCGCGCAGGCCGAGCCGTTCCAGATCGATACGCCGCGCTCGCTGTCGGCCGGCTGCCTGTACGCGCAGGCCGGCCTGATCGAACGCGCGTGGCGCGATCTCGTCGACGCGTGGCAGGCGCCGGTACGGCTCGTGCTGGCAGGCGGCGCGGCGGACGACGTCGCGCGTGCGCTGACGGTCCCGCACACGCGGCACGACGCGCTGATCCTGTCCGGGCTCGCGTTGATCGCCGCGGACACGGCCGGCCCGGCGACGGCGCAGGATTGAAGCAAATGCGCCGGCATCGCGCCGGCGCGTGGCGATGCCGGCCGAACCGGGCACAAGCGTGCACAAGCGGGCCCGCATCACGCCGACGACGCCGTACGCGCGGCGCCGCGCCAGCGGCCCGCGCGAACGGCCGACGGAAGCCATGAAAAAGCCGGCCATGCGGCCGGCTCGACTGAACGACGTGAATCACGTCGATGACGACAAGGAGTTTCGACGATGCTGCGCTGGCTGATCGCTGTTCTCTTTCTCGCCAACCTGCTCGCGTTCGTGGCGGCGCGCGGCGTGTTCGGGCCGCTGCCGGCGGCCGGCCCGCGCGAACCCGGCGTGCTGGCGCGGCAGGTGCGGCCGGACGCGCTGCGCGCGACGCCGCTCTTGCAAGCGACCGACCAGCCCGTCGTCGGCGGCCCGATCGCGGCGCCGGCCGTCACGACCGCACCGCTCGCGGCGTCTGCTCCGTGACGGCGCCGCGTCGCGCTCAGGGCCGTTGCGCGCGCACCTTCTTCAGCAGCGCAGTGGTCGAGCGGTCGTGCTCGAACGGAATCGCCAGCGCCCGGCCGCCCCAGCCGCGCACGAGCGCGGATTCCGGCAGCGCATCCATGTCGTAATCGCCGCCCTTCACGAGGATGTCCGGACGGACGGCCTCGATCAGCGACACGGGCGTCTTTTCCCCGAACGTCACGACCCAGTCGACGCTTTCCAGCGCCGCCAGCAGTGCCGCGCGATCTTCTTCGCGGTTGATCGGCCGGTCGTCGCCCTTGCCGAGCATGCGCACCGACGCATCGCTGTTCACGCCGACGATCAGGCAGGCGCCGAGCGCTTTCGCATCGGCGAGGTACGTGACGTGACCGCGATGCAGGATGTCGAACACGCCGTTGGTGAACACGACGGGCGACGGCAGCGACGGGCGCAGCGCGACGAGGGCATCACGGGTGATCAGCTTGCGTTCGAAGGTGGCGGACATGATGGAAATCGGACGGAATGAACGACGGCGCGCGCGACGGCGGCGCCAGATAAAAAGCCCGCCGGACCGGCCGGGCGGGCTTCATGCAGCGAACGCGACACGGTGCGGCGAGCCGGGCGCGAGCCAGGCGTGACTCGCACCACCGCCGGCACCCGCCGGCCTCAGGCCGGCTGCGCGGCCGACGACGGGCCGCTTTCGGCCTGCAGGCGGCTGGTGACTTCCTTGCGATAACGGTTCAGCTCCTGCGCGGTCGCGAACGTACGCTCGAACAGGATCGACAGGTTGTGCAGGATCCGCTCGACGACCTTCTTCTCCCACTCGCCGTCGAAACGGATCTGCTCGTCGAGCCAGCGCTCCAGCCATTCCGGATCCGGCAGGCGCGACTGCACCGTGTCGCGCGGGAACAGCGCCTGGTTCACGTGCAGGTTGGTCGGGTGCAGCGGCTTCTCGGTGCGGCGCGCCGACGCCATCAGCACGCCGATCTTCGCGAATGCGGCACGCGCGACGTCGCCGCAGTTGTTCAGCGCCTTCTTCATGTAGCGCAGGTACGCGCCGCCATGACGCGCCTCATCGCGCGAAATCGTTTCGTAGATCTGCTTGATGACGGGCTCGGTGTGCCAGTCGGCCGCGCACCGGTACCAGTGGTTCAGGCGGATCTCGCCGCAGAAGTGCAGCATCAGCGTCTCGAGCGGCGGCGCCGGATCGAACTGGAAGCGCACCGCGTGCAGTTCCTCTTCGGTCGGCACCATCTCCGGCTTGAAGCGGCGCAGGTATTCCATCAGCACCAGCGAATGCTTCTGCTCCTCGAAGAACCACACGCTCATGAACGCGGAAAAGTCGCTGTCGTGCTGGTTGTCGCGCAGGAACATTTCCGTCGCGGGCAGCGCCGACCATTCGGTGATCGCGTTCATCTTGATCGTCTTCGCCTGCTCGTCGGTGAGCAGCGAAGCGTCGAACTTGTCCCACGGAATGTCCTTCTCCATGTCCCAGCGGACGGCTTCGAGCGACCTGTAAAGTTCCGGATAAAGCATGGTGTTCATGATGGTCCCACCCCTGTTCTGCGCAATGCGACTTCTCTAAACGTGACTGTTGCCGCGCAAGCGCGCCACGCGCGCTTTTTGCAGCCAAGACTGTAATTTTACGCGGGAAACCGGCCCGCCGGACGCCGATTCCTCGTCCGGCAGCCAGGCGGCCGCGTTGCCGCCGTTGGGCATGCCGCCACCCGCTCCGTTCGGACGAAGCCGGCCGCGCTTGCCTGAGTGGGGGCCGGCGCTGGCCGGCTCGTTGGTGCGCCCATCCCCTGCCCCAGGCGGGTGCCCCGAAAGGTCCCCGTGCGGATGCCGGATCGGCGGGCTGCTCGATATGGTGTATACGGCGGCGGCCATGATAGCACGCGTGCATGACGGTTCCGAGACGCCCGCTCGGTCGCGTGCCGCCAACCAAGGTGCGGCGATCGGTCGCGGCCGACCGTCGCGAAAACACAACCTGACAGTACGCCTGCGCGTGTCAGACCCGCATTTCGCCGGTCGCGAGGCCGTCTTCGGGCGGCGTGCCGGCCGCCGGCGCGCTGCCGCCGTCCGCATGCGCGATCCAGTCGGCGAGCGTCTCCCACTGCGCCCGGCCGTCGCGGTAGCCGAGCTCGATCAGCTCGCGCGTGAACGCCTCCTCGAACAGCAGGTAACTGGCGAACGACGCGCCGGCCGGCTGGCTGCCGCCGATCGCACCGAGCAGCCCGCGCATCGTCGCCGGCATCTGCTTCAGGTGCTTCGCGGCAATCAGCTCGATGCGTTCGGACGGCGCGATCGCGAGCACGTCGACGTGCCGCCAGCCGCTGTCGACTTCGACCTGGTGCGGCAGGTGCTCGATCATCCGGTTGATGTGCTCGATCCGTTCGATGTCCGAGCCGATCGAGTCGAGGAACACGCTCGCGAGCACCTGCTGGCCGATCTGCGCGAGCGTCGGGTAGCCGCGAGCCCGGCCCGCGCCGTTCGCGGCCGGAATCTCGGGCCGCGGATCGGCCGCGCCGATGACGACGATCCGGTGCGCGCCGAAGTGGATCGCCGGCGACAGCGGCGCGATCTGCCGGATCGAGCCGTCGCCGAAGTACTCGATCTGCCCGTCGAGCACGAGCGGCACGGCCGGAAACACGAACGGAATGGCCGACGACGCGAGCAGGTGCGACGCCGACAAGTCGACGAGCCGCGCGGTGCGTTGCGCGCGCCGCCACGCCTGGATCGGCTCGGCGGCCTGGTAGAACGTGAGGTGCCGGCCGCTCGAATAGCTGAGCGCGGTGATCGCGAGCGCGTGCAGCAGGCGCGCCTCCAGCATCTGCTCGATCCGGTGAAAGCTCAGCTCGCGCTGCAGCAGGTGCGCGAGCGGCGTGTTGTCGAGCAGCCCGCGCGGCGAGCGGCGAGCCGCCCAGCCGAACGTCATCGTCGCGAGCCAGCGCGCGCCGGCGGCTGCGATGCCGAGCCAATCGGTGCGGTAAACGTATTCGGCGCGCAGCGGCTCCCAGAATTCGAGCAGGCGCCGCACGCCATGGGAAAAATCGTCCGCGTGGCTGGCGATCGACGTCGCGTTGATCGCGCCGGCCGACGAGCCGCACACGACCGCGAACGGCAGCGTGTGCCGCCGCGGATCGGCCTCGCGCGCGATCTCGGCCAGCGCCTTGAGCACGCCGACCTGGTATGCGGCGCGCGCGCCGCCTCCCATCAGAACGAGCGCGAGTCGCATGATCGACCTGCTACCTGCGCCGCATCACGTCGAGCGCTTCGGCGGACGCGTTTCGGGCGACGACGCGGCCGCCGCGCGGGCCGCGGCCGAACCGGACGGCTTCGCACGCTTCGCGGCGGGCTTGCGCGGCGCAGCCGCGGCCGCCTTCGCGGCGGGTTCCGGCGCGGCAGCGGCCTGCGGCGACGCGGCGCCCGGCGCGGCAGGCTGCATGCCCGGCTGCGCCATCGCGAGGCTCGCGAGCTGGTTGAATTGCGTCTGCAGCAGGTTCCACCAGCCGGCCGGGTCGAACGGCTGCTGCGCGGGGTCGCCCGCCGGCGCATCCGGGGCGGACGCCGCGGCGGCCGATGCCGCAGGGTCGGCCGCGGGCGTGGCCTCGCCCGCCGACGCGGTTTTCGCGGCCTGCGCGGCGGCCACGGCCGCTTCCTCGGCCGCCGACATCGAGCTTTGCGCGAACGCGCCGAACGCGCGCAGCGTCGCGAGCGTCGCGCGCTGCACCTCGAGCGCCTGGATCGCCGACTGCAGCATCCCGAGATTGAGCTTCAGCCACTGCTCGACCGCACGCAGATCGGTGATCCGCTTGTCGAGCTCCTCGACGTTCGTGAGCGGCGCCATCATGTCGGACATGCTCGACAGCGACGGCGGCAGCCCGTGCGCGGCGCCCGGAAACGGCGCCATCCCGCCGAACGGCGACATCCGGATCATGTCCCACATCCGGTCCATCATGTCGGCGGGCTGGAACCCGGCAAAGCCGGCGAAAGGGTTGGCGCCGGAGGCATCGGTCGTCATACGGGCATCCTGGTTGACTGGAGGAGCGAGGCGGCCGCCGTGCGTCGCGCAGCCGCGCGTGGTTCGATCATAGCGCGCACGTCAGAACGGCGCGTCGCCGGGAAACGCGGGCGGGCGCCGCTCGCGCAGCGAACGGATGCCTTCCTGCACGTCGGGCCCCGAAAAACCCATGAATTCGAGCGCGAGCGACGTATCGAAGGTCGGCCCGGCGGTGCGCAGCCAGTTGTTCAGCGCGTACTTGGTCCAGCGGATCGCCGACTGCGACCCGTGCGCGAGCCGCTCGGCCACTTCGTACGCCTTCGGCAGCAGGTCGGCCGGCTCGACCGCGAGCGAGACCAGCCCGATCCGCTCGGCCTCGTCGCCGCTCACGGGCTCGCACAGCATCAGGTAGTACTTCGCCTTCGCCATCCCGCACAGCAGCGGCCACACGATCGCCGCGTGGTCGCCGGCCGCGACGCCGAGCCGCGTGTGGCCGTCGATGATGCGCGCGTCCTTCGCGGCGATCGAGATGTCGGCGAGCAGCCCGGCGACGAGCCCCGCGCCGACGGCCGGGCCATGCATCGCCGACACGATCGGCTTGCTGCAGTTGATCACGTTGTAGACGAGGTCGCGCGCCTCGCGCCATACGCGGGCGCGCACGTCGAAATCGTTCGCCATGTCCTCGACGAGCGCGAGATCGCCGCCCGCCGAAAAGCCCTTGCCTTCGCCGCGGATCACCGCGACGCGCGTGTCGGGATCGCGATCGACGTCGCGCCAGATGTCGGCGAGCTCGCGATGCATGCGGGCGTTCGCGGTCGCGAGGCCGCTGCGGTTCGCGCCCTCGCCGCTCATCACGATGTCGAGCACGCCATGGTCGCGGCGCGTCACCTTCAGTGCTTCGTAACCGCCGTACGCGGCAAGATCGGCCATCTGCTGCTCCTTGTTCGACGTGCTCGAACGCTTGAATCGAGTGTAGCCAAGCCCGCGCGGTCAAACATCGGGCGAAACCCGGCGCGCGGGCCGAAGCCGGGTTTCGCCGCTGCGTGGCGTGCGCCGCGCGGCTTATGCCGCGCCGTCGGGCGGGGCGACCGACTGCTCGATCGCGCCGAAGATCGACTTGCCGGCCGCATCGAACATCTCGATGCGCACGGTATCGCCGTAGCGCATGAATTCGGTCTGCGGCGCGCCGTGCTCGATCGTCTCGAGGCAACGCTTCTCGGCGATGCAGCAGTAGCCGCGCTTCGCGTCCTTGTTCGATACCGTGCCGGAGCCGACGATCGAGCCGGCACGCAGGTTGCGCGTCTTCGCCGCGTGCGCGATCAGCTGGCCGAAGTGGAACACCATGTCGGTGCCGGCGTCGGGCTGGCCGACCTTCTTGCCGTTCCAGTGGACGATCATCGGGCGGTGCACGCGGCCGGCGCGCCACTCGTCGCCGAGCTCGTCGGGCGTGACGGCGACCGGCGCGAACGCGGTGGCCGGCTTGCTCTGGAAGAAGCCGAAGCCCTTCGCGAGTTCGGCCGGAATCAGGTTGCGCAGCGACACGTCGTTTGCGAGCGTGACGAGCCGCACGGCCTTCAGCGCGTCGTCGGGCGACACGCTCATCGGCACGTCCCCGGTGATCACCGCGACTTCCGCCTCGAAATCGATGCCCCATTCCTCCGACGGGCACACGACGTCGTCGCGCGGCCCGAGGAAATCGTCGCTGCCGCCCTGGTACATCAGCGGATCGGTCCAGAACTCGGGCGGCATCTCGGCACCGCGCGCGCGGCGCACGAGCTCGACGTGGTTCACGTACGCGGAGCCGTCGGCCCACTGGAACGCGCGCGGCAGCGGCGCCATGCAGTCGGCCGGATCGAATGCGAACGCGTTGCGCGCGCGGCCGTGGTTCAGCGCGTCGTACAGGTCGCGCAGTTGCGGCGCGTAGAACGCCCAGTCGTCGAGGACGCGCTGCAGCGTCGGCGCGATCGCATCGGCAATCGCCGCGGTGTGCAGGTCGCGCGACACGACGATCAGTTGGCCGTCGCGCGTGCCGTCCTTCAGCGAAGCAAGTTTCATAGGGGATTGGCCGTTTTAGTGACGATGGAGGGAATCTATTTTACGATGGTGAATCCATGCGGCGCGCGATGATGGCGCGCGCCGTTTTCGCCCCGTTTCCCGACGCATTTTCGCGCACCCGTTGCCCATGCCCGCCAGCCCCCTTCCCGACGACGATCTCGCCGACTCCGATACCGACGACGCCGCGTCCGGCGACCACGGCGAGAAGGTCCGTTCCGGCATCCAGTCGATCGAGGTCGGCTTCCGCCTGCTCGACGTGCTGACGAGCGAGCCGCGCGCGATGATGCTGCGCGATCTCGCGCAGCGCGCGGGCATGAGTCCGGCGAAGGCGCACCGCTATCTGGTCAGCTTCTCGCGGCTCGGCGTCGTGTCGCAGGATCCGGTCTCGGGCCGCTACGAGCTGGGCGGCTTCGCGTTGCAGATGGGCCTCGCGCGGCTCGCGCGCGTCGACGGCGTGAAGCTCGCGCGGATCGCGCTGACCGAATTCCGCGATCGCCTCGACCAGACGGTCGGCATCGCGGTATGGGGCAACCAGGGGCCGACGATCGTGCACTGGATGGAATCGAGCCATCCGGCGAAGGCGTCGCTGAAGCTCGGCGACGTGATGCCGCTGCTCGGCTCCGCGACGGGGCTGCTGTTCGCCGCGTACCTGCCGCGCAGCAAGACCGCCGCGATGCTCGAGCGCGAGCTCGCCGATACGCGCCGCTCGCCGCACCACGGCGGCCCGCGCACGCTCGACGAAGTCGAAGCGGTGCTCGCCGACGTGCGCGCGCACCAGGCCGCGCGCGTCGAAGGGATGCTGCTGCCGACGATCCACGCGTTCTGCATGCCGGTGTTCGACGCGGTCGGCGAACTCGCGCTCGCGATCGTCGCGCTCGGCCAGGAAGGCTCGTTCGACATCGCGTGGGGCGGCGAGATCGACACCGCGCTGCGCGCGTGCGCCCGGAAACTGTCTTACGAACTCGGCTATAGTCCGGACGCACGCGACGCCTGACGCCTCCGGTTCACGCCACGTCACGCATCGCGAACGCGCGGCGCATCCGACGGTCCGATTCCTGTGGCGCGCGCCGCGCGCCCGACGTCAAGCAAGCGCCCCGATCCCGTTCCGATGCCCATACAGCCTGCCGACCTTCGCCCGAGTCACGCCCTGCCCCGCCGCTGGTTGCGCGTGGGCGTCGCGCTCGTCGCCGTGCTGGTGCTGCATGCGCTCGCCGGGTTCTGGCTGATGCGCAACCGCGAATCGTTTACGCCGCCGCCGCCCGCGGACATCCCCGTGCAGATCGAATTGCTGAAACCGCAGCCGATCGAGCGCCAGCCGGCGCCGCCGGCGCCGAAGCCGGTCGAACGCCCGGCCGCGCCCAAGGCCGCCGCGCCGCAGGCGGCCCCGCCGAAACCCGCGCCGTCGCGCGAGCCGGTCCTCACGTCGACGCAGACGGCCGAGCACGGCGAACCGCCGGCTGCCGCCGCATCCGCGGCAAGCGGTACGCCGGGCGCCTCGGGCGCATCCGCCGCATCGGCCGCCAGCGCCGGCGCCGCGACACCGGGCCCGGCGACGACCGGCGTGAAGTTCGCCGTGCCGCCGTCCGGCGACCTGCAGTACGACACGTTCTACAACGGCATGCAGAACATGATCGGCACGATCCACTGGCGCACCGACGGGCACACCTACGACCTGTCGGTATCGATGCCCGTGCCGTTCGTCGGCCCGTTCGCCTATCGCAGCGAAGGCCGCATCGACGCGTTCGGCGTCGCGCCCGACCGTTACGTCGAGAAGCGCGGCAAGCGGCCGGAAGACATCGCGATCTTCAACCGCGAGATCCGGCAGGTCGTGTTCACGCGCACGCCGAACAACGCGCCGCTGCCCGACGGCGTGCAGGACCGCTTCAGCATGCTGATGCAGTTGTCGGGACTCGTGCGCGGCAATCCCGCCGCCTACAAACCGGGCGTCACGCAGCAATTCTTCGTGATCGACAACAACAGCGGCGAGACCTGGCCGATCACCGTGATCGGCGACGAGCAGGTGCAGACGCAGGCCGGCATCGTCGCCGCGCGGCACTTCATGCGCCTGCCGCGCCGCGAAGGCGACACGCGCCGCATCGACATGTGGCTCGCGCCGTCGCTCGGCTGGCTGCCCGCGCGGCTCGTGCAGAGCGAGCCGAACGGTGCGCAGATCGAGCTGCTGTGGCACGGCCGCCTCGCCGCACCGGACGTGCCTGCCGAACCCGCACCGCCAGGCGGCGCAACGAACGCGCCCGCCGCCGCACCGGCCGCCGATGCATCGGCCGCGCCGCCCGCGCCACCTGCGCAAGCGGCACCGCCCGCGACGATGCAACCGCCTGCCTCATCGGCTGTCACACAGTGAACGCACACGAATCGGCAATTTCGACCGACTACAGATTTCCGAAAAATGGCCGATGACACTCTTTAACAACTATTTCAGTCCACCGGCTCACAATGAGAAACGTTTGATAGACATCGGCTTCTAACCGATACACCCCACGCAAACGGGAGAACGGGGTGTGCAGCGCAAGCCCCTTGAAACCGGCAAGGCTCGCCCCACCTAGGGGACAACAAGGCCAGATGCCACTGCGAAGAGGAGTGCCGCCATGCAAATGATCTACAACAGCCCCAACTACTGCGTCGTCGAATTTGCGCCGCAGGCCGGCCATCACCTGATGAATGCCGGCGGATACGAAATCGTCGACAAGAACGCGCAGCGCGAAATCTTCATCGACGGCGAACTTGCCGAGCGATTCCGCGCGCACGTGAAGCAGCTGATCGAGGACGAACCGTCGCTCGACGAAGTCGACGAATTCCTCGGACAATTCGACAGCCTGATGATGATGCCCGTCGTGCTGCACTGACGACTCGCGGCCCGGCGCGTCGCGCGGCCGGGCCATTCGCCGCGCCCCGCGCGGCGCCGCGTGCACTCCGATCCTGCCCCCGTCCGGTTCGCCGGCGGGGGCTTTCATTTGACGGGCCGTCTTGACGGGCCGTCCGGCCGGCGCGGCGAGCGACGGCGACCGCTTGACGCACCGGCTACAATGACGGTTTTCCGTCTTCGCCGGTCTTTCGCCCATGTCTGCGACTCCTCTCGCCGCTTCCGTCCCGCTCGACGCGCCCTACACGCGCGGCGCCGCCCTGCCCGCGCTGCTGAAATCGCGCATCCTGATCCTCGACGGCGCGATGGGCACGATGATCCAGCGCTACAAGCTCGACGAGGCCGCGTATCGCGGCGAGCGCTTCAAGGATTTCCCGCGCGACATCAAGGGCAACAACGAGCTGCTGTCGCTTACGCAGCCGCAGATCATCCGCGAGATCCACGACCAGTACTTCGCGGCCGGCGCCGACATCGTCGAAACGAACACGTTCGGCGCGACGACCGTCGCGCAGGCCGACTACGGGATGGAAGATCTCGTCGTCGAGATGAACGTCGAATCGGCGAAGCTCGCACGCGAATCGGCCGCGAAATACGCGACGCCGGACAAACCGCGCTTCGTCGCCGGCGCGATCGGGCCGACGCCGAAGACGGCGAGCATCTCGCCGGACGTCAACGATCCGGGCGCGCGCAACGTCACGTTCGACGAGTTGCGTGACGCGTACTACCAGCAGGCGAAGGCGCTGCTCGACGGTGGCGTCGACCTGTTCCTCGTCGAGACGATCTTCGACACGCTGAACGCCAAGGCCGCGCTGTTCGCGCTCGACGAGCTGTTCGAGGACACCGGCGAGCGCCTGCCGATCATGATCTCGGGCACCGTCACCGATGCGTCCGGCCGGATCCTGTCGGGCCAGACGGTAGAAGCGTTCTGGAATTCGCTGCGTCACGCGAAGCCGCTCACGTTCGGCCTGAACTGCGCGCTCGGCGCGGCGCTGATGCGCCCGTACATCGCCGAGCTCGCGAAGCTGTGCGACACCTACGTGTCGTGCTACCCGAACGCGGGCCTGCCGAACCCCATGAGCGACACCGGTTTCGACGAAACCCCCGACGTCACGTCGGGCCTGTTGAAGGAATTCGCGCAGGCCGGGCTCGTGAACCTCGCGGGCGGCTGCTGCGGCACGACGCCCGAACACATCGCCGAGATCGCGAAGGCGCTCGCCGGCGTGAAGCCGCGCCGCTGGCCGAACCAGTACAGCGACAACGCCTGACCCGACCGCCCCACGTCCTTCATCACCAGAATCCGCACCGCCATGACCGATCACATGATGCGCCTTGCCGGCCTCGAGCCGTTCAACGTCACGCCCGGGACGCTCTTCATCAACGTCGGCGAACGCACCAACGTCACCGGCTCGAAGGCGTTCGCACGGATGATCCTCAACGGCCAGTTCGACGAGGCGCTCGCCGTCGCACGCCAGCAGGTCGAGAACGGCGCGCAGGTGATCGACGTCAACATGGACGAAGCGATGCTCGATTCGAAGGCGGCGATGGTGCGCTTCCTCAACCTGATCGCGTCGGAGCCCGACATCGCGCGCGTGCCGATCATGATCGACTCGTCGAAGTGGGACGTGATCGAAGCCGGCCTGAAGTGCGTGCAGGGCAAGGCAATCGTGAACTCGATCTCGTTGAAGGAAGGCGAGGACGCGTTCCGCCACCACGCGAACCTGATCCGCCGCTACGGCGCGGCCGCGGTCGTGATGGCATTCGACGAAACCGGCCAGGCCGACACCTACGAACGCAAGACCGAGATCTGCAAGCGCTCGTACGACTTCCTCGTGAACGAAGTCGGCTTCCCGCCGGAAGACATCATCTTCGACCCGAACATCTTCGCGGTCGCGACCGGCATCGACGAGCACAACAACTACGCGGTCGACTTCATCGAGGCGACCCGCTGGATCAAGCAGAACCTGCCGTACGCGAAGGTGAGCGGCGGCGTGTCGAACGTGTCGTTCTCGTTCCGCGGCAACGACCCGGTGCGCGAGGCGATCCATACCGTGTTCCTGTATCACGCGATCCAGGCCGGGATGGACATGGGGATCGTGAACGCGGGCCAGCTCGGCGTGTACGCGGATCTCGATCCCGAACTGCGCGAGCGCGTCGAGGACGTGATCCTGAACCGCCGGCCGGATTCCACCGATCGCCTGCTCGAGATCGCCGACAAGTTCAAGACCGGCGCCGCGAAGAAGGAAGAAAACCTCGAATGGCGCAACCAGCCGGTCGAGAAGCGGCTCGCGCATGCGCTCGTGCACGGGATCACGAACTTCATCGTCGAGGACACCGAAGAAGCGCGCGCGAAGATCGCCGCCGCCGGCGGCCGCCCGATCAACGTGATCGAAGGGCCGCTGATGGACGGGATGAACGTCGTCGGCGATCTGTTCGGCCAGGGCAAGATGTTCCTGCCGCAGGTCGTGAAGTCGGCGCGCGTGATGAAGCAGGCGGTCGCCCACCTGATCCCGTTCATCGAGGAAGAAAAGCGCCTGCTCGCGGAAGCGGGCGGCGACGTGCGCGCGAAGGGCAAGATCGTCATCGCGACCGTGAAGGGCGACGTGCACGACATCGGCAAGAACATCGTGTCGGTCGTGCTCCAGTGCAACAACTTCGAAGTGGTCAACATGGGCGTGATGGTCCCGTGCAACGAGATCCTCGCGAAGGCGAAGGTCGAGGGCGCGGACATCATCGGGCTGTCGGGCCTCATCACGCCGAGCCTCGAGGAAATGGCGTACGTCGCGTCCGAAATGCAGCGCGACGACTACTTCCGCGTGAAGAAGATCCCGCTCTTGATCGGCGGCGCCACGACGTCGCGCGTGCACACGGCCGTGAAGATCGCGCCGCACTACGAAGGCCCGGTCGTCTACGTGCCGGACGCGTCGCGCTCGGTGTCGGTCGCGTCGAACCTGCTGTCGGACGAAGGCGCGGCGAAGTACCTCGACGAGCTGAAGTCGGACTACGAACGCATCCGCGACCAGCACGCGAATCGCAAGGCGCAGCCGATGGTCACGCTCGGAGAGGCGCGCGCGAACAAGACCAAGGTCGACTGGGCGAACTACACGCCGGTGAAGCCGAAGTTCATCGGGCGGCGCGTATTCAAGAACTACGACCTGAACGAGCTCGCGAACTACATCGACTGGGGCCCGTTCTTCCAGACCTGGGACCTCGCGGGGCCATACCCGGCGATCCTGAACGACGAGATCGTCGGCGAATCGGCGCGGCGCGTGTTTTCCGATGCGAAGTCGATGCTCGCGCGGCTGATCCAGGGCCGCTGGCTGACCGCGAACGGCGTGATCGCGCTGCTGCCGGCGAACACGGTGAACGACGACGACATCGAGATCTACAGCGACGAGTCGCGCTCGGAAGTGCTGCTCACGTGGCGCAACCTGCGCCAGCAGAGCGTGCGTCCGGTCGTCGACGGCGTGATGCGGCCGAACCGCTCGCTCGCCGATTTCATCGCGCCGAAGGAATCGGGCGTCGCCGACTACATCGGGATGTTCGCGGTGACGGCCGGCCTCGGCGTCGACGCGAAGGAAAAGCAATTCGAAGCCGACCACGACGACTACAGCGCGATCATGCTGAAGGCGCTCGCCGACCGTTTCGCGGAAGCGTTCGCGGAAGCGATGCACGCACGCGTGCGGCGCGAGCTGTGGGGCTACGCGAGCGGCGAGACGCTCGACAACGACGCGCTGATCGCCGAGAAGTACGCAGGCATCCGCCCGGCGCCCGGCTACCCGGCCTGCCCCGACCACCTCGTGAAACGCGACATGTTCGACGTGCTGCACGCGGACGAGATCGGCATGAGCGTGACGGATTCGCTGGCGATGCTGCCGGCGGCGAGCGTGTCGGGCTTCTACCTCGCGCATCCGGACAGCCGCTATTTCTCGGTCGGCAAAATCGGGCAGGATCAGCTCGAGGACTACGCGCAGCGCATGGCGCTGTCGCTCGACGACGCGCGCCGCGCGCTCGCGCCGCAGCTCTGATCGATGCAAACGAGAGGCCCGGCCTCCTTTTGATCAGACAAAAGCAAAAGCCCGCTCGAAAGCGGGCTTTTTCGTGTCTGGCGAACCTGTCGACCCGCCCGGCAAGGAAGCTCAGAAGCCCCAGTGCACGTCGGCCTGACCGGCCTTCGCCTCGCGCAGCATCGTCAGGAACGGCGCGACGCGCTGGGCCAGGCTCGGCGGCACTTCGTGGTGCGCGTGGTCGGCTTCGTCCTCGTGGAAATGGCCGGCGTGCTCCGCACGCTCCTGCTTCGCCTGCGCGACCGCGCCTTCCAGCTTGGCGATCGCGTGGTCCAGTTCGTCGTGCGTGATCACACCGCGCTCGCCCAGCTGCTTGCCGACGAGACCCAGCACATACACGGCGAAATCCTTCAGCACGTCGAGATCCTGTGCCGCCTTGCTCTTGAACGTAATCATGACAATTCCCTTTTCATCTTGTTGTGCCTGCGCGGCGCGGTTGGGGAACGCCGACAGACCGGCGTCCGGCCTCGCGGACGCGGGCCGCCTGAGCGGCATATTAGCACCTGTTAAAATTCTGCGATCCCTGAAACGCGCGCTTAAAAAGCGCGCCGGCGGCCCGGCGTTTCCGGCCGCCACCAACGAAGCCTTCTACCAGCATGCTGCCAGCACACAAACAGACCCTCGAAGCCCTGCTCGCGGATAGCGTCAAGCAGGTCGCACACGCGCTGAAAGGCGCCGACGCGGCATTCGTCGCCCCGGCCATCACGCTGGAGCGCCCGAAGGTCGCCGCGCACGGCGACGTCGCGTGCAACGTCGCGATGCAGCTCGCGAAGCCGCTCGGCACGAACCCGCGCCAGCTCGCCGAACGGATCGTCGCCGCACTCACCGCGCAGCCGGCCGCGCAAGGCCTCGTCGAAGCCGCCGAGATCGCCGGCCCCGGCTTCATCAACCTGCGCCTGTCGGCCGCCGCGAAACAGGCGGTGATCGCCGCCGTGTTCGACCAGGGCCGCGCGTTCGGCACGTCGGATCGCGAGAAGGGCAAGCGGGTGCTGCTCGAATTCGTGTCGGCCAATCCGACGGGCCCGCTGCACGTCGGCCACGGCCGCCAGGCCGCGCTCGGCGACGTGCTCGCGAACGTGATCGCGAGCCAGGGCTACACGGTGCACCGCGAGTTCTACTACAACGACGCGGGCGTGCAGATCGGCAACCTGGCGATTTCGACGCAGGCGCGCGCCCGCGGCCTGAAGCCGGGCGACGCGGGCTGGCCGGAAGCCGCGTACAACGGCGAGTACATCGCCGACATCGCGCGCGACTACCTGAACGGCGAAACGGTCGCCGCATCGGACGGCGAGCCGGTCAAGGGCGCGGGCGACGTCGAGGATCTCGACGCGATCCGCAAGTTCGCGGTCACGTACCTGCGTCGCGAGCAGGACATGGACCTGCAGGCATTCGGCGTGAAGTTCGACCAGTACTACCTCGAATCGTCGCTGTACAGCGAAGGCCGCGTCGAGAAGACGGTCGACGCGCTGGTCAAGGCCGGCATGACCTACGAGCAGGACGGCGCGCTGTGGCTGCGCACGACCGACGAAGGCGACGACAAGGATCGCGTGATGCGCAAGTCGGACGGCACGTACACGTACTTCGTGCCGGACGTCGCGTATCACGTGACGAAGTGGGAGCGCGGCTTCACGAAGGTGATCAACATCCAGGGTTCGGACCACCACGGCACGATCGCGCGCGTGCGCGCCGGCCTGCAGGGGCTGCACATCGGGATCCCGAAGGGCTATCCCGACTACGTGCTGCACAAGATGGTCACCGTGATGCGCGACGGCCAGGAAGTGAAGATCTCGAAGCGCGCGGGCAGCTACGTGACGGTGCGCGACCTGATCGAATGGTCGGGCGGCGCGGCGCCGGGCCAGGAAGCGGCGCCCGACCTGATCGACGAGGCGACCATCACGCGCGGCCGCGACGCGGTGCGTTTCTTCCTGATCTCGCGCAAGGCCGATACCGAGTTCGTGTTCGACATCGACCTCGCGTTGAAACAGAACGACGAGAACCCGGTCTATTACGTGCAATACGCGCATGCGCGGATCTGCTCGGTGCTCAACGAACTGAAGTCGCGCTACAACGTCGACGTCGCGCAACTGCCGGGCGCCGACCTGTCGCAACTGACCAGCGCGCAAGCGGCATCGCTGATGCAGAAGCTGGCCGAGTACCCGGACATGCTCACGCACGCGGCGAACGAGCTCGCGCCGCACGCAGTCGCGTTCTACCTGCGCGATCTCGCTGGCGAATTCCACTCGTTCTACAATGCGGAGCGCGTGCTGGTCGACGACGAAGCGCCGCGCAATGCGCGCGCCGCGCTGCTCGCCGCGACCCGGCAGGTACTCGAGAATGGCCTGGCAGTGCTCGGCGTATCCGCGCCCGCCAAGATGTAACGGATGTCAGCGCGGCCCCGAACCGGGCCGCGATTGGCTGCGGCAGCGCCCGCCGTCGGACGCCCGTCGCCGGATGCCCGTCGCAGCCTTTTCACGATTCTTTTTGCAGGTGACTCAAGCAATGGCACAACCACGCCGCACTTCGAAACAATCGAAACAAGCCGGAGGAACATTTCTTGGAATCGTGCTGGGCCTGATCGTCGGCCTCGCGATCGCCGTGGTGGTGGCGCTCTACATCACGCGTTCGCCGTCGCCGTTCGTGTCGAAGGTCGCGCCGCCGCCGGCCGACAACGGCGCGAGCCAGCCGCAGCAGTTCGACCCGAATCGCGCGCTGCAGGGCAAGACGCCCGGCCAGCCGGTGCCGCAGGCCGCGCAGCCTGCACCGCCGAACACCGCGCCCGGCCAGGCCGCGAACCAGACCCAGGGCGGCCTGCTGCCCGAGCCGCAGATCGTCGAAGTGCCGCCGTCGGGTAACACGAACGGCGCCACCGGCTCGAGCAACACCGCGTCGAACACGCCGTCGTCGAGCAACGGCGTCGCCGTCGCACCGAAGCCGGCCGACACCACGCCGCCGCCGAAGAAGACGCAACAGGCGCAGCAACAGCAGCAAGGCGGCGAGGACGACCTCGCGCGCTTCGCCGCGCAGAAGCAGGCGCAGCAAGCCGCCGCGCAAAAGCAGCAACAGCAGCAGGCCGCGAACACGCCGAAGCCGACGTCGTCGGCCACCGCGGCGGCCGCGAAGCCGCCGACCGCGAACGACGCGAACACCGGCTACTTCCTGCAGGTCGGTGCGTACAAGACGGAAGGCGATGCCGAGCAGCAGCGTGCGCGCCTCGGCTTCCAGGGCTTCGAATCGAAGGTGTCGAAACGCGACGTCAGCGGCGTGACCTATTTCCGCGTGCGCGTCGGTCCGTTCTCGAAGTTCGAGGATATGAACTCGGCCCGTCAGCGCCTGTCCGATGCAGGTGTCGACACGGCGGTGATCCGCTTCACGAAGCAGTAAGCAGCCGGCCGCACCCACGCAGAACCCGTTACGTTTCGTAACCCGAGCAACCGATTCGACGTCCACAACATGAAAAAACTGCTTAGCACGCTCCTTCTGTCCCTCGGCCTGGCTGCCGGCCTGGCCCAGGCGACGCCCGCCGCCCCGGTGTCCGGCAAGGACTTCGAGGTGATGAAGTCGCCGCAGCCGGTGTCCGCGCCGGCCGGCAAGGTCGAGGTGATCGAGTTCTTCTGGTACGGCTGCCCGCACTGCTACGAATTCGAGCCGACGATCGAGGCCTGGGTGAAGAAACAGGGCAATAACATCGACTTCAAGCGCGTGCCGGTCGCTTTCCGTGACGATTTCCTCCCGCACTCGAAGCTGTTCTATGCGGTGTCCGCACTCGGCATCTCCGAGAAGGTCACGCCGGCGATCTTCAACGCGATCCACAAGCAGAAGAACTACCTGCTGACGCCGCAGGCGCAGGCCGATTTCCTGGCCACGCAGGGCGTCGACAAGAAGAAGTTCATGGACGCGTACAACTCGTTCAGCGTGCAGGGCGAAGTGAACCAGTCGGCCAAGCTGCTGAAGGACTACGCGATCGACGGCGTGCCGACGGTCGTCGTCCAGGGCAAGTACAAGACGGGCCCGGCTTACACGAACAGCATCCCGGGTACCGCCCAGGTGCTCGACTTTCTCGTGAAGCAGGTCCAGGACAAGAAGCTCTGATCCCCGCCCGCGCGCCGGCATGACTACTCCGCTGAAGGTCTTCATCACCGGCGCGTCGAGCGGCCTCGGCCTCGCGATGGCCGAGGAATACGCCCGCCAGGGCGCCACGCTCGCGCTCGTCGCGCGACGCACCGATGCACTCGATGCGTTCGCGCGGCGTTTCCCGACGCTGTCCGTCTCCGTCTATTCCGCCGACGTGCGCGACGCCGATGCGCTCGCAACGGCCGCCGCGTCGTTCATCGCCGCGCACGGCTGCCCCGACGTCGTGATCGCGAACGCGGGCATCAGCCAGGGCGCCGTCACCGGCCAGGGCGATCTCGCGGCGTTCCGCGACGTGATGGACATCAACTACTACGGGATGGTCGCGACGTTCGAGCCGTTCGTCGGCCCGATGACGGCCGCGCGCCACGGCACGCTGGTCGGCGTCGCGAGCGTCGCCGGCGTGCGCGGACTGCCCGGCTCCGGCGCGTACAGCGCGTCGAAATCGGCCGCGATCAAGTATCTCGAGGCGTTGCGCGTCGAACTGCGCCCGGCCGGCGTCGGCGTCGTGACGATCGCGCCCGGCTACATTCGCACGCCGATGACCGCGCACAACCCGTACCGGATGCCGTTCCTGATGGACGCCGATCGCTTCGCCGCACGCGCGGCGCGCGCGATCGCCCGGCAGCACGCATTCCGCGTGATTCCGTGGCAAATGGGTGTCGTCGCGAAGGTGCTGCACGTGCTGCCGCGCTGGCTGTACGATCGCCTGTTCGAAAAGGCGCCGCGCAAGCCGAAGGCCGGCGCGCACTGACGATCCGCCGAGACGGCCCGCGCGATGTACGCCGGGCCTTCTCGCTGCGCCGACGCGTCGACGCGCCGGTTTGGCGACGCCTTCCACGGCCTATTCGCCACGTCCGCCGCATGCTTCGACGCGCTGACCCCGCCATCTCCGTCGTCCGCCTTCCCGCCTTCCCGCCTTCCCGCCGCTTCAGCCGCACCTTCCGCTGCATCGACACCCGTTCCGTCGCGAACGCAGCCGTTTTTCGGTCAATTCGCCGCGTTCCGGCGCCTTTTTTCACGCGTCGCGCGCTTTGACGGTATGCTATTCGCCAGCCGCGCCGGCCCTGCCTGCTTCCGGGCCGCGCCTGCCTCCGTCATCCAGCGAAAAACACGCGCCACGTGGGAGATCCTATGCACGTCAAGCTGTTCGCCGCGGCCGCCGTCGCCGCCGCCCTTGCCGCCCCCGGCCTCGCCGCCGCCAAGCCGCTCACCGTCTGCACGGAATCGAGCCCGGACGGTTTCGACGTCGTGCAGTACAACTCGCTCGTCACGACCAACGCATCGGCCGACGTGATCTTCAACACGCTCGTGTCCTACGACGAAGCCACGAAGAAGGTCGTGCCCGCGCTCGCCGACAAATGGGAAACGAGCGCCGACGGCCTCACGTACACGTTCCACCTGCGCCCGAACGTCGCGTTCCAGACCACCGACTATTTCAAGCCGGGCCGCCCGCTCGACGCGGACGACGTCGTGTTCACGTTCACGCGGATGCTCGACGATGCGAATCCGTGGCACAAGGTGGCCGGCGCGAGCGGCTTCCCGCACGCGCAGTCGATGGGCCTCGTGAAGCTCGTGAAGTCGGTCACGAAAGTCGACGACAGCACGGTGAAGTTCGTGCTGAACGAACCGAACGCGACGTTCGTGCCGATCCTGACGATGGGCTTCGCGTCGATCTACTCGGCCGAGTACGCTGACCAGCTGCTGAAGGCCGGCAAGCAGGCCGACGTGAACGCGAAGCCGGTCGGCACCGGCCCGTTCGTGCTGAAGAGCTATACGAAGGACGCGCTGATCCGCTACGACGCGAATCCGACGTACTGGGGCACGAAGCCGAAGGTCGACCGGCTGATCTACGCGATCACGCCCGACCCGTCGGTGCGCCTGCAGAAGGTGAAGGCCGGCGAATGCCAGATCGCGCTGTCGCCGAAGCCGCAGGACGTGCTCGCCGCGAAGGGCGAAAGCGCGCTGAAGGTCGTGCAGACGCCCGCGTTCATGACCGCGTTCGTCGCGTTGAACACGCAGAAGAAGCCGCTCGACAACGACAAGGTGCGCGAGGCGCTGAATCTCGCGTTCGACCGCGCAACCTACCTGAAGGTCGTGTTCGACAATACCGCGACGGCCGCGAACAACCCGTATCCGCCGAACACGTGGAGCTACGCGAAGGACGTCGCGCCGTATGCGTACGATCCGGCGAAGGCGAAACAGTTGCTCGCGCAGGCCGGCTTCCCGAACGGTTTCTCGACGACCATCTGGACGCGCCCGACCGGCAGCGTGCTGAACCCGAACCCGAAGGTCGGCGCGGAACTGCTGCAGGCCGACCTCGCGAAGATCGGCGTGAAGGCCGAGGTCAAGGTGATCGAATGGGGCGAGCTGATCAAGCAGGCGAAGCTCGGCCAGCATGACATGCTGTTCATGGGCTGGGCCGGCGACAACGGCGATCCGGACAACTACCTGTCGCCGCTGTTCAGTTGCAACGCGGTGAAGTCGGGCATCAACTTCGCGCGCTTCTGCGATGCGCAGCTCGACAAGCTGATCGCCGACGGCAAGTCGACCGCCGACCAGGCCAAGCGCGCGAAGCTGTACGAAAGCGCGCAGAAGATCATCCACGACCAGGCGCTGTGGATCCCGCTCGGCTACCCGACCGCGGCCGCGCTCACGCGCACGAACGTGAGCGGCTATCGCGTCAGTCCGTTCGGGCGGCAGAATTTCACGACGGTCGCCGTGCAGTAACGCGCCCCGCGCGCGTCGCGCGCAAGCGACGGTGCGTCGGGCCGTCGCTTGCGGCCCGCGCGCCGCGCTTGCTACACTGCGCGCTCATTCCTCATACCGGACGCCAGCCAAAGTGAATAACTAAGCCTTCCCGAAATGTTTTCGCCGCCGTGCCACGCACGCCGCGCGCGAAGGTCTTCACGCATTTTCGGAGGTGCTTATGGCTGCTGCCACGCCGACCGGCGCGCTCGTCGCGCTTCATCACGTTTCCTTCCGCTTCGACGACGGCGTCACGCTGTTCGATTCGCTCGACCTGTCCATCGACCGCACGCCGACCGGCATCGTCGGCCGCAACGGCGTCGGCAAGAGCCTGCTCGCGCAATTGATCGCGGGCCGCCGCGCGCCGAGTGCGGGTGCCATCGAGCGGCATACGCAGGTCGTCTACGTCGCGCAGCAGCACGACCGCGACGACACGGCGGCCGCCCCGCGGACCGTCGCGCAGATCGCCGCGCTCGATGCGCCGCTCGGCGCGCTCGCGCTTCTCGCCGACGGCCGCGCGGCGCCGCACGACTTCGAGCTGATCGGCGATCGCTGGGACCTGCCCGAGCGGCTGCGCGCGGCGCTCGACGCGGCCGGCCTGCACGACGTCCGCGCCGACACGCCCGCGCATACGCTGAGCGGCGGCCAGCTCGCGCGCGTCGCGCTGATCGGTGCGCTGCTGTCGGACGCCGGCCTGCTCGTGCTCGACGAACCCACCAACCATCTCGACGCGCCGGGCCGCGCGTGGCTGTGCGCGGCGCTCGACGGCTGGCGCGGCGGAGTCGTCGTCGTGAGCCACGACCGCGCGCTGCTCGCCGGCGTGCAACGCATCGTCGAGCTGACGCCGCACGGTGCGCGCTCGTACGGCGGCAACTACGCGCTTTACCGCGCGCAACGCGACGCGCAACAGGACGCCGCGCAAGCGGCGCTCGACCACGCGCGCACCGAGCGCGGGCGCATGCGGCGCAGGCTCGAACAGGAACACGACACGATCCAGCGTCACGCGGCCGCGTCGCTGCGCGGCGCGAAGACGGTCAACCTGTCGTCGATGGCGAAACAGCGCCGCAAGGGTGCGGCGCGCAGCATCATGGGCCAGGTCCGGCGCCATCAGGACGATTTCAAGACAACGCTCGACGAACGTGTGCAGCACGCGGCCGAGCGCGTCGACGCCGCGGCGCCCGTGCTGGTATCGCTGCCGGGCACCGAGGTCAGCGCACGCCGCCAACTGTTCACGCTCGAACGCGCGCAACTGCCGTGGTGCGTCGCGGGCGACGCCGACGCGATCACGTGGTCGGCGAGCGGCGCGGTGCGCATCGCGCTGACGGGCCCGAACGGCTGCGGCAAGTCGACGTTGCTGAGGATGCTCGCGGGCGAACTGGCGCCGCGCTCGGGCACCTGCACGACGCACGTGAGCGCCGCGTATCTCGACCAGCGGCTCGCGCTGCTGGATCTGGAGCGCTCGATCGTCGAGCAGCTGGGCCTGCTCGATACCCCGCTCGCCGAAGGCGATCTGCGCAGCCGTCTCGCGCTGCTGCAACTCGACGCGACACGGGCGACGCAATCGGCGCGGCAACTGAGCGGCGGCGAACGGCTGAAGGCCGCGCTCGCGTGCGCGTTGTGGCGCGGCACGCCCGCGCAACTGCTGCTGCTCGACGAGCCGACCAATCACCTCGATCTCGAATCGGTGCGCGCGATCGAAGCGGCGCTGGCCGGCTTTCCCGGCGCGATCGTGGTCGCGTCGCACGACGCCGCGTTTCTCGCGGCGCTCGAGCCGACGCACACGATGCAGTGGCAGCGCGACGGGTGGCGCCACGAACCCGTCGCGTAACGAGAACGAAGCAGTCTCAGCCGGCGGTACGGAACCGCAGCACCCCGTCGGCGCCCTGCTCGCGCACGAGTTCGCCCGCGAGCCACAGCAGGTTCAGGTGCGCGAGCGCCTCGCCGAGCGCGAACGTCATCTGGTGGATGTCGAGCTCGCGGCGGCGGAACATGATCGGCACGATGTCGGCCGCGCTGCGCGGCTGCTCCGCGCACGCGACGCGCACTTCGGCCAGGCGCGCATCGTGATGTTCGCGCAGTTGCGCGATGCGCGTGCGCACGCCGCGAAACGGCTTGCCGTGCGACGGCAGCACGAGCGTGTCGGGCGCCATCGTCTCGTAGCGGCCGAGCGATTCGAGGTACAACGCGAGCGGGTTCGCTTCCGGTTCGAGGTCGAACACCGACACGTTCGTCGAGATGCGCGGCAGCACCATGTCGCCGGAAATCAGCACGCCGTCCGCTTCGCTGTGGAGCGCGCAATGTTCAGGCGAATGGCCGAAGCCGGTGACGACGCGCCACGTACGCGCGCCGATCGCGACCGCGTCGCCTTCGCGCAGGCGCCGGTAGCGCGGCGGCACGGCCGGCACGAGATCCGAGTAATAGCTGCGGCGGTTGCGCAGCTTGTCGAGCGCGGCCGGATCGGTCAGCCCGTGGCGCGCGAAGTGATCGGCGGCGGCCGCGCCGCCCGCGTTCGAGCCGTTGCCGGCCGCCATCAGGCAGCCGAACAGGTATTCGCCGAGCGTCATCCACAGCCGCACGTTCCAGCGGCCCTTGTCGCCGCCTTCGCACAGCCAGTTCGCGAGGCCGAAGTGATCGGGGTGGCAGTGCGTGACGAGTACGCGCAGCACGGGCAGGCCGTCGAGATGCGTGTCGAAGATCCGCTCCCAGTGCGTACGGATCGCGTCCGACGCGATCCCGCAATCGACGATCGTCCAGCCGGCCTGCCCGTCGATCTCGTCGCGCAGCAGCCAGAGATTGATGTGATCGAGCGAGAACGGCAGCGGCATGCGCAGCCAGCGCACGCCGGGCGCGACCTCGAACGTGTCGCCCGGGGCGGGCAGCGTATCGGCGAAGGGGTAGTCGAGTTGGTGTTCCAGGGCGTTCATCGGTGGGGCGTCTCGTCGTTATCGGTGCGAATGCGTGCCGGCGGCAGCGCGCGGCGGGCGGTGCGTCGATTCTATCGCCGTCGCGCGAAACAGGTGCCAGACGAGCATCGGCCCGCCAGAAAAAAGTTCGTGTCAGAATCGGTCCCGTACCCGCATCTTTACGCGAAGATGCATCGAACCGCGCCCAACGGCGATCAACACGCCGATTGACGGCCGTTCGCGCGCCACCGCGAAAGTCATTGAAACGCCGACTTGGGCGCTAAAATGGCGAGTGCTTACAGCCCCTTGAACGAGCCTGCACGCGATGAATCACTTCCCCAAACTGCTGTCGTCGCAGATCGGTTTCGACGTCGCGCAGACGATGCTCGAATACTTCGATCGCCATTACCGGATCTTCCGCGAAGCGGCGGTCGATGCGAAGACGCTGTTCGAGCGCGGCGACTGGCACGGGCTGCAGCGGCTCGCGCGCGAGCGGATCACGTCGTACGACGATCGCGTGAAGGAATGCGTCGAGGTGCTGGAAGACGAGTACGACGCGGAGAACATCGACGACGAAGTGTGGCAGCAGATCAAGCTGCACTACATCGGGCTGCTCACGTCGCACCGCCAGCCCGAGTGCGCGGAAACCTTCTTCAATTCGGTGTGCTGCAAGATCCTGCACCGCTCGTATTTCAACAACGATTTCATCTTCGTGCGCCCGGCGATCTCGACCGAGTACCTCGAGAACGACGAGCCGGCCGCGAAGCCGACCTACCGCGCGTACTACCCGGGCACCGACGGGCTCGCGGTCACGCTCGAGCGCATCGTCACGAACTTCCAGCTCGAGCCGGCGTTCGAGGATCTCGCGCGCGACATCGGCTGCGTGATGCAGGCGATCGACGACGAATTCGGCCACTTCGACGAAGCGCCGAATTTCCAGATCCACGTGCTGTCGTCGCTGTTCTTCCGCAACAAGAGCGCATACATCGTCGGCCGCATCATCAACGCCGACCGCGTGCTGCCGTTCGCCGTGCCGATCCGCCACGTGCGCCCGGGCCTGCTCGCGCTCGACACCGTGCTGCTGCGCCGCGACCTGCTGCAGATCATCTTCAGCTTCTCGCATTCGTACTTCCTCGTCGACATGGGCGTGCCGTCCGCGTACGTGGATTTCCTCTGCACGATCATGCCGGGCAAGCCGAAGGCCGAGATCTACACGTCGGTCGGGCTGCAGAAGCAGGGCAAGAACCTGTTCTACCGCGACCTGCTGCACCACCTGTCGCATTCGAGCGACCGCTTCATCGTCGCGCCCGGGATCAAGGGCCTCGTGATGCTCGTGTTCACGCTGCCGTCGTTCCCGTACGTGTTCAAGATCATCAAGGACCACTTCCCGCCGCCGAAGGACACGACGCGCGCGCAGATCATGGAGAAGTACCAGCTCGTGAAGCGCCACGACCGCCTCGGGCGGATGGCCGACACGCTCGAGTATTCGAGCGTCGCGCTGCCGCTCGCGCGGCTCGATCACGCGCTCGTGCGCGAACTCGAGAAGGAAGTGCCGTCGCTGCTCGAATACGAGGACGACAAGCTCGTGATCAAGCACCTGTACATCGAGCGCCGGATGACGCCGCTCAACCTGTACCTGCAGAACGGCACCGACGCGGACGTCGAGCATGGCGTGAAGGAATACGGCAACGCGGTGAAGGAGCTGATGAAGGCCAACATCTTTCCGGGCGACATGCTGTACAAGAACTTCGGCGTCACGCGCCACGGCCGCGTCGTGTTCTACGACTACGACGAGATCGAGTACCTGACCGACTGCAACGTGCGGCGCGTGCCGCCGCCGCGCAACGAGGAAGACGAGCTGTCCGGCGAACCGTGGTATACCGTCGGCCCGCACGACATCTTTCCGGAGACCTACGGACCGTTCCTGCTCGGCGACCCGCGCGTGCGCGACGTCTTCATGAAGCATCACGCGGACTTTTTCGATCCCGCGCTGTGGCAGGCGAGCAAGGACAAGCTGATGCAGGGCGAGTTGCCCGATTTTTATCCGTACGACGCAGCGCTGCGCTTTTGCGTGCGCTACCCCGCGCGCTTCGGCGCGACGGACCGGAACGACGGCGAAGGCGGCGCGCAGCGCGCCGCCTGACGCCGGCAACACCGCAATCATGATCGACCCGATTTCCGCCAACGGAATCCACACCGATGACTACCCAAGACAATCCGCTTTCACATCTGTTCGACAACAACGATGCCTGGGTCAAGCGCCAGCTCGCCGACGATCCCGATTTCTTCGCACGGCTCGCCGACCAGCAGGCGCCGGAATATCTGTGGATCGGCTGCTCTGATTCGCGCGTGCCGGCCAACCAGATCATCGGCCTGCCGCCGGGCGAGGTGTTCGTCCACCGCAACATCGCGAACGTCGTCGTGCACAGTGACCTGAACTGCCTGTCGGTAATCCAGTTCGCGGTCGACATCCTGCGCGTGAAGCACATCATGGTCGTCGGCCACTACGGCTGCTCGGGCGTGAACGCGGCGCTGCACAACCGCCGCGTCGGCCTCGCGGACAACTGGCTGCATCACGTGCAGGACGTGCGCGAGCGCCATGCGGCGCTGCTCGACGAATGGCCGGTCGGCGAAGCGCGCTACCGCCGCCTGATCGAGCTGAATTCGATCGAACAGGTCGTCAACGTGTGCCGCACGACGATCGTCAACGACGCATGGGCGCGCGGCCAGTCGCTGACCGTGCACGGGCTCGTGTACGGCGTGCACGACGGCCGGATGCGCAACCTCGGGATGGCCGTGTCGAACTTCGACGCGCTCGACGAGACCTACCGGCGCTGCGTGGCGGCGCTGACCGTACGCGGCCAGCATGCGCCCGACAACGACATGGTCGCGGCGGACGCCGCGCAGATCGACGGCGTCGCGCAGGCGGTCGCCGCCACGCTCAAGCCGTGCGACGACGCGCAGTAACGTGCAATGACGCGCCAGCCGCCCGACGGCGGCTGCCGCGCGGGCGCAGCGCGCATCGAACGGATCTGACACCGGCACTGCCACGGCGGCGCCAACCCAAGGAGCGACGGGCATGAAAACCGTATTGATCGTCGGTGCATCGCGCGGCCTCGGCCGCGAATTCGTCCGGCAATACCGGCGCGACGGCTGGAACGTGATCGCCACCGCGCGCGACGCGGCGTCGCTCGACGCGTTGCGCGCGCTCGGCGCGCAGCCGCATGCGCTCGACATCGCGCAGCCCGAGCAGATCGCGGCGCTCGGCTGGAAGCTCGACGGCGAGCGGCTCGATGCGGCCGTGCTGGTGTCGGGCGTGTACGGGCCGCGCACCGAAGGCGTCGAGACGATCACCGCCGAGGATTTCGACGCGGTGATGCATACGAACGTGCGCGGGCCGATGCAGTTGCTGCCGATCCTGCTGCCGCTCGTCGAGGACGCGCGCGGCGTGCTGGCCGTCGTGTCGAGCCGGATGGGCAGCATCGCCGAGGCGACCGGCACGACGGGCTGGCTGTACCGCGCGAGCAAGGCCGCGCTGAACGACGCGCTGCGCATCGCGTCGCTGCAGACGCGCCATGCCGCGTGCATTTCGCTGCATCCCGGCTGGGTGCGCACCGACATGGGCGGCGCGCAAGCCGCGATCGATCCGGAAACGAGCGTGACCGGCATGCGTCGCGTCATCGCCGAATCCGCTTCGGACGTGTCCCAGGCGAACGGCCGGTTCTTCCAGTACGACGGCATCGAGCTCAGTTGGTGAGCGGCGCCGGCAACCGGGCGTTGTTAATTCACATTCCGCATGATTTTGAACCGACCTGACGCGTGCCCGTGCGGCGGCGCGTCCCCCGCGCGCACCGGCACAGCGCCGGCGCCGCGCTATGCGGCCTGCTGCGGCCGCTTCATCGACGGCGGCGAAGCCGCCCCGACCGCGCTCGAATTGATGCGTTCGCGGTACAGCGCGTACGTGCTGGGCGCGACCGCTTACCTGCGCGCGACGTGGGCCGCGCGCACCTGCCCGCCCGATCTCGACGTCGACCCTGAAGCGCCGGACGCGCCGCGTTGGCTGGGCCTCGCGGTCAAACGCCACACGCCGCTCGACGACCGGCATGCGGAGGTCGAATTCGTGGCCCGCTACAAGGTCGGCGGACGCGCGTACCGGCTCCACGAGACGAGCCGCTTCGAGCGCGACGAGCACGGATCCTGGCGCTATGTCGACGGCGAAGTAAGTGAACGCTGACAAATAGTTGCCATGTCAGACGCCGGGTAATTCCCGCATTGCACAACCCGATTTTGTCGGGCTACGATGGCCTCGAATTGGTCATGTTGCATGGCAGGGCTTACGGATGGCGTTCAGCAAGGTATTGGTGGGATGGATGGCGGCCTGTGCGCTGTCGGCCGCTCAGGCCGGTACGCTGCCGAGCGCCAATACGGGTGCCGGCGCCAGCGGATCGCTCGCCCATGCTGGGCACTTCGACTACGCCGACGCGAACCTGCCGCAGGTCGCCGCCGACCTCAACGAGCAGGTGCTGCGCATTCCGGCCGACGCGTCGGGCGCCGTCACGCTCGAGGCGACGCTTTTCAAGCCGAACGGCCCCGGCCCGTTCCCGCTCGTCGTCTTCAACCACGGTAAAAATACCGGCGATCTCCATCTGCAGCCGCGCAGCCGGCCGCTCGCGTTCGCGCGCGAATTCGTGCGCCGCGGCTATGCGGTGATCGCGCCGAATCGCCAGGGCTTCGCCGGTTCGGACGGCACGTACCGGCAGGAAGGCTGCAACGTCGGCAAGAACGGCCTCGCGCAGGCCGCCGACGTCGATGCGACGGTGCGCTACATGTCGCGCCAGCCGTACGTCGATGCGTCGCGCATCGTCGTCGCCGGCACGTCGCACGGCGGCCTCGTGTCGATCGCATACGGCACCGAAGCCGCAGCGGGCGTACGCGGCATCATCAACTTCTCCGGCGGGCTGCGCCAGGACCTGTGCGACGGCTGGCAGCGCAACCTCGTCGACGCGTTCGACCAGTACGGCGCGCATACCGCCGTGCGGTCGCTGTGGCTGTACGGCGACAACGATTCGGTGTGGACGCCCGCGCTCGTTGCGCAAATGCACGACGCATACGTGTCGCACGGCACGCAGGCGCAGTTCATCGATTTCGGCCGCTACAAGGACGACGCGCACCGGCTGATCGTCGATCGCGACGGCGTGCCCGTGTGGTGGCCGGCCGTGCACGCGTTCCTCGCCGAACTGAATCTGCCGACCGCGGTGCGCTATGCGGTCGCGGACCCGCGCGAACCGAAGGCCACCGGCTATGCGTCGATCGATGCGGTCAACGCGGTGCCCTACGTCGACGAAGCGGGCCGCGAAGGCTATCGCCGCTTCCTGAACCAGCATCCGAGCCGCGCGTTCGCGGTGTCGTCGGAAGGCGCGTGGTCATGGGCCGAAGGCGGCGACGACCCCATGGCGCTCGCGCTCGACAACTGCGCGAAGCAAGGTGCGGGCGCGTGCCGGCTGTATGCGGTCAACGACCGCGTCGTGTGGAGCGACAACACAACGCAGACGGCCGACAACGGCGACGATCACCCCCGCGACGTCGATACGCGCGCATTGGCTTCGCGCTGACGCGCGGCCGTCTTTCCCCTCGCTTCGCGCCCCCCGGGCCATTCACGATTAGCGCGGCGCTCCGCCGCCTGCTCGTCAAATCGAGCGCAAACCGCGTAACGCTCGTTTTGACGAGCAATCGGCTTGAATTCGCGCCGGCATGATCTATGATGATCGTTATTTCGATCACAATCGACTTAATGATCGATTTTACGAGCATGAAGGTCAATCAAACTGCAGCCGCCAGCCCAGCCGCCCTCGCGGAAGCTGCGCGCGTTGGAGAAGCACTCGCCCGTCTGCGCATCTCGCGGCGCGTTCAGCAGAACGAGGCGGCCACCCGCGCCGGGCTCTCGCGCAATACCGCCTATCGCATCGAAAAAGGCGACCCTGGCGTCGCGCTGGGGCAGTGGCTTCGGTATCTCGAGGCGATTGCGCCGGGAACCACCCTGCTGGAACTGCTCTCCGGAACAGACCCGTCGCTCAAGACACAGGCTGCCCGAGAACGTAGTCGACGCGTACGATCGCTCACGGACAACGAACTCAAGGATCTTGATTTCTGATGGTCGCCGTCGTCAAAAGACTCGCCGTGTTCGCCTATCTCGACGATGACTGGGCACCCGCCGGCCTGCTTCAAATGACCGAAGACGGCGCAGATCTGCAGGCATCGAGCTTCGCCTACGGCTTGCGCTATATCGACCGGCCCAACGCCATCGAAATCGACCCGGTGAGCCTGAGTCTCGCGAGAAAGAACGAGATACGCGGCAAGATGAACTTCCCGACGGGCGGGTTGACGCAATTCGCGGTATTCGCGACGCCGCGCCCGATGCATGGGGGCGACGCGTCATCGAAGCCAAACTCAAAGTCAGGGCCAACACGCTGCCCGAATCCACCTATCTTCTCCACGCAGGCAGTCAGCGGATCGGTGCGCTCGATATCCGGGAGAATCTGGACACCCCTCCGGGCCCGCAAGCCGGCAACGGCCTGCACAGCCTCGAGTATCTGATCGATTCGGCCGCACGCATCGAGGAAGGCGAGCCCGTGCCAGCCGAACTCGAAGCCATCTTCGTACAGGGTAGTGGTCTCGGCGGCGCCCGGCCAAAGGCTGCGGTGCGGGACGAAAACGGCGTGCTTTGGCTGGCCAAATTCCCGAGTCGTAGCGACCGGTTGAACGTGGCGGTCATCGAAGAGGCCACGCTTCGTCTTGCGGCCCGGTGCGGCATTCGGGTCCCACCCACCCGCATCGTCGACGTTGGCGGCCGACAAGTCATGTTGATCCGCCGATTCGATCGGTACTGGACTCACCCCGAGTTCGAAGCCCTTCGAGGGGACGACGCGCTATATCCGCCCCCCGTGCCGGGGCAACCGAGCGAAGAGTGCCCTTCGCGAGCGCATTAACGCTGGTCGGTTGTTCCGAGATGGAATCGATCGAGAAAAGTTATCAGGATGTGGCTCACGCGATCCGGCAGCATGGGCACGTGGACGCCATTCGAGCCGACAACAGGGAACTGTTCAAGCGGATGGTCTTCAACATCCTCGTGAGCAACGACGACGACCATTTGCGCAATCACGGATTCATTCGCGACCCGCGTCTTCCAGGCTGGCGCCTTAGCCCGTTATACGATGTTCTGCCCCGTCCGAGCAGTGCACACGAGCGCTATCTGCACCTCGGCATCGGGCCGCAGGGCCGGCTCGCCACACTGGACAACGCGTTCAGTGCCCGGGATGCATTCGGCCTTTCGAAGGCAGACGCCGGACTCGCGATTGCGGAAGTCTGGCAACCGACACGCGAATGGAAGACGTGGTTCGAAGAGCATGGCGTGCCTGACAAGGAAGTCGACAAGATTGCGCCGGCGTTCCGTCACATCGACCACGTAGCCGACGCAGCACTTCGCAAGGCATTGCCCTGAACCTGCCCGCTCGATTTCGTTCAGTCGTCCAGCCTCGCCCCCACTGATCGGGACAATCCGCGAAGCACGACCGCCCCTCGCCGCCGCACACACCGCGCCACCATCGTTCCCCCTATTTCACCGCCGGGCCGCGCCCGTCCCACGATTTTTTTCGTCGGGGGGCGTCACTCGAACGTCGTCATCTGCGCGCATTTCGCCCGATCCGCCGCGTTCCGTCCCGAGCACCGGCGAACTGCGCCGAACTCCCGCCCCATAAGGCTTTGCGGCGTTTGTAACCGCTAGTGCAACGTCCGGCGGAACACGCTAATCTCTGCGCGTTTCGTGTTCCGCCGCGCGGCATCCCGTCGATGCCGCGCGGCCGTTTTACCCCCGGAGTCGCCTTGAGTACGCCAGCCACCGACGACTGGGTCGCGCGCAGCCTGCGCGCGGTCTGGCATCCCTGCACCCAGATGAAGCATCACGAGCGCCTGCCGCTCGTCCCCGTCGCGCGCGGCGCGGGCGTGTGGCTGTACGACCGCGACGGCCGCCGCTACTTCGACGCGATCAGCTCGTGGTGGGTCAACCTGTTCGGCCATGCGAACCCGGACATCAACGCGGCGCTGAAGGACCAGCTCGACACGCTCGAGCACGCGATGCTCGCCGGCTGCACGCACGAACCGGCGATCGAACTCGCCGAACGGCTGCATGCGCTCACCGCGCGCACGCTCGGCCATGCGTTCTTCGCGTCGGACGGCGCGTCGGCCGTCGAGATCGCGCTGAAGATGAGCTTCCACGCGTGGCGCAACCGCGGCCGCGCGAACAAGCAGGAATTCGTCTGCGTCGCGAACAGCTATCACGGCGAGACGATCGGCGCGCTCGGCGTGACCGACGTCGCGCTGTTCAAGGATGCGTACGACCCGCTGATCCGCCACGCGCACGTCGTCGCGTCGCCCGATGCGCGCGGCGCGCTGCCGGGCGAGACGGCCGCCGACGTCGCGGGCCGCGCGCTCGCGGACGTGCGGCGCCTGTTCGTCGAACGCGGCGACCGGATCGCCGCGCTGATCGTCGAGCCGCTCGTGCAGTGCGCGGCCGGCATGGCGATGCACGATCCGTCGTATGTGCGCGGGCTGCGCGCGCTGTGCGACGAATTCGGCGTGCACCTGATCGCCGACGAGATCGCGGTCGGCTGCGGCCGCACGGGCACCTTCTTCGCATGCGAGCAGGCCGGCGTCTGGCCCGATTTCATGTGCCTGTCGAAAGGGATCAGCGGCGGCTACCTGCCGCTGTCGCTCGTGCTCACGCGCGACGACGTGTTCGCGGCGTTCTACGACGACGACACGACGCGCGGCTTCCTGCACTCGCATTCGTACACGGGCAACCCGCTCGCGTGCCGCGCGGCCGTTGCAACGCTCGATCTGTTCGCGCGCGACGACGTGCTCGCGAGCAACGCCCGCAAATCGGCGACGCTGCGCGCGGCGCTCGCGCCGCTCGGCGCGCATCCGCACGTGCGCCACCTGCGCGAGCGCGGCACGCTGTTCGCATTCGACGTCGCGCTCGACGGCGACGCGGCGCGCGGTTTCTCGCGGCGCTTCTTCGAACAGGCGCTCGCGCGCGAACTGCTGCTGCGCCCGATCGGCACGACCGTGTACCTGATGCCGCCGTACGTGATGAGCGACGACGACATCGCGTGGCTCGCGCAACACACGCGCGACACGCTCGACGCCACGCTGGAGGACCTCCGCCGATGAGCCTGCTCGACACCCTGCAGCGCGGCCTCGTCGACCTCGACGCCCAAGGGCTGCGCCGCGTGCGCCGCATCGCCGACACCGCGTGCGACGCGCGCATGACCGTGGACGGCCGCGAGATCGTCGGCTTCGCGAGCAACGACTACCTCGGCCTCGCCGCGCATCCGGCGCTCGTCGCCGCGTTCGCGCAAGGCGCGCAGCGCTACGGCTCCGGCAGCGGCGGCTCGCATCTGCTCGGCGGGCATTCGCGTGCGCATGCCCGGCTCGAGGACGAACTCGCCGGTTTCGCGGGCGGTTTCTCCGATGCGCCGCGCGCGCTGTACTTCAGCACCGGCTACATGGCGAACCTCGCCGCGATGACGGCGCTCGCCGGCAAGGGCGCGACGATCTTTTCCGACGCCCTGAACCACGCATCGCTGATCGACGGCATGCGGCTGTCGCGCGCGAACGTGCAAGTCTATCCGCACGCCGATACGGCCGCGCTCGCCGCGCTGCTCGACGCGTCGGATGCCGAAACGAAGCTGATCGTCAGCGATACCGTGTTCAGCATGGACGGCGACGTCGCACCGCTCGCCGAACTCGTCGCGCTGGCCGAACGCCATCGCGCGTGGCTCGTCGTCGACGACGCGCACGGCTTCGGCGTGCTCGGCCCGCAGGGTCGCGGCGCGCTCGCGGCCGCCGCGCTGCGTTCGCCGCATCTCGTGTACGTCGGCACGCTCGGCAAGGCGGCCGGTGTCGCCGGCGCGTTCGTGATCGCGCATGAAACCGTGATCGAATGGCTGATCCAGCGCGCGCGCAGCTACATCTTCACGACGGCCGCGCCGCCGGCCGTCGCGCATGCGGTCTCGGCGAGCCTGAAGCTGATCGCGGGCGACGAAGGCGACGCGCGCCGCGCGCACCTCGCCGCGCTGATCGAACGCACGCGCGCGCTGCTGCGTAACACGCGCTGGCAGCCGGTCGATTCGCATACGGCCGTGCAGCCGCTCGTGATCGGCAGCAACGACGCGACGCTCGCGGCGATGCGCGCGCTCGACGCGCACGGCCTGTGGGTGCCCGCGATCCGGCCGCCGACGGTGCCGGCCGGCACGTCGCGGCTGCGCGTGTCGCTGTCGGCCGCGCATTCGTTCGACGATCTCGCGCGGCTCGAAGCCGCGTTGATCGAAGCCAGCGAGGCAGCCGCATGACCGCCGCCCCGCTTTCCGTCTTCGTCACCGGCACCGACACCGAAATCGGCAAGACCTTCGTGTCGGCCGCGATGCTGCACGGCTTCGCGCGGCACGGGCTGCGCGCGGCCGCGCTGAAGCCGGTCGCGGCCGGCGCGTACGAACGCGACGGCGTGTGGCGCAACGAGGATGCCGATCAGCTCGACGCCGCCGCGAACGTCGCGCTGCCGCCCGAGTTGCGCACGCCGTTCCTGCTGAGAGCGCCGGCCGCGCCGCACATCGTCGCCGCGCAGGAAGGCGTAACGCTCGACCTCGACACGATCGTCGCGTGCCATCGCGACGCGCTGACGCGCGCGGACGTCGTCGTCGTCGAAGGCGTCGGCGGCTTTCGCGTGCCGCTGAACGACACGCAGGACACCGCCGATCTCGCGGTCGCGCTCGGCCTGCCCGTCGTGCTCGTCGTCGGCGTCCGGCTCGGCTGCATCAGCCATGCGCTGCTGACGGCCGACGCGATTCGCGCACGCGGCCTCACGCTCGCGGGCTGGGTCGCGAACCACGTCGACCCGGCCATGTCGTTCGCCGACGAGAACGTCGCGACGATCCGCGACTGGCTCGCGCGCGAGCACCGCGCGCCGCTCGTCGGCCGCATCGCGCACATGACGCCGGCCGCCCCCGAATCCGCCGCGGCGATGCTCGACATCGCCGCGCTCGTCGAGTCGCTGCGCGCCGCGCGGCATTGACCCGACCGATCCCCCCATCCCGCCCAGGACAGGAAAACGAAATGACCCAAGCCCAGACCGCCGCCGTGCAACCCGACGCGATTCCCGTTGCCGCACCGGCCCCGCAACGCTGGCGCGTCGCCGACGTCGTCGCGCTGTTCGAGTTGCCGTTCAACGACCTGATGTTCCGCGCGCAGCAGGTGCATCGCGAGCACTTCGACGCGAACGCGGTGCAGTTGTCGACGCTGCTGTCGATCAAGACGGGCGGCTGCGAGGAAGATTGCGGCTACTGCTCGCAATCGTCGCATCACGACACGGGCCTGAAGGCCGAGAAGCTGATGGACGTCGACGCGGTGCTCGACGCCGCGCGCGCGGCGAAGGCGAACGGCGCGAGCCGCTTCTGCATGGGCGCCGCGTGGCGCAACCCGAAGGAGCGTCACATGCCGGCGCTGACCGAGATGGTGCGCGGCGTGAAGGAACTCGGCCTCGAAACTTGCATGACGCTCGGCATGCTCGAGGACGAACAGGCGCAGCAGCTCGCCGACGCGGGCCTCGACTACTACAACCACAATCTCGACACGTCGCCGGAGTTCTACGGACAGGTGATCTCGACGCGCACGTACCAGGATCGTCTGGACACGCTCGACCGCGTGCGCGACGCGGGCATCAACGTGTGCTGCGGCGGCATCATCGGGATGGGCGAATCGCGCCGCGAGCGCGCGGGCCTGATCTCGCAGCTCGCGAATCTGAATCCGTATCCGGAATCGGTGCCGATCAACAACCTCGTCGCGATCGAAGGCACGCCGCTCGAAGGCACCGCGCCGCTCGATCCGTTCGAGTTCGTGCGCACGATCGCGGTCGCGCGCATCACGATGCCGAAGGCGGTCGTGCGCCTGTCGGCCGGGCGCGAGCAGCTCGACGACGCGATGCAGGCGATGTGCTTCCTCGCCGGTGCGAACTCGATGTTCTACGGCGACCAGCTGCTGACGACGAGCAACCCGCAGACGCAGCGCGACCGCGCGCTGTTCGAGCGCCTCGGGATTCGCGCGAGCCAGGCCGATGCGCTGGCGGAAAACGCGTAAGCACACAGCCGAGTTCACGCGTCGCAAAAAAACCGGGATACGTCCCGGTTTTTTTTCATGCGCGCGCGGCGTGCACCCAGTCCGCGCCGCCCGGCACCTGCGTCTGCCTGAACGTGTGCCGAAAAGCCCGGTTCGTGCGAAATACGCGACGGTGCGCGAGCGGCGGCGTCACACGTGCGACGTCGCGCCGTCGAGCGCCGCGCGCACGCGTTCGACGCGCTGCGCGTCGATGGGCGCCAGCACTTCGCCGCGCGGTCGCACGCCCGAGCCGAAATGCACCGCGCGCACGCCGGTGGCGCGCACGAAATCGCCGACCGCCTCGATCGTGAGCCCCGAGCCGGCCAGCACCGTGCAGGTCGTGCCCGCCGCCTGCCGCACGAGCCGCGTGATCGTCGCGACCGCATCGAGCACCGACGGATGACCGCCCGACGTCAGCACCGACGTGACGGCCGGCACGCGCAGCAGCGCGTCGAATGCGGCGTTCAGATCGCGCGCGACGTCGAACGCGCGGTGGAACGTGAGCGCGCGCCCGTCCGCGGCGGCCGCGATGCGGGCCAGCGCGCCGAGATCGACGTCGCCGCGCGCATCGAGCGCGCCGAACACGACGCCGTTCGCGCCGGCGGCGACGGCCGCCCGTACGTCGCGCTCGATCGCGCGCAGGTCGTCGGCGTCATAGACGAACGAGCGGCTGTGCGGACGCACGATCACGTTGACCGGAATCGGCACGGCGGCCACGACGGCCTCTATCAGCCCGACGCTCGGCGTCAGCCCGCCTTCGGTGATCGCGGTCACGAGCTCGAGGCGGTCGGCGCCCGCGCGGGCGGCGACCTTCGCATCGCCGACGGTCGTGGCGATCACTTCGAGAAGAACGGAAGAAGCGGCGTGTCGGTTCATGGGCGGCCCGCGAATCGTCTGGACAATTCGCGCATCCTAGCCGAGCCGCGCGACGGACGCCAGCGTGCCGGCGGCCGCATACGTCGGCCGCATACGTCGGCCGCATACGTCGGCCGCGTGCGTCGGTCGCGTATGTCGGCCGCGTATGTCGGTTACGTACGTCGGCCGCGTATTTCAGCCGCGCCGCACGAGCCAGATGCCGACGAGCGCGGACAACGCCGTCACCGCGGTGCCCGGCATGAACCGGAACATGTGCGCGTCGAAGTACGCGCCCTGCTGCTGCATCACGTCGACGATCGCCGGTGTGAGCAGGAGCATCGTCCAGCCCACCATCCCGAGCGCGGTGGTCGCGGCCGCGACGAGCAGCACGATGCCCGCGCCGCGCGCACGCGGCCGGAATACACCGGCAAACGCGCCCGCGAAGAGCAGCACGGCCGACACCGCGAACAGCACGGCGACGAATACGGCCGTCGCGCCCGTCTGCCCGACTTTCAGGAACGCGGCCATTTGCGCGGCAAGCACGCAGAAGCCGGCGATCGAGAACAGCACGATCGCCAGCGCGTTGCGCACGACGCTCACGCAACGGCCTGCCGGAAATACGCGGTCGCCGGGCGCCGAAACAGCAGGTAGACGAACAGCGCGAACAGCAGGACGCCCGGGATCAGCACCGCGAGCATCGACGCCGGCATGTTGATCAGCGAGAACGCGATGCCGAATACGAACGTCACGATATAGGCCTTGCGCGACCATTCGCGCCCCTTGAGGATCGCGATGCCGATCACGACGTTCGCGACCTCGATGATCATGCTGATGCCGAACGTCGCCCAGACGGGCAGCAGGTAGTGCGACATCAGCGCCTGGGTCGTCGGCATGCCGATCGAGAACGGCGTGTAGACGCAGGTGATCGCGTTGGTCACGATGATGATCCACGCGAGGATGGTCAGCGAAATCGGTCTTTTCATGGTGTTTTCCTTTTTATATTCGCCGCCATGGTGGCCCCCGGGACGGCGCGCGCACGGTCACGACGGCCGCGCTCGCGCCATTGTCGGGGAACCGCACGGCGAACGCAACGGACGTCCCCGCGCCGTCGCTCGCCGCATCCGGACCGCGTGCCGCTAGGCGGCCTGCTCGTCGTCGTCGCTCCAGTCGATGTCGCCGCACAGCACGCGTTGCGCATCGCCGACGCGCACGGCCACCGACAGCGTCACGCACGGCTGCGCCTCGTTGATCGACAGGTACGGCCGCGTGACCTGCACGCGCCCCGGTTCGGCGATCGCCGAGCGGAAATACGGCCGGCGCAGCCAGTTCGCGCCCTGCGCGTCCGCCAGCGGCGAAAAGCGCGCCTCGGCCAGCGCGCGATCGGCGCGCAGTACGACGTTGCGGCCCGACTGCCGGCCCTGCGCGTCGAGCAGGAAGCAGCGCGCAGCCGCGTCGAGCGCGAGGAAGTTCCAGCACACCTCGTCGAGCGGCTCGCCGGCCTCGAGACGCTCGGCCGCCCGTTCGAACGCGCGCAGGTACGGCGCGAGCCGCTGCGTGTCGCGCCGCTCGCGCGCTTCGGTCTGCTGACGAAAGCGCTCGGTCAGCTCGCCGATGCAGCCGGTCGCGGTCGCGCTGTCGGGCAGCCCCGGCGCCGGCCGGCCGAAGTAGTAGCCTTGCACGAAATCGGCCTCGCACGACAGCGCGATCTGCGCTTCGTGCTCGGTCTCGATCCCTTCGACGAGCACCAGCTTGCCGGCCTCGTGCAACAGCGTCACGAGCCCGTGCAGGATCGCGGTGAGCCCCGTGCGATGTGCCGCGTGCGACAACATGATCCGGTCGAGCTTCACGATGTCCGGGTTCAGCTGCCAGATCCGCTCGAGGTTCGAATGGCCCGCGCCGAAATCGTCGAGCGCGATCAGGAAACCGTGCGTGCGGAACTCGCGCACGGCCTCCGCGAGCCGCTCGACGTCCTCCGCGCGCTGTTCGAGCACTTCGAGCACGATGCGCCGCGGCGGCATGCCGAGCCGCTTCAGGTTCGCGAGCAGCGCGGCCGCCTGGAACGAATCCGTGAGCACGCCCGGATGGACGTTGAGAAACAGCCACTCGCGCTCCGCGCCGAGCAACGCGAAGTTCTCCAGATGCAGCGCCTGCGCGAGCCGGTCGAGCTGCAGCAGCTCGCCGCGGCGAGCGGCTTCGCCGAACACGTCGAGCGGCGACACGGCGCGGTCGAGCGCATCGTGCGCGCGCAGCAGCGCCTCGTAGCCGACCGCACGCTGGTGCGACAGGCTGAATATCGGCTGGAATACGGTCGTGAGCGTCAGGTCGCGGTGCTGCGTCGCGAGCCGTTCTAAGCCGGAGCTCATCTCCCGCTCGAACCGGTACGGCGACGCGGCGGCCGGACGCTCCTGTTGCACGATCGTCATGCCCTTCTCCTGGTGATGCAGTCGAACGCGACGTCCGGCGAAACGGACGACGAACGGGACGGCGCGCGCAATGTCATGGTTGGACCCTCGGTTGCCTGGCTCGGGCCGGGCGGCTTGCTCACCTTCAAGCAAGCTCCGTGCAAGGTGCGCGGAACCCATGCGCCGCACGGCCGCGCCGGGCCGCCGCACCATCGTGGCGCAGCGCCGGCGCACCATTTCCGTGCGCACGCACCGGCCGCTCGAGCGCATCCGTCACGTCGGCACGCTACACTCCGTACGACCGTTTCATTCTGCCTCTCCGCCGTATCGATGGAAATCGTCTTCACAGTCCTGATCCTGCTGCTGACCGTCGCGCTGTCCGGCGCCGTCACGCGCCTCCTGCCGTTGCAACTGCCGCTGCCGCTGATGCAGATCGCGTTCGGCGCGATGCTCGCGTGGCCGAAGCTGAACCTGCACGTCACGTTCGACCCCGAAATCTTCATGCTGTTGTTCATTCCGCCGCTGCTGTTCGCGGACGGCTGGCGAATTCCCAAACGCGAGCTTTACCTGCAGCGCCGCGCGATCCTGATGCTCGCGTTCGGGCTCGTGTTCATGACGGTACTCGCAGTCGGCTACTTCGCGCATTGGCTGATTCCCGAGTTGCCGCTGCCGATCGCGTTCGCGCTCGCGGCGGTGCTGTCGCCGACCGATGCGGTCGCGCTGTCCGGCATCGCAGGCAAGGGGCGCATTCCGCCGCAACTGATGCACATCCTCGAAGGCGAGGCGCTGATGAACGACGCGTCGGGCCTCGTCGCGCTGAAGTTCGCGATCGCGGCCGCGCTGACCGGCGTGTTCTCGCTGCGCGCCGCATCGGTCACGTTCGTGATCGTCGCGGCCGGCGGGCTCGCGACGGGCGCGCTCGTCGCGTGGCTGTTCAGCGCGCTGTCGACGCGCTTCCTGAATGCCGAGCAGGAGGGCGATCCGGCCCCCGGCATCGTGATGACGCTGCTGGTGCCGTTCGCGGCCTACCTGTTCGCCGAGCACCTCGACCTGTCGGGCGTGCTCGCGGCCGTGTCGGCCGGGATGATGATGAACTACACGAGCTTCTCGCGTAAAAGCACCGTCGCGTCGCGCGTGCGCGCCGAAAGCACGTGGGCGATGATCGAGTTCGTGTTCAACGGCATGGTGTTCATCATGCTCGGGCTGCAGTTGCCGCACATCATCGGCCGCGCGCTCGTCGACGCGCACCATACGAGCGACGCGCTGGTCGGCCGCATGATCTTCAACGTGTGCGCGATGATTCTCGCGCTGTATGCGATCCGCTTCCTGTGGGTGTGGCTGCTGCGCTGGTTCGCGAGCCGCCGAGCCGCGCGCCACGGCCTCGCCGGCACGATGGCCGGCGTGCGCACGATCGCGGTGATGACGGTCGGCGGCGTGCGCGGCGCGGTCACGCTCGCCGGCGTGCTGTCGATCCCGGTCGCGCTGTCCGACGGCGCACCGCTGCCGGGCCGCGACACCGCGGTCTTCATCGCATCGGCCGTGATCCTGGGCTCGCTGATCGTCGCGGTGGTCGGCCTGCCGCTGCTGCTGCGCGGCGTGCGCTCGACGCGCAACCCGCTCGGCGACGAGGAGCGCCTCGCACGCTCGGCCGCCGCGCAGGCCGCGATCCGCGCGGTCGATTCGTCGCACGACGCGATCTCGGCCGATCTCGACGAATCGGGCGCGGCACGCTGCGCGGACATCTCCGCACGCGTGATGGACCAGTACCGCCGCCGGCTGGCCGCGCTGGCCGAAGACGGCCCCACGCCGCGCGCGCAAGCGCAGCAGGCCGAAACGATGGAGCTGCAGATGCGGATCGCGGCCGTGCGCGCGGAACGCTCGGCGCTGTATCGGCTGCGCAGCGACAGCAAGATTTCCGACGAGACGCTGACGAAGCTGCTTCGCGAGATCGACCTGTCCGAAACCGCGCTGTCGACGCGCAAGAAAGGCATTCTCTGAGCGACCGGCCGCGGCTTGCGCGCCGCCGCCCGCGGGCATGAAAAAACGGCGACGCATCGGCGTCGCCGTTCTCGCCTCCGCTCGCGATCGCGTTACTTCGCGACGACGACCGGAATCCCCTTCAGCATCCCCGCGCCCTTCATCTCGTCGAGCGCGTGCTGCACGGCCGCGCTCGTCGCCGCGTCGATACCGAGCTGCAACGCGAGCTCGCGTTCCGCGCGCTTCACGCCGGCGAGGTTGCGCACCTTCACGTGGCCGAAGCCGCGCACGCGCGCGTGCAGGTCGGCCAGTTGCACGACCTGCGCCGCATTGCCGGGCGTCATCGCGGCGAACGCACGCGCGAGCGTGGTCTCGTAGTCGTCGGCCAGCGCGCGCTCCATCCTGCGCTCGACCGTGCGGCCGAACGGATCGAGCCACGTGCCGCGCAGGCTGCGCACGCGCGCCAGCATGCCGAGCACCGGCCACATCCACTGGCCGAACACGCGCTTCTTCGGCGTGCCGCCGTCGCTGCCGGCCTTCGCGACCGTCGGCGGCGCCAGGTTGAACTTCACGCGGTACGCGTGGCCCGGCACGCCTTCGAACTGCGCTTCGAGCGCCGAGCGGAACGCGTCGTCCGTGTACAGCCGCGCGACTTCGTATTCGTCCTTTACCGCGAGCAGCCGGTAGAACGTCGTCGCGACCGCGCGCGTGAGCGCGTCGTCGCCCTTCGCGCGCGCCGCGTTCACCAGCGCACGGTAGCGCTCGACGTAGCGCGCGCCGCCGTATGCGTCGAGGCGCGCTTCGCGATCGGCGATCAGCTCGGCGAGCGTCTCCGGCGCGGCGTGGGCGGCCACCGCATGCCGCGCATTCCACAACGCATCGAGGCCCGCCGCGTCGCCGGCCGCCATCCGGCCGATCGAGAACGCGAGCTTGTTCATCGGCACCGCGACGTTGTTCAGCTCGATCGCGCGCATCATCGCGGCGAGCGACACCGGTACGAGGCCGAGCTGCCACGCGTAGCCGAGCATCAGGATGTTCGCGCCGATCGAATCGCCGAGGAACTTCGCGGCGAGCGCCTGCGCGTCGCAGCTCGACAGGTAGCCGTCGCCGGCCGCGTGGCGCATCTTCTCGAGCAGCGCATCCGCGTGCAGGTTCGCGTCGGGGTTCTGCACGAACGACGCATTCGGGATCCGGTGCGTGTTGACGACGATCCGCGAACGCGCGTGACGCACCGTCTGCAGCGCTTCGGCGCTTGCGCCCACGACCATGTCGCACGCGAGCAGCACGTCGGCCTGCTGCGTGTCGATGCGCACCTGGTTCAGCCAGCGGTCGCTGGACGCGATCCGCACGAACGACAGCACCGAGCCGCCCTTCTGCGCGAAGCCCATGAAGTCGAGCACCGAGGCGCTCTTGCCTTCGAGGTGCGCGGCCATGCTGATCAGCGCGCCGACCGTCACGACGCCGGTGCCGCCGACGCCCGTCACCAGCATGTCGAACGGCGCCGCGTCGAGATGCGTCGCCGGCACCGGCAACGCGTCGACGCGCGCGGCGAGCGCCGCTTCGTCGAATGCGGCGCCGGCCGCCTTCTTCAGCGCCGCGCCTTCGACCGTCACGAAGCTCGGGCAGAAGCCGTTCACGCACGAATAGTCCTTGTTGCACGACGACTGGTCGATGCGGCGCTTGCGGCCGAGCGGCGTTTCGAGCGGCTCGACCGACAGGCAGTTCGACTGCACGCCGCAATCGCCGCAGCCTTCGCACACCGCGTCGTTGATGAACAGGCGCTTGTCCGGGTCGGGGAATTCGCCTTTCTTGCGGCGGCGGCGCTTCTCGGCCGCGCAGGTCTGGTCGTAGATCAGCACGGTGACGCCCGGCGTCTCGCGCAATTCGCGCTGCACCGCGTCGAGTTCGCTGCGGTGATGGAACGTCGTGCCGGCCGGGAACTGCCCGTGATGGCCGTCGTACTTCTGCGGCTCGTCGGACACCACGACGAAGCGCGACACGCCTTCGGCCTCGACCTGCCGCGCGATCTGCGGCACCGAGATGCTGCCGTCGACCGGCTGGCCGCCCGTCATCGCGACCGCGTCGTTGTAGAGGATCTTGTACGTGATGTTCGCTTTCGCGGCGACCGCCTGGCGGATCGCGAGGATGCCCGAATGGAAGTAGGTGCCGTCGCCGAGGTTCTGGAACACGTGCTTCGTGTTCGTGAACATCGCGTGCGCGGCCCAGTCGACGCCCTCGCCGCCCATCTGGATCAGCCCGGTCGTGTCGCGTTCCATCCACGACGCCATGAAGTGGCAGCCGATGCCGGCCTGCGCGATCGAGCCTTCCGGCACCTTCGTCGACGTGTTGTGCGGGCAGCCCGAGCAGAAGTACGGCGTGCGCTTCACCGCATCGGCCTCGTTCGACAGGATCTGCGGCGCGACGAGATCGACGAGCCGTTCGCGGCGGTCGAGCGCCGGCTTGTGCCGTGCGAGCCAGTCGGCGAACACCGGCAGGATGCGCGACGGACGCAGTTCGCCGAGCTCGGACAGCAGGCACGCGCCGGCCGCGTCGTGCTTGCCGAGCACGCGCGGGCGCGCGCCTTCGGCACGGTTGTACAGGTAGTCCTTGATCTGCTGCTCGATGACGGGGCCCTTCTCCTCGATCACCAGCACTTCGGCGAGCCCGTCGACGAAGGTCTCGAGCCGCGTCATTTCGAGCGGATACGACAGGCCGACCTTGTAGATCCGCACGCCGGCCGCGTCGAGATCGGCGACCGTCAGGTCGAGGCGGCGCAGCGCTTCCATCAGGTCGAGGTGCGCCTTGCCGCAGGTGACGATCCCGACGTTCGCGTGCGCGCTCGGCGCGATCCACTTGTCGATGCTGTTGACGCGCGCGAAGTGGCGGACCGCGTCGAGCTTCGCCGCGAGGCGCGCCTCGATCGTGAGGCTCGGCAGGTCAGGCCAGCGGTTGTGCAGGCCGCCCGCGGGCGGCGTGAATCCTGCCGGCGCCGGCCAGCGCGTCTGCAACGCATCGAGGTCGACGGTCGAGCCCGACTCGACCGTTTCCGAGATCGCCTTGAAGCCGACCCACGCACCCGAGTAGCGCGACAGCGCCCAGCCGTACAGGCCGAATTCGAGCATGTCGGCGATGTTCGACGGGTTCACGACCGGCATGTGCCACGCCATCATCGCGAAGTCGCTCTGGTGCGGCATCGACGACGACACGCAGCCATGGTCGTCGCCCGCGACGACCAGCACGCCGCCGTGCGGCGACGAACCGTACGCGTTGCCGTGCTTCAGCGCGTCGCCCGCGCGATCGACGCCCGGGCCCTTGCCGTACCACATCGCATACACGCCCTCGACCGTGCGCTCGGGGTCGGCCTCGACCCGCTGCGTGCCGAGCACGGCCGTGCCGCCGAGTTCCTCGTTGATCGCGGGCAGGAAGCGCACGCCGCTCGCGTCGAGCAGTTTCTTCGCCTTCCACAGCTGCTGATCGACCATGCCGAGCGGCGAGCCGCGGTAGCCGCTGACGAAGCCGGCTGTGTTCAGCCCCTGCTCGACGTCGGCCGCGCGCTGCATCAGCAGCAGGCGGATCAGCGCCTGCGTGCCGGTCAGGAAGATCCGGCCGCGCGTCGCGGTCAGGTTGTCGGTCAGGCGGTAGTCGGACAGGGCAGGCGTGCCGTCGACGGGCAGGCGGGCGGTCATGGGGGGAGTCTCCGGATTGTGCTGTTCTGGGCCGTGCGCGGCGGGGCGTCGGATGACGCGCCGGTGCCGGCAGCGAATGGCTCTATTTTTTCGCGCGCCGCCGAGAATGTTTTTCCTCATCTTGCTCGGACCGGCGCGCAGCGAGAAAAACTGCGCAGCTTTTGGCCGACATTTGAGAGAGTTTTCGCGCGGGCGGCAGGAGCGCGGTGGGTGATGCGTCGGCGGCGGTCGACGCTCGGGCGGAAAAGCCGGCGCAGGTCGCAAGGGTCGCCGCCCGACCGGCGATCGGCGCGCGAACCTCGGCCGACAAGGGTTTCGGCGGCATAGGCCGTCGCCCTCACCATTGAAATGCACAGCGTTCCGAGTGGCCGGAAGCGACGGATGTCCACAACGCCGCCCCCTTCGGCCGATCGGGTTCGCGCGCTCACCGTTCGATTGCACAGCATTTCGAGTGGCGTCGAAGCCGGGATGTCCACATCCGGAATCGACATGCGGGACGCTCGGGCAACGGCGCTCACCGTTGAAATTCACAGCTTGGCGAGTGGGTCGCGGCGATGGATATCCCCATCGGAAATCGCGGGGTTTCGTCGGTCCTCTGCTTGCGCTCACCGCTCGAATACACAGCGTCGAGCGTGGGTTTGGAGGGCGAATGTCCTCGCGCCGGATCCCGCATGCCGCGCGATTGCCGGATCGCATTCACCGTTGAAATACACAGCGCTTCGAGTGCTTGACCGGGACGGATGCTCCCGCCTGAACACGCAGGCCACGCGATTGCCGACGCACTCTCACCATTGATATACACAGGGGTTTGACTGACTGTGATGGCAGTTGTCCATGTGCGGATCCACGTTGCCTCCCGGCCATCCGCGCACCCTCACCGTTGAAAACCACAGCGCTTCGAGTGATCGACCGGGCCGGATACCCTCGCTTGAACACGCAGGCCATGCGATTGCCGACTCACGCTCACCGTTGATATACACAGGAACTCGACTGGCTGCGGTGGCAGTTGTCCACGTGCGGATCCGCGTTGCCTCCCGGCCATCCGGGCACTCTCACCGTTGAAAACCACAGCGCTTCGAGTGATGGAGCGGGCCGGATATCCACATGGACGAGCGTTCTCCGATCGATAACCGCCGCGCCTCTCGAGGGACGCCAACGACCGGCGGTCCATACTGGAAGCGGCTCATCACGCGATCAGGCACCGATGCTCACCGTCGAGATACACAGTGCCCAGAGTCGTTTCGGCGGACGGATATCCACACGACAATGCGCGTAGCCGTTGCTCGCAATCTGGCTCCTCGGCCTGACAGGAACATTGCTTCACGTGGCGTCGGCGGTCGAACGGCCGCATCCTGAAGGGCGACGCGCCGATCGCGGGCACACGCTCACCATTGAATTGCACAGCGCGCAGCGTCGCTGAAGCAAGCGGCCAAGCGCGTCGAAATCCGCGCGTTGCGAACCACGCACCGGCGCTCACCGTTAGAATGCACAGCCGTTCGATTGGGGGCCGGAGCCGGATATCGACGTCGCCCGGCCCGCATGCCCGGGGGCGCATACGCGCGCCATCGGCTAGAATGCGCGTCGCCCCGCACGGCGACACTGGCTCGAAACCCGCGTCGGGGCGGGCGCGCAGCCGGATCGGTCGCGACACTCACCATTGAATTTCACAGCATTTCGCTTCGTCCGGACGCGAGTTGTCCACACCCCGCTTCATGTCTTGCGCAGCATCCGGTCATCCTCACCTGTGAAAACCACAGGGCGCCGAGTCGTTTCGACGCGCGGATATCCACAATCGGAGGCGCGACCGAATCTTCATCTGCCGATCGACGGACGCCTTGGCGCACGAAATCCCGGAAAAGCCGCAAAGGCTTGTCCGGACGGCCTCGACGGCACACTCACCGTTCGATTGCACAGCGTTTCGAGTAGCCTTGGCGACGTGTTGTCCACATCCCGTCGACGCTGCTTCGTCGCGCCGGCACGCCCGGGCGACGTTATTCCGCGATCGACCGGATGATCTTCGCCGGATTGCCGCCGACCAGCGTATTCGGCGGCACGTCCCGCGTGACGACAGCCGCGGCCGCGACGACCGCGTTCTCGCCGATCGTCACGCCGCCGATGATCGTCACACCTGCGCCGATCCACACGTTCCGCCCGATCACGATCGGCTTCGCGACCACGCCGTCGCGTCGCCGCGACGGCTCGACCGGATGACCGGACGTGATGAGGCTGACGTTCGGGCCGATCATCACGTCGTCGCCGATCTCAAGCCCGCCCAGGTCGTAGAACGTGCAGTTCTGGTTGACGAACACGTTGCGCCCGAGCTTCATGCCGGCGCCGCCCGTCGCATGGAACGGCGGGATCAGCACGAAACCGTCGTCCACCTGCGTGCCGATCAGTTCGCCGAACAATGCGCGCACGTCCGCCGCATCGTCGAACGTCAGGCGGTTGAGCCGCGCGGTGATCGCCATCGCCCGTTTGATCTCGGCCACCATGGCCGCCGATTCGGGTGTCCTGCGCGGAATGATCGTGGTGCGATCGTCGTTTGCCATGCGTGACGGGTCTCCAGTAGATGCGGGGTTGCGCGATGCGTCGGCGAATCGCGGGCGAGCGGCCGATTGCGTTGCCGTGTGAACGGAGGCTGCGGATTGGGCCCGGCACATTGTAGTGATGCCGCTTTTTCGCCGGGATTTTCTGAAGGAGTTCTACAAATAACTAGTTTTTGTATAACTAGTTATTTATAGAACCCCTGTCACAGAAGGATTTCATCGCGTCTTGCGCCGGCTTCACTGCGTGCGACCGACTCTGAAGCCCCTAGCCGGGCGCCCCTGTCCCAACCTCCCGCGCTCGGGTACGCTTGAGCCTCCACCGGATCGACACCTGCACCCAAACGCGGAGGCGCGATGAAGCTCTACTACTGGCCGAAGACCCGGGCATTCCGGGCGCTGTGGATGCTCGAGGAAATCGGTGTGGTGTACGAACTCGTGCCGGTCGATCTGCGCTCGCACGAACAGGGCAGCGATGCTTTCGTGCAGGTCAACCCGATGGCCAAGCTGCCCGCGCTCGACGACGGCGGCGCCCCGTTCGCCGAATCGGGCGCCGTGCTGCTCTATCTCGCCGATCGCTGCCCCGCTGCCGGCCTCGGCATCGCCCCCGACGATCTGCTGCGCGGCCGCTTCCTCCAATGGATGTTCTTCACGCCGACCTGCCTCGAACCGGCGATGGCCGAGAAATTCACCGGCGCGTCGGGCAATCCGGTCGCGTTCGGCTGGGGCAACATCGCGCGCGTGCAGCGTGCCCTCGCGCAAGCGCTCGCCCACAGTCGCTGGCTCGTCGGCGAGCGCTTCACCGCGGCCGACCTGCTGCTCGCGAGCACGCTGAAGATCGCGTTCGACGCGCATCTGCTGCCGCACGAAGGCGTGCTCGGCGACTACGTCGCGCGCGCCGAGGACCGCGACGCGTTCCGCCGCGCGGTCGCGATCGAACGGCGCGAAGCGGCGCGTCTGCTGCACGCGTGACGCGCACCGGGGCGGCGCCCCGCCGCCGTCGGTCACGTCTGCGCGGCCGGCCCCGGCGGCGACGCGTCCGCGTCGATCGCCACGCCCGGCGAACCGCGCGCGTCCGTGTCGACGTCGATCGGCACGACGTCGTGAAAATGCGTGTAATCGATGTGCGTGATGCCGTCCTCGTCGTGCATCAGGTCGACATAGCGGTGGCGCCAGCGGATCTCGCCATGCGCCCATGCATGACGCGCCTGCATGACCTGCGCGGTGGTCTCGTCCGAGCCCTCGATCGTGATCAACAGTTGCGCGTCGCGCGCGGCGAGCGATTCGGGCGTCTCGCCGAACAGCGCGCTCGACTCGTCGATCACGTGCATCAGGTTCCAGCCGAGCAGGAAGATCGGATGCTCGTTGCGCACGAGCGGCAGGTCGTGAATCTTGCGCAGCGAATAGCCCTCGTGCGTGCCTTCGACGCGCATCAGCCGCAGCTTCGCCTGTGCCTCGGCAATCACGTTCTGGCGGGCATTCGCGGCGCGCACCATCAGCGTCATCCGGCCGTTCAGCGGCCGCACGATCGCGTAGCGCGCGAACAGGATCTTCGCCTGCGGCCGCGAAAACCGCGCGAACACGAGCCCCGTGGCCAGCGCGATGCCCGACATCCCGACGAAGATCTCGAACGTCGCGACGAGGTGCGCATAAACCGTCTGCGGATGCATGTCGCCGTAGCCGACGGTCGCGAGCGTCTCGACGCTGAAGAAGAACGCGCCGCCGAAGCCGGCCGGCGACTGGTTCGCGATCGGCGCATGGCCGAGCAGGTAGAGCGTCGCGAAGCCGCCGTTGAGCAGCAGGAACAGCACCGCGAGCGACAGGAAGAACACGGGCCAGCTCACCGTCAGCGCGCGGTGATAGAAATCGCGCCAGCCGAGCGGCGGCATCCCGTACGCGATCACCGGGCGGGTGCCCGACCAGATCTTGCGGCCACGGCCGCGGGAGGCTGGGGAGGACGAATCGACGTTCATCGCGCGGCGCCGGTTGCAGGGAGGCGATGAGCGTAGCACGCGCGGCAGCGGCCGGGAATGCGGGGCGATTCGGAACGGAAACCCGCTGCGCAGCCGCGAAAAAAAGCCGGCCGCACGAGCGGCCGGCTGGGTCGTCGTGCGGGCTCGCGCGCGGCGCCCGCCGCGATCACTTCCGGTCGACGATCACCTGGTCGAACGTGCCGCCGTCGGCGAAATGGGTCTTCTGCGCGTTCGCCCAGCTGCCGAAGACCTGCTCGACGCTGAACGTCTTCAGCGGCTTGAACTCGGCCGCATGTTTCTTCAGCACGGCCGCGTCGCGCGGGCGCAGATGGTGCTGCGCGATGATCTCCTGCGCTTGCGGCGTGTACAGGTAGTCGAGATACGCCTGCGCGACCTTGCGCGTGCCTTTCTTGTCGACCACCTTGTCGACGACGGCGACGGGCGGCTCCGCGAGGATGCTCGCCGACGGATACACGGCGTCGAACTGCGCGCCCGACGCGCCCGTGTCCATCAGCGCGACCTCGTTCTCGAACGTGACGAGCACGTCGCCGATGCCGCGCTGCGTGAACGTCGTCGTCGCGCCGCGGCCGCCCGAATCGAGCACCGGCACGTTGCGGAAGATCGCCTTCTCGAAGTCGAGCGCCTGCTGGTCGGTCGCACCCTTCTGCTTCTGGAAGCCCCAGGCGGCGAGATACGCATAGCGGCCGTTGCCCGACGTCTTCGGGTTCGCGATGATCACCTGGACGCCCGGCTTCGCGAGATCGCTCCAGTCCTTGATCGCCTTCGGGTTGCCCTTGCGCACGAGGAACACCATCGTCGTCGAGTACGGCGAACTGTTGTCGGGGAAGCGCGCGCGCCAGTCCTTCGGCAGCAACTGGCCGCGCTCGGCGAGCAGGTCGATGTCGTTCGGCTGGTTCATCGTCACGACGTCGGCCTGCAGCCCCTGCAGCACCGACAGCGCCTGCGCGCTCGACGCGCCGTGCGACTGCTTGATCGTGACCGTCTCGCCGGTCTTCTGCTTGTAGGCGGCGGCAAAGCTCGTGTTGATGTCCTTGTAGAGCTCGCGCGTCACGTCGTACGACACGTTCAGGATCGACGTGTCCGCCTGCGCGGCCGTCGCCGCCACGACCAGCGCCGCCGCGCCCGTGTGCAGCCAGCGGCCGATCCCCTTGATGCTTGCCATCGTGATATGCCCCGTTTCCAGTGGTGGTGAATGTGCGTGACCGCACGCGTACGCGCCGTCATCGAAACGTAAGCGGGCATTCTAGCGGCCGGGCGCAGCGCGCCTTCCAATCAGTCGTGAAAAGCAAATCTCGAATCCTGCTAAACGACGGCCGGGGCTCGCGCGCCCTGCCGCCCCGGTGTTAAGATCGCCGCTCAGCCCACTCACGGTTCATCCATGTCCGCTACCCTGCGCTCGCCCTCGATCCTCGCCGCCGTCGCGGCAGGTGCGCGCGCGGCCGGGCTGAAACTGAAAAAACGACTCCTCGACTGACGGGGACGTCGCGTCCCGTCAGGCGAATGCCGGACGGGATGCCCGCAGGTCGTTTCATTCTCCTTGCACGCACGCCTCGCTCCGGCCCCCCGCCGGCGGAACGGTTCCTTCCCACTCCGTTTCCACCATGAGGCTTTGCATGAACACACGTTTCGAAGGTATCTGGCTGCCGATCGTCACGCCGTTCCACCACGGCGAGGTCGATCACGCGGCGCTCGCGCGGCTCGCACGCCGTTATGCGGCCGCCGGCATCGCAGGCTTCGTCGCGGGCGCGACGACCGGCGAAGGCGTGCTGCTCGACGCGCGCGAACAGGACGCGGTGTTCGCGACGCTGCGCGACGCGGCGCCCGCGCTGCCGATCGTCGTCGGGCTGACCGCGAGCGCGACGCATTTCGCGGCTGCCCGCGCGCGGGAGCTCGCGGCGCTGCGCCCCGACGGGCTGCTCGTCACGCCGCCCGTCTACGTGCGGCCGACGCAGGACGGCATCCGCCGCCATGTGGAGGCGATCGTCGACGCGGCCGACCTGCCCGTGCTCGTCTACAACATCCCGTACCGCACCGGCGTGAACGTCGAACTGGACACGCTGCAGGCGCTCGCCCGCGATCCGCGCGTCGCGGGCATCAAGGAATGCGGCGGCACGCTCGACCGGATGAGCCGGCTCGTGCACGACACGCCGCTCGCGATCCTGTCCGGCGACGACAACCAGAACTTCGCGGCGATGTGCGCAGGCGCGCACGGCGCGATCGCGAGCAGCGCGCACGTGCTGCCCGAATGGCATGTGCGGATTCATGCGTGGCTGCGCGACGGGCGGCTCGCCGACGCGCGGCGCCTGTCGGTCGCGCTGCAGCCGCTCGTCGCAGCGCTGTTCGCGGAACCGAACCCGGCACCGGTGAAGGCCGTGCTCGCCGCGCAAGGGTGGTGCGAGGACGGGTTGCGGCTGCCGTTCGTGCCGGCGAGCGACGGGTTGCGGGAGAGGCTGGGCAGGCTCCGTGCGGCGCTCGAGGAAATCGAACCGCACGCTGCGGCTGTATGAACGGCCGGTCATGCATCGGGGGCCGGCGACCGCCGGCTTCCCGCCTGGCAGATTGTTTCAGACTGTCAGAACCACAGACATGCCGTACCGGGCGAGATGCCCATCGGCGGTGACGAGCCGCAGGGGTTCATGCTGGGCCTGCGCAACGAGCAGCCGATCGAACGGGTCGCGATGATGGCTCGGCAAGTTGCGTACGGCTGCCCCGTGTACGGCCCGGACCGGCAGTTCGCGGAACCCGCTCGCCCGAAGCACGCGAACTAGCCGATCCACGTCGACATCGAGCTTCCCCAAGCCGGCCTTGATCGCGGCTTCCCAGATACTCGCGCTGCTGACGAACCGCTCGTCGGCATCCGCGATCAGCCTGCGTGCTCGGGCGCTGAGCTTCGGGTCATCGGTCACGCTCCACAAGAAGATGTGCGTATCGAGCAGCAACCGCATCAGCGCCCTTCGAAAGCAGCCAGCAAGTCGTCGGGCAGCGGTGCGTCGAAGTCGTCCGCAATCCGAACCTGACCTCGCAGGAGGCCGAACCGAACGGGCCGTTTGACGGATACGGACCGATCCCCGGATGCTGGCGGGTTCGAGATCGCGGTTTCCTTGCCGGAAATCGAAACGTCGACTTGTTGCGATGGATCGGCCGTGGTGCCGGGGATATTTGCGCGTTGCATGATGACCTCCGCTTTGGATGCCACCACTGTATTCAAGTCGGCCCGAACGATCCATTCAGCCGAATGGGGGATGCCTGCCGGATCTCGGCGGCTCGTCACGCCGCGAGCGCTACGCCGCCCTCCTCCGTCGCGCCCCGCACCGCCTGCGTCACGATCCGTGCAAGCCGGTCGACCGTCGGGGTCGCCGACGACGTGCGCCGCAGCAGGATCAGCGGCAAGCTCGGCAGCGCCGGCAGCCCGCACGACGCGGCATCGAGCACGCGCACCGAAGCCGGCAACCCGTAATGCGAGCGCACCGTCAGCCCGAGCCCCGCCGCCGCGGCCGCCCATAGCCCGGCCAGGCTCGGCGTCGTGAACGCGACGCGCCACGGCACGCCGGCACGATCGAGCGCATCGGTCGCCGCGCCGAAGAACCGGCACGGCCGGTCGAACACGACGAGCGGCAACGGCTCGTCCGTCGCCCGCACGGCACGGCCGCCGGTTTCGTCGACGCCGCCTTCCCCACCCGCGTCCCCCCCGCCATCCGGCACACCGAAACCACCGCCCGCCGCCGCGCCGATCCACTGCATCGGCACCTGCGCGATCGCTTCGCCGTCGATCCCCGCCCGCGACACGAGCGCCGCCGACGCCGGATCGCCCCACACGAGCGCCAGATCGAGCTGGTTCGCATCGAGCCGGTCGAGCAGATCGGCGTTGCGCGCCACGCGCGCCTCGATCTTCACCTTCGGATGCGCACGCGCGAACCGCCCGAGCACGTCCGGCAGGATCGCCTCGCCGAAATCCTCCTGCAGCCCGACGCGTACCCAGCCGTCGAGCTTCACGCCGCGCACGGCCGCGGCCGCCTCGTCGTTCAGCTCGATCATCCGCCGCGCGTAGCGCAGCATCGCGTCGCCGGCATCGGTCAGCGCGAGCCCGCGCCCCGCTTTCACGAACAGCGGCGTGCCGGCCTGCTCCTCGAGCTTGCGGATCTGCGCGCTCACCGCCGACGACGAGCGCGCGACACGGTCCGCCGCCTTCGCGAAACTGCCGAGATCCACGCCCGCGACGAGGCTGCGCAGCGCCGCGACGTCGAAGTTGGGCCGCGCCAGCGCGGCATCGGCCATCGCGAGCGGCTCGCCGCCGTCGCGCGGAATGTCTTGTCCGGGCATCTCAATCATCCTGTTTCATCGAACGATTCATCCAAAACTTTCCGATTTTCAGGATGAATGTAGGCCGCCAGACTGTGCACGTCAACCTCGAACCGGGCCTGCCGTCATGGATACCTCGTGCATCGCTTCCCCCTCTTCGCCTGCCCGCGACGTGCGCGGGCCGGCCCATCGCTGGCGCGTGCTGGCCGCCGGCGTCGCCGCCAACATGAGCTTTTCGGCCGCCGCGGCCGGCATTCCGACCACGGCCGTGTGGATGCGCGCCGCCTACCATCTGGACAACGGCGCACTCGGCCTCGTGCTCGGCGCGCTCGGCTTCGGCGTCGCGCTGTCCGAGCTGCCGTGGGGCATCGCCGCCGACCGCTTCGGCGACCGCCGCGTGCTGCTGACCGGGCTCGTCGCGACGGCCGCGATGCTCGCGCTGATGGTGGGCACGATCGTCCCGACCGCGCACGCGGCGCCGCCGCTGATGCGCGTCGTCGCGGCGATGGCCTGCGTCGGCCTGCTCGGCGGCAGCGTGAACGGCTCGAGCGGGCGCGCGGTAATGCGCTGGTTCGGCGAGCGCGAACGCGGGCTCGCGATGAGCATCCGCCAGACGGCCGTGCCGCTCGGGGGCGGCCTCGGCGCGGCGCTGCTGCCGTCGCTTGCATCGCACGCGGGATTCGCTGCGGTCTATGGCGCGCTGATGCTGCTGTGCGCGGGTTCGGCCGCGCTCACGTGGCGCTGGCTGCACGAGCCGCCCGACGTGCCCCGTGTCGCGCAACCGGTCTTCGCGCAGGCGGCCCTGACGCAGGCGACCCCGACGCAGTCGCGCCTCACGCAGGCGGCCCACGGACAGTCGGCGCCGTCGCAGTCCGCCGCGCAATCGCCTGCGCATCCATCCGCGCGCCGCGCGCGCAACCCGCTCGCGAGCGGGCCCGTGTGGCGCATCGTGCTCGGCATCGGCCTGCTGTGCGCGCCGCAATTCGCGGTGCTCACGTTCGCGACGGTGTTCCTGCACGACTTCGGCCGGCTCGGTCTTGCCGGCATCAGCGCGGCGATGGTCGCGCTGCAGCTCGGCGCGATGGCGATGCGCGTCTGGAGCGGCCGCCATACCGACCGGCACGGCAACCGGCGCGCGTACCTGCGCGGTTCCGTGCTCGTCGCGGCCGGGTCGTTCGCGCTGCTCGCGGCGGCGACGGCCGGCAGCCCGCAGGTGCCGCTCGCCGCGATCGTCGCGATTCTCGTGTTCGCCGGCATCTGCGTGTCGGCATGGCACGGCGTCGCGTACACGGAGCTGGCGACGCTCGCGGGCGCGAACCACGCGGGCACCGCGCTCGGGATGGCGAACACGATCGTCTATCTCGGGCTGTTCGCGACGCCGCTCGCGATTCCGCCGCTGCTCGCCGCGAGTTCGTGGAGCGTGGTGTGGCTCGCGGCGGCGTTGATCGCGGGCGCGACCTATCCGCTGTTCGCGGTGAGATAGCCGCCGCCCGTTCCGCGCGGGCGGCGCGGCGCGGATCCCTGCGCCCGCGCCCCCGTCAGACCGCCTCGCGCGCCAGCGCACGCCGCGCGGCCGGCCGTTCGGCCTCGCGCTGCGCATGGGCAGTCCATGCGGGATGTCGCGTCATGTCGAGCCCGATCGCGACGCCCCAGCGATACAGCACGAGCAGGAACGGATCGACGATCGAATGCGCGCCCGGTTCGGCCCACGTGCGGCCGTCGGCCAGCAAGGCTTCGATCGACGCGTTCGCGGCCTCGATCGTGCTGCGTCCCTGCGCGCTGACCGCGCCGTGCAGCGCCGGATCGTCGATGAAGCGGCCCGGCCGCCACAGCGCGCCGTAGCCGACGCCATGCACCCAGCCGACCAGCCAGGCGAGCCATTCGTGGCAGCGCGCCTCGCGCAGCGGATCGCCGAGCGGCAGCAATTGCGCATCCGGGTAACGGCGCGCGAGATACGTGAGGATCGCCGGCGTTTCGGTCAGCACACGCGGTTCGCCCGGAATCGCGAGCACGGGCACGCGCGCCTTCGCGTTGATCGCGAGGTAGCGCGCTTCGAGGTTCTGCCGCTCCTTCACCGAGACGATCTCGATGTCGAACGGCGCGCCGGTTTCCTCCAGCGCGATGTGGGCGGCGAGCGAGCAGGCGCCCGGCGAAAGATAGAGACGATAGGCGTTCATGGCGGTGTGACCCCGACGGGGCTGTGGAAGACGGAGCCGAGTGTAGGAACGCGTGCCGATGCGCGGCAAACGATGAATTGTCGTGCTCGGACATTAGTGTTACTAATACCCGCATGCGACGCATCCACCTTCCTCCGCTGCAGACGCTGCGCGCGTTCGAGACCGCCGTGCGGCTGCAGAGCTTCACGCGCGCGGCCGACGCGCTCGCGCTCACGCAGGGCGCGGTCAGCCAGCACATCCGCGCGCTGGAGGCGCAGCTCGGCTATCCGCTTTTCACGCGCGAGCGCAACGGCGCGACGCCGACGCACGCCGCGCATGCGCTCGCGCTGCAGGTGCGCCAGGGCCTGAGCGTGCTCGAACGCGCGTTCGAGCCGACGCTCGCGGTGCGCCGCCGCCCGCGCACCTGCGACGTGACGTTGAACGTGAGCGTGCTGCCGAGCGTCGCCGAGCGCTGGCTCGCGCCGCGCCTGCCGCGCTTCGCGGCCGCGCATCCGCACATCTCGATCGCGCTGCATCCGGACGTGGCGCTCGCGCCGCTGCGCAAGCGCGACCGCATCGACGTCGCGCTGCGCTACGGGCCTGGTACGTGGCCCGGCGTCGTCGCCGAGAAGCTGATGAACGAGACGATCTTTCCGGTCGCGAGCCCCGCCTACCGTAATCGCGACGGCATCGTGCCGCGCACGCCGGCCGACCTCGTGCGCGCGACGCTGCTGCGCCATCCCGCGCAGCCGTGGGAACCGTGGTTCCAGGCCGCGCGGCTCGACCTCACTGAATCCGCGCGCGCGCCGCGCTTCACCGATGCGAACGCGTTGATCGATGCTGCGCTGAAGGGGCGCGGCGTCGCGCTCGCGCGCCGCTCGCTGATCGAGCCCGAGCTCGCGGCCGGCACGCTCGTGCGCGTGTCGACGGTGCGCATCACCGACGTGTACGCGCACTACGTCGTGTGGCGCCCCGGCCATCCGCACGAAGCGGCGATCCGCACCTGGCTCGACTGGCTGCGCAGCGAAGTGCGGCGCAGGACGCCGCGACGCTGACGCCGCCTCCCGGCACGCTCACGCGCGCGTCGGCGGCACGACCTTGTCGAGCGTGATCGGCAGATCGCGCACCCGCACGCCGGTCGCGTGATAAACCGCATTCGCGATCGCGGCCGGCACGCCGGTGATGCCGATCTCGCCGATACCGCGAATGCCGAGCGGATTGAAATGCGTGTCGCTTTCGTCGACGAAACTCACGTCGAGCTCGCCGATGTCCGCGTTCACGGGGACGTGATATTCGGCGAGATTCGCGTTCGTGAAGCGGCCGTGCCGCACGTCGAGATGCGAGCCCTCCTCGAGCGCGGTGCCGAGCCCCCACACCATCCCGCCGATCAATTGGCTGCGCGCCGTCTTCGCGTTGAGCACGCTGCCGACGCTGTAGACGCCGACGATGCGCGGTACGCGAAGCGTGCCGAGCGCGGCATCGACGTGCACTTCGGCAAACACCGCGCCGAACGAATGGGACGCATAGCGCGACTTCTCGTCGCCCGGCTTCGTCGTCGCCTGCGCGTCGATCGGCCGGCCGCCGGCGCGCGCGATCACCGCCGCGGCCGGGTCGCGTCGCGACGGGTCGCCGCGCTGCACGACCCAGCCGTCGTCGATCGTCACGTCGTCGGCCGTGGCGCCGTGCAGCGGCGAGCCCGGATCGGCGATCGCCAGCGCAATCAGTTTGGCGCGCGCCTGCCGCGCGGCCTCGCGCACGGCAGGCGCCACGCTCGCCGCCGACTGCGAGCCGCCCGACACCGGCGCGCGCGGCAGGGTGGAATCGCCGAGCACGAAGCGCACGTTCTGCGGCGCGAAGCCGAGCGCGTCGGCCGCGACCTGCGTCATCACCGTGTAGGTTCCGGTGCCGATGTCCTGCGTGCCCGACGCGACTTCGGCCGTGCCGTCCGGCAAGATGCGCGCACGCGCCGACGCTTCGCTGCGGTTCGCCGGATAGGTGGCGGCCGCCATCCCGAGGCCGATCAGCGTGTGGCCGTCTCGCATCGTGCGCGGCGCGCCGGTGCGGCGCGACCAGCCGAAGCGCCGCGCGCCGACCTCGTAGCACTCGCGCAGCTTGTTGCTCGACCACGGCTTGCCGTCCTGCGGATCGACCTGCGCGTAATTCGCGAGCCGCAGCGCGACCGGGTCAATGCCGAGCCGCCACGCGAGCTCGTCCATCGCCGATTCCAGCGCGAACGAGCCGGACGCCTCGCCGGGTGCGCGCATGAACGTCGGCGTGCCGACGTTCAGCGACACGATCCGGTGCGTGGTCGCCTGGTTCGGCACCGCGTACATGATCCGCGCAGGCATCCCGCACATTTCCGTCCAGTCCTCGAACGTCGACGTCGTGACGATCGAGTCGTGACGCATCGCGGTCAACGTTCCGTCCCCGCGTGCGGCCAACACGACGCGCTGTTCGGTGAGCGGCCGACCGCCGACCGGGCCGAACATCTGCGGCCGCGTCAGCGCAAGGCGAACCGGGCGCCCCACCTGCTTCGCGGCCATCGCGCACAACGACACGTGCGACCACGACGACCCCTTGCAACCGAAGCCGCCGCCGAGGAACGGCGAAATCACGCGCACCTGTTCCGGCGCGAGGCCGAATACGGCGGCCACCGCCGCGCTCGCGCCCGACACGCCCTGCGTCGCATCGTGCAGCGTGAGCGTCGGGCCGTCCCAGTGCGCCATCGTCGCGTGCGGCTCGATCGGGTTGTGGTGCTGCATCGGCGTCGTATAGGTGGCGTCGATGCGCACCGCGCCTTCGCGCAGGCCGGCATCGACGTCGCCGCGCTGCGTGTCCATCGGGCGCCCCTGCTGCTTCGGCGGCACGCGCGCGCCGCGCTTCGCCTGCGCGAAATCGAGCGCGGCATCGTTCGCGCGATAGCGCACGCGCACGGCATCCGCGGCGTCGGTCGCCTGCTCGAGCGTTTCGGCGACGACGACCGCGACGGGCTCGTTGCCGTAGCGCACGGTGTCGTCCTGCAGCAGCGTGAGCCGGCGCCCGGCGGGCGGCGACAGCGGCGGCCGGCCGCCGTTGGGCAGCCGCATCGCGTTCTCGTGCGTGAGCACGATCAGCACGCCCGGCATCGCGCGGGCGCGCGCCGTATCGATCGATTCGATGCGGCCGGACGCGATCGTGCTCGTCACGAGCACCGCATGCGCGAGCCGCGCATCGGGAAACTCGGCCGCGTAGCGCGCGCCGCCCGTCACCTTGAGCACGCCGTCGACCCGGTCGAGCGGCTGTCCCGTCACCGTGTTCATGCGGCACCTCCCGTCGGCGCGGCGGCCGTTTCGACCGCACGGACGATCGCCCGCTGCGCGAGCGCGACCTTGAATCCATTGCCGTCGAGCGGTCGCGCATCGCGCAACGCCAGCGCGGCCGCCTCGCGCAGCGTCGCGTCGGTCGGTGTGCGGCCCGCGAGATGCGCTTCCGCCTCCATCGCACGCAACGGCTTGTGCGCGACGCCGCCGAGCGCGATCCGCGCGTCGGCGACGCGCGGGCCGTCCATCCGCAGGGCCGCCGCGACCGACACCAGCGCGAACGCGTAGCTCGCGCGGTCCCGCACTTTCAGATAGTGCGCATGGTCGGCGAAGCGCGGCGGCGGCAAGTCGACCGCGGTGATCAGCTCGCCCGCTTCGAGCGTCGTGTCGAGATCGGGCCGATCGCCCGGCAGCCGGTGAAACGATGCGATCGGGATCTGCCGTGCGCCGCGCGGGCCGCTCACCTGCACGACGGCGTCGAGCGCGGCGAGCGCGACGCTCATGTCCGACGGGTTCACCGCCACGCACTGCGGGCTCGCGCCGAGGATCGCGTGCATCCGGTTGTGGCCGCCGATCGCCGCGCAGCCGCTGCCCGGCTCGCGCTTGTTGCACTGCGCGAACGCGGGATCGTAGAAATACGGGCAGCGCGTGCGCTGCATCAGGTTGCCGCCGACGGTCGCCATGTTGCGCAATTGCGCGGACGCGCCGGCGAGCAGCGCCTGCGACAGCAGCGGATAGTCGGCGCGGATGCGCGGATGATCGGCCGCATCGCTGTTGCGCACGAGCGCACCGATGCGCACCCCGCCGCCGGGCAGCGCCTCGACCGTATCGAGGCCGGCGATGCGCGTGATGTCGATGAGCGCGACGGGTCGCGCGACGCCGCCTTTCATCAGGTCCAGCAGGTTCGTGCCGCCGCCGATGAACGTCGCACCGGGCCGTTGCGCCGCGCGCACGGCGCCGGCGACGTCGGTCGCGCGTTCGTAGGAGATTGCTTCCATGGCGCTGCCCTCCGTCGGCTAGCCGTGCGCCGCATGCGCGGCGCGCACGGCGGCGACGATGTTCGGGTACGCGCCGCAGCGGCACAGGTTGCCGCTCATGCGCTCGCGGATCTCGTCGTCCGACAGGCTCGCGGGCGGGCGCCGCACGTCGTCGCTGGCGGCGCTGCCGGCGCCCGCCGCGAACTCGTCGAGCAGCGCGGTCGCCGAGCAGAGCTGGCCGGACGTGCAGTAGCCGCACTGGAATGCATCGCACTCGACGAACGCGCGCTGCACCGGGCTCAGCACGCCGTCGCGCGCCAGCCCTTCGACGGTCGTGATTCGCTCGCCTTCGTGCATCACCGCGAGCGTCAGGCATGCGTTGATGCGCCGCCCGTCGACGAGCACCGTGCACGCGCCGCACTGCCCGCGATCGCAGCCCTTTTTCGTGCCCGTGAGCCCGGCGTATTCGCGCAGTGCGTCGAGCAGCGTGACGCGCGGTTCGAGCTGCAGCGTGTACGCCCGCCCGTTGATGTCGAGATGCACGGGCTGCGCGGGCACCGTATCGCGGCGGGGCGCAGCCGGTGCGGATGCCGCGCGCGGCGGCTGCGCGTGAACGTGCGGGGCGGCGCCGACGGTCGCTGCCGCCGCCGCGGATTGCAGGAAGCGCCGCCGTGCGGCGCTGGACGGCGTATCGTGCGGCAACGGCGGCACCGCCGAACGACCGGGCCCCAGCGGCGACGGGGCGGCGTCGCGCGCCGGTTCGGCAGGCGGAGAATCGGATCGATCGCTGGACATGGCTTCTGCTCGCTCCATGGTTGATGGACGCAGATGGGCCGCCCGCGCCCGGATGGCAGCGCGGTCGGCATGCGCATCGGCAACGAGCAATTCCAGTGCCGCGAACCCGCGGAGCGCCGCGCCGATGCACGGTGCCGGCGCCGGTCCGCGGCGCGCACGCGCGGCGGCCCGCCCGCGTCGCCGGCAAGCGCGCCTACATGACGCCACGCTGGCGCGCGGCTGGCCGTTCGCTGACGAAGCGGCAATAACGACCGGTTTTTTGGGCGTGAGCGGCCGCACGTCGGTCGCAAGTTGCCGGGAGCATGCGCGATGCCGCGCATGACGCCCGCGTCGCCGTGGCCGGATCGCGGCGACGCGCACCGTGTAAATGCGCACAGCATCCGCGGCCGCTGGAAAATTCCGCCACGCGTGCCGGCGGATCGCCGCGAGGGCATTCGGTCAGCCTGACGAAAACATGTCGCGATCGCGCCCCGCCCGCCAACGATTCACCGAAACGTCGCATCGCGGCGGCATACTCGAAAACGTTTCCCGATCAGCCTGCCAGGAGAGAAGTCATGCGTCGCGTTTCCGTCGCCGTCGTTCTGTGTGCCGCCGTTTTCGTCGCCGCGTGCAGCGACGACGCGCCGCACGACGCCAACGCGACCGACACCGCGCCGCAGGCCGGCGCATCGAGCGGCGCCGCCAGCGCGTTCAACAGCGACGCGACCGCGAACGCCGCCGCATCCGACGCCGCGCCGCTCGCGCCGCCCGTCGTGCACTATCCGCCCGATGACGACGACGATGCGAAGTCCGCCACGAACGCGGCCGCGTCGGGCGCCGCCGCGTCGTCGCCGGGCTGATCCCGCCATCGCGCGATACGAGTCGGTACCGCTCCGGGGAGAGTGGCGGGCCCGTGCGGCGAGCCGCCACCGGCATGACGTAACGATCCGCGACGGCGCGAACGGCGCGGTGTCGCGCCGCTTCGCGGGCCATGTCGGGCACAGCCGGCCGAGCGCGTCGAACCCGGCCGCCGTCGGGCGCATCCGCGCGCCGTCGCCAGCGCAACGGCACGGCATGCGCCGCGCAACCCGCCCGTCAGACCGCGTGCGCGAGCGCGCGCTCGACGAGCGCGGCCTCGAAGCCGTCGTCCGCGTCGCGAAAGCGCAGCGGCGCCGCGCAATGCACCAGCGTGTCGACGAAGTATTTCGCGCGCGGCCACGGCCCGAAGCCGGCCGCCGTGTTGATGTGCCCGGCATCGCCGAGGTTCACGAACGCGCTGCCCAGGCGCTGCGCGAGCGCGCGCGCGTCGGCGAGCGGCATCCACGGGTCGGTCTCGCTGCCGATCATGATCGACGGCACCGCGAGCCGGCGCGCGTCGAACGGCCCGGCAAACGTGAATTTCTTCGGGCTGGCCGGCGCGACGAACAGCACGCCTGCCACATCGCCCACATGCGGCCACTGCGCGAGCGCATGCGCGGCCGCGAGGCAGCCGAAGCTGTGCGCGGCGAGCACGAACGGGCCGCGCTCGCGATCGAGCAGCGCGCGCACCGCTTGCGCCCAGCCCGCGAGATCGGGCGCATCCCAGTCGTGCTGCTCGACGCGCAACGAGCGCGGGAACTGCCGCTCGAGCCACGTCTGCCAGTGAGCGCCTTCGCTGCCGTGCAGGCCCGGAACGGTGACGAGCCGCGGCGGCCACGCCGATTTGCTGCATGCGCGCATGATTGCCCTCGCTTGCTTGAAGACGAGGTTCGATTGTGGCGTCGGGTACGCGTCGACCGAACCAATATTTTGTGCTTTGCTTTTGCGCGCGGCGGCGACCGGCGACGGCCCCGCGACGGCGCAATGTGCCGCGAAACCGTAGAATGTGGGCTTCCCGTCAGCTTCACACGGAACCGGCCCGGGCGCGCGACGCGCCGGCCGTCGTCAGGAGACACCCGATGTCCGCTACGTCCGCCGGCGCGCCGCGCCCGGCTTCGCTCGCCATTCCCGTGACGCGCCGCGCCGGCGTGCACGCGCTCGCGCTCGCGCTCGCGCAATGAAGATCCTGTTCCATTCTCCGCATCAGGATGCCGACGCATGGCGCGACGAGATCGCGCGTGCGCTGCCGGAAGCCGAACTGCGCGCATGGCAGCCGGGCGATACGGCCGCCGCCGACTACGCGCTCGTGTGGCGCGCGCCGCGCGAGTTCTTCGCACCGCGCGACGGCCTGCGCGCGATCTTCAACCTCGGCGCGGGCGTCGATGCGCTGCTCGCGTTCGAGCGCGCGCATCCGGGCACGCTGCCCGCGCACGTGCCGTTGGTGCGGCTCGAAGACTCGGGCATGGCGCAGCAGATGGTCGAATACGTGACGCACGCGGTGCTGCGCTACCTGCGCCGTTTCGACGAATACGACCTGCAGCAGCGCGAGCGCCGCTGGCAGCCGCTCGAACCGCATGCGCGCGCGAGCTTCACCGTCGCGGTCCTCGGCCTCGGCGTGCTCGGCGCCGAGGTCGCCCGCGCGCTCGCCGCGCTCGGTCTGCCGGTGCGCGGCTACAGCCGCAGCGCGAAGCAGCTCGACGGCGTCGCGACCTTCGCCGGCGACGGCGCATTCGACGCGTGCATCGGCGGCGCGAAGGTGCTCGTCAACCTGCTGCCGAGCACGCGCGACACCGACGGCATCCTGTCGGCGCGCACGTTCGCTCGGCTCGCGCGCGGCGCGTACGTGGTCAACGTCGCGCGCGGCGCGCATCTCGTCGAAGCCGACCTGCTCGACGCGCTCGCGAGCGGCCAGGTCGCCGCGGCCACGCTCGACGTGTTCCAGCACGAACCGCTGCCGGACGACCATCCGTTCTGGCACGCGCCGCGCATCACGATCACGCCGCACAGCTCGGCCGAGACGCTGCGCGCGGAAGCCGTCGAGCAGATCGCGGGCAAGATCCGCGCGTTCGAGCGCGGCGCACCCGTGAGCGGCATCGTCGACTACGCGCGCGGCTACTGAATTCCGCACAAAAAGCAACCAGGAGACAACCATGACGCTCCCCACCGCCGTCAAGATCGTCGAAGTCGGCCCGCGCGACGGGCTGCAGAACGAGAAGACCTTCGTGCCGACCGACGTGAAGATCGCGCTCGTCGACCGGCTGTCGCGCGCCGGCTTCCGCAACGTCGAGGCCGCGTCGTTCGTGTCGCCGAAATGGGTGCCGCAGATGGCCGACGGCGCCGACGTGATGGCCGGCATCGCGCGCCGCGCGGGCACCGTGTATTCGGTCCTCACGCCGAACCTGAAGGGCTTCGAGAATGCGCTCGCCGCACGCGCGGACGAAGTCGTGATCTTCGGCGCGGCGAGCGAGGCGTTCTCGCAGCGGAACATCAACTGCAGCATCGCCGAGAGCATCGCACGCTTCGAGCCCGTCGCGAAGGCCGCGAAGGACGCGGGCCTGCGGCTGCGCGGCAGCGTGTCGTGCGCGCTCGGCTGCCCGTACCAGGGCGAGGTGCCGGTCGCGTCGGTCGTCGACGTCGTCGACCGCTTCGCGGCGCTCGGCTGCGACGAGATCGACATCGCGGACACGATCGGCGTCGGCACGCCGAAGCGTACGCGCGAAGTGCTGTCGGCGGTCACGCGCGTGTTCCCGCGCGAACGCCTGTCGGGCCACTTCCACGATACCTACGGCCAGGCGCTCGCGAACATCTACGCGGCGCTGTTCGAAGGCATCGAGATCTTCCACGCGTCGGTCGCGGGCCTCGGCGGCTGCCCGTACGCGAAGGGCGCGACCGGCAACGTCGCGACCGAGGACGTGCTGTACCTGATGCAGGGCCTCGGCATCGATACCGGCATCGATCTCGCGCAGGTCGTCGCGGCCGGCGATTTCATCTCGAACGCGATCGGGCGCGCAAACGTGTCGCGCGCCGGTCGTGCATTGCTCGCCAAGGCGCAGAGCGCGGCCGACGCCGCGAACTGCGTCTGATCACCTCGCTCCACGGATTCCTCGACATGACGACACCCGCTTCATTCGATTCCCTCCCCGATTCCGCGCGACGCGTCGCGCTGCTGCTGCGCGAGCGCGGCCACGCGAAAGGCATCGTGATGCTCGCCGAAACCGGCAAGACGTCGGCCGAGGCCGCGGCCGGGCTCGGCTGCTCGGTCGCGCAGATCGCGAAGTCGATCCTGTTTCGCCGGCAGGCCGACGGCGCGCCCGTGCTGGTCGTCGCGAGCGGCGTCAACCGCGTGGACGAAAGGAAGGTCGCCGCGCAGGTCGGCCCGGTCGGCCGCGCGGACGCGAAGTTCGTGCGCGACAACACCGGCTATGCGATCGGCGGCGTCTGCCCGATCGGCCATCTGGTCGAACCCGTCACGCTGATCGACGCCGACCTGCTCGCGCTCGACAGCCTGTGGGCCGCCGCCGGCCATCCGCACGCGGTGTTCAACCTGTCGCCGCACGAACTCGTGTCGCTGACGGGCGCGCCGGTCGCGGACGTCGCGTTGCGGGAACCCGCATGAGCGACGCGACGATGCCGGTCGCCACGGTTGCGTCGCCGTGCACCGACGTCTGCCGGATCGATCCGCGCACCGACTGGTGCGCGGGTTGCCTGCGCACGCGCGGCGAGATCAAGGAATGGCGTACGTCGGACGACGATGCGAGGCGCGCGCTGCTCGCGCGGCTGGACGCGCGACGGCGCCTGATCGCGGGCAGCGAGACATAAAAAAAAGCCGTTCAGCCTCACGGGCGAACGGCATCGAGATCGGAATCCTGTGAACGTGATCAACGTCACAGCCCGCATCATACGAGCGATACGAGCGCATCGCATCGGGTGTTTCCCTACAACTTCTTACAGCGCTTTTTGCGGCCGCGCGCGACGCGCGCGTGACGCCATTTGGCGTGCAATGTCCGTTCCCGACACGCGCGTTCGACGGCACGCGGCGCGCGCGCAACCGCGCCGAATCGTATGACCGTTTCAGTGGCCGACCGCCGCGCGACGCGTGGGCACGATGCGCCAGCCGAGGTTCACGCCGGCCGCCGCGAGCAGGATCAGCAGCGCGCCGAACACCTGCGTCCACGCGAGCGTCTGTCCGAACGCGACGCGATCGACAACGATCGCGACGACCGGATAAACGAACGACAGCGCGCCCGTCATCGCGGTCGGCAGCTTCTGGACCGCGCCGTACAGCAGCACGTACATCAGCCCCGTGTTGACGATGCCCAGCACGATCAGGTCGGCCCATTGCCCGGCCGTCGCCGGCAAGGTGTCGAAGTGCGCGAACGGCGCGAGCAGCAGGATGCCGAGGCCGACCTGCAGCAGCGCGAGGAGATGCGGCGGCGTGCCCTTCAGGTGCTTCGTGATGATCGACGAGATCGCATACAGGAACGCGGCGCCGAGCGACAGCGCGACGCCTTCCAGATACTCGCCGGGCACCGCGAGCACGGCCGGTTCGACGCGCACCACGAACACGAGCCCGGCAAACGCAAGCGTGAGCCATGCGACCGTCGACGCGGTGATCCGCTCGCGGAACACGATGGCGCCGAGTGCGACGAGCATGAACGGTTGGGTGTTGTAGACGGCCGTCGCCATCGAGATCGACGCGCGCGAATAGGCGGCGAACAGCAGCAGCCAGTTCGCGACGATCGCGAGGCTGCCGAGCGTCGTGAGCACGAGCATCCGCGGCGAGAACAGCGAGCGGCGCAGGAAGCCGAACGCCGCGCAGACGATCGCGAGCGTCGCGGCGCCGAACACGCAGCGGAAGAACACGACATTGGTCAGCGGCTGCTGCGACGACATCACGAGCCAGCCGATCGTGCCGGACATCAGCATCGCGACGATCATCTCGGCGGCGCCGCGGCGAATTTCATTCGAGGCCATCAGGAACTCCGTTCAAGAGAGTGGATGAGTTCGATTCTAGAAACTTGCTTTCGCCGCGACCATGGCTAAACTGAAGTGAATCAGCCGATTCACCTTCGAAAGCAAAGCGCTCATGCCAAAACGCCTTTCCCCGCCCGTCGTCGCGGCGCTCGACGCGACCGACCGCGCGATCCTCGCCGCGCTGGCCGACGACGCACGCATCGCGACCAGCGAACTCGCGCGGCAGATCGGGCTGTCGGCGCCCGCGACCGCCGACCGCGTGCGGCGGCTCGAGGCGCAGGGCGTGATCGCCGCGTTCACCGTCGAGCTCGATCCGCGCGCGCTCGGCTACACGCTGCAGGCGATCGTCCGCGTGAAGCCGCTGCCGGGTCAGTTGCATCTGGTCGAGGAGTTGCTGCGGCGGATTCCCGAATTCGTCGAATGCGACAAGGTCACCGGCGACGATTGCTTCATCTGCCGGCTCTACCTGCGCACGATCGAGCACCTCGACGACATCCTGTCGAAGGTGACGGAACGCGCGGAGACGAGCACCGCGATCGTGAAATCGACGCCCGTGCCGCGGCGCCTGCCGCCGCTCGTCGAAGACGACCACGCGCACCGCTGAGCCGAAGGCGACTCGCCTCGCCAGCCGTGGTCGGCGCACCTCGTCAGCCGCAGACGATCTGCCTCCCAGCCGCGAGCGCCCCACCTCCCCAACCGCAGGCGACCCACCTCGCCAACCGCAGGCGGCGCAGTCAACCATCCTCGGACGGCGCGCGCCGCCGCCCGCACCGTCACGCGGCCGGTTCGCGCGCGTCGAAGAATGCGAGCAGTTCGTCGATCAGCGCGACGGGTGCCTCTTCCGGAATGTAGTGCCCGCAGTCGAGTGCGCGGCCGCTGACGTCGCGCGCGACACGCCGCCACTCGTCGAGCGGATCGAAGCAGCGGCCGACGACGCCGTGCTCGCCCCACAGCACGCGCAGCGGACACGCGACCTTGTTGCCGCGTTCGAGATCCGCACGGTCGTGCTCGAGATCGATCGTCGCCGACGCGCGGTAGTCCTCGCACATCGCATGCACGGCGCCGGGCTGCGCGAGCGCCGCCCGGTACGCGTCGAGCGCCTCCGGCGCGAACGGCGCGAGCCCGGCCGACCGGTTGCCCATCACGCGCTCGATGTACGCATCGGTGTGCGCGCCGATCAGCGTCTCGGGCAGCGGCTCGGGCTGGATCAGGAAGAACCAGTGGAAATACGCGGTCGCGAACGCGCGATCGGTTTTCTCGTACATCGCGAGCGTCGGCGCGATGTCGAGCAGCATCATCCGCTCGACGGCATCCGCGTGATCGAGCGCGAGCCGGTGCGCGACCCGCGCGCCGCGATCGTGCGCGCACACGTGGAAATGCGCGAAGCCGAAATGCCGCATCACGGCGACCTGGTCCGCCGCCATCGCCCGTTTCGAATACGGCGTGTGCCGCGCGTCGCTCGGCGGCCGGCCCGATGCGCCGTAGCCGCGCAGGTCGGTGACGATCACCGTGAAGTGATTCGCGAGCGTCGCGGCAACGCGATGCCAGATCATGTGGGTCTGCGGATGTCCGTGCAGCAACAGCAGCGGCGGACCCGCGCCTCCTTTGACACCGAAAATGTCGGTGTCCTGCACCGTCACGCGAAACGGTGCAAACGCCTCAAACGACATGGTTTGTTTCTCGTTGGTTTGTTATGGCGGCTATTTTAGAAGCGCCGGCGCGTCTTCATGGCGGCGTCGCCACCCGAAACCGTAGAAAGAGAACACTCACTCGATTGCCCGCCCACCGCGGAGTTTGTTAAGCTCGCGTAGAATCGCACGACCGTTCGTATTAATATGAACTTCCGATCGCGCAGCTACACTCGAATACCGTCCGACCGCAACGCCCCCGGAGACTGGAGACATCACATGGCATTGCCCACCGTCCTGCAGAACCTGACGCTGCCCGTCATCGCGTCGCCGATGTTCATCGTCAGCTATCCCGAACTCGTGCTCGCGCAATGCAAGGCGGGCATCGTCGGTTCGTTCCCCGCGCTCAATGCGCGTCCGGCCGAACTGCTCGACGCGTGGCTCACGCAGATCCAGTCGGAACTCGCCGACCACAAGGCGAAGCACCCCGATGCGACGATCGGCCCGATCGCGGTCAACCAGATCGTCCACCAGTCGAACGCGCGGCTCGAGCACGACGTGCGCGTGTGCGTCGAGCACAAGGTGCCGATCTTCATCACGAGCCTGCGCGCGCCGGCGCGCGAGATCGTCGACGCGGTGCACGGCTACGGCGGCATCGTGCTGCACGACGTGATCAACCTGCGCCACGCGCAGAAAGCGCTCGAAGCCGGCGTCGACGGGCTGATCCTCGTCGCGGCCGGCGCGGGCGGCCACGCGGGCACGACGTCGCCGTTCGCGCTGGTCGGCGAAGTGCGCAAGATCTTCGACGGCCCGATCGTGCTGTCCGGCTCGATCGCGAACGGCGGCTCGATCCTCGCCGCGCAGGCGATGGGCGCCGACCTCGCGTACATGGGCACGCGTTTCATCGCGACGCAGGAAGCGCATGCGATCGACGACTACAAGCACGCGATCCTGAACGCGAAATCGTCGGACATCATCTACACGAACCTCTTCACGGGCGTGCACGGCAACTACATCCGCGAGAGCATCGAGAAGGCCGGCCTCGATCCGGACGCGCTGCCGGAATCCGACAAGACCAAGATGAATTTCGGCAGCGACAAGACGAAGGCGTGGAAGGACATCTGGGGCGCCGGCCAGGGCGTCGGCCTGATGGACGATCTGCCGAGCGTGGGCGCGCTCGTCGAGCGGCTCAAGCGCGAGTACGACGACGCGAAGGCCCGGCTCGGCATCCCGCGTTGACGGATGCGGCGGCCGTCGCGGCCGCCATCGGTGCGAGCGCATCGAATCGAAAAAAAAGCGCGAACCGCAGCGGTTCGCGCTTTTTCATTGTCCCGCCGCGGCGGACGATGCGGGTCAGACCGCGCGCTTCATCCGCGTGATCGGCAGCACGCGCAGGCTCGATTCGATCGACGGGCACAGCGACTGCCCTTCGAAACGCGCAGCCAGGAAATCGACGAACGAGCGCACTTTCGCGGAGACGTGACGACGGCTCGCGTACACCGCATAGATCGGCGCCTCGTGCGGCGGCACCGAATCGAGCAGCACCGGCACGAGCCGGCCCGCTTCGATGTCGTCGCCGACCACTTCGGTGCCGAGCAGCGCGATGCCCGCGCCGGCGAGCACGGCCGCGCGCAGCCCTTCGAGATGGTTCACGATCAGGTTGCCGTTCAGGCTCACGCGCGACGCGGCGGCCGCGTCGATCATCAGCGAATCGAGCATCGTCGAATTCGAATCGCGCCGCAGGTAGTTGTGGTTCGCGAGATCGGGGATCGTCTGCGGCGTGCCGCGCTTCTCGAGATAGTCGGGAGACGCGACCAGCAGGATGTGCGCGGTCGCGATCTGCCGCGCGACCAGCGACGACGACTTCAATCCGTTCGGCGCCGCGCGCACCGCGACGTCGTAGCCTTCCTCGATCAGGTCGACCACGCGATCGGACAGCGTCATGTCGACTGTCACGTCCGGGAAGCGGCCCGCGTAATCGGTGACGGCCTGCATCACGTGCCGCAGCCCGAACGCGGACAGCGACGTCACGCGCAGCCTGCCCTGCGGCACCACGCTCGCGGCGCCGACGGCCTGGCCGGCTTCGTCGAGTTCGGACAGCGCCTGCACGAGGCGCTCGTAGTATTCGCGTCCCGCCTCGGTCGGCGCGACGCGTCGTGTCGTGCGATGCAGCAGCCGCGCGCCGAGCTGCTGCTCGAGGTGCATCACGTGCTTGCTCGCCATCGCCGCCGACATCTGCATGCGCTCGGCCGCGCCGACGAAGCTGCCCACTTCGACGACGTAGCGAAACACATTCATGCTGACGAGGGTATCCATCGAACTAGCTCGCAATCCCGGGGGAATCAACCAATTACGAGATAGGGTAACAAAGGCGAGGAAACAGAAAGGTCAAGAAAGGCAAAACGGCGCCGCGGGTGGCGGCGCCGTTTCGGGCGGGAAAACATGCATCCGGCACGCGCGTTCGACGCGCGCGGCCGGCGCACCGATCGCGCGGGTGCGTCAGAACTTCGCGCGGATGCCGGCGCCGAACGTGTTGCCGGTCGACAGGCCGCTGATGTGGTCGTTCATGTACGCCGCGTAGACGTCGGTGCGCTTGGACAGCGGATAGTCGTAGCCGACGGCCCAGGTCTGGCGCGTCTGGTCGAGGCCACCCGCGTCGCGCGAGTACGCATACGACGCCATCGCGTTGCCCACGCCGATCGGCACCGACACGCCGCCTTGCGCGGTGTTCACGTGCCAGCTGCCCGCGACCTGATCGTTCTTCGTATACATGTACTGGCCGAACAGCTTCACGAGCTTCAGGTCGTAGGTCGCGCCGACCAGCGCGATACCCTGGCTCTTCATCCCGGTCACGAGCGCGCTCAGATCCTGCGGGCCGTTGTTGAAGTTCACGTACTGATACATCGCGGTCGCCGCGAACGGGCCGTTCGCGTAGTTGAACTGCGCGCTCCACTTCTTCGAACGGTTGTCGCCGGCCTGGTTGCCGAGTGCGTACATCGCGCCGAAATTCAGGCCACCGAACGAAGGCGACGTATACCCCACCGCGTTGTTCCAGCCCGAATCGCCGACCGCGCCCTGGTCGCTCGGATAGGTGGGGAACGTGCCGAGGCCGAGGAACACGTGGTACACCATCGGCGAGAAGGTGTACGAGTCGTAGAACGGGTTGAACAGGATCGTCGACAGGAACAGGTGCGTCGTCAGGCGGCCTGCCGTCACCGTGCCGTACGGCGAGCTGATGCCGACGTACGCGTTGCGCGCGAAGAACGTGTCGCCCTGGAAGCGGCCGTACTGGCCGTTCTGCGCCCGGAAGAAGCTCTCCAGCGTGAAGATCGCCTTGTAGCCGCTGCCGAGGTCCTCGGCGCCGTGCAGGCCCCAGTACGAGGTCGACATCCCGCCGCCCGACACGTTCCACGCCCGATCGCCGCCCGGAAACTTGGTGGCGCCGACCCACTCGTCGACCTGGCCGTAGAGCGAGACGCTCGACTGCGCATGGACGGGTGCGGCGGCCGCCACGCAGGCGGCTGCGGCGATCAGCTTGACGGACGTGCGCGATGCACGGCGGGCGAATGCTTTCATGGGATCTCCAGGGTTTTGTCGAATAGTCGATGAGTGGCGCGAGCGTTGTTGTTTGGAGCCGAGTGCTTGCGTCGTGGGGCGCAGCCATCTTTACGGATCATTCGCCCGGCCAAAATTGCGCACACTTATTGCGGGTATAGCGCCAGCATTAACTTCGCGGAATGTGTCCATGGCCGGACGCACGCGGCGGCCCGGCGCGAACGCGGTCGCACGGGCGGGCGGCGGCGTGGCATGCGCGTACCGGGCGCGAAAGATAGCGCAATGCGGCGGGAAAATCAGCGGAAATCTGCGCGCGACTGTGGCGAATTCGCATCAGCCGGCAACGGGACGAGCGCCGCAGCGCTCAGTTTCGGTAGAACGAAGAGAAAGAAGGCGAGTGCGCGGACTCTTCCTGCGAGCGGGGCGGCGGCATCGGGCGGCCGCCGCGCTCCTCGTTGTAGCGAGCGACGTCGGCGCGGATCGAGCCGGCCCGCAGCGGGACGTTGCCGCCGCCCGGCGGGCGCGGCATCTGGCGGACTTCGGCGCTGATCGGCCGATACGGGCTTTGCGCGGCGTAATGGCCGTACGACGGCGTCGGGCGCAGCCCCCAGCGGGAACCGGACGCGCTCACGCCGCCGGGACGCACGCCGGCAGGCGCAGGCACGCGGCGCCAGACCGGGTCGCCGCCGGCGGCGCCGGCCGGCTGACCGTACGCACGCATGTCGCCGCCGCCGAACCCGTGACCGCCGTGGGGCGGCTGGGCCAGCGCGAGCGGCATCAGCAGCGCGCCGAGCACGCCTGCCGCCCATCGTCCGATCTTCCGTTTCACCCGTTCCGTCATCGTTCCGTGCCCATCGACGCCCGCCGTCGGCTCCTTTCGGCCGACCCAAGGCTTTCAGCAGTAATTTATGAGCGGGCGGAAAGTGTGTCGAGCCAAAAAGTGTTATGTCGCCGGCATCGGTGTAACACCATGTTACTGCTAGGTTTTTTCGCTTCGGCGCACGGTCGCGACAGCACATTGTTCTGCGGTTTCACGCTTGGCCGGGCAGGTGCGACGGCCGGCGTCTCATGCACATGATTCATCAATCGATTCGCACAATGAATTTGTGTAGTGAATCGCCAACCGCGACAATGACGCCATCCGCGCGCGCGACGCGCGCCTTCGCCATGTCCGAATCGAGTTTCCCCGATGGCCCGTCCCCGTTTTCTTCCCGACAACTTCACGCTCGCGCTCGTGGGCACCGTCGTGCTCGCGAGCCTGCTCCCTTGCCGCGGCCCGGCCGCCCATGCGTTCAACTGGGCGACCAACATCGCCGTCGGCCTGCTGTTTTTCCTGCACGGCGCGAAACTGTCGCGCGAAGCCGTCGTCGCGGGCGCGACGCACTGGCGGTTGCACGCGGTCGTGCTGCTCAGCACGTTCGCGCTGTTCCCGCTGCTCGGGCTCGCGCTGAAACCCGTGCTGCAGCCGCTCGTCACGCCGATGCTGTATGCGGGCGTGCTGTTCCTGTGCACGCTGCCGTCGACGGTCCAGTCGTCGATCGCATTCACGTCGATCGCGAAGGGCAACGTGCCGGCCGCCGTGTGCGCGGCATCGGCGTCGAGCCTGCTCGGGATCTTCGTCACGCCGGCGCTCGTCGGGCTGATGATCACGTCGCAATCGGCCGCGGCCGCGTCGCCGTGGAGCACCGTCGGCAGCATCGTGATGCAACTGCTCGTGCCGTTCATCGCCGGCCAGTTGCTGCGGCCCGTGATCGGCGGCTGGATCGACCGCAATCGCGGCGTGCTGCGCTTCGTCGACCAGGGCTCGATCCTGCTGGTCGTCTACGTCGCGTTCAGCGAGGCGGTCAACGAGGGGCTGTGGCACCAGATTCCGCCGCGCGCGCTCGGCGGCCTGCTCGTCGTCAACGTCGTGCTGCTCGCGATCGCGCTGCTGCTGACCGCGTTCGTCGGCAAGCGGCTCGGCTTCAACCGCGCCGACCGGATCACGATCATTTTCTGCGGATCGAAGAAGAGCCTCGCGGCCGGCGTGCCGATGGCGAAGGTGATCTTCTCGGCGAACGCGGTCGGCGCGATCGTGCTGCCGCTGATGCTGTTCCACCAGATCCAGCTGATGGCGTGCGCGGCGCTCGCGCAGCGCTGGGGCGCCCGCGACACGAGCGGCGAGGACGAGGGCGACGCGACGGCCGCGTCCGGCGCGCTGAGCACGAGCAAACGCTGACGCGTCCGCGGGGGCGCGATGGCCGCTGCCGGCGGCTTCTCGCCTCTCGCCTCTCGCCTCTCGCCTCTCGCCTCTCGCCTCTCGCCTCTCGCCTTCCGCCTTCCGCCTTCCGCCTTCCGCCTTCCGCCTTCCGCCTTCCGCCTTCCGCCTTCCGCCTTCCGCCTTCCGCCTTCCGCCTTCCGCCTTCCGCCTTCCGCCTTCCGCCTTCCGCCTTCCGCCTTCCGCCTTCCGCCTTCCGCCTTCCGCCTTCCGCCTTCCGCCTTCCGCCTTCCGCTTCCGCTTCCGCTTTCCGCTTTCCGCTTTCCGCTTTCCGCTTTCCGCTTTCCGCTTTCCGCTTTCCGCTTTCCGCTTTCCGCTTTCCGCTTTCCGCTTTCCGCTTTCCGCTTTCCGCTTTCCGCTTTCCGTTTTCCGTTTTCCGCCTCCCGCTTCTCCCGTCCCACCCTCGCCCCGCCGGGCACGTTGCACCGGCAACGCCCATCGCGTCACAAAATCTTCATTCAATTCTCCGCGAGCGCTGCCGTTAAGCTGGGCGTCCCGTCGATTCGGCTGCCCTCGCCCATGCCCGCGCCCCACTCCGATCCCGCTGTCGCCCGCACCACGCGCCTGATCGCGGATCGCGCGCTCGCCGCCGTTTTCCAGCCGATCGTCGATCTCGGCTCGGGGACGGTCGTCGGTTACGAAGGGCTGATCCGCGGGCCACGGGGCACCGACCTCGAGCCGCCCGCCGCCCTGTTCGCGCAGGCCGCGCGCGAAGGCGAAACCATCGCGCTCGAACGGGCCGCCGCGCTCACCTGCCTCGACGCGTTCGCGGCGCTCGGCTGCGACGGCAAGCTGTTCCTCAATTTCAGCGCGGGCACGATCCTCACGCTCGCCGGCGAACGCGAGCGCGCACGCCAGTTCCTCGGCCGCGCGCGGATCGGCGCCGAGCGCATCGTGATCGAGCTCACCGAGCAGCACGCGATTCCCGATCTCGCGGACATCGGGCCGGCGGTCGCGTCGCTGCGCGATGCCGGCATCCAGTTCGCGCTCGACGACTACGGCACCGCGAACGCGAGCATGAACCTGTGGCTGCGCCTGCACCCGGACGTCGTGAAGATCGACCGCTTCTTCATCCACGACATCGCGCACGACCCGCTCAAGTTCGAAGCCGTGAAGGCGATGCAGCACTTCGCGCACGCGAGCGGCGCGAAGCTGATCGCGGAAGGCATCGAGAACGAATGCGATCTGATCGTCGTGCGCGACATGGGCATCTGCTGCGTGCAGGGCTTTCTGCTCGGCCGGCCGGACGCGCAGCCGTCGCGGGTGGTCGCGCCGGCCGCGCGCGACGCGATCCGCACGCCGCACATCGCGGTGTTTCCGGGCGTGACGCGCGCGGTGCGGCCGGCCGGCACGATCGCCGGGAAGATGCTCGTGCCCGCCCCGGCGCTGCCGCGCGACGCGACCAGCAACGACGTGCTCGACCTGTTCAACCGGATGCCCGACCTGCACGCGGTCGCGCTCGTCGAGCGCGGGCGGCCCGTCGCGCTCGTGAATCGCCGCGGCTTCATCGACCGTTTCGCGCTGCCGTATCACCGCGAAGTGTTCGGGAAGAAGCCGTGCCTGCAGTTCGCGAACGATGCGCCGCTGATGATCGACAACGCAACCACCTTCGAGCAACTCGCGATGCTGCTCGCGAGCCACGACCAGCGCTATCTCGCGGACGGCTTCGTGATCACCGAACACGGCCGCTATGTCGGGCTCGGCACCGGCGAGAGCCTCGTGCGCGCCGTGACCGAGATGCGCATCGAGGCCGCGCGCTACGCGAATCCGCTGACGTTCCTGCCCGGCAACATCCCGATCAGCGCGCACATCGACCGGCTGCTCCAGCGCGACGCCGGCTTTCACGCGTGCTACGTCGATCTGAACCAGTTCAAGCCGTTCAACGACCAGTACGGCTACTGGCAGGGCGACGAAGTGCTGAAGTTCGCCGCGACGGTGCTGGCTGGCGTGTGCGATCCGCAGCGCGACTTTCTCGGCCACGTCGGCGGCGACGATTTCCTCGTACTGTTTCAGCGCGACGACTGGCGCGAGCGCGCCGCCGACGCGATCGCGCGCTTCAACGACGGTGCGCAGCTCTTCTACACGCAGGCCGACCGGCAGGCGGGCGGGCTGCGCGGCGAGGACCGCCACGGCAACCCGGCGTTCTTCGGCTTCGTGACGATGGCGATCGGCGCGGTCGGCGTGCCGGCCGGCGCGCACGGCGCGAAACGTTACGGGAGCGACGAGATCGCGTCGGTCGCGGCGCTCGCGAAGCGGCGGGCGAAGCAGCGGCCGGACGGGCTCGCGGTCGTCGACCTCGATGCCGGCCGCGCGGCGCTGCGCCATCGCGGCGAACCGCCGGCCGTTGCGATGGCGACGGGCTGAACGGCGGACGGTGGCCCGGGGGCGCACGGGTTGCGCACGGAAAACGCCCGCGCACCAGGCGACCCGCCCGACGCCCGTCCCGCGCAAGGCCGGGCTGTGGCGCCACGGCTTGCCGCCGTCGCATGCGACGGCCGCGGCACGCCGCACCGTCATGCCGGTCCGCGGCACGCGCCCGCGGCGCGCGCCCGCGGCCGCCGCTTTTTCCTGCGCTCGGGCTGCACCGCCCGACACCCGCCCACTCACCTTGCCTTTTTCTCGTTTTGTTTAGTATTTTTAGTAACGGCGTTTTCGCAGATTAGTGCCTAAACAGCCGTTATTCGCGGGTATTCCCCGGTTATCCGGCCCGAATTCCGCGATAATTTTTACTATACAATCGCTTCCACCCTAAACAAACCGGACCCCGAACGATGGGTACGACCATTCGCGATGTGGCGCGGGCGGCAGAGGTTTCGATCGGCACCGTGTCGCGCGCGCTGAAAAACCAGCCCGGCCTGTCCGAAGCCACGCGTGCGCGCATCGTCGAGATCGCGCGGCAGCTCGGCTACGATTCCGCGCAGTTGCGCCCGCGCATCCGCCGGCTCACCTTCCTGCTGCACCGCCAGCACAACCGCTTTCCCGCGAGCCCGTTCTTCTCGCACGTGCTGCACGGCGTCGAGGACGCCTGCCGCGAGCGCGGCATCGTGCCGACGCTGCTCACGGTCGGCCCGAACGACGACGTGCTGCGCCAGATGCGCCCGCACGCGCCCGACGCGATCGCGGTCGCCGGCTTCATCGAGCCCGAGACGATCGAGGCGCTCGCCGCGACCGGCCGCCCGCTCGTGCTGATCGACCTGTGGGCGCCCGGGTTGCGCTCGGTCAACATCGACAACGCGACGGGCGCGGCGCTCGCGATGCGCCACCTGCTCGCCACCGGCCGCTCGCGGATCGCCTTCATCGGCGGCTCGGCCGCGCACTACAGCATCGCGCAGCGCGCGATCGGTTATCGGCGCGCGTTCTTCGAAGCCGGGCGGTTGTTCGACCCCGCCTACGAAGTGACGATCGACGCGGGGCTCGACCCCGACACGGGCGCCGCACGTGCGATGGAGCAACTGCTCGACGCGCCCGGCCCGCGCCCGGAAGCCGTGTTCGCGTACAACGACGCGGCCGCGCTGGCCGCGCAGCGCGTGTGCCTCGCGCGCGGCCTGCGGATTCCGGACGACATCGCGATCGTCGGCTTCGACGACATCCCGGCCGCCGCGCACGCGAGCCCGCCGCTCACGACGCTCGCGGTCGACAAGGAAGCGCTCGGCCGCCGCGGCGTCGAACTGCTGCTCGCCGAAGCGCCCGAGCGCACCGAGATTTCCCTGCCCGTCGAGCTGATCGTGCGGGCCAGCAGCCAGCCCGCCGGCTCCCCGGCACTCGATCCCGCCACGGTCCAAGAATCATGAACATGCCCCCGGTCCAATCCCGCGCCGCCGCGCCGGTCAGCCACGCACAAACGGCGCCGTTCGTTGCGAGCTTCCGCGACCCGTCGTTCCTGCTGTCGCACGTCGAAGACACGCTGCGCTTCTACGCGGCCCACGCATTCGACCCGACGGGCGGCTTCCACCATTACTTCCGCGACGACGGCAGCGTCTACAACCGCACGTCGCGCCACCTCGTCAGCAGCTGCCGCTTCGTCTTCAACTACGCGATGGCGTACCGCCATTTCGGCGACCCGCGCCACCTCGAGTACGCGCGCCACGGGCTGCGCTTCCTGCGCGACGCGCACTGGGACGACGCGCTGCAGGGCTACGACTGGGAACTCGACTGGCGCGACGGCGCGAAGCACGCGACGCTCGACGGCACGCGCCACTGCTACGGGCTCGCGTTCGTGCTGCTCGCGGCCGCGCACGCGACGATGGCCGGCATCGACGAAGCACGCCCACTGATCGCCGCCACCTACGAACTCGCCGAGCACCGCTTCTGGGATGCAGCCGCGGGCCTGTATGCGGACGACGCGACGCCGAACTGGCACGTGTCGTCGTATCGCGGCCAGAACGCGAACATGCACATGACGGAAGCGCTGCTCGCCGCCTACGAGGCGACCGGCCACCTCACGTACCTCGATCGCGCGGAAAAGCTCGCCTCCCACATCACGCAACGTCAGGCCGCGCTGTCGGGCGGGCTCGTGTGGGAGCACTACCATGCGGACTGGTCGATCGACTGGGACTACAACAAGGAAGACAGCTCGAACATCTTCCGTCCGTGGGGCTTCCAGCCCGGGCATCAGACCGAATGGGCGAAGCTGCTGCTGATCCTCGAGCGGCACCGCCCGCTCGACTGGCTCGCGCCGCGCGCGGCCGAACTGTTCGACGCGGCGCTCACGCATGCGTGGGATGCCGATCACGGCGGCCTCTGCTACGGCTTCGGCCCCGACTTCACGATCTGCGACCACAACAAGTATTTCTGGGTGCAGGCGGAAACCTTCGCGGCGGCCGCGATGCTCGGCGCGCGCACCGGCAGCGAGCGCTTCTGGGACTGGTACGACGAGATCTGGCGCTACAGCTGGGCGCATTTCGTCGATCACCGCTACGGCGCGTGGTACCGGATCCTCACTTGCGACAACCGCAAGTACAGCGACGAGAAGAGCCCGGCCGGCAAGACCGACTATCACACGATGGGCGCATGCTACGACGTGCTCGCGACCCTCGCGCGCACGCAACGCAGCGAGCCGACGCAATGAGCGGCGGCACGTTTCCGGCTTTCGTGTCGGCGGGCGACATCCTGACCGACATGGTGCGCGCGGGCGACGCGCGGTGGACGTCGGTGCCGGGCGGCGCCGGCTGGAACGTCGCGCGCGCGGTCGCGCGGCTCGGCGTGCCGAGCGCGCTCGCCGGCGCGATCGGCGAAGACTGCTTCTCCGACGTGCTGTGGCGCGCGAGCGAAGCGGCCGGGCTCGACCTGCGCTTCCTGCAGCGCGTCGCGCGGCCGCCGTTGCTCGCGATCGTCCACGAGACGCGTCCGCCCGCGTACTTCTTCATCGGCGAAGCGAGCGCCGACCTCGCGTTCGATCCCGCCCGGCTGCCGGCCGGCTGGACCGATCACGTGAAATGGGCGCATTTCGGCTGCATCAGCCTCGTGCGCGAGCCGCTCGCGGGCACGCTGGCCGCGCTCGCGGCCGATCTGCACGCGCGCGGCGTGAAAATCAGCTTCGATCCGAACGTGCGCAACCTGATGACGGCCGCCTACCGGCCGACGCTGGAGAAGATGGCCGCGCTCGCCGACCTGATCAAGGTGTCCGACGAAGACCTGCGGCACCTGTTCGGCGGCGACGGCCCCGACGCGATCGCGGCGGTGCGCGCGCTGAACCCGCGGGCGGCCGTGCTCGTCACGCGCGGCGCGCAGGCAGCGACGCTCCATGCGGACGGCGACGTGCACGAGGCCAGCCCGCCGCGCGTCGAGGTGGCCGACACCGTCGGCGCGGGCGACGCGTCGATCGGCGGCCTGCTGTTCAGCCTGATGGCCGCGCCGCAGCGCGGCTGGCGCGAGCATCTCGCGTTCGCGCTGGCGGCCGGCGCCGCCGCGTGCCGGCACACGGGCGCGCATGCGCCGACGCTCGACGAGGTCGTGGCGCTGCTGGAACGGTGACGGGCACAGGGGCGGCGCGGTGATCGGTCGCCGATAAGCGGCGCTGTACATGCTGCGCCGCAGTGCTACGATGAAGTGTCCTATTGCGGGAGAGGCACGATGGACACGAACACGTTCACCAAAGGCATCTACACGGCCAAGGCGCACACGCACCGCGCCGACAACGGCCAGTTCCAGGGCTACGTGATCCTCGCGCGGGACGACGGCGACGAGACGGAGAACATGCGCTACGACGTCCACACGACGAGTTCGAGCGAGGAAGAAGCGTTCGAGGAAGCGAAGGCGCTCGCGCACCGGATCCTCGGCGAAATTGAACTGTGATGCGCGAACTGTAATGCGTGAACCGTAACGCGCGAACTGCACTGCGCGCCGTCACGCGCGCGCCGTCATCGATCGTCCCTCGTGCGCGCGCCGCGGCCCGGCCGCGACGCGCCGCCGCCTTCGGCTCAGAGCAGCCGCGCCACCATCGATACCAGCATCGTCAGCACCAGCGTCGACATGAACGGGAACGGATAGCGCCGCCCGCCGAGCGTCAGCGTGACGTCGCCCGGCATCCGCCCGACGCCGAGCTTGCCGAGCCACGGCCAGCAGCGCGTCAGGATCATCACCGCCACGAACGACGCCATCAGCCAGCGCAGCATCCGCCCCTCCGGTCAGAGCGCGTGCGAGCGGTCGCCGCGCGCGAACGCGTCGAGCGTGCCGTCGATCCCGCGCGAAAACGCGATCACCTTGAACAGCTCGCCCATCTCGGCCTCCGAGATCAATTTCTGCACCGCGTTCGCGGCCGGCAGGAACGCGCGGATGTCGGACGGGTCGATCGCGGCCAGCGCGTCGGTGATGCCCGCGTTCAACAGGAAGCGCGCCTGCGACGTGTAGCCGAGCAGGTCGGCGCCGGTCGCGACGCCCGCGTCGTAGATGCCGGTGAATTCGACGTGCGCGGTGATGTCCTGCAGGCCCGGGTACGCGAACGGGTCGTCGTGCGCGTGATGACGGTAGTGGCACATCAGCGTGCCGCGGTCGCGCTGCGGGTGGTAGTACTCGTGCGCGGGAAAGCCGTAGTCGACCAGCAGCACCGCGCCGCGCGCGAGCATCGTGCAGACGGTGCGCGTGAACGCGAGCGCGGCTTCGTGCGTCTCGGTCACGTAGCCGTCGTCGACGTCGAGCGTCGCGAGCACCGGCGGCAGGCCGGCTGCGCCGACCGGCCGGTCGTCGAACACGAACGCCTGCCGCGCGTCGAGCGCGACGCCGCGCTCGCGCCATGCGCCGTCCGCCTTCGCGAACAGCCGCACCGGCATCGCGTCGAGCACTTCGTTGCCGACCACGACGCCGTCGAACCGCTCGGGCAGCGCGTCGAGCCAGCGCACCTTCGCGGCCAGCGCCGGCACCGCGGCTTCGATCGTCTCGCGCTGCCGTTCGCGCAACTCGCCGGACAGGTCGACGATCAGGTATTCGTCGAGTTCGACGCCCGGCGCGTCGAGCGAGTCGAGCGCCGCCAGCAGCCCGGCCGCGAGCTTGCCGGTGCCGGCGCCGAATTCCATCACGCGGCGCGTGCCGCTCGCCGCGAGCGCCTCGGCCACCGGTTGCGCGAGCGTCTGCGCGAACAGCGGCGACAGCTCGGGGGCGGTGACGAAGTCGCTGCCGTCGTCGGCGCGGCGCCCGAACTTGCGCGCGCCGCCGCTGTAATAGCCGAGCCCCGGCGCATACAGCGCACGCTCCATGAAGCGGTCGAACGGCAGCCAGCCGCCGGCCGCCGCGATTTCGTCGCGCAGTTGCGCGGCAAGGGTTTCGGACTGCGCGAGCGCGTCGGGGCCGGGAGCAGGTAAACTAGCGGGTTCGTGAGCTTTCGGGTTCATCCCGGCATTGTAAATGACCGTTTCAGCCGATACGTCGACCCCACGCGTGGTGCTCGTCACGGGCGCCCTCGGCAGCACGGCCGACGCCGCGTCGATCGGCCGCGCGCTCGCGACGGGTTTCGCACGCCGCGGCTGGGACGTCGCGCTGCAGCGCAGCCACGGCGCGCCGCGCGCGGCCGCCGACGCGCTCGTCGCCGAAGTCGCGGCGCTCGGCCGCCGCGCGGCCGTGCTCGACGCCGATCCGGCCCTGGAAGCCGATGCCGCGGCCCTCGTCGCCGCATGCGGCGACGCGCTCGGCCGGCCCGCGTGCGCGGTGTTCGTCAGCGCCAGCGCAGGCGCCGACGACGCGCACACGGTCGACGCCGCGTCGCTCGCCGCCGCGCTCGCGCGCAACGTGACGGCGCCGCTCGCGCTGGCCCGCGCGCTCGCCGATGCGACGCCCGACGCCGCGCGCGAGCACGAAGCGCTGCGCGCGTGCGCGATCCACGTACTGGATCAGGCCCTGTTTCACCCGGCACCGGCGCAGCTGTCGCACGCGCTGATGCAGGCCGCGTTGAACCGCGCGACGTCGGCGCTCGCGCTCGCGCTCGCGCCGAAGGTGCGGGTCGCGGCGCTCGTGCGCGGCCACGCGCCGCACGCGGACGACATCGCGGCGGCCGCCTGCTATCTCGCGAGCGCGCCCGGCGTGACGGGCGCGACGCTGACCGTCGACGGCGGCGAGCACCTGGTGCCGCCCGCCGCCGGCCCGAATGAATGAACCGCGCGGGCGCGGCGTGACCGCCGCCGCCCGCGCCGCTTTGCGTGCGCGCACGCCAATTTGACTGGGACGACCATGTTTTCCGCTCTCCTGCACCCCCGCCTCGCGGATTGCCGCAGGCTCTACCTGCGCGACTACGAGGTGCACATCAACATCGGGGCCTTCGAACACGAGAAGCGCGGCGAGCAGCGCGTCGTCATCAACGTCGACCTGTTCGTGCCGCTCGCGCAGTCGACGCCCGTCGACGACCGGCTGCACGAAGTCGTCGACTACGATCTGATGAAGCAGAGCGTCGCGCAGTGCCTCGCGCGCGGCCACATCCACCTGCAGGAAACGCTGTGCGATTCGATCGCCGCGCACCTGCTGGCGCACGACGCCGTGCGCGCGGTACGCGTCCGTACCGAGAAACCGGACGCCTATCCGGACTGCGACGCCGTCGGCGTCGAAGTCTTTCGCATCAAGGACGAGGAGCGCGCATGAACGCCCCCCACATGAACGACACGGCGGCCGACGCCGCCACGCTGGACGAAACCGCCGCCCCGGCCGGCCGCCAGGCGCTGACGCGCCGCGAGCAGAAGGAAGCGTACGAGAACAACAAGCTGTTCAAGCGGATCGTGCGCCAGGTCGGCCAGGCGATCGGCGACTACAACATGATCGAGCACGGCGACAAGGTGATGGTGTGCCTGTCGGGCGGCAAGGACAGTTACGCGATGCTCGACGTGCTGCTGCGCCTGCGCGAGCGCGCGCCGATCGAGTTCGACATCGTCGCGGTGAACCTCGACCAGAAGCAGCCGGGCTTCCCCGAGCACGTGCTGCCCGAATACCTGAAACAGGTCGGCGTGCCGTTCCACATCGAGAACCAGGACACCTACAGCATCGTCAAGCGGCTCGTGCCGGAAGGCAAGACGACCTGCTCGCTGTGCTCGCGGCTGCGTCGCGGCATCCTGTACCGGGTGGCCGGCGAGCTCGGCGCGACCAAGATCGCGCTCGGCCATCACCGCGACGACATCGTGCAGACGCTGCTGCTCAACATGTTCTACGGCGGCAAGCTGAAGGGGATGCCGCCGAAGCTGCAGTCGGACGACGGCAGGAACATCGTGATCCGCCCGCTCGCGTACGTGAAGGAAACCGACCTCGAGAAATACGCGGAGCTGCGCGAATTCCCGATCATCCCGTGCAATCTGTGCGGCAGCCAGCCGAATCTGAAGCGCGCGGAAATGAAGGCGCTGATCCGCGAATGGGACAAGCGCTTCCCGGGCCGCGTCGACAACATGTTCAACGCGCTCGCGAAGGTCGTGCCGTCGCATCTGATGGACACGACGCTGTACCCGTTCCAGTCGCTGCGCGCGACGGGCGAAGCCGACCCGCAAGGCGACATCGCGTTCGACGAGGAGCCGTGCGCGTCGGGCGACGACTCGGCGGCGCCGGGCGCCGCGCAACCGATCTCGATCATCCAGTTCGACGACCTGTAAGCAGGGCCCGAACACCCGCCGGAAGCGGGCGCCGAGCGCCCTTTCCGGCGTGGCGCGCCCGCCGCGGCAGGCCCGGAACGGCGGGGGCCGCATGCTAAAATGGACGGCTTCGAACTCCCTGACCAAGCGCGCGCCATGAATATCGTGATTTTGGCGGCAGGCACCGGCAAGCGCATGCGTTCCGCGCTGCCGAAAGTGCTTCACCCCCTGGCCGGCAGGCCGCTCCTCTCCCACGTCATCGACACCGCGCGCACGCTGCAGCCGTCCCGGCTCGTCGTCGTCGTCGGCCACGGCGCCGAGCAGGTCCAGGCCGCCGTCGCCGCACCCGACGTCCAGTTCGCGGTGCAGGCCGAGCAGCTCGGCACCGGCCATGCGGTCCGTCAGGCGCTGCCGCTGCTCGATCCCGCCCAGCCGACCCTCGTGCTGTACGGCGACGTGCCGCTCACGCGCGCGTCGACGCTGCGGCGCCTCGTCGATGCCGCGCGCGAGGGCCGCTACGGGATCCTGACCGTCACGCTCGACGATCCGACCGGCTACGGCCGCATCGTGCGCGACGCGTCCGGTTTCGTCACGCGCATCGTCGAGCAGAAGGATGCGTCGCCGGACGAGCTGAAGATCGCCGAGATCAACACCGGCATCATCGTCACGCCGACGGCCCAGCTGTCGATGTGGCTCGGCGCGCTGAAGAACGAAAACGCGCAGGGCGAGTACTACCTGACCGACGTCGTCGAACTCGCGATCGAGGCCGGTTTCGAGGTCGTCACGTCGCAGCCCGACGACGAATGGGAAACGCTCGGCGTGAACAGCAAGGCGCAGCTCGCGGAGCTCGAGCGCATTCACCAGCGTAACGTCGCCGATGCGCTGCTCGCCGACGGCGTCACGCTCGCCGATCCGGCGCGCGTCGACGTGCGCGGCACGCTGCGCTGCGGCCGCGACGTGTCGATCGACGTGAACTGCGTGTTCGAAGGCAACGTGACGCTCGCCGACAACGTCACCGTCGGCGCGAACTGCGTGATCCGCAACGCGTCGATCGGCGCGGGCACGCGCATCGACGCGTTCACGCACATCGACGGCGCCGAGCTCGGCGCGCACACCGTGATCGGCCCGTACGCGCGGCTGCGCCCTGGCGCGCAGCTCGCGGACGAAGCGCACGTCGGCAACTTCGTCGAGGTGAAGAACGCGGTGATCGGCCACGGCTCGAAGGCGAATCACCTCACGTACATCGGCGACGCCGACATCGGCGCGCGCGTGAACATCGGCGCGGGCACGATCACCTGCAACTACGACGGCGCGAACAAGTTCCGCACCGTGATCGAGGACGACGTGTTCGTCGGCTCCGACACGCAGCTCGTCGCGCCCGTGCGCGTCGGCCGCGGCGTGACGATCGCCGCCGGCACGACGATCTGGAAGGACGTCGCCGAAGGCGTCCTCGCATTGAACGAGAAGACGCAGACCGCGAAGAGCGGCTACGTCCGCCCGGTCAAGAAGAAGAGCTGAACCTTTTGCGGGCGCCCGCGCGGCGCCCGCGTCGACTGACAGGATTGACCATACATGTGCGGCATTGTCGGCGCAGTTGCGCAACGTAATATCGTTCCGGTGCTGATCGAGGGATTGCGGCGCCTCGAATACCGCGGCTACGACTCGTGCGGCGTCGCCGTGCTCGAGCCGGGCGCCCCTACGCCGGGCGCCCCTACGCCGGGCGCCCCGAAGCGCGCACGCAGCGTCGCGCGCGTCGCCGATCTCGACGCGCAGGTGCGCGAATCGCACCTCGAAGGCACGACCGGCGTCGCGCACACGCGCTGGGCCACGCACGGCGCGCCCGTCACGCACAACGCGCACCCGATCTTCTCGTCGAACGCGCTCGCGCTCGTGCACAACGGCATCATCGAGAACTTCGAGCCGCTACGCGACGCGCTGCGCGCGAAGGGCTACGAATTCGTGTCGCAGACCGACACCGAAGTGATCGCGCACCTCGTGCACAGCCTGTACCGCGGCAACCTGTTCGACGCGGTGCGCGAAGCCGTGCACCAGTTGCACGGCGCGTATGCGATCGCCGTGATCCACAAGGACCAGCCGCACACCGTCGTCGGCGCGCGCCAGGGTTCGCCGCTCGTCGTCGGCCACGGCGACGGCGAGAACTTCCTCGCGTCCGATGCGCTCGCGCTCGCGGGCAGCACCGACCGCTTCACGTTCCTCGAGGAAGGCGACGTGTGCGAGCTGTCGCTCGACGGCGTGACGATCGTCGATCGCCACGGCGCCACCGTGCAGCGCGAGATCCGCGTCGTCAGCGCCTACGGCGGCGCGGTCGAGCTCGGGCCTTATCGCCACTTCATGCAGAAGGAAATCTTCGAGCAGCCGCGCGCGATCGGCGACACCGTGCCGCAGACGGACGCCTTCGACGCGACGCTGTTCGGCGACGCCGCACCCGCCGCGTTCGCGCAGATCGACAGCCTGCTGATCCTCGCGTGCGGCACGAGCTACTACTCGGGCCTCACCGCGAAGTACTGGCTCGAATCGATCGCGAAGATCCCGACCCAGGTCGAGATCGCGAGCGAATACCGCTACCGCGAGTCGGTGCCGAACCCGCGCCAGCTCGTGCTGGTGATCTCGCAGTCCGGCGAGACGGCCGACACGCTCGCGGCGCTCAAGCATGCGCAGTCGCTCGGCCACACGCATACGCTCGCCGTGTGCAACGTCGCGACGAGCGCGATGGTGCGCCTGACCGACATGCAGTTCCTGACGCACGCGGGCACCGAGATCGGCGTCGCGTCGACGAAGGCGTTCACGACGCAGCTCGTCGCGCTGTTCGTGCTGGCCGCGACGCTCGGCAAGCTGCGCGGGCACGTCGACGCCGCGCAGGAAGCGCAATTCCTGAAGGAGCTGCGCCACCTGCCGGCCGCGCTGAACAGCGTGCTCGCGCTCGAGCCGCAGATCATCGCGTGGTCGGAAGAATTCGCGCGCAAGGAAAACGCGCTGTTCCTCGGCCGCGGGCTGCACTACCCGATCGCGCTCGAAGGGGCGCTCAAGCTGAAGGAAATCTCGTACATCCACGCCGAGGCTTATCCGGCCGGCGAACTGAAGCACGGGCCGCTCGCGCTCGTCACCGAAGCGATGCCGGTCGTCACGGTCGCGCCGAACGACACGCTGCTCGAGAAGCTGAAGTCGAACATGCAGGAAGTGCGCGCGCGCGGCGGCGAGCTGTACGTGTTCGCCGATGCCGACACGCAGATCGTCAACGACGACGGCCTGCACGTGATCCGGATGCCGGAGCACTACGGGCAACTGTCGCCGATCCTGCACGTCGTGCCGCTGCAACTGCTCGCGTATCACACCGCGTGTGCGCGCGGCACCGACGTCGACAAGCCGCGCAACCTCGCGAAATCGGTGACGGTGGAGTAATACCGAGCGACGGGACGGCCCCTTGCCGGGGCCGTCCCGATCGCGTGCGGGCGCAAGGCAGGCCGTTTGGCCAGGTCGAAATATGTACCACGTAGTGGTATATAATCCTGTGCTAACTCGACCGGCTCGACATGTCTGCTTCCGTACGACGCGTCTTCAAGACGAAGTGGTTTCACAAGGCAGCCGGAAAAGCGGGAATCGCCGATGACGAGCTCTGCCGCGCGGTGCGGGAGCTTGCCCGTGGCCAGGGCGTCGATCTCGGCGGCAACGTCTGGAAGAAGCGCCTCGACGGCAACCGGCAACGCGGGATCGTGCTGGGCAAGGTCGGGCACACGTGGGTGTTCGTGTTCCTGTTCGCGAAATGCGACCGCGACAACATCGACGCACGCGAACTGCGCGCCTTCAGAAAGCTCGCCGCGGATGTCGGCCGACACACCGACAGCGACATCGCGACGTTGGTTACCCTGAAAGAATGGGTGGAGATTTGCAATGGCTAAGAGTCGATTCAAGAGCGACGCGACAGAGGCGATCCATAGCGCCGCGTCGGGCCTTTATCGTGCGCAATTGATTGACAAGAAGACGATGCGCGAATACGACGATCTCTGCATCGAAGCCGCGCCGCAATTCGATCCGGAAGCGATCGCCCGCATTCGCAAGTCGGTCAACGTCAGCCAGAGCGTATTCGCGCTCTACCTGAACACGACGACATCGACGATCCGCCAATGGGAACAGGGCGACAAGCGGCCGAGCGGCATCGCCGCGCGCATGCTCCAGATCGTCGAGAAACACGGGCTCGAGGTGTTCTCCTGAGCCGGCATTCCCCGAATGCACAGGGTCGGCCCCGGCAGGGCGCGCCGCAACGAATATGACGGAGAGACAATGGTAAGACTGTTTGGATGCGGATTGCTGGCGCTGACGTTCGCGTCGACGGGCTGGGCCGCCGAGCACTACGTCGAGGTCTGGAACCCGCCCGAGGCGCGGCAGCCCGCGGCTCGGACGCCTGATGCCCGCACGCCGGCCGGCCGCCCGGGCGCCGACGCGCGCACCGGCAAGAGCGCGGAGAAGCACGCGAGCGCCACGCCGAAAGCCGCCGCGAAACCGCACAAGCGTCGCGTCGCGCAGGCCATGAAAGCCGGCTCGCACCGCCCGGCCGCCGCCGCGCCCGACACCCCGGCCGCCCCGCGCCCCGTTGCGCAACCCGCGCCCGGGCGTCTCACGGTGATGCAGCCCGCCGCGCCGGACACGACGCGCGCGCTCACCTTCTCCGACATCCCGCGTCAATACACGCCGGACGGCAACGTGCTGCAGGTCGGCACGCAAGGCCGCTCCGCGAAGGTGACCCGATAATGGAAGCGCAGACCTACCGCGGCTACCAGATCTGGGGGCATGCGATCCTGCAGCAGGAGGAGATCATGCAGCCCGAGCGCTTCGCGGCGAGCGGCACGATCACGCAGAACAACCGGCTCGTCGAGGCGTCGGGCGTGCTCGGCGTGTTCGACACCGAGGACGAAGCACGCGATGCGGGGCTCGAATGGGCGCGCGCGTGGATCGACAACCACAGCTGACCGACACCGGCGCATGCATCCCGAATGAAAGAAGGGGCGTCCATGACGCCCCTTCTTTCATTCGAACCCGGAAGCTCGGCAACATTCAAGCCGCGGCGTGCGGCGGCCTCACCGTCTGCCGCGGCCGGCCGACGAGCCGTGCCAGCACGACGATCGCCGCGAGCGTCGCGACGTACGCGGCGATCTGGATGCCCGCCGGACGCGCGGTATAGCCGATCAGCGTATGCAGTGCCTTGCCGACGATGCTCGACTCCTTGAGCAGCCACGACGTGTCCCAGACCGCATCGCCCCACGACGGCACGAGGCCGGCGGCCAGCAGGAAGCCGACGCACTGGCTCGCCATGCCCGCGGCGAGCAGCACGATCAGCCCGTTGGTGACGGAGAACAGGCGCTTCAACGGAATCTGCAGCAGGCCCGCATACATCGCGTAGCCGAGCCCGGCGCCGCCGAGCACGCCGAGCAGCCCGCCGGCGATCATCTGCGGCGTCTGGCCCGGGTCGCCCGCCGCGATCCCGTACAGGAACAGCACGGCCTCGGACCCCTCGCGCAGCACCGCGACGCCGACCACGATCGCGAGCCCCGTCAGCGGCCGGCTGCCGGCCGCGACCGCCCGGCCGACCTCGCCCATGTGCAGCGCCATTTCGCGGCCGTGCCGGCTCATCCAGATGCAGTGCCACGCGAGCATCAGCGTCGCGACGAACATCACGCCCGCGTTGAAGACTTCCTGGCCCATGCCGGACGCCCATTGCGAGATCACGTCGGCGAACGCCGCGATCAGGCCGGCGCCGACCACGCCGCCGACCAGCCCGCCGCCCACCCACCAGCCGCGCCGCGGCACGCCCTTCGTGGCGGCCATCACGATCGAGACCACCAGCGCGGCCTCGAGCACTTCACGAAAGACGATCAGGGCAGTAGACAGCATGTCGGTATCGGCTTACTTGACGGTCAGGTGCGTCTTCGACTGCGCTTCGTGATACTCGTCGTGGAACTCGTAGGTCCCGGCCTTCAGCGGCCCGACCAGGATCTCGACCGACTTGCCGGCCGGCACGACCTTCTCCGCCTTGAAGTCGTCGCTTTCGAATTCCGCGGGCGTCGCATCGAGGTTCTTCACGACGAACTTCACCTTCTTGCCGGCGGGGATCGTCACGCCATCGGGCGAAAACTTGTGGTCCTTCAACGTCAGGTTGACGACGTCGTCGGCAGCGAAGGCGGACGCGGCCGAGGCGCCCAGCAGGGCCAGTGCGAAACCGATAGCGAAACGGGTCATGTGCGTAATGAGCGGAAATATTGGAGGGAATCGATACTAAGATCGATTCGCATTTTCACCTCGGAGTACCCTCACTGCGCTCATGGGAATCGTGCGCCGTCGATCCCGCACGCGCGTTGTCGCGCAAGGCGCCGACGGATTTCGCCGATAATGTGCAGTCGTCAATCGGGAAAAATTCGGACTGACGGGCGCACGTAAATAACGATTCGTCAGACCTCAGCATTACAAATGGCCAATGCGATGTCATCACCGCATGCGACGCTTGACCTTCCCACCGTGGCAAGCTTCATGCTGAACGTACGCGTCAATCATTCACCGGAGAAAACACGATGGAATTCGAAGTCCAGGACATGACCTGCGGCGGCTGCGCCAACGCGATCACGCGTGCGGTGACGGCCGCCGACCCCGCCGCGAAGCTCGACATCGACGTCGCGGCGAAGATCGTCAAGGTCGACTCGGCGCAAGGCGCCGAGCGCGTACGGTCGATCATCGAAGCCGCCGGCTTCCATCCCGCACTGCGCAGCGCGTAACGCGCGCCGCAGGCCGCGGGTGCAATTGCGGGCGCAGCACCGGACGGCGACGCGCCCGCCCCCGGCGGCCTGTCAACGCAGCCGGATCAGCGTCGACTTCAGTTCGGTGTACTTCTCGAGCGCATGCAGCGACTTGTCGCGGCCGTTGCCCGACTGCTTGTAGCCGCCGAACGGGAAGTTCATGTCGCCGCCCTCGTCATAGCAGTTCACCCACACGGTGCCCGCACGCAGCCGGCGCGACACGTCGTGCGCGGTCGTCAGGTTCGACGTCCACACGGCCGCGGCCAGCCCGTATTCGGTATCGTTCGCGATCCTCACGGCCTCGTCGACGTCGTCGAACACGATCACCGACAACACCGGCCCGAAGATTTCCTCGCGCGCGATCTTCGCATCGGGCTTCACCTCGAACACCGTCGGCTCCACGTAGAAGCCGCCCGTTTCCGCGTTCACGCGCGCACCGCCGGTGACGAGCCGGCCTTCGCTGCGCCCCGCTTCGATATAACCGAGCACGCGTTCGAGCTGGATGCCGTCGACGATCGCGCCCATCGATACCGACGGATCGAGCGGATTGCCCGGCACGTACGCGCGCGCGGCCGCGACGAGCTTCTCGATGAACGCGTCCTTGATGTCGCGATGCACGAGCAGCCGCGAGCCAGCCGTGCACATCTCGCCCATGTTGTAGAAGATCGCGCCGGCCGCCGTTTGCGCTGCGCGGTCGAGATCGGGGCAGTCGGGCAACACGATGTTCGGCGACTTGCCGCCGAGCTCGAGCCACGCGCGCTTCAGGTTCGACTGCGCCGCGTACTGCATGATCAGCTTGCCGACCGCCGTCGAGCCCGTGAACGCGATGCAGTCGACGTCGCGATGCAGCGCGAGCAGCTTGCCCGGCTCGCCCGCGCCCGGCACGACGTTGAACACGCCGGCCGGAATCCCGGCCTCGAAGGCGAGCTGCGCGACGCGGATCGCGGTCAGCGGCGATTTCTCGGACGGCTTCAGCACGACGCTGTTGCCGGCCGCGAGCGCGGGACCGAATTTCCATGCGGCCATCAGGATCGGGAAGTTCCACGGCACGACGGCGGCCACCACGCCGACCGGCTCGCGCGTGACGAGGCCGACGAGATGATGATCGGCCGGCGCGACCTCGCCGCCGACCTTGTCGATCGCCTCGGCGAACCATTCGACGCAGTAGGCGGCGCCCGGCACGTCGACCGTCGTCGTGTCGCCGATCGGCTTGCCCGCGTCGAGCGTTTCGAGCAGCGACAGTTCGTCGAGATGCTCGCGCATCAGCGTGGCCCAGCGCAGCAGCACGGCCTTGCGCGCACGCGGGTTCAGGCCGGCCCACACCCCGGCGTCGAACGCGCGGCGGGCCGCCGCGACGGCGGCGTTCACGTCCGCTTCGCCGCAGTCGGCGACCTTCGCCAGCACGCGGCTGTCGATCGGGCTCACGCAGTCGAACGTCCTGCCGCCGTGCGCGTCGCGCGACGCGCCATCGATGAATGCGCGCCCATCGATCTCGAGCGACGCCGCCTTGTGTTGCCAGTCAGCCAAAGTCAACTTGTTCATCAGGATGCCTCAATGGTTTGGCATTCGCGATGCGGCGCGCCGCGCGCCTGGCGCGCAGCCGGCCGGCGGCGAATGCGGTGACGCGCGGTCAGAAGGTCGCCGGCGAATTGGCCGACACAACCTCGCAGAGCAGTTCCGCGCTGGGATTGCGAAAACGATGCGGCAAACGGCTTTCGAAGTAGTAGCCGTCTCCGGGGTCGAGCAGCCACGTCGCGCCGTCGACGGTCAACTCGAGCCGGCCCGACACGACGACGCCGCCCTCGTGCCCCGCATGCACCAGCATCTCGGGCCCCGTGTCGGCCAGCGGCTGGTAGATCTCGCGCAGGATGCACATGTTGCGATCCTTCACGTTCGCGCCGACCAGTTGAAACGCGAGCGACTCGTTGCCGAGGTTCGGCATCTCGTCGCGACGCGACACGACCGCGCGCGACTCGACGAGCTCGAACGTAAAGAACTCCGCGAGACTCATCGGGATGCATTCGAGCAGTTTCTTCAGCGACCCGACCGACGGGCTCACGCGGCCCTGTTCGATCAGCGAGATCGTGCCGTTGGTGACGCCGGCGCGTTTCGCGAGTTCGCGCTGCGACAGGCCATGCTTGTTGCGCACGAAACGCAGGCGCTCGGCGACTTCGGTGGACATCGATTCGGTTTCGGACACGATAAGTGCGATGACAAAGTGAAACGACGCATGGGACAGCCGTTGAATATTCTAATCACTTTATGCCGCGCATCAGCGGGGAAAACCCTGAAAGGCGTTCGAAATAATGAACGACGCGTCGACCATTCCTTTAGCGAATCTTTTGTTCGCACTGCTCGGGAAAGCCCTGATGCAGGACCATTAAAAAACATTTGACGCCGTTATTGGCTCGTATATGCTGGCTCTCAGGTCAGCGTCATCTGGCTTTCACAGGCCTCGAAAAGCGTTATCGCAACGCAGCAATCGATGCCCGTCAACGTAAATGACGCAGGACCGGCGCCTCGATTATTTTAAACGCCCCGCGCGTCGAAACGATCAGGTGTTCAATACTTTCAACAAACCAGTCGAGTGTAATCGTGAGAGTCCGTGGCCCTCTGGTGAGGTGGGATCGAGGCGATGTGCGAAGTTTGCGCAGCGCCGTTCCCGCTTCCGACGGCAGTTGCGGCTGGCATAGTCCTCGCCTGCTTCACCTGTCGATCTACACCATCCTGTCCCGTCGTTCCGTTCGGCGCCACAACGCCGTTTCCGCACGCGCATTCGTTGCCGTCGATACCGACGAAGTGGCGTCGCTGCTGCCGTAGCGCCTCTCCTTTCTTCACGTCGTTCGTTTCATCCGTCGATTCGCCAACCGCATCGTCCGTGCGGTGACGGAACGCGTTCGCGCATTCGTTGCGGCGTCGCGTATCGCGATGAAACGAACGACGGCCTGACCGTCGCGCGCAGCGCGGATCGCCACGCCATCCCGTTGCGCCCATTCACCAGCGGCCCTGCGCTCTGCGCCGGGCTGCGGGGTCGTGTCGCGCCCGCGTTTTGCCGCATTCGGGCCGACGCGCGTCACGTCCCTACGGATTACTGATTGACGTCATGGAAAGGAAACCTCTCGTCGGCATCACCGCCGACCTCACCCAGATCGGCGCGCACGCGTCGCATACGGTCGGCGACAAATACGTGGCCGCGATCGTCGACGGCGCGCAGGCGCTCGCGATGGTGCTGCCGGCGCTCGGCGAACGGCAGTCGACCGCCGACGTGCTCGACGCCGTGGACGGGCTGCTGTTTACCGGCAGTTACTCGAACGTCGAGCCGCATCGGTACGGCGGCGAGCCGAGCGAGCCCGGCACGAAGCACGACCCGGCCCGCGACGCGACGACGCTGCCGCTCTTGCGCGCGGCCATCGTCGCGGGCGTGCCCGTGCTCGCCGTGTGCCGCGGCTTCCAGGAGCTGAACGTCGTTTGCGGCGGCACGCTGCACCAGCGCGTGCACGAAGTGCCCGGCTTCGCCGATCACCGCGAGGACGACGACGCGCCGATGGATACGCAATACGGCCCCGCGCACGTCGTGCGCCTGACGCCCGGCGGCCAGCTGCATGCGCTCGCCGGCGGCCGCGACGAAGTGCACGTGAACTCGCTCCACAAGCAGGGCGTCGCGCAGCTCGGCTCGGGCCTCGCCGTCGAAGCCGTCGCGCCGGATGGCCTGATCGAGGCCGTGAGCGTCGTCGACGCACCGGCGTTCGCGCTGGCCGTGCAGTGGCATCCGGAATGGCGACACGCGCAGGACCCGCTGTCGAGCGCGATCTTCCGCGCGTTCGGCGATGCGTGCCGCGCCCGCCGCGCCGAACGCACGCGCGCCATGGCCGCCGCCGCGCTCGCCTGAGCGCGCCAACCAGACAACGAGAACAGACATGCAAGACATCGAAGGCTTTCTGAAGCAGCACCGGATCACCGAGATCGAAGCGATCATTCCCGACATGGCCGGCATCGCGCGCGGCAAGATCACGCCGCGCAACAAGTTCACGTCCGGCGAATCGATGCGGCTGCCGCAGGCCGTGATGGTGCAGACCGTCACCGGCGACTATCCGGAAGACGGCTCGCTGACCGGCGTGACCGACCCCGACATGGTGTGCGTGCCCGACACGTCGACCATCCGCCTGATCCCGTGGGCCGTCGACCCGACCGCGCAGGTGATCCACGATTGCGTGCATTTCGACGGCTCGCCGGTCGAGATCTCGCCGCGCTACGTGCTGCGCCGCGTGCTCGACCTGTACAAGGCGAAGGGCTGGAAACCGGTCGTCGCCCCCGAGCTCGAGTTCTATCTGGTCGACATGAACAAGGACCCCGACCTGCCGCTGCGTCCGCCGGTCGGCCGCACGGGCCGCCCCGAAACGGGCCGCCAGTCGTATTCGATCGAGGCCGTCAACGAATTCGATCCGCTGTTCGAGGACATCTACGAGTACTGCGAATCGCAGAACCTCGACATCGATACGCTGATCCACGAAGTCGGCGCCGCGCAGATGGAGATCAACTTCATGCACGGCGACGCGCTGTCGCTGGCCGACCAGGTGTTCCTGTTCAAGCGCACGGTGCGCGAGGCCGCGCTGCGTCACAACATGTACGCGACGTTCATGGCCAAGCCGATGGAAGACGAACCGGGCTCGGCGATGCACGTGCACCAGAGCATCGTCGACGAGGAAACGGGCCAGAACCTGTTCACGTCGCCGGAAACCGGCGGCGCGACGTCGATGTTCTACAACTATCTCGCCGGGCTGCAGAAGTACACGCCGGCGCTGATGCCGATCTTCGCGCCGTACATCAACTCGTATCGCCGCCTGTCGCGCTTCATGGCCGCGCCGATCAACGTGCAGTGGGGTTACGACAACCGCACGGTGGGGTTCCGCATCCCGCATTCGGGCCCGGCCGCACGCCGCATCGAAAACCGCATCCCGGGCGTCGACTGCAACCCGTACCTCGCGCTCGCGGCGACGCTCGCGGCCGGCTATCTCGGCATGACGCAGCGCCTGGAGCCGACCGAGCCGCTCGTCAGCGACGGCTACAGCCTGCCGTACCAGTTGCCGCGCAACCTCGAGGAAGGACTGACGCTGATGGCCGCGTGCGAGCCGCTCGGCGAGATCCTCGGGCACAAGTTCCTGAAGGCGTATTTCGCGCTGAAGGAAACCGAATACGAAGCGTTCTTCCGCGTGATCAGCTCGTGGGAACGCCGCCATCTGCTGCTGCACGTGTAAGCGTGCCAACCGCATACGGAATCACGGAGGAAACATGACTTACCGCAACGAATCGGCCTGGATCCAGCCGGCCGCGCCGACCGCGACGGCCGCCGCGCCGCGCGCGACGCAGGCACGCTCGACCGCCGAATACCGCGCGCTCGACGCCGCGCACCACATCCACCCGTTCTCGGACATGGGCGCGCTCAACCGCGCGGGCAGCCGCGTGATCGTCAAAGCCGACGGCGTCTACCTGTGGGACTCGGACGGCAACAAGGTGATCGACGGGATGGCCGGCCTCTGGTGCGTGAACGTCGGCTACGGCCGCAAGGAACTCGCCGACGCCGCGTATCGCCAGCTGCAGGAGCTGCCGTTCTACAACACGTTCTTCAAGACCACGCATCCGCCGGTGATCGAACTCTCCGCGATGCTCGCGGAAGTGACGCCCGCCGGCTTCAACCACTTCTTCTATTGCAACAGCGGCTCGGAAGGCAACGACACGGTGCTGCGCGTCGTGCATCAGTACTGGCGCGTGCAAGGCAAGCCGCAGAAGAAATACGTGATCTCGCGCAAGAACGGCTACCACGGCTCGACGATCGCCGGCGGCACGCTCGGCGGGATGGGCTACATGCACGAGCAGATGCCGTCGAAGGTCGAGCACATCGTGCATATCGACCAGCCGTATTTCTTCGGCGAAGCGCAGGCAGGCGAGACGCCCGAAGCATTCGGCCTCGCACGGGCGCAGCAGCTCGAAGCGAAAATCCTCGAACTCGGCGCGGAGAACGTCGCGGCATTCATCGGCGAGCCGTTCCAGGGCGCCGGCGGCGTGATCTTCCCGCCGTCGACGTACTGGCCGGAAATCCAGCGGATCTGCCGCAAGTACGACGTGCTGCTCGTCGCCGACGAAGTGATCGGCGGGTTCGGCCGCACCGGCGAATGGTTCGCGCACCAGCACTTCGGCTTCGAGCCGGACCTGATCACGATGGCGAAGGGCCTCACGTCGGGCTACGTGCCGATGGGTGCGGTGGGCATCCACGAACGCATCGCGCGCCCGATCATCGACAACGGCGAATTCAATCACGGCCTCACGTACTCGGGCCACCCGGTGGCGGCCGCCGTCGCGGTCGCGAACCTGAAGCTGCTGCGCGACGAAGGCATCGTCGAGCGCGTGAAGACCGACACCGGCCCGTACTTCCAGGCGCTGATGCGCGAAACCTTCGCGCGTCATCCGATCGTCGGCGAAGTGCACGGCCACGGGATGGTCGCGAGCCTGCAACTGGCCGAAGCGCCGGCCGAACGCCGCCGCTTCGCGAACGGCGGCGACGTCGGCACGATCTGCCGCGACTTCTGCTTCAACGGCAACCTGATCATGCGCGCGACCGGCGACCGGATGCTGCTGTCGCCGCCGCTCGTGATCTCGCGCCAGGAAATCGATGAACTCGTGTCGAAGGCGAAGAAGGCCGTCGATGCAACCGCCCAGCAACTGGGTATTTCGTAACGGCCTTGCCTACAGGCGTGCGGCGGGCGCCGCACGTCGCCATAACCAGGGGAACTCCACCATGCGTGCCTGTATTCTTCGCCAAGCCTGCTCCGTCGCCGCCCTCGCCGCCGCGGCCGCGCTCACGTCGGTCGCCAGCCCGTCGGCGCATGCCGACGAGCTGAACGTCTACAACTGGTCCGACTACATCGCGCCGGACACGATCCCGAACTTCCAGAAGCAGACGGGCATTCACGTCAAGTACGACAACTACGACAGCGACGACACGCTTCAGGCGAAGCTGCTGGCCGGCAGCTCCGGCTACGACATCGTCGTGCCGACGTCGAACTACATGGCCAAGCAGATCCAGGCCGGCGTGTACCAGAAGCTCGACAAGTCGAAGATTCCGAACCTCGCGAACCTCGACCCGCTGCTGATGAAGATGATCGCCGACGCCGATCCGGGCAACCAGTACGGCGTGCCCTGGGCGTACGGCACGGACGGCATCGGCTACAACGCCCAGGCGGTGAAGAAGGCGCTCGGCGACAAGGCGCCCGTCGACAGCTGGGCGCTGGTGTTCGATCCGGCCAACATGGAGAAGCTGAAGAGCTGCGGCGTGTCGTTCCTCGACCAGGCCGTCGACGTGTTCGCCGCCACGCTGCAATACATGGGCAAGGATCCGAACAGCAAGAACCCGGGCGATTACCAGGCTGCATTCGAAGTCCTGAAGAAAGTCCGCCCGTACATCACCCAGTTCAACTCGTCCGGCTACATCAACGACCTCGCGAACAACGACGTGTGCGTCGTGCTCGGCTGGTCGGGCGACGTCGGCATCGCGCACCGCCGTTCGGCCGAAGCGAAACGCTCGTACGACATCAAGTTCGCGAACCCGAAGGAAGGCGGCCTGCTGTGGTTCGACGTGATGGTGATCCCGAAGGATGCGCCGCACCCGGAAGCCGCGATGAAGTGGATCAACTACGTGTCCGATCCGAAGGTCAACGCGGCGATCACCAACACGGTGTTCTACCCGACCGCGAACAAGGCCGCGCATCAATTCGTCACGCCGGCCGTCGCGCAGGACCCGACCGTCTACCCGCCCGAGGACGTGCTGAAGAAGATGGTGCTGATGAAGCCGATGCCGGCCGACATCCTGCGCCTCGAGAACCGTCTGTGGGCCCAGTTGAAGACGGGCCACTGATCGCCGTGCATCGCGGCGGCGCAGGCATCGCGGTACGCCTGCCCGCCTGACATTCGCGGACCTCCGTCCGCCCGCGCGCCGCGCGCGCTGTTCCATCCGGCACGAGCCGTCGTCCGCGAGTCGCGTTGCGCGCCTCGCGCGGGGACGCTCACGCCTGCAATCCGTGAAGAACGAATGGTGACTCCCATGCAATCGATACCCTCTTCCGCTGCCGCACGACAGACCCAACCGGCCACGGCGCCCCGTACGCAAAACGACGCGTTCGTGCGCATCGAAAACGTCGTGAAGAAATTCGGCGACAGCACGGCCGTCGACAACGTGAACCTGACGATCGCGAAGAACGAGCTGTTCGCGCTGCTCGGCAGCTCGGGCTGCGGCAAGTCCACGCTGCTGCGCATGCTCGCCGGGCTGGAGACGGCCACCTCCGGCAAGATCTTCGTCGACGGCGAGGACCTCGCGTCGCTACCGCCGTACCGCCGCCCCGTCAACATGATGTTCCAGTCGTACGCGCTGTTCCCGCACATGACGGTCGAATCGAACGTCGCATTCGGCCTGAAGCAGGAAGGCACGCCGAAGCACGAGATCAGGGAGCGCGTGGCCGACGCGCTCGCGCTCGTGCAGATGAGCAAGTACGCGCAGCGCAAACCGCATCAGCTGTCGGGCGGCCAGCAGCAGCGCGTCGCGCTGGCCCGCTCGCTGGTGAAGCGCCCGAAGCTGCTGCTGCTCGACGAGCCGATGTCCGCGCTCGACAAGAAGATTCGCCAGAAGACCCAGCTCGAACTCGTGAACATCATCGAGAAGGTCGACGTGACCTGCGTGATGGTCACGCACGATCAGGAAGAGGCGATGACGATGGCGAGCCGCCTCGCGGTGATGAGCGAAGGCAAGATCGTGCAGATCGGCTCGCCCGGCGAAGTCTACGAATACCCGAACAGCCGCTTCTCGGCCGAATTCATCGGCTCGACCAACCTGTTCGAGGGGCGCGTCGTCGAGGACGAGCCCGATCACATCTTCGTCGAAAGCGACGACCTCGAAGCCCGCATGTATGTGAGCCACGGCGTGACCGGCCCGCTCGGGATGCCGGTCGGTATCTCGGTGCGCCCGGAGCGCGTGCACGTGTCGCGCGAGAAGCCGGGCTCGAAGCACAACTGGGCGCGCGGCGTCGTCACCGACATCGCGTACATGGGCAGCTATTCGCTGTACCACGTGCGTCTGCCGAGCGGCAAGACGGTGGTGTCGAACCTGTCGAGCTCGCACCTGATGAACGACGGCGCGCCGGCATGGAACGACGACGTGTTCGTGTCGTGGTCGCCGGCCAGCGGCGTCGTGCTGACGCAGTGAGGACGCCGCGATGAGAACCTCCGCTTCCACGCCTTCCGCGCCGGTGTCGACCGGCGCGCCCGCCGCCACGCCGGCTTCCCGGCGCGGCAATCGCTTCGCCGCGCTGTCGCGCTTCCTGCCGTCGGGCCGCAGCGTCGCAATCGGCGTGCCGTTCCTGTGGCTGACCGTGTTCTTCGCGCTGCCGTTCGTGCTGGTGCTGAAGATCAGCTTCGCCGACCAGGTGATGGGCATCCCGCCGTACACGTCGCTCGTCGAGATCAAGGACGGCGTCGTGCACTTCGCGTTGCAACTGTCGCACTACGCGTTCCTGCTGCAGGACGACCTGTACATCGCGACCTATCTCAGCTCGCTGAAGATGGCCGCCGTGTCGACGGTGCTGTGCCTGCTGATCGGCTATCCGATGGCGTACTACATCGCGCGTTCGGAGCCGAACCGCCGCAACGTGCTGATGATGGCCGTGATGCTGCCGTTCTGGACGTCGTTCCTGATCCGCGTGTACGCATGGATCGGCATCCTGAAGGACGACGGCCTCCTGAACCACACGCTGATCGCGCTCGGCATCATCCACACGCCGCTGCGGCTCTATCACAGCGATGCGGGCGTCTACATCGGGATGGTCTATTCGTACCTGCCGTTCATGGTGATGCCGCTCTATGCGCACCTCGTGAAGATGGACCTGACGCTGCTCGAGGCCGCGTACGACCTGGGCGCGAAGCCGTGGGTCGCGTTCACGCGCATCACGCTGCCGCTGTCGAAGAACGGGATCATCGCCGGCAGCCTGCTGGTGTTCATCCCGGCGGTGGGCGAGTACGTGATCCCGGAGCTGCTCGGCGGCGCCGACACGCTGATGATCGGCCGCGTGATGTGGGATGAATTCTTCAACAACATGGACTGGCCGATGGCGTCCGCGGTGACGGTCGCGATGGTGCTGCTGTTGCTGGTGCCGATGGCGCTGTTCCAGTACTACCAGGTCAAGGAACTGGAGGACGCGAAATGATCAAGCCGAGCAAACCGCTGTCGACGGGCGTTCTCGCCTTCGGCTTCCTGTTCCTGTACATCCCGATCGTCAGCCTCGTCGTGTACTCGTTCAACGAGTCGAAGCTGGTGACGGTGTGGTCCGGCTTCTCGCTGAAGTGGTACGCGGCGCTGCTGGACGACGACGAGCTGCTGACCGCCGCCTGGCTGTCGCTGAAGATCGGCCTGTTGACGGCCACCGCGTCGGTCGTGATCGGCACGTGGGCGGGCTTCGTGCTCGCGCGCTTCGGCCGCTTCAAGGGCTTCACGCTGTACACGGGGATGATCAACGCGCCGCTGGTGATTCCGGAGGTGATCCAGGGGATCTCGCTGCTCTTGCTGTTCGTCGCGCTGGAACAGATGTTCGGCTGGCCGAAGGGGCGCGGGATGGCGACGATCTGGATCGGCCACGTGATGCTGTGCGTGTCGTACGTGGCGATCATCGTGCAGTCGCGCGTGAAGGAGATGAACAAGTCGCTCGAGGAGGCCGCGCTCGACCTGGGCGCGACGCCGCTGAAGGTGTTCTTCGTGGTGACGCTGCCGCTGATCTCGCAGGCGCTGCTGTCGGGGTGGCTGCTGTCGTTCACGCTGTCGATCGACGATCTGGTGCTGTCGGCGTTCCTGTCCGGGCCGGGGTCGACGACGCTGCCGCTGGTGGTGTTCTCGCGCGTGCGGCTGGGGCTGAACCCGGAAATGAATGCGCTGGCGACGCTGTTCATCACCGCCGTGACGATCGGCGTGATCGTCGTGAACCGGACGATGATCGCGCGCGAGCGGCGCCGGATGGCCGACTTGAAGGCGGCATTCGCGGCGGCGTGACGGCCCGCTTCCGCTTCGAAGACAACGAGCACTGCAGACAAGCATGACGCGCGGCCTCAGGGGGGGCGCGCGATTCGATCCCGATTTGACAGGCGCACGACTAGGAGAATCCGCAATGAAGAAGAAACTGATCTGCCTGCTGGTGGCCGGCGCGTTGCCGGGCATCGCGCTGGCCGGTTCCACCTCCGCCGAAATCAAGGCGCTGCAGGCGCAGGTCGCGGCGCTGCAGAAACAGATGAAGGCGATGCAGGCGCAGCTCGCCGCGAAGCCGGGCGGCGCGGCGGTCGCGACGTCCGGCGCGAGCGGCGGCATGGCGGGCGGCGGCGCCGTCGCGGTCGCCGCCGACCCGGGCTCGCCGGATTACGGCAAGGCACGCGCGATGCTGACCAACGACGAGGTCAGCGAAATGAAGCAACAGATCGCGAACCAGCAGCTGAAGGTCGACTCGCTGACCGACGCGGCCACCACGGGCCCGCTCGCCGGCCTGTCGGTCACCGGCTACATCGATCCGACCTACATCTACAACCGCGCGGCCGGCACGTCGTCGTTCCTGTTCGCGAACCACGAGAACGCGTACAACTATTTCAACAGCACGTTCGGCGATCTCTACCTCGACATCAAGAAGACGTTCGGCGTCGGCCCGATGGCGCCGTCGGCCGAAATCACGCTGATGCCGAACCGCGGCAACGGCATCACGCTGCTGCAGAACTCGCGCGGCTCGATCACCGACAACCTGCTGAACACGGCGGTCGTCAACGTGCCGATCACCGCGGAAACGACGCTGGTCGCCGGCCTGATCCCGAGCTTCGGCGGCTACGAAGTCCAGCAGTCGAACCAGATGCTCACGCTCACGCACAACCTGCTGTACGATTTCTCCGATCCGGGCAGCTACGTCGGTGTCGGCGCGAACTACACGAAGGGCAACTGGGCGTGGAAGTTCTTCCTCGGCAACGAGCAGTACCGCACGTACGGTTCGGTCACGCAGACGGGCACCAATGCGCTCGGCGACCCGATCACCACCAGCAACAAGGTGCCGACCTTCACCGCGCGCGCGGACTACACGTGGTCGAGCGCGCTCGATCTCGGCGGCTCGTTCAACATCGGCCGCCAGACGCTGTCGAGCGCGATCGACGAGAACGGCGTCGTCCACTACGGCCCGGGCGGCGCGGCGCCGAGCGGCTACGGCTCGTTCTTCTTCGGCGAACTCGACGCGACCTACACGCTCGCCGACGTGCAGTACAACGCCGAAGTCGACTACGGCCGGCAGCAGCATGCGGCGTTCAATGGCGGGCTCGCGCAGTGGTACGGGCTGTCGCTGCTCGCGCACCGCAAGTTCAACGCGCCGGTGGTCGGCCGCATGGGCGTGACGCTGCGCTACGACCTGCTCGCGAACTCGAAGAACGGCGGCGGCGGCGGCGGCATCGCGCTGAACGGCAACGGGATGGACCCGAGCAACGGCTTCGGCGTCGATGCGGACTGCCTCGCGATGTCGAAGGCCGGCGGCGGCCTGGGCTTCGAGTGCAAGGGCGCGGTGCGCCAGGACGTCGCGCTCGACCTGCTGTTCTATCCGACCCAGCAGATCACCGTGAAGGTCGAATACCGGCACGACTGGGCGAACAACAAGGTGTTCCTGCGCAACGACGGGTCGTACGGCAAGTCCAACGATCTGCTCGCGACGCAGTTCATCTATTCGTTCTGATGCAGGACGCGCGGGACGCCGTGCCGCACGCACGGCGTCCCGCGCCGCTTTCCGGCTGCGTGCTGGTTGCAGCCTTGTCGAAGGAGTCGGTTTGATGACGCAGTCTTTCACCCGCCGCGCCGATGCGCTCGCGCGCGACTCGTACTACGAAGCCACGGCCGCGCGGCCCGTCGCCGACGATCCGATGCTCGACGCGGCGATCGACGTCGACGTCTGCGTGATCGGCGCCGGCTTCGCGGGCCTGTCGACGGCGCTCGACTGTCGCGCGCACGGGCTGTCCGTCGCCGTGCTCGATGCGCACCGGCCCGGCTGGGGCGCGTCGGGCCGCAACGGCGGCCAGGCGATCACGGGCTTCGCGAAAGACGAGGTGATCGAGAAACAGCTCGGCGCCGACGGCGCGCGCGCCGCGTGGTCGCTGTCGCTCGACGGCGTCGCGCTGATCGCCGAGCGCATCGCGCGCCACGGGATCGATTGCGACTTCGCGCGCGGCTACCTGACGGTGGCGACGAAGCCGCGCCGCATCGACGACCTGCGCGCGTGGATGAACGCCGCGACGTCGCGCTGGGGCCATCCGTCGCTCGCGTGGCTCGACACCGGCGAGATCCAGGCGCGCATTGCATCGACGCGCTATCTGGCCGGCGTGCACGATCCGCTGTCGGGCCATCTGCATCCGCTCAAGTACTGTCTCGGTCTCGCCGATGCCGCGCGCCGCGAAGGCGTCGCGCTGTACGCGCACACGCCGGCGCTCGACGTCGTGCGCGGCGCGCGGCCCGTCGTGCGCACGCCGTCGGGCGAAGTGCGCTGCCGTTTCGTCGTGTCGTGCTGCAACGCGGGGCCCGGCGGCGTGCTGCCGGCCGCGACCGCCGCACGCATCGCGCCGATCGCGTCGTACATCATCGCGACCGAGCCGCTCGGCCGCGCGCGCGCCGACGCGCTGATCGCACGGCGCGAGGCCGTGTGCGACAACAACTTCTTCCTCGACTACTTCCGGCTGTCGGCCGACCACCGGATGCTGTTCGGCGGCCGCGCGAATTCGGCCGGCGCGTCGCCCGCCGCGCTCGCCGAAGCGATCCGGCAGCGCATGGTCGGCGTGTTTCCGCAGCTCGCCGACGTGCGCGTCGAGCACGCGTGGGGCGGCTTCGTCGACGTCACGCGCAACCGCGCGCCGGACTTCGGCGCGATCGATCCGAACTTCTTCTACGTCCAGGGTTTCAGCGGACACGGCGTCGCGCTCACGGGAATCGCCGGGCGCGCAGTCGCCGGCGCGATCGCAGGCGACGCGCGCGCGTTCGACCTGTTCGCGCGCTTGCGTCACCGGCGCTTTCCCGGCGGCGACGCGTGGCGGCAACCCGCGCTCGAACTCGGGATGCTGTACCACCGCGTTCGCGAGCTGTTCTGAACCTTCTCGATACGTCTTCCCGAACATGCAGACCTTCGCCAACCAGCCGCACGTCGCGTCGTACTACGCGGCGACCGCCAACGATACGACCCGCCACGCGCCGCTCGCCGGCACGGCCGACGCCGACGTGTGCGTGATCGGCGCGGGCCTCACGGGCCTGTCCGCCGCGCTCAATCTCGCCGAGCGCGGCCATTCGGTGACCGTGCTCGAAGCGTCGCGCGTCGGATGGGCGGCGAGCGGCCGCAGCGGCGGCCAGCTGATCGGCGGCTTCGCGTGCGACATCGACACGTTCGCGCAGTTCATGCCCGAAGGCGACGTGAAGCGGATCTGGGACATGGGGCTCGAAACGCTGTCGCTCGTGAAGTCGCGCATCGCTCAACACGACATCGACTGCGCGCTGGTGCCCGGCTACCTGACCGCCGCCAACACCGAACGCGACGCCGATGCGCTGCAGCGGTGGCGCGACGAAGCCGCGAAGCGCTTCGGCTACGACCGCTTCCACTTCGTCGAAGCCGGCGAACTCGGCGACTACGTGCAGTCGGCCCGCTATCGCGGCGGCCTGTACGATCCCGACAGCGGCCATCTCCATCCGCTCAACTACACGCTCGGCCTCGCGCGGGCGGCCGTCGACGCCGGCGTGCGCATCCACGAGGACAGTTGCGTGACGCGCGTGCGCGACGTGTCCGGCGGCCACGTCGTCGAGACGAGCGGCGGCAACGTGCGTGCGCGCTTCGTCGTGCTCGCCTGCAACACCTACGTCGGCACGCTCGCGCCTGCGCTGGCGAGGAAGATCATGCCGGTCGGCACCTACGTGATCGCGACCGAACCGCTCGGCGAAGCGCGCGCCGCCGCGCTGATGCCCGCGCGCGCGGCGATCTGCGACAGCCGCTTCGTGCTCGACTATTTCCGGCCGGCGCCCGACACGCGGCTCGTCTGGGGCGGCAAGGTCAGCTATTCGACGCGCGAGCCGCGCGACCTCGCGGCGGCGATGCGCGCCGACATGCTGAAGACGTTCCCGCAACTCGCGGACGTGAAGGTCGACTATGCGTGGGGCGGCTTCGTCGACATCACGATGAACCGCGCGCCGCATTTCGGCCGCATTACGCCGACGACGTACTTCGCGCAGGGGTTTTCGGGGCACGGCGTGAATACGACCGCGCTCGCGGGCAAGCTCATCGCCGAGGCGATCGACGGCCAGGCGAGCCGCTTCGACCTGTTCGACAGGATCCGGCATCGCGACTTCCCCGGCGGCGCGACGCTGCGCACGCCGGCGCTGGTGCTCGCGATGAGCTGGTACCGGCTGCTGGACGCGTTCGGCGTGCATTGACCGGCGCGCGGCATCGCCGCGCGCAAACAGAACGGCCGCTCGTTTCGAGCGGCCGTCCGGACGACAGGCGCGGCGTGGCGCCGCCGCACGTCAGTCGGTGCCGTACTTCGGCGAGCGCGGCCCGTACAGCAGCCCGTTCGGCGGGCCGGCCGACAGCAGCCGCGTGCTCGTCAGCCCGGCGACGTCATGCGCTTCGTCGGTCAGCGAATGCGCGACCTGCTTGACGGCCGCCTGCACGAGCGCCCCGACGATCCCGAACGCATTGACGCTCATGTTGTTGCCGACTTCCTTGCCGGTCGCCCGGCCCTCGCCCTGCCACAGCACGTCGCCGCTCTTCAGGTCGACGAGTTTCGCCGACGCGGAAACGATCGTCGTGCTGTCGACCACCTGGTAGACGGAGCCGTACTGCGTGACCTTCGAATACAGCGCGGCGTCCGCGCCGAAGATCTCGCGCAGCTTCGCCGGCGACGTCGCCTGGATGTCGGTCGCATTCGTCAGGCCGTTCTGCTTGAACGTCTCGTCCATCACCGCGACGGGCACCACGTAGTAGCCGGACTCGGCGAGCGGCAGCGTCATTTGCGACAGCACGCCGTAGGTCGCGCCGACGTCGGTGGTGTCGTTGACCGGCGGCAGCACGAGGATCGAGCGCGGCTGGCTCTTCTTGAACGCCGTGTAGTCGGGACGTTGCACCGGCTGCGCGCACGCGCTCAGCAGCGCGGCGATCGACAGCACGGACAGCAGCTTGAATGAAAGTGTCTTGAACATGGCAAGGGCGTCACTGTTTGGCGGGATTCGAATCGGCATGCTTCTGATCGGCAACCGTCTGGCCGGCGGCCGCCGGATGCGCGGCTTTCGATGCACCGGGCTTCTTCTTCATCAGGAAGTCCATATACGCCGCGGATTCCGGGAACAATTGCTTCTCGGCCTGCAGTTCCTGCTCGGCCTGCTGCTCGTTGCCGACGCTCGCATACAGCATCCCGAGATGCGCATGGAAACCCGGCGGCGGCGTGTGGCCCTTCGCGCGAATTTCCTGCAGCGCCTTTTCGAGCGCATCGATCTGCTGCTGCGGCGCTTGCTGGCCCTTGAAGTATTCGTACACCTGCGGCTGATAGCCGGTCCACTGATACAGCGGCGGCGTGGTCGGCGCCGCGCAGCCCGCGAGCAGCAAGGCGGCCGCCGTCGCCGGCAGCCAGATTCCCCGTTTCATGGTCTTGTCTCTTCTGGTGGGTGAAATGATTCGTGCGTGTCGTATCGCGCGCGGCATTTACTGCGCCGCCTTCAGCGCGCCGGCGTCGACCTGGTCGACGAGATGGTTCACGGCTTCCTGGATCGCGAGGTCCAGCACCTTGCCGTTGAGCGTCGAGTCGTAGCCGGCCGTGCCGCCGAAACCGATCACCTCGCGGTTCGACAGGCTGAACTCGCCCGCGCCCTGGCTCGATGCGATCACTTCCGACGTCGTCGTGTCGACGATGTTCAGGTTGACCTTCGCGTACGCGACCTGCGTCTTGCCGCGGCCGAGAATGCCGAACAATTGATGATCGCCGACGTCCTTGCGGCCGAACTCGGTCACGTCGCCCGTCACCACGTAGTTCGCGCCCTTCACGGCCTGCGCTTTCTTCATGAAGCCGGCTTCCTGCTTGATCTCGTCGAGGTTCTCGCGATCGAGCACGTTGAAGCGGCGGCTCTGCTGCAGGCGCGTGACGAGGATCGTCTTCGCCTGTCCGCCGAGGCGGTCGATGCCGTCGGAGAAGATGCCGCGCATGTAGCTTGAGCGGTTGTCGAACTTGCCGACGGCGATCGCGACGGGCTTGCCCGCGTACGGCTTCTGCGCGCTGCTGACGGCCGGCACGTCGAGCGTGCGCGACGATTCGGTCGCGCAGCCGGACAGCGCCGCGACGACCGCTGCCGCCACGAGGACGGTGCGTCGTGTCTGAATGTTCACTGCTGGTCTCCTTGCTGGAAAAGATGCCGCTGCGCGAGGCTCATGCACGCGCTCATCGCCGGTTCGGCGATCGCGGTAAGTCAGGGAAGGGGGCGCAACGGATGCGTTACGGCAAAAACGCGGATGGGGAATGCGATGCGCGCCTGGATCGCGCACACGAATGATTTCGTTATTCTGGTTACTGCACTGTTGATCGTGCATGGTCGGCCCCGTATATGATTTTTCGCGATCATATCAAGCCTGTTTATCAAGACGGGGTATCTTGATAATAATTGACGATTTTCGCACTTATATTAAATACGCCGCTTATTCGTGCGCGAAGCGTTGCACGCGTGGGCTCGCGCGGCACGCGACCGATCTGCGCCGGTCTTCCGTGGCGATATCGCCGGATTGACGATCGATCCGGCGATATCGACACACGTCATTCGCGCCGTCGATCCGAACGGCCGATATCCCGACAATAAGCCGTCCGGCATTCCAGCCGCACACGCGCATACGGTTTCCGCTAATCGGCCACTTTCTGCCGCATCGTCACGAATTCCTCGGCCGCGGTCGGATGAATGCCGATCGTGTCGTCGAACTGCGCCTTCGTCGCGCCCGCGCGGATCGCGATCGCGATGCCCTGGATGATCTCGCCCGCATCGCGGCCGACCATGTGCGCACCGACCACGCGCTGACTGTCGCGCGCGACGACGAGCTTCATCAGCGTGCGCTCGTCGCGGCCCGACAGCGTGTGGCGCAGCGCCTTGAACGACGTGCGGTAGATGTCGACGTCGCCGTGCGCGTGCCGCGCATCGGCCTCGCTCAGGCCGACCGTCGCGACCTCCGGCTGGCTGAACACGGCCGACGGCACGTACGCGTGATCGACCGCGACGCGCGAGCCGCCGAACAGCGTGCGCGCGAGCAGCCCGGCGTCGCGCGTCGCGACCGGCGTGAGCTGCGGCCGCGACGTGACGTCGCCGATCGCATGGATCGACGGCACCGACGTCGCCGAATACGCATCGACGGCAATCGCGCCGCGCGCATCGAGCAGGATGCCCGCCTGCTCGAGCCCGAGCCCGTCGACGTTCGGCACGCGGCCCGTCGCATAGAGCACCTGATCGTACGGCCCGTGCCGCTCGTCGCCGACGCGCACGAACAGCGTGCCGTCGCTCGCGCGCTCGATCGATTCGATCACCGCGCGCGCATGAATCGCGACGCCCTGCTTCGTCATCTCGTCGGTCAGGAACTGGCGCACGTCGTCGTCGAAGCCGCGCAGGATTTTGTCGCCGCGATAGAACACGTCGACGTGGCTGCCGAAGCCGTTGAAGATGCCCGCGAACTCGACCGCGATATAGCCGCCGCCGACCACCGCGATCCGTTTGGGCAGCGCCGCGAGCGACAGCGCCTCGCGCGACGTGATCGCATGCTCGATGCCGGGCCGCGGCGGCAGCGACGGCCGCGAGCCGGTCGCGATCGCGATGTGGCGCGCGCGGAACGTGCGCGCGCCGACCGCGACCGTGTGCGCATCGACGAGCGTCGCGCGACCGGCGTGCATGTCGACGCCCGATTGCAGCAGCAGGTTGATGTAGATGTCGCTCAGCCGGTTGATCTCGCGATCCTTCGCGGCGATCAGCGCGGGCCAGTCGAGCGTGCCGGCGCCGAAGGTCCAGCCGAAGCCCTTCGCGTCGTCGACTTCGTGCGGGTAGTGCGATGCGTAGACGAGGAGTTTCTTCGGGATGCAGCCGCGCAGCACGCAGGTGCCGCCGATCTGCTCTTCTTCCGCGATGCCGACGCGTGCGCCGTACGACGCGGACATGCGCGCGAGCCTCACGCCGCCCGAGCCGGCGCCGATGACGAACAGGTCGTAGTCGAAATCCATCGCATCCCCTCATCGCAGTTCGAATGGAGGCACGATAGCAAGATTCGGGAATTCGTGCGGCGCATGGCGCGCGCCGCGCGTCCAATAAAAAACGGCGAGAGACGATGCCTCTCGCCGGTCAAACCGGCCGGCGGTTGTGCCATGCGTCACCGATCGACCGCATGCCCGACCTGCCGATTGCGCGGCACCGGTCCGCCCGGACGCGCGAAGGGCGCGCCCGCGGCCGGACCGGCCGCCATGCTCATGCCTGCGACGTGTCGCTGCCGTCCGTCGCCTGCGTATCGTCCGCCGCCTGTTCGGGCTTCTCTTCCTTCTTCTCGAGCATGCCTTCGATCGCCTCGGCGCCCTTGAAACCGGCGACGGCCGCGGCCGCCTTGGTCAGCAGGCCCGCGTCCGGATCCAGCTTTTCCGCGCCTTCGACGGCGGCGATCGCGCCGGCGATTTCACCCACGGTGTTCAGGATACCCATCGTCATCCCCTTTCAAGAAAATCGTGAGCGCATCGTCCCACGAAAGAAACCGGCCGACCGCGTTTGTCATCGCCGGATACACAAGTTACGCATCAGGCCGGCAGCGCACGTCGCGCGCCACCGGAACGACGCACGCGCATGCCTGACGGCATGCCGCGAGCGATGCACGCAGCGTAGCGGAAAGCGTGCGCGCGCACTGTAAAAGTATGTTCTGGAATGCCGACGGATCGCTTACGGTGCGCGACTTCCGCAATGGAGCGCCTGCCGAATAGTCGGGTGCGCGTATGAAGGTCGCACGACGAAAAAAAAAGAGGCGCCTCGCGGAGCCTCTTCGATGCGCGCCGGACGGAGCCGGCGCAGGGGTTTCGACGTTCGTCAGAAGATATTGCGCAGGCCGATCGCGATGCCCGTCTGGTTGCTGCGGCCGGGCAGCTCGACGTTCGCCGCGCCGTTCGTCTTGTTGAAGTCGACGGTGCCGTAGATCTCGGTGCGCTTGCTCAGCGCGTATTCGGCGATGCCGACGATCGCATAGCGGTTGCCGCTCGCGAGCGTGCCGTTCGTGGTCATCGCGTTGCGCATGTGGTCGTAGTAGAACGCGCCCGTCAGCGTCAGCGGCGTGCTGACCTGCCAGCTCACGCCCGCGAACGGACCGTCGTCGATGCGGCCCGTGCCCTTCGCGACCGGAATCGTCTGCTGCGCGAGCAGGCTGTCGACGAAGCCCGTGTCGTCCTTCGAGCGCAGGTAGCCCGCGTAGATCTTCGCCTTGCTGAACGCGTACACGACGTTCGCGTGGTAGATCGTCTGCTTGCGCGCCGAGTTGTCGCTGTTCTGCTGTGCGCCGGCCGCGATGCTGAGCGGGCCCATCACGTACGACAGCGACACGCCCCACGCATTGCCCTTGCCGAGCGAGCCCGGGATCTGGCCCGAGAAGCCGCCCGCGCCGGTCGATTCGTAGTTGGTGCCGGTCGAGTACATCGCCTTCGCCGTCAGGCCCTCGAACTTGCCCGTGTACTTGATCTGGTTGTCCGCATACAGGCCGGCGCCGAGTGCGACCGGCAGCCATGCGTTTTCGAGGTAGTTGCCGACGGTGAGCGGATCGTAGGTATCCGACAGCAGGTCGAACAGCGGCGTCTTCTGACGGCCGAGGGTCACGGTGCCGTACGGGCTCTGCAGGCCGACGTACGCCGCGCGGTTGAACAGGCGGCCGCTGTCGGCGAACGCGCCGTTCTGCAGGTTCACGCCGCTCTCGAGGTTGAACACGGCCTTCAGGCCGCCGCCGAGGTCTTCCGTGCCGTAGATGCCGAAGCGGCTGTTCGTGATCGCACCGTTGGTCATCGACAGCAGGCCGTCGTTCTTCGCGTTGGCGTTGGTCAGGTAACGGATGCTGGCGTCGGCGACGCCCCAGAGCGTGACCGAGCTTTGTGCCGATGCGTACTGGCTGGCGAAGGCCAGCGCCGCGCCCCCTGCGATGACTGCGAGTCGGGTGGTCTGCTTCATGAGCTTTCCTTTTTTAGGTGTCTCCATTCATGACCGGCCGCGTGCGCAGCCGGGTGGCGATCGCGAACGTTCATGGCGAGCGCGATGTGGGCTGAATCATAAGACGAGTGCGAACGCTGAAAGAAATTGAAATACGCGGCAATCGCGCGATTGTCGTCCGGGAACAACGTTTCCCGCGCCGAGCCTCGCTCGCACGGCGGCGGGACGGGGCGCGACGGCGCCGGCGGGCACGCGCGGCGCTGTAAGGTTCGTCGATGGCGCGGCGCGCTCACGCGAAGCGCGGCGAAATGGTCGGTGCGGTCGGTGCGGTCGGTGCGGTCGGTGCGGTCGGTGCGGTCGGTGCGGTCGGTGCGGTCGGTGCGGTCGGTGCGGCGGCCTGCGGCCTGCCGCTTGCCCCGCCTGCCCTGCCGTCAGGCCGTTTGCGTCGCCCCGTCGCTGCCGTTGCCCGCGTCGCCGTTCCCCGCGCGACGCCATGCACGTCGCACGATCTCCGCGAATGCACCGACGAGCAGCAGCACGGCGCCCCACAGCGCGATGTCCGGCGCGAGCCGCGTCACGAGCCCGCCGATCACCGCGCCGGCCAGGAAACAGAAGCTGATCGTCGCGAGCAGCGCCGAATCGTGCAGCGCCCCCGCGTCATAGCGCGGGATCAGCCCGACGAACAGCTTCTGCGCGGCGCGCCGCAGGTTGCCGGTCGTCATCACCGACGTGTACGACAGTTCCTCGAGATGGGTGAACGACAGCGTCTGCAATGTCGCGACGAACGAGATGCCCGGAATCAGCCACGCGCTCGACGCGCCGACGAGGCCGCTCGCGGCGACGCCGAGGAACGCGATTTCGACGATGAGGCTCACGAACGCCGTATGCCGCATCCAGCCGCGCTGCGCGGCGAGGCCGAGCAGGTGCGCGACGAACACCGCGATCACGAAGCCGCCGAGCGGCGGCACGTGATGCAGCGCGGCGGCCCATTCGCCGGCCGACAGGTTGATGCCGAGCAGCGCGACGTTGCCGGTCATCGTGTTCGCGAACACGTGGCCGTGGCCGACGTACGTATACGCGTCGAGATAGCCACCGGACAGCGTCAGCAATGCGGCGACAGTGAGATTGCGGCTGGCGCCGTCGAGATCCATCGATCCTCCGTGGTGCGCGCCGCACCGCCGCGCACGGCGGGCGGTGCGAATGTCGGTCGTGCCGGCACGCGCGCCGCCGGCACTGCGCGGCCGGGCTTCGTCGCATGCCGCGCGTCAATATGATGTTTGCCGTCGAATACGGGCGAGCGCCGCGCATCGCAGCCGGCCGGAGCGTGTCGACCGCGCGACTTTCAGCGCCGCAAGACCGGCCGAGTATACCGGGCCGGCCCGCGCCGGCGCGGCCACGCGCGCCGCGCCACCCTTCTTCGCAGGGCCGTCGAATGACACTCGAGAAGTTCTTCCTGCGCTACACGGTCATCCCGTTCGCCGCGATCGCGCTGGTGGCCGTGTGGAAGTTCAACCGCGAATCGGCCGAGATCGATGCGCGCCAGTACGCGGCGCTGGTGGCCGCGTATCCGTCGTTCACGCCGAAGCTGAAGCACGAGGTGGCCGACGCGTTGCGCGGCGGCAGGCTTGCGAAGCCGCTCACTGCCCGATGCCCGTGAGCCCGATCAGCGCGCCGCCCGCGAGCAGCCACAGCGGATGGATGCGCGTGCGCCACGCCAGCACCGCGCACGCGGCCGTGATACCCCACTGGATCGCGGTGCGGTTCGACGCCTCGGAAATCAGCACCGCGCTCGCCGCGACGAGCCCGGCCGTCACCGGCATCATCCCCTGCTGCACGTAGCGGCGCCACGGCCGGTCGCGAAAGCGCTCCCACGCATGCAGCGCGAGCACGGTGACGATCGACGACGGCCCGAACTTCGCGAGCGACGCGACGAGCAGCCCGGCCCAGCCGGCCACGTGCCAGCCGACCAGCGACACGATCATCATGTTCGGCCCCGGTGCGGCCTGGGCCAGCGCGAACAGCGCGGTGAACTCGTGCGCGCTCATCCAGTGATGCACGTCGACGACCTGCCGCTGCATCTCCGGCAGGATCGTGTTGCCGCCGCCGAACGCGAGCAGCGACAACTGGCTGAAGATCGTCGCGATGGCGATCAGCGTGTCGCTCATGGCCGGCCCTTCCGTTGCGAATCGGGCGAGTCGGACGTGCCGGGCGCGGCGGCCGGCGCCGGCCGCGGCGTGCCCGCGTCGCGGCGGCGCGACGCGAGCCAGATGCTGACGGGCGTCAGCACGAGCATCGTGGTCAGCAACGGTATGCGCAGCACCGCGATCGCGACGAACGCGACGACCGCAATCGCAGCGACCGTGCGCGGCGCCCGCAGCAGCGGCTTCGCGACCTTCACGGCCATCGCGACGAGCAGGCCGGCCGCCGCGGCGGCGAGCCCCGCGAACAGGTGCTGCACGCGCGGATCGCTCTGGGTCTTCGCGTACAGCACGCCGAGCGCGACGACGACGAGCGTCGGGCCCGCGATCAGCCCGAGAATGCCGGCGAACGCGCCGGCGACGCCGCGAAATCGCATGCCGACGGCGACCGACAGATTGATCACGTTGCCGCCCGGCAGGAACTGGCACAGGCCGAGCAGATCGGTGAATTCGTCGGCGGAGAGCCACTTGCGCTCGTCGACGATCGTGCGCCGCGCGAACGGCAGCGCGCCGCCGAACGACATCAGGCCGAGCGACAGGAAACCGGTGAACAGCTCGGCGAGGCCGACGCCGCGAGGGGACGCGGCAGGCGGCGGGGAGGCAGGCGGCGGAGAGGCAGACGGCAAAGCGGATTGCATGGGGCTCCTCATCAAACGGTGAATCGAGGTTACCGCCGTTCGGGATTCCGGCAAAACGATTTTATCGGCGCGCCCTTGTGATCTAGAATCACAAGCATGGCACGCGATCTCCCGCCCTTTTCCGCGCTTCGGGCCTTTGAAGCCGCGGCACGACATGAAAGCTTCAGCGCCGCCGGCGACGAGCTGCATGTGACTCACGGTGCCATCAGCCGGCAGATCGCCGGGTTCGAGGCGTGGCTCGGCAAGCCGGTGTTCCACCGCTACGGCAAGCGCGTGAAGCTCACCGACGAGGGCCGCCGCTACCTGGACACCGTGCGCGCGGCGTTCGACAGCATCGCGCACGCGACCGAGCAGTTGCGCCACACCGGCGCGGCACGCGTGCTGCGCATCAACGCGCTGCCGACCTTCGCGATGAAATGGCTGCTGCCGCGGCTGTCGCGGTTCCAGCGCGACGTGCCGAACGTCGAGCTGAAGCTGTCGACGTCGAACGCGCCGCTCGACACGCTGAACGGCTTCGACGTCGCGATCCGCCGTGGCCCCGGCCACTGGCCGAACTGCACGAGCGGCCACTTCCTCGACGAAAGCGTGATTCCGGTGTGCAGCCCGGCACTGCTCAAGCGCGCGCCGATCGGCCGCGCGGACGATCTCGCGCGGCACGTGCTGCTGCATTCGGATACGCGGCCGGAAGGCTGGCGCGACTGGTTCGCGGCGGCCGGCGTCGCGATGAAGGGGCGCAAGCGGCAGTCGTTCGACCACTTCTACCTGGCGCTGCAGGCGGCCGTCGACGGGCTCGGCGTCGCGCTCGGCCCGTTGCCGCTGATCGACGACGAACTCGCGAGCGGGCGCCTGGTGATGCCGCTCGACGGGCCGCGCATCGCGACGCGCAGCTACTGGTGGATCACGCCGGGCGCGCCGGCCGACGATCCGCTCATCGCGCAATTCTGCGCGTGGCTGCAGGGGCAGTCGAATACCGGCGCATGAACGCGCGCCGGCGGGCGGCCCTGCACCGCCCGCCGTCGGCTCACACCACCGGGCCCGGTTCCTTTTCCTTGCGCAGGATCGCGTACAGGATGATCGCGCCGAAGGTCGCGGTGCCGATCCCGCCGAGCCCGAAGCCGCCGAACTTCAGCGAGAAGTCGCCGGCGCCGAGCACCAGCGTGACGGCCGCGACGATCAGGTTGCGGTTGTCGGAGAAGTCGACCTTGTTGACGACCCAGATCCGCGCGCCCGTCACCGCGATCAGCCCGAACACGACGATCGACACGCCGCCGAGCACGGGGCCGGGGATCGTCTGGATCACCGCGCCGAACTTCGGCGAAAAGCCGAGCCCGATCGCGATCAGCGCGGCGAGCGCGAACACCAGCGTCGAATAGATCCGCGTGACGGCCATCACGCCGATGTTCTCCGCATAGGTGGTCACGCCCGTGCCGCCGACGCTGCCCGACACGATCGTCGCGAGCCCGTCGCCGATGAACGCGCGGCCGACGTAGCGGTCGAGGTTGGTGCCCGTCATCGCGCTGACGGCCTTGATGTGGCCGAGGTTCTCCGCGACCAGGATCACCGCGATCGGCGCGAGCATCAGCATCGCGTGCGGATCGAACACCGGTGCGCGGAAGCTCGGCACGCCGAACCACGCGGCCTGCGCGACGATCGCGAAATCGATCGGCTTGCCGAGGCCCATCCCGTTGGTCGCGATCGCGTAGATCGCGTAGGCGATCGCGAGCCCGACGAGGATCAGCAGGCGTTGCATCATCCCGCGCGCGAACACCGCGACGCCGCCGACGCACAGCACCGTGACGAGCGCCATCACCGATTCGAAGGTCGAGCCCGACACGCCCTTGACCGCGATCGGCGCGAGGTTCAGCCCGATCACAGCGACCACCGCGCCGGTCACGACCGGCGGCATCAGCGTCTCGATCCAGCGCGTGCCGATCGCCTGCACCAGCGCGCCGAGCGCGACGTACACGACGCCGCACGCGACGATCCCGCCGAGCGCGACCGGAATGTTCGGGTTCGGCCCGCTGCCGCCGTAGCCCGTCACCGCGATCACGAGGCCGATGAACGCGAAGCTCGAGCCGAGATAGCTCGGCACGCGGCCGCCCACCAGCACGAAGAACAGCAGCGTGCCGATGCCCGACATGAAGATGCACAGGTTCGGGTCGAAGCCCATCAGCAGCGGCGCAAGCACGGTCGAGCCGAACATCGCGACGACGTGCTGCACGCCCATCGCGACCATCTGCGGCCACGCGAGGCGCTCGTCGGGGCCGACCACGCGCGAGGCCGCGCCGGTCGGTTGGACCCGCCAGCGCGGGAAGTAGGAATCGGACATGGGGAAAGCGCTCCTGTCGGTCGTCGGTCGCCGGCTGCCAGGGATGCGCCGGTCTGGAATCTGGCGCGAGTTTACGGAGCGGAAATGGGGCTGGCAAGCGGACCGGTACGCGGAGTCGGCAAGCGGTGCGGCCAGGTACGCAAGCGTCTGCCCACGTGAGAGAACCGGTGCGCGACCGCGCGGCCCGGCGAAGTGCCCGCCCGGGCGCGAGGCGCGCGGGGCAGCGCGCGGCGGCCCGCGCCGGCGGCGAAGTAAGCGCGCGCTCACATCGCGGCCGGCGCGTCGTGCATCAGGGGTTGATGTACTGGAACAGCGACAGGTTCTGCAACTGCGCGTAGGCCTTCTGCGAGCCCGTCAGCGCGTTCTGCATCTGCAGGAACTGGCTGATCGTCGCGACCATGTTGGTGCTCGTCAGGTCGGCCAGGTTGCTGCTGACCTGCAGCGTGTTGGTCTGGTTCACGGCCTGCATCGCCTTGATTTCCTGCTCGCGGCCGCCCACCGACGCCTGCACGGTGAGGACGTTCGTCATCATGTTGTTCAGCTTCGTCGTGCCGGTGGTCATCGCGTTCGCGAGCGCGGTCGCGGCGGCCGTGTTGCTGCTGATCGGCACCTTCAGCGCGGCGATCATCGTGTCGAGCGCCGCGAACACGTCGGTGCCGGCCTGCGGCGCGGGCGTGACCGTGAACGTGTCGCCCGGCGCCGGCTTGCCCGACACGGGCACCGACAGGCCGTTGCCGAGCGCGATCCCGGCGCCGTCCGAATACGGCTGCGCGGGGGTCGTGGTCGGCGGCACGACGGTGTTGTCGGTCACCGTGTAAGTGGGCGCCGCGGCCGTGCCGCCGAACGCGATCGTGAACTGGTGCGCGTTGGACGCGGCCGACGGGCTCGTGATCGTCACGCCGCCGATCGTGCCCGTGCCCGTGTTGCCCGCGCCGGCGAGCGGCACCGGCTGGCTGCCGAGCATCGGCACCGACAGGAACACGCTCGCGCCGTTGTCGCCCTGCGCGATCGAACGCGTGTCGGCGATCTGCACCTGGCGCGAGCCGGTGTCGCCGCTGTAGGTCACGCCGCCGCCCGGCGCGTTCGAGAACGGCGCGGTGGCCGACTGGAAGCCCGCGAACAGGTAGTTGCCCGAGCCGTCGGTCGAATTCGCGAGCGTCAGCAACTGGTCGCGATAGCCCTGCAATTGCGTCGACAACGCGGAGCGGTCGCTGTCCGACAGCGAGCCGTCGCCGGCCTGGATCACGACCGTGTGAATGCTGTTGAGCAGGTTGTTGACGCTGATGAGCGTCTGGTCTTCCTTCTGCAGCGACGACAGCGCGGCGTTCTGGTTCGACGCGTACTGCGACAGCGTCGCCGACGTCATCGACAGCTGCACGGCCTGCGCCGCGCCGAGCGGGTTGTCGGCCGGCGTCGCGAGGCTCACGCCGCTCGAGATCTGCTGGTACAGCTGCGAGAGCTGCGCCTGCTGGTCGCTCATTTGAGCGACGTTCATCTGGTAGAACTGCGCAGTGGAAATCCGCATCGCTTGGAACCCCGAAATCAGTTGAACAGGCCGAGCACGGTCTGGAACAGCGTCGACGCGGTCTGGATCACCTTCGCGTTCGCCTGGTAGAGCTGCTGGTACTGCATCAGGTTGGCCGCTTCCTCGTTCTGGTTCACGCCCGACACCGACTGCTGCGCCTGCGTGATCTGGCCGACCAGCGCGGTCTGCGCGGCGCTCGACGACTTCAGCTGGCTCGCCGTGTTGCCGATGCCGTTCACGTAGTTCGCGTACGCGCCCGTCAGCGTGGTCGAGCCGTTGCCGAACGCCTTCGAGTTGACGAGCTTCGCCAGCGCGAGCGCGTTGCTGCCGTCGTTCGTGCCGCCCGTGTTCGGCACGACCTTGAACGTGTCGCCCACCGCCGGCGTGCCGGACACCGTGACCGTGACGCCCGCCGTCAGCGTGATCGGCGAGCCGGACTGGTACGGCTGCGCGGCGCCGGTCGTCGGCGGCACGGCCGTGTTGTCGGTGACCGTGTAGGTCGGCGCGGCCGCGGTGCCGCCCATCGTGATCGTGTAGTTGTGCGGGTTGGCCGCGGCCGTCGCGCTCGTGACCGACAGCCCGCCGATCGTGCCGTTGCCGGTGTTGGTCGTCGTGGCCGACGGCACGTACGGCGCAGCCGCCGCGATCGCGGAGCCGCTCGACGTCGCGAGGCCGAAGCCGTTCAGCGCGCCGCGCGTCGGCTGCACGGTGAACTTGTCGCCGGCGCTCATCGAGCCGGACGAGAACGAGAAGTTCAGCCCGCCGATCGATGCCGGCATCGACGTCGACGTGCCGACCACCGTGCCGCTCGCGCGGTCGGTCAGCGTGTAGTTCGTGCCGTCGTACGCGAGCGTGTAGTCGCCGGTGGTCGGCTGCGCGGCGTTCGCGAACGACACGGACAGCGCCGCGTTGCCGGTATTGCCCTGGTTCGCGTACGTGATCGGCGCGCCGGTCGAAAACAGGTTGCCGCCCACCTTGCCCGACAGGTCGATGCCGAGCGCGTTCTGCGCGTTGACCTGCGCGGCGAAGCTGGTCGCGATCGCGCCGAGCTGGGCCTCGGCCGGGTCGAGCGTCTGGCTGCGGAACGCGAGCAGGCCGCCGAGCGTGCCGCCCGACAGCGACGTGTCGGACAGGAACTGGTTCGGCCCCGGCGGGTTCGCGCCGGCGATGCCCTGCGACACGACGGTCAGCTCGCTCGGGTCGGACGGCGACGTGACGGTCGCGAGCTGGTAGCTCTTGTCCGCGACGACGAGCGGCGTGCCGCCCGACATGAACACGCTGTAGCCGTCGCTGTTGCGCACCACCTGCACGCCCGCGAGATTCGACAGGTTCGACACCGCGAGGTCGCGCTGGTCCATCAGCTGGTTCGGCGGCTGGCCCTGGCTGCTCGCCGCGGCGATCTGCTGGTTCAGTTGCGCGATCTGCGCGGTGTACGCGTTGATCTGCGTGACGGTGTTCGTGAGCTGCGTGTTCACGCTCTGGCGCAGCGCGTCGTACTGCTGGCCGGCGGCCGTGATCTGGTTCGCGAGCGTCTGCGCATTGCTCATCGCGGTCTGCCGCACCGACGAGTCGGACGCGCTGTTCGCGACGTTCTGCATCCCGGTGAAGTAGTTCGTGATCGCGGTCGAGATGCCGGCCGTCGGGCTGCCGATGTAGTTGTTCAGCTGCGTGACGAGCGAATACCACGTCGACAGCGCGCCGCCCTGCGTCTGCGCGCCGTTCAGCTGGTCGCTCAGGTACTGGCTGTACTGCCGCTGCACGGTGACGGTACTCACGCCCTGCGGCATGTAGCCGCTGCTGGTGTACTGCCCGCTTGCCTCGGCATAGACGGGGCGTTCGACCGAATAGCCCGGCGTCGCGGCGTTGCTGATGTTCTGGCCGGTCGTCGTGAGGCCCCAGAGCGCGGCATTCAGGCCGCTGACGCCGAGGTTCATGAGTGTGTTGGACATGCGCGATCCTGATGAGCCGGCCGCGCTGCGGCCGCCGGGTTGCGTGACTCCCGGTATAACGGCCGCGGATCGAAAAAATTGAGGAAAAAATGCACGCGCGCCGCACGGGCGTGCGGCGCCGCTCGAAGCGGCCGGCGGGCGCGCCGGCGCCGTTGCGCGGGCGGCCCGCGACGGGCCGCCCGCCGGGTGCGCGTCAGGCCCGCGCGAGCGAGCGGCGCTTCATTTCGAGCTGCGTGATCAGCCGCTGCAGCGTGTTCTCCGCGCTGCCCGGCAGCGACATGTAGCGAAAGCCGAGCTGGTAGCGTCGCGACCCGTTCGGCATCTGCGTCGAACGCTGCGACACCAGCTGCAGGTCGAGCGACAGCTTGCCGTGGCCGGTCAGCTCGAGCTCGACGTCCGGCAGCAGCGTGCCGACCTCGAGCGCCTCGACGCGCTCGTCGGCCGTGCGCAGCCCCACGCCGCCGAGCGACAGGTTGTGCACCTCGAACAGGAAGCTTTCGCCGTCCGGCAGCTTGCCGCGGCACAGGAACGGATCGACGATCGGCGCGTCGACGCGGAAATATTCGCGGCGCTGGATGCAGACCAGCACGTCGGGGAAATCGGCGACGAACGCGGGCAGCCCCTCGTAGCGCGTCTCGCGCGGCGTGCCCGTGGCGAATTCGACGCGCACGCCCTCCGGCGCGGCCGCGAACGTGCAGTGCGACGCGCCGAGGATGCCGGCGTTCTGCTCGGACAGCGCACCCCAGTCGAACGTGAACGTCCGCGCGCCGACGTCGACCTCGAGCAGACGCGTGACGAGCTGGCCGCCGGGGTACTGGACGGTCAGGAAATCGCCGCGATTCACGAGGTTGCGCAGTTGCACGCCGATTTCCAGCGGATTGCGGCGGGCATAGTCGGGCCCGGAGTGGCCTGCATCCAGGCTGGGGTCCGTCGACGTTTCGATATTCATGGCTAGCCGGTCTTTCTTGTCATGGGCGCCCGGGGCAACCGGTGCGCGATAAAACCGGGCCAGAACGGGGGCCCGGTCGCAGGTCTCTCACACTTAGCGGCAGTGCTGACCGAAAGTTTAGATCGAAACGGCGATTTATTTCGCGCAAACGTTGAAACCGCGCGCGGCGGGGGGCCGGGCGCGGTCCGAAAGGGCGGGCGAAGCGGTGGCGGGCGGCCCGTCAGCCGATCTGCTGCATGATCGAGATCAGCTTCTTCGCGTAATTGGGGTCGGTTGCGTAGCCGGCCTTCTGCATGCCGTGCGCGAAGCCTTCGACGCTGCGGCTCGCGCTCAGCACGCCCGCGTAGCGCGGATTGTTCTTCAGCAGGTTCGCGTAATCGGTCATCGCGTGCTCGTACGAGTCGTACGCGCGGAACTTCGCGACCACGCGGCGCGGCGTGCCGTTCACGTATTCGGTGGTCAGCGCCGACACGGTGCGGCCGGTCCAGCCCTTGTTCGCCTTGATGCCGAACACGTTGTAGCTGGTCGAGCCGTCCGCCGCGCGGATCTCGCGCTTGCCCCAGCCCGATTCGAGCGCGGCCTGGCCGACGATGAAACGCGCCGGGATGCCGGTCGTCGCACTGGCCGCCTGCGCGGGGGCCGCGAGCCGGTCGACGAACGCGTCCGCGTCCTGCACGCCGCTCGCGCCCTTCAGCGGCGGCGTCAGCGCGCTGCCGGCCGAATAGCCGCGCGCGCCGGCGAGCCCGCCGTTGTTCGCCGCGTTCGCATACGCCTTGGCCATCGCGTTCATCGCGGCGAGGCTGCCTTCGTTGCCGGCCGCGCCGAGGCCGCCGGCGCCCATACCGCCCAGCCCGCCCGCGCCGACGTCGGCCGCCGTGTCGCCGCCGGCGCCTGCATTGCGCAGCAACTGCTTCATCAGCGCGTCGGCGACGCCGATCCCGCGCGTCGACATCTGCTGCGCGAGCTGCTGGTCGAGCATCGACGTGTACATCTTCGACGTATGCGAATCGAACAGCCCGCCGTCGGGCGACGCGTCGCGCATGCTCTTGAGCATCATCTGCGTGAACATCGCGTCGAACTGGCCGGCCACCGCCTTCGCGCCGGCCTGCGGCGACTGCTTCGCCTGCGCGCGCAGCGCATCGAAGCCCTGCACGTCGAGCGCGAAGCGCTGCGTGAGGTCGTTTGCGTTGGGGAGCGTGGCTGCCATTTAGATGATCTCCAGGTCGGCGCGCAGCGCGCCGGCCGCCTTCATCGCCTGCAGGATCGACATCAGATCCGCGGGCGTCGCGCCGAGCGTGTTCAGCGCCTTCACGACGTCGGCGAGATTCGCGCCGGCCGTCACCATCTTCAGCGCGCCGTTGTCCTGCTTGAGCTGGATCTGCGACTGCTGCGCCACCACCGTCTGCCCGTTCGAGAACGGCCCCGGCTGCGACACCACCGGCTGCGTGTTGACGACCACCGACAGGTTGCCGTGCGCGACCGCGCAGCTTTGCAGCGTGACCATCTGGTTCATCACGATCGAGCCGGTGCGCGCGTTCAGGATCACCTTCGCGGCGGCCTTGTCCGGGCTCACGTCGAGGTTCTGCAGCCGCGCCATGAACGCGACCTGCTGCGCGGAGTCGGCCGGCGCCGCGAGCTGGATCGTGCGGCCGTCGAGCGCCGTCGCGGTGCCCGGGCCGAAGCTCGAATTGACCGCGGACACGATCCGCTGCGCGGTGCCGTAATCCATGTCGTTCAGTTGCAGTTGCAGCATGCCGTTCATCTGCGCGACCGCGTTCGGCACCGCGCGCTCGACGATCGCGCCGCCGACGATCCGGCCGGCCGCGAGCTGGTTCACCTGCACGCGGCTGCCGTTCGCGCTGGCCCCCGCGCCGCCGACCGCCATGTTGCCCTGCGCAAGCGCGTACACCTGCCCGTCCGCGCCCTTCAGCGGCGTGAGCAGCAGCGTGCCGCCGCGCAGGCTCTTCGCGTTGCCGAGCGACGACACGGTCACGTCGAGCGCCTCGCCCGGCCGCGCGAACGGCGGCAGCGTGGCCGTCACCATCACGGCCGCGACGTTCTTCAACTGCATGTTGTTCAGCGACGACGGGCCGCCGTTGGCCGAACCGTTGTTGATCGAGATGCCGAGGTTCGCGAGCATGTTCGCGAGCGTCTGCGTCGTAAACGGCGTCTGCATCGTCTGGTCGCCCGTGCCGTCGAGGCCGACGACGAGGCCATAGCCGATCAGCGGGTTGTCGCGCACGCCCTGGATCTGCGCGAGATCCTTCAGGCGCTCCGCGTGCGCGGGCGCGGCGCCGAGCACGCACGCGGCTACGGCCGCGAACGCGACGGCGAGCCGCGCGGCCGTCTGCGCGCGGGCCGACAGGCGGCTGAACAGGGTCGTCTGCATCGTCGTCACCACGGCGCGATGTTGAGGAAGAAGCGCTGCAGCCAGCCCATCGTCTCGGCTTCGTTGATGTAGCCCTTCGACGAGTATTCGATCTTCGCGTCGGCGACCTGCGTCGAATAGACCGAGTTCGCGCCCGAGATCGTGTTCGGGTTGACGACCCCCGAGAAGCGCACGAATTCGTTGCCCTGGTTGATCAGCATCTGCTTCTCGCCGCTCACCACGAGGTTGCCGTTCGGCAGCACGTTGGTGACGGTCACCGTGATCGTGCCGTTGAACGTGTTCGCCGCGCTCGCGCCGCCGGTGGCCGCGAACTTGTTCGCGCCGGTGGCCGACAGGTTCGCCTTCGCGAACAGCCCGCCGAGGAAGCCGGCCGTCGGCACGTTGAAGTCGGTGTTGCCCTGCCGGTTCGTGTTCGCGCCCGACGACTTGGTCGCGTTGATGTTCTCCGCGATCATGATCGTCAGGATGTCGCCGACGTTGCGCGGCCGCTGATCCTCGAACAGCGGCCGCCCCGCGTAGCCGGGGTTGTAGATCGAGCCGGGCGCCTGCATCGACATCGGCATCGGCGGCTGCGCCGTCATCGGCTGCTGGATGATCGGATCGCGCGGGATCTGCGCGCAACCGGCGAGCGCCGCCACCGCGACCGCGCAGGCGGCGCGGACGGTGGCTGACGAGGGGAGGCGAACCTGCTTCATGGCGACGACGGGACGTTCCGGTTAGCTCTTCATCTGCGTGACGGTCTGCAGCATCTGGTCGGACGTCGTCACGGCCTTGCTGTTGATCTCGTACGCACGCTGGGTCTGGATCATGTTGACGAGTTCCTGCACGACGTTCACGTTCGACGCCTCGACGTAGCCCTGGTTGAGCACGCCCGCGCCGTTCAGCCCCGGCTGCGACACGTTCGGCGCGCCCGACGACGTCGTTTCCGCGAACAGGTTCTCGCCCTTCGCCTCGAGGCCGGCCGGGTTGATGAAGGTCGCGATCTGCAGCGAGCCGATCTGGACCGCGTTGTTCGAGCCCGGCTGCGTGACCGACACGACGCCGTCCTTGCCGATCGTCAGCGACTGCGCGTTCTGCGGCACGGTGATCGCCGGCAGCACCTGGTAGCCGCTCGACGTGACGAGCTGGCCCTGCGCGTTGGTCTGGAACGACCCGTCGCGCGTGTACGCGTTGGTGCCGTCCGGCATCAGCACCTGGAAGAAGCCCGCGCCGTTGATCGCGACGTCCTTCGAGTTGCCGGTCTGCGTGAGGCCGCCCTGCGTGTACAGGCGCTCGGTCGCGACCTGCTGCACGCCGGTGCCGAGCTGCAGGCCCGACGGCAGCTCGGTCTGCTGCGTCGAATTCGCGCCGGGCTGGCGGATGGTCTGGTACAGCAGATCCTCGAACACCGCGCGCGACGCCTTGAAGCCGTTCGTGCTGGTGTTCGCGAGGTTGTTCGAAATCACGTCCATCTGCGCCTGCTGCGCATTCATGCCGGTGGCGGCGATGTAGAGCGAACGGTTCATTTTTCAGGTCTCCTGCGTAGGCTGGCGCGGGCGCTCAGCTGAAGTTGAGCAGCTGGTTCGCCGTCTGCTCGTTCTGGTCGGCGGTCTGGATCAGCTTCGACTGAAGCTGGAACGCGCGCGCGTTGTCGATCATCGCGACCATCGCGGTCACCGGGTTCACGTTGCTGCCTTCGAGCGAATTCGGCGTGACGACCACGTTCGGGTCGACGTCGGCCGGATTGCCGTCGGCGGTGCGGAACAGCCCGTCGTTGCCGCGCGTGAGCGTGGCCGGATCGGGGTTCACGAGCTTCAGCTGGTCGACGATCGCGACCGCCGTCGGCGGGTCGCCCGGCATCAGCGCGGACACCGTGCCGTCCTTGCCGATCGTCACTTCCGCGTTGGGCGGCACCGAGATCGGGCCGCCGTTGCCGACCACCGGCAGGTTGCTCGCGTTGACGAGCTGGCCGTTTTCGTCGACGTGCAGGTTGCCGGCGCGCGTGTACGCCTCGCTGCCGTCGGCCGTCTGCACCGACAGCCAGCCGGGACCCTGCACGGCGACGTCGAGCGGATTGCCGGTGCGCGTGATCGGACCCGGCGCGTAATCGGCGCCGGGCGTGGACGACAGCACGTAGGTGCGCGTCGTCGCCGGGTCGACGTTGCTGCCGTCGCCGAAATTCATCGGCACCGCGCGATACGTCGCGAGCTGCGCGCGAAAACCCGTCGTCGACGCGTTCGCGAGGTTGTTCGCGACGATCGCCTGCTGGTCGAGCGACTGCGACGCGCCCGTCATCGCCGTATAGATCAGTCGGTCCATGGCTGCCGGTTGTCCGCGCTTACAGGTTGATGAGCGTCTGGTCGACGGTCTGCTGCGTCTTGATCGTCTGCGCGTTCGCCTGGTAGTTGCGCTGCGCGGTGATCAGGTTGACGAGCTGCGACGTGAGGTCGACGTTCGAGTTCTCGAGCGCGCTGCCCTGCAGCGTGCCGTGGTTCGTGCTGCCCGGCGCCGAGATCTGCGGCACGCCCGACGCGGCGGATTCCGCGTACTGGTTGCCGCCGAGGTTCACCAGCCCGTTCGGGTTGTTGAAGTTCGCGAGCGCGATCTGGCCGAGCACGGCGGTCTGGCCGTTCGAGTAGTTGCCGGTCAGCTTGCCGTCGGCGCCGATCGAGTAGGTCGTCAGCGTGCCGCTCGCGTAGCCGTCCTGCGCGAGGTTGTTCACGCCGTCCTTGCCGCCGTACTGCGTCGTCCCGGTCAGGTCGAGCGTGAGCTGTTGCGGCGTCGCCGAGCCGTCGGTGTTCGGCACGGTGAACTGGAACTGGCCGAGCGATGCGGTCGGCGTGGCCGGCGTGCCGGTCGTCGTGCTCGAGATCGCCCCGGCCGAATTGAACGTGATCGTGCCGAGATCGGTCGTCGCGCCGCCCTGCACGCCCGCGTACGCTTCCCACGTGCCGGCCGCCGACTTCACGAAATACATGTTGACCGCCTGCGAACCGCCGAGCGAGTCGTACACCTGGATCGCAGTCGAGTAGTTGTACGTCGTGTGGTCGTTCGGGTCGAACGGCGTCTTGGTCGGCACCGTGTCCTGCGAGTTCAGGTTGAACTGGCCGGTGATCCTGGTCGTCGCGGTCGGCGCGATGTTGGTGGTCGGCGCCTGCAGCGGCACGGTCTGCGCGGTGTTGATCACGCCGTTCTTGTCGGCCATGTACCCCATCAGGTTCATGCCCTGCGCGTTGACGATGTAGCCGTTCTTGTCGCGCTGGAACGTGCCGTCGCGCGAGTACGTCGTCACGCCGTTGTTCGACATCTGGAAGAAGCCGTTGCCGTTGATCGCGACGTCGAGCGACGAGTTCGTCGTATTGATCGTGCCCTGGCCGAACTGCTGCTGCACCGAGTTCAGCGTCGTGCCGATGCCGATCTGCGTGTTGACCGACGTCGCGACCGAGTTCGCGTACATGTCGGCGAACTGCGCGGTGCTCGACTTGAAGCCGACCGTGTTCGCGTTCGCGATGTTGTTGCCGATCACGTCGAGTGCGTTCGATGCGCCGGCGAGGCCGCTCAGACCCTGTTGATAACCCATTTCGGTCTCCGTTACGAGAAAGCTCGATCAGTTGGTGGTGGTGTCGCCGGACGAGGACGACTTGGTGTTCGGGAAGATCGACGCAACCTGGGTGAGCCCCACCGTCGTGCCGTTCGACAGCACCAGCCCCGCGGTGCCGTCCGCCTGCTTGATCACGCTCTGCACCTGCGACGCGGCCAGCACGGTCGGCGCGTAGGTCTTGCCGTCGGTGCCGGTGTACTGCGCGCTAACCGTGTAGTTGCCGTCCGGCAGCGCGTTGCCGGCCGCGTCGGTCGGCGTCCAGTTGAACGGCACGGTGCCGGCCGACTGCGCGCCCGCGTTGATCGTGTTCACGACGACGCCCGCCGAGTTCTTCACGGTGATCGTCAGGTTCGACACGTTGCTCGTGAGCGACACGCCGAACGGCGACGCCGCGCCGCTCTTCACCGCGACGCCGTTGCCCGGCGCGAGCACGTTCGTGCCGATCAGCAGCGCGGCCTGCGTCTGCTGGCCGGCCGCGAGCTGCGTCGACAGCGACGTGAGCGACGTGTTCAGTTGCGCGATGCCGCTCACCGTGTTGATCTGCGCGAGCTGCGACGTCATCTGCGAGCTGTCCACCGGGCTCGTCGGATCCTGGTTCTGCAGCTGCGTGACGAGCAGCTTCAGGAACGTCGCCTGCAGGTCGCTCGCCGACGTGCCGTTGGTCGACGACACGTTGTTGGTGTTCATCGTGTCGGTCGGCAGCGTCGACACGCTGGTGCCGTTGCTGCCGATCGTCGTGTTGGAGGAAGTCATCCTGGGTGGCCTTGTGTCGGAACTGTCGGTCCGGGTCTCGGTAGGGAAAGGTCGGGCGGCGCGCGGCTTACGAGCCGATCGTCAGCGTCTTGAGCATCAGCGTCTTCGCGGTGTTCAGCGTCTCGACGTTGGCCTGGTACGAGCGCGACGCCGAGATCATGTTCACCATCTCCTGCACCGGATCGACGTTCGGCATCTGCACGTAGCCGTTCGCGTCGGCGGCCGGGTTCGCGGGGTCGTACGTCGATTTCATCGGCGACGGGTCGTCCATCACCTTGGTCACGCGCACGCCGCCCACGCCCTGGCCCGACGCGGTGCGCGCGCCGCCGAGCGGATCGGTCGCGAACACGACCTGCTTGGCCTTGTACGGCTTGCCGTCGGGGCCGGTCGCGCTGTCGGCGTTCGCGAGGTTCGACGCGGTGACGTTCAGGCGCTGCGATTGCGCGGACAGCGCCGAACCGGCGACGCCGAAGATGTTCATCAACGAAGGCATGGAGGCTCCTTGTGCCGGGGTCCGGATTCGGACACGGCGCTTACGAGTTCGTCGTGATCGCGGCGATCATCGCCTTGATCTGCTGGGTCATCACGGTCATCCCGGTTTCGTAGTGCAGCGCGTTGTTCGCGAACTGCACGCGCTCGACGTCGAGATCGACCGTGTTGCCGTCGAGCGACGGCTGCAACGGCATCCGGTATTGCGCGCGGCCGTAGTCGTCCGACGGGCCGCCGGTCGGGATCAGCTTCGCGGTGCCGGCCATGTGGCCGGGCGCCGTCGACACCATCGACATGCCGCTCGTCACGCCGGCCGGCTGCGCCATCGGCAGTTGCGCGGCATTGCTCGGCGCCAGGCCGCCGCTCGCCTGCTTCAGCGAGCGCGCGAGCGTCGACGCGAAATCGACGTCGCGGGCCTGGTAGCCGGGCGTGTCGGCGTTCGCGATGTTCGACGACAGCAGTTCCTGCCGGTAGGCGCGCACGTCGAGCGCCTGTCGGCCGAACGCGAATTCCGCATCGAGTTTGTCCAGCATGTGTGCGTCTCTCCGTATGAAGCGCTGCACGCCCCCCGCGCCGGATGGCGACCCGAGAGGCTTTTTTCCATGACAGCGATGGTAGGCGCGGGACGCAACCGGCAATCGGACGAATAACGCGGCAAAGCCCCCCTCTATTCATCGTTTGCGCGACGGCTCGCCTCCCTAGAATGCGAATCGGATCAACGGCTTCGAGGACACGGCAATGGCACGCAGCGCATTTCGCGAATACGCCGGACGCGGCACGCGCCTGCGCCGTGCGTTCGCGCTCGCCGCGGCGCTGTGGGCCGCGGTGCCGGCCGCGCACGCGGACGACGGGACGATCGTGATTCCCGGCCGCGGCGAGACGGCGGAGACCGCGCTCGCGCACGCCAATGCGGCGAGCGGCGGGCAGTTCGGCGGGAAAGCGGGGACGAGCGCGGGTACGGGCGCGGATGCGGCCATGGGTGGTGCGGCGGGTGTCGCGGCGGGCGGTGCCGGCGGGTTGATCGGCATGGCCGGTGCGGCCGCCGGCGGCGCTTCCGGCATGCCCGGCGCCGTCGGCATGACCGCCAACGGCTACACGGCGCAGCCGGCCGGATCGATGGCGGTGACGAGCGTTCCGGCCCCTGCGCCGGTACCGGCGCCAGCACCACGCCCCGTCTACGCAGCAGCCCGCGCGAATGCCGCAAACGCCGCTTACGGCGCGCCGCGCGCCGTCGATCCCGGCGGTGTCGCGACCGTCGTTGCCGGCACCGGTACCGCCGAATCCGCGTCGCCCCCCCGGCAGGCGCTTGCCGCCCGCATCGCCGCGGCGCGCGCCGCTTCATCCGCGCCGGCCCCGCGTGCACCGGCGGCGGCCGAGCCCACGGCACAGCCGACGCCGCCCGGCCGGCAAGACCCCGAAACGATCCGGCGCGCGGCGCTCGCGTTCCTGCAGCAGCAGATCGCCGGCCTGCCCGGCAAGACCACCGCGACCGTCACGACCGCCTTTCCGCGCGGGCTCGCCGCGTGCACGACGCTCGAACCGTTCCTGCCGACCGGCGCGCGCCTGTGGGGCCGCACGACGGTCGGCGTGCGCTGCGCGGGCGAGCGGCCGTGGACCGTCTACCTGCAGGCGAAGGTCGCCGTGCAGGCCACCTATTACGTCGCCGCGCGCCAGATCGCGCCCGGCGAGCCGCTGTCCGCGGCCGACCTCGTCGCGCGCGACGGCGACCTGACGGTGCTGCCGCTCGCGGTGATCACCGATCCGGCGCAGGCGATCGGCGCGACCGCCCTCGCGCGCATCTCGGCCGGCCTGCCGCTGCGGCAGGACATGCTGAAGAGCGCCGCGTCGGTGTCGGCCGGCCAGACGGTGCGGGTCGTCGCGGCCGGCCCCGGCTTCACGATTTCGGCGGAGGGCAGCGCGCTCGCGAATGCGGCGCCGGGCCAGTCGGTGCGGGTGCGGATGGCGGCCGGGCAGATCGTCACGGCAATCGTCAAGGACGCCGGCACCGTCGAAATTCCGCTGTAGGGACGGATCTGCCGCAAGAATGTAAAGAATTGTTTATTCGGAGCATTTCGGGCGCGCGATGCTAAAGTTCGGGCCGACCCGGCCGTTATCTGGGTCAAACCGTACAGGAAACCCATCGTGAAGATCGATTCCACTCCGAAACCGAGCCCCCTCGCGCCGACCGGCACCGGCGCGGCCCGTGCGCAGTCCGGCACGGCCCAGTCGTCCGGGCAGGCAGCCGACGCTGGATCGACCGGCGGCGACACGACCGTGAACCTGTCGGGTCTGTCGGGCCAGCTGCGTTCGGTATCCGCGTCGGGCGACGCCGATATCGACACGGGCCTGGTCCAGTCGATCAAGGACGCGCTGAACAACGGCACGCTGACGATCGACGCGAACAAGATTGCCGACGGCGTATTGAACACCGCCCGCGAACTGCTGCAGCAGCAGCGCCCGCAGGGCAGCTAATCCCGGCCTCGTGGCCGGTTCACCCGGTTTGCCGGCGCGCGCAGCACTGCACGCACCGGCGCGACGAGCATGACGCGATGAGAGAAGAGCTGCTGGCCACGGTCAACGACGAACACGCGACGGTCGAAGCGTTCGCGTCCCTGCTCGTCTACGAGGAAAAGGCGCTGACGACGGCCGAGCCGCTCGAGATGCTGCCCGGGATCGTCGAGAAGAAAAGCGCGCTGATCGACCGGCTCGCGCAGCTCGAACGCACGCGCGACACGCAGCTTTCCGCGCTCGGCTTTCCGGCCGGCAAGAAAGGCATGGACCAGGCGGCCGAGCGCGATGCACGCCTCGCGGGCCGCTGGCAACTGCTGCAACAGGCCGCCGAACGCGCGCGCCAAGCCAATGCGAACAACGGGATGCTGATCCGGATCCGGATAGACTACAACGAGCGCGCGCTCGCGGTGCTGCGCTCGGCGCCCGCGCCGGCCGGCGTGTACGGCCCCGACGGACGCGTCTCGGCGCTGACGCGCTGACGTCGCGCCGCGCGGCCGCCCGGCGGCCGCGCCCCTGCCTCCCCCGTCGTTACAACAGCGGACACGCGGTGACCTGCGTGCCGCGCTCCGCGCACAGCCGCTCGTAGTCGCGCAGATACGCGCGCTCGGCGTCGTCCAGCAGGTCGAGATCGATCAGATCCCAGTCGTAGCCGACCGTCACGACGTTCTCGAACGTCACGGTGCCCGGCTGCGCGTCGTCCGGCCGCACGATCACGATGTTCTCGATCCGCACGCCGCCCTTGCCCGGAAGGTAGATGCCCGGCTCGACCGAAATCACCGCATTCGGCACCAGCCCGTACCGCGCGCCCGGCGCGAATCGCACGCCGCCCTCGTGGACGTGAATCCCGACGCCGTGCCCGGTACCGTGGCCGAAATCGTAGCCATGATCGCGACACACCTGCCGCACCAGCGCATCGACGTCGCCGCCCGTCGCGCTTGCCGGAAAGCGCGCGACGAGCCCCTTGATGCAGGCCTTCAGCGCGACCGTGTATATCTCGCGCTGCCACGGCTGCGCGACCGTGTCCGGCCGCGTGCGACGCAGCACCACGCGCGTGCAGTCCGTCGCGAAGCCGGCTTCGTAGTACGCGCCGCTGTCGAGCAGCACGAGTTCGCCTTCGGTCAGCTCGACGTCGGCGCTCGCCGCCGTGTAATGCGCGAACGCGCTGTTCGCGCCGTTCGCCGCGATCGACGGAAACGACAGCGCGACCGCCGAGCGTGCGCCGTACGCGTCGTTGATCGTGCGCGCAAGGTCGTACTCGGTGTGGCGCACGCCCGGCTCGCCGGTCTTCGCCCAGCGCATCGTCTCGGCGATCGCCGCGGAGCTGCGCGCGAACGCGTCGCGAAAGTGCGCGAGCACCGCCGACGTCTTGCTCGCGCGCATCGCCTCGACCGGGTTGAAATCGGCGTGCCGCGCGTGCGGCCACACCCGTTTCACCGCGTCGACGAGCGCGCAGTTCACCGATTCGAAGCCATAGCACACGTGCTCGACCGCGAACTGCGCGAGGAAGCGCTCGAGCGCGGCGACGTCGCGGCGGATCACGTGCAGCGCCGGATACGAATCGAGCGCGACCTCGCAGCGGTCGCAGCCTTCCGGCAAAAACAGCGCCACCTGATCGCCGATCGCGAACAGGAAACCGAGGTGCGACGACGTATTCGGGATGTGATAGCCGCGGCTGTTCAGCAGATACGCGAGATCGTCCGACGCGCAGGTGAAGAACGCCGTCTTGCCGTCCGCCGCGCCGGTATGCGCGGCGAGCCGGCAGTTCAGCGCGTCGAGGTTCTGCGCGACGCTCACGCCGGTCACCGTTGCAGGGATCTCGAAGATCGGCCGCTCGACGTTCCAGCCCGGCAGCGCGATCGCACGATCGATCTCGCGATCGGCGAGGCTCGCCCAGTCGAGCGACGCGGCCTGCGTCTCATCGAACAGCCGGTCGCGCTGCGCGACGCTGATCCGCCGCGCGTCGTAGCCGACCCGCGCGAGCCGGCTCGCATGCGCGACCAGCCAGTCGGCCATCGCCTGCCAGATCGTCACGTCGATGCCGAGCTTCTCCACCCGCACGCGCGCCGGATCGCACTGCTCGTCGGCCTGGAAGTGATAGCGGCCGTCGACGAACAGCACGAACGGCGGCACGCCGAGCGCCTGCGCGGTCGCCGCGCTCAGGAAGATCCCGCAGCCGGCCGAGCCGTCGAAGCCGGACACCGCGTAGCGCGGGTTGTTGCTGCGCGGCAGGTACTCGGTCACGTATTCGTCCTGCGACGTGATCACCACCGCGTCGAGTCGCGCGGCATCGAGCAGGCGCGACAGGCCGGCCTGGGTCTCGGCGACGGACGCGTCGTACGGGGGAAGGCCGGAAAAGCTGTATTTCAGTCGATCGATCATCGGATGCCCGTTATTCATTGTTGTCGGCGGCCGGCGGCGCGTCGCGGCATCGCGCCTGCCCGCCCGCGCACGTCGCCGCGGCCCAGGTCGCGCCTGGCGCGACGCGCGGCCGGGCCGCACCGCGGTTCCGGCGGCCGCCCTCGGGAAATTTTCGTCTCACTTAACTTTGTTTGATGCGCGACAGAATCTAGAGCAGGCCGAAATCGAGGTCAAGCCAAAATTTTCGTAGGACTAAAATCGGCGCGTGGCCTGCGGATCCCGGCACAACGCCGATTCCCGATTCGCGCGGCGATGCCGCGCGGTACAATGCGCCGGCCTCCGCCCCGGCGACCGCCCCGCCGCTGCGCCCGCGCCCCGACTCGTTGCCACGAAAGAGATTCATGGATTCAGACCTCATGCGTATCGGCCAGCGCATTCGCCGCCTGCGCCGGGAAGCGAAGAAGACGCTGCTGGAAGTCGCGACCGAGGCGAACCTGTCGGTCGGGTTCCTGTCGCAAGTCGAGCGCCATCTGACGGGCATCTCGCTGTCGTCGCTCGTCAACGTCGCGAAGGCGCTGGGCGTGCCGCTCGGCACGCTGATCGCGCAGCCGCGCCAAGTGCAGCCCGATTCGCACGAGGGCAGCCGCAAGCCGTATGCGCTCGACGCCGCGTCGCAGTGGTACGAGCGGCTGTCCACCACGTTCGACGGCAGCCAGATCAACGCACTGAAAGTGCAGATGATGGAAGGCTACCGGTCGGAATGGGTCGCGCACGGCGGCGACGAATTCGTGTACGTGCTGGCCGGCCGCATCTGCTACACGGTCGGCAAGAAGAATTACCCGCTGGCGCCCGGCGATTCGCTGCACTTCGACGCGCGCAAGCGGCATCGCGTGGCCAATGTCGGCGACGGGCCGGCCGAGCTGATCACCGTCAGCACGCTGCCGCTGTTCGACGACAGTTCGGCGGAATCCGTGTCCGCGACGGCGGAAATCAGGCAGTCGAAGCCCGGCAAGTCGCGCGCGAGCCGCCGCGCGCCGGCGCCCAAACGGGATGATCGCGACGCTGCCGCGGCACGGCCGTCCAAGGTCGACGCAGCCGACAGGAAGGTATCGGCGAAACCGCGCGTGGCCGCCGGCAAACGCCCGGCGGCCGCGACGCCGGCGCGCAACAAGAAACCGTAACGGCCGACGGGCGCACATGCCGCGCGCGCGGTCGCGCGCCGACTATTCGCCGATCGCGAGCGCCTGCGCGACGGCCTGGATCCGCGCGCGATGCACGGCTTCCTTGATCTTCTCCGTGTCGGCGCCGACGCCGCGTGCGATCGCGCCGGCATCGACGCTGCGCGCGGCCGCGAGCGCGACGCGCAACCGCTCGGCCTGCGGATACGGCTGCGCATCGAGCCCGAGCCGGCCGCGCGCATCCGCTTCGCAGGCCTGCAGCAGCTCGGCGAAGCGCGCCGGCTTGCGCAGCGCGTCGCTGCGCTCGAAGAGCCGCACCAGCGCGGCCGCGCCCATTTCCATCACGCGATGCAGGTTGCCGTGCTCGCGCGCGACCACCAGCGCGAGATCGCGACATTCGTTCGGCACGCGCAGCCGCTCGCACAACGGCTTGAGCAGCTCGACGCTGCGGCTTTCGTGGCCGACGTGGCGCGGCAGCACGTCCGCAGGCGTCGTCCCCTTGCCGAGATCGTGCGTGAGCGCCGCGAAGCGCACCGCCAGCGAGTAGCCCTGCTTCGCCGCGTAGTCGACGACCATCATCACGTGCACGCCGGTGTCGACTTCCGGGTGGTAATCGGGGCGCTGCGGCACGCCCCACAGTGCGTCGACCTCGGGCAGGATGCGCGCGAGCGCGCCGCAGTCGCGCAGCACCGCGAACATCCGCGACGGCTTCGCCTCCATCAGCCCGCGCGCGATCTCCTGCCATACGCGCTCGGGCACGAGCGCGTCGACCTCGCCCGCGTCGACCATCCGCCGCATCAGCGCGAGCGTTTCGTTTGCGACCGTGAAATCCGCGAACCGCGCGGCGAAGCGCGCAATGCGCAGGATCCGCACCGGATCCTCGACGAACGCGTCGCTCACGTGCCGGAACACGCGCGCGCGCAGGTCGGCCTGCCCGTCGAACGGATCGATCACCGGGCCGACCAGCGCACCCTCCGGGCTCACCTCGCGCGCCATCGCGTTGATCGTCAGGTCGCGCCGCGCGAGATCCTCGTCGAGCGTCACGTCCGGCGCGTAATGGAACTGGAAGCCGTGATAGCCGGCCGCCGTCTTGCGCTCGGTACGCGCCAGCGCGTATTCCTCCTGCGTCTGCGGATGCAGGAACACCGGGAAATCCTTGCCGACCGGCCGGAAGCCCTGCGCGGTCATCTGCTCGGGCGTCGCGCCGACCACCACGTAGTCGCGGTCCTGCACCGGCACGCCGAGCAATTCGTCGCGGATCGCTCCGCCTACTGCGTAGATGTTCATGGCTGGGGTTCGTATTCGGCGATCACGTTGGTTTCGCGGCGCGCGGCATCGATCCAGCGCTGCACCGCCGGCAGCGCCGTCACGCGCGCCGCATAGCCGGCCGCCTCCGGCGACAGCGCCGGCGCATACGTGTTGAAGCGCATCACGACGGGCGCATACATCGCATCGGCGATCCCGAATTCGCCGAACAGGAACGGCCCGCCCGATGCCGCGATGCATTCGTTCCACAGCGCGTCGATGCGCGCGACGTCGGCGAGCGCCTCGGGCGTCGCGCCGCGCCCCGGCATCGACGCGCGGATGCTCATGCCCATCTGCGTGCGCAGCGCCGTGAAGCCCGAATGCATCTCGGCCGATACGCAGCGCGCATGCGCACGCGCGAGCGGGTCGGCCGGCCACATCGGGAATTGCGGATAGCGCTCGGCGAGCGTCTCGGCGATCGCGAGCGAATCCCAGATCGCCATGCCGTGATCGTCGATCAGGCACGGCACCTTGCCGGTCGGCGAGTATTCGCGGATGCGTGCGGCCGAGTCGTCGCGGCGCAGCTCGACCACGATCTCGTCGAACGGGATGCCGAAATGCGCGAGCAGCAGCCACGGCCGCATCGACCACGACGAATAGTTCTTGTCTCCGATGACGAGCTTCATGATGGGGTTCCGAAAAACGCAAACAAAGAAAAGGGCCGACCCGCGGCGCCGCGCGCGGGCGCTAGCGACGCGAGCGGAACCAGTCGAACCGCGAGCGCCTGGTCGCTTCGCCGAGATACGCGGGCGCAATGCTTTCCAGACTCGCGGGCGAGATCCCGAGTTCCGGCGCGAGCGGCCCCGACAGCACGTTCGGCACCGACATCGTCGCGAGATTGTCGCGCGTGAGCACCGGCTCGCCGGGCAGGCATTCGAACACGCTCGCCTGCAGCCGCGCAAGCGCGTCGGGCAGCCGCACGATGCGTGCCTGCCGGCCGACCAGCGTGCCGCAATAGCGCACCAGTTGCTCGAGCGTGTAGACAGTCGGGCCGCCGAGTTCGTAAGTCTTGCCGTGCGCGGCCGCGAGATCGAGCGTGTTGACGAACGCGCGCACGACGTCGCCGACGAATACCGGCTGAAAGCGCGCGTCGGGCATCGCGAGCGGCAGCACGGGCACCGTGCGCTGCAGGTTCGCGAACGTGTTGAGGAATGCGTCGCCCGGGCCGAACACGACCGACGGACGGAAGATCGTCAGCGCGAGCGAATCGGTGGCCGCAACCGCATGCAGCGCGGCTTCGCCGTCGCCCTTCGAGCGCTGGTACATGCTCGCGCCGTGCGAATCGGCGCCGAGCGCGCTCATGTGCAGCACGCGCCGCACGCCGACCTCGACGCATGCCGCGGCCAGCGCGGCCGGCAGCGCGACGTGCGCGCGCTCGAAGCCCGGCCCGTACGGCGTGCCGCGGCCGCCGTGCAGCACGCCGATCAGGTTGATCGCCGCGTGCGCGCCGGCGACGAAGCGCGCGAGCGTGCGCGTGTCGAGCGCATCGAGTTCGACGATGTCGACCGGCAGCATCTGCAGGTGGCGCGCGTGGTCGCGCCGCCGCGTGCCGATCCGCACGTGCTTGCCGGCCTCGATCAGCGCATTGACGAGCCGGCTGCCGATGAAGCCGGTGCCGCCCAGCAGCGCGACGGTGTGGCGATCCATGTTCGGGACCTCCGAGGGGCTGTTCACGCTAATAACGGGCTTGCGCTGGCCGCCAGAAGGGCCGAGCGCAAGGATTGCGACGAAGCGAATACTCGACGTATTCGCAAGGAGCATGACGCAGCGAGCGGCCCTTCTGGCGGCCAGCCCCATTCATGATTTTTCCAGGTCAGGGGAACGAACCTGGCCGACCGCATTGCGGCGTCGCGCGTCGCTTGTTTGGCCCGGCCAATCGGCGCTCCTTGCTTCTTGCACTGCAGCCGGCCAGGCTCGTTCGCAAGCCCGTTATTAGCGTGAACAGCCCCTTAAACACTGCCGCGTCTCGCGCGGCAGTGTGAAGATTGCTTATCAGGGCGAGATCATGCCTAGACGTTTCTTCAACGACTGCGGTTTGCCCTCGAAGAGCGCCGCGTAGTAGACCGTGTTCGACAGCACGTTCTTCACGTAGTCGCGCGTCTCGTTGAACGGAATCGTCTCCGCGAAGATCGCGCCTTCGACCGGCTGCGTCAACACCTGGCGCCACTGGCGCGGCCGGCCCGGGCCCGCGTTGTAGCCGGCGGTGGCGAGCACCGGCGAGCTGTCGAAGTTGTTGTAGATGTCCGCCAGATACCAGGTGCCGAGCTGGATGTTGGTGTCGATGTCGTGCATCTGCGCACGCGAGATCGTGCCCAGGCCGAGCTTCTTCGCGACCATCTGGGCCGTCGCCGGCATCAACTGCATCAGGCCGCCCGCGCCCACCGACGAACGCGCGCTGATGATGAAGCGCGATTCCTGGCGGATCAGTCCGTACGCCCACTCGACGTCGAGGCCCGTCGATTGCGCGTAGCGCTCGACGGTCGTGCGGTACGGCGACGGATAGCGCAGCGTGAAGTCGTGCTCGGCCTTCGTGCGGTCGGCCGTGTTGACCGTGCGGTCGAGCAGCTCGACGCGCTTGCCGTATTCGGCGGCCGCGAGCAGCTGGCGATCGGTCATCCCGCGCAGCGGCCAGTTCCATTCGCGATTGCCTTCGAGGCGCAGGTTCAGCGCGTAGAAACGCTGCGCGAGCGCGAAGCCGGGGATCTTGCCCATCGCATCGATCTCGGCATCGCTCACCTTCGTGCGCGGCGGGATCGTCGTGCGCTGGCCGAGCTCTTCGCCGGCCAACTGCCCGTAGAAGTTGAACTGGCCGGCGACCTGCTCGAATTCCTGGTTCGCCTGCAGCGTGTCGCCGCTTTGCTTGAGCGCGCGCGCATGCCAGTAGATCCACGCCGGATCGTTGCGCAGCGACGGCGGCATCTGCTCGATCGACCAGCGCACCATCGGCCAGTTGCCGGCGAGCAGCGCGGCGCGCGTGCGCCATTCGTAGCCCGGGTTCGACAGCGGCGCGTTCGCCGATTTCGCATACCAGACCGATGCCATCGGCGAGCGCTTGATCGCGCCCTGGTAGCCGATCGCGCCCCACGCGATCGCCTGTTCCTGCTTGGTCAGCGAAGGCGCGACCGTCGTCAGCATCCCGGCGGCGGCGTCCGGATCGTTGCGCGCCATGCGGCCGAGCGCGATCAGCGCGAGCTGATGCGACGCGGCATCGGGGCCGACGCCGCGCGCGAGGTACAGCGGCGGCGCGCTCGTCGCCTGGTCGAAACCGGCCGGGCGCGGGCCGAGCGCATCGACGATCTTGCCGCCGAGCGTCGTGTAGTTCTGCTCGTACGCGAGGCGCGCCTGCTGCCACACGTCGTCGCTCGTGAACTGCTGGTTCACGGCGAGCGCGGTGATCAGGTCGACGCACGCATCGCCGTAGTTCTTCGGCTCGACGAGCAGCGCGCGCGCCGCGTCGGCGACGTTCTCGTTGCGCGCCGCGCGCGATTCGAGCGCATAGCACTTGACCTGCGTGTCGTCGTCGAGCACGAAGCGCTTGTACTGATCGTCGAAATTGCGCCAGTCGTGGCGCGCGCCGAGCACGAGCAGGTAGTCGTTGCGCAGCCGATCGGCGATCGCCTGGCCGTCGTAGCGCTGCAGGAACGACTGCACGGGCGCGTCCGGCGCATCGACACGCGCGCGGCCCGTCGAATCGAACAGCTGCGGCTTGATCTGGAAATACTCGACGTAGGACGGAACCGGATAGTTCGGGATCATCGACGCGAGCTGCGCGGCCTTCGCGGCGTCGTTGCGGCGTGCGGCTTCGCGAAGCTGCACGAAGATCTGGTCATCCCCGGGGAGCGTGTCGTCGTTCGGTGCGGCGCACGCGGCCGTGCCCGCGACGAGCGCGCCGGCCGAAAGCATCAGCGCGACCGCGCGATATACTCGAAAAAGGCTGTTCGACATCGTTATGAATGGAGCACGAAGTGAGCGAAAGCATAGCACGCAACCCTGTGCCGAACCCGAAGGTTGCGCTGCGCAAAACGCTGTCCGGCGCCCGTCGCGACGCCGCGTCGCAGCCCGCCGCGAACGCCGCGCTCGACGCGCGGCTGCGCACGCTGCTCGACCGTCTGGCGCCGCGCACGGTCGGGTTCTACTGGCCGCTGCCGGGCGAATTCGATGCGCGCGACGCGGTGCTCGCCTGGTGCGCGGCGGGGGCCGGCCGGTGCGCCGCGTTGCCGGTGATCGGCGAGCGTCACACGCCGCTCGCGTTCCACGCGTGGGACACGCACACGCCGATGCGCGAAGGCCATCACCGGATTCCCGAACCGGCGTCGGGAATCGTCGTCGTGCCCGATCTTTTGCTGATTCCGTGCGTGGGATTCGATCCGCAGCGCTACCGGCTCGGCTACGGCGGCGGCTACTACGACCGCACGCTCGCCGCGTGGCCGGGCGACGCGCTGCCCGTGACGGTCGGCATCGCGTACGAAGCGTGCCGAGTCGATGCGCTGCCGGCCGAAGCGCACGATCTCGCGCTGCACTGGATCGTCACCGACGGCGCGCTTTATCCGGCCGCCGGATAATGCCGCTGCGGCCGCAGCGACCGTCGCCGCCGGCCTGCGAGCGCGGCGCGGCGCCCGAGCGTTTCCGCGAGCGTTTCCGCCAACGCTTACAGCGATGCCGCCGCGCGCGCGGCCGTGTCGTAGAGGCCCGAGGCATGACGCAGCAACTGCGCCGCGTCGCCGATCTGCTCGTTGGTGAGGCCGCTGTCCTTCAGCGTTTCGATCAGGCAGTGCTCGCGAACCTCGCGGTACTTCAGGCACAGGTCGCGGCCCGCGTCGGTCGCGAAGAAGAACACTTCCTTGCCGCTTTTCTCGCTCTTCACGTAGCCGCGGGCGATCAGTTTTTTCAGCGCATAGGTCGCGACGTGCGTATCCTCGATATTGAGCACGAAGCAGATGTCGGCGAGCTTCTTCTTGCGTTCGCGATGGCTGACGTGATGCAGCAGCGAGACCTCGACCGCCGTCATGTCCTTCGCCCCCGCCGCCGACATGCAGCGGACCATCCAGCGGTTGAACGCGTTGCCGGCCATGATGAGCCCGTATTCGAGCTCCGACAGCTCCGCGCTCGAATCGGAAACGAGGTGTTCGGATGACACGATCTTGGTCGCAGGACGCTTCATGGAAAGGCGGCGCAAGCCGGATGACAGGATGTGCCCGAGTGTACGCCAGAAGCCCCGGCCGACGGGCTAGGCAAAAACGCTTATTGATAAGTTGTCGATATTTTGTCGACAATGTGCGCTAACATTGCCGTCCGAACCGTGCCAGTCCGATGACGCAACCCCGCATTTATCCGCTCGGCGATGCCGCCCTCGTCTGCGAGGTGCCGCCGCCCGCCACGCTCGATTGCCAGCGCCGCGTCTGGGCCGTGGCCGAGGCCGCGCGCGCGTGGCCCGACGTGATCGACGTCGTCCCCGGCATGAACAACCTGACCATCGTGTTCGACGCGCTCGCCGCGACGGCCGACTCGCTCACGCCCGCGCTGCGCGACGCTTGGGAGACGGCCGACATCGAGCACGCGGACGGCCGCGAGGTCGAGATCCCGGTCGAGTACGGCGGGGCCGCCGGCCCCGACCTGGCCGCCGTCGCCGCCCACACGGGCCTGTCGGCCGACGAGGTCGTCGCGCGCCACGCGGCCGGTACCTACGTCGTGTTCTTCGTCGGATTCCAGCCGGGCTTCGCGTATCTCGGCGGCCTCGACGCGTCGCTGCACACGCCGCGCCGCGCGGCGCCGCGCCTCGAGGTACCGGCCGGCTCGGTCGGCATCGGCGGCGCGCAGACGGGCATCTACCCGGCCACGTCGCCCGGCGGCTGGCAACTGATCGGCCGCACGTCGCAGTCGCTGTTCGATCCGGCGCGGCCGCAGCCGACGCTGCTGCTGCCCGGCGACCGCGTCCGCTTCACCATTGCGGGAGTCGACCCACGATGACCCAGAGCCACGCACCGGGCACCATCGAGGTCGTGCGGGCCGGCCCGCTGTCGACCGTGCAGGATCTCGGGCGCCGCGGCACGCGCCATCTCGGCGTCGCGCAGGGCGGCGCGCTCGACGGCCTCGCGCTCGAGGTCGGCAACCGGCTCGTCGGCAACCGCCCCGACGCGGCGGCCGTCGAAATCACGATCGGCCCCGCCACGTTCCGCTTCACGCGCGCCACGCGCATCGCGATCACCGGCACCGAATTCGGCGCGACGCTCGACGGCAAGCCCGTGTACTCATGGTGGAGCCTGCCGGTCAGCGCCGGGCAGACGCTCGTGCTGCCGGCCGCGAAACGGGGCATGCGCGGCTACCTGTGCATCGCGGGCGGCATCGACGTGCTGCCGATGCTCGGCTCGCGCAGCACCGATCTCGCGTCGCGCTTCGGCGGCCTCGGCGGCCGCGCGCTGCGCGACGGCGACCGGCTCCCGGTCGGCGTGCCGCCGGCCGGCGCGGGCTGCCTCGCGGCCGATGCGCCCGAATTCGGCGTGAAGGCGCCGGCGTGGTGCGCGTTCGTGCGCGTCGACGAGCCGCCGCGCCGCCACCGCCCCGCGCACGCGCCGTGGGCGATGCCCGTGCGCGTGCTGCCGGGCCCCGACTACGGGTCGTTCGCGGCCGATTCGCAGCAGGCGTTCTGGGACGAGGAATGGCTCGTCACCGCGAACAGCAACCGGATGGGCTATCGGCTCGCCGGCGCCGAGCTCGTGCGCGAGCGCCCGGTCGAGCTGCTGTCGCATGCGGTGCTGCCCGGCACGATCCAGGTGCCGCCGAACGGCCAGCCGATCGTGCTGATGCACGACGCCCAGACCACCGGCGGCTACCCGAAGATCGGCACGGTGATCCGCGCCGACCTGTGGAAGCTCGCGCAGGCGCGGCTCAACCTGCCGATCCGCTTCGTGCGCACGACGCTCGACGCCGCGCGCGCCGCCCTCGTCGCGGAACGGGCGTACTTGCGGCAGATCGACGTCGCGATCGAGATGCGCGAGGAAGCGCGCCGCGGCGCCCAATCGCGCGCGGCGTGACAATGACGGAAGCGGCACGAAGGACGCGCCACGCAACCAGTGGACGAGGAACATCATGGAAATCGATCTGAATGCCGATCTCGGCGAAGGATGCGGATCGGACGAGGCGCTGCTCGACCTCGTCACGTCGGCGAACATCGCATGCGGATGGCATGCAGGCGGCGCGAATGCGATGCGCGACTGCGTGCGCTGGGCCGTGCAGAAAGGTGTGTCGATCGGCGCGCATCCGAGCTTTCACGATCCGGAGAATTTCGGCCGCAAGGAAATGCAGTTGCCGGCCGGCGACATCTACGCGGGCGTGCTGTACCAGCTCGGCGCGCTGTCGGCGATCGCGCAGGCCGAGGGCGGGCGCATCGCACACGTGAAACCACATGGCGCGCTGTACAACCAGGCCGCGCGCGATCCGATGATCGCCGACGCGGTGGTGTCCGCGATCCACGACTTCGATCCGTCGCTCGCGGTGTTCGGGCTCGCGAACAGCGTGTTCATCGCGGCCGCGCGACATGCGGGGCTCGCGGCGGTGGAGGAAGTGTTCGCCGATCGCGGCTACCGCGCGGACGGCTCGCTGGTGCCGCGCAGCCTGCCCGGCGCGTTAATCGACGATGAAGAGGCGGTGCTCGCACGCACGCTCGACATGGTGCGCAACCGGCAGGTGCGCGCATTGAGCGGCGAATGGGTGCCGCTCAATGCGCAGACCGTCTGCCTGCATGGCGACGGGCCGCATGCGCTGGCGTTCGCGAAAAGGATTCGCGCGGCGCTCGAGGCGGCGGGCGTCGACGTCGTGGCGCCCGGCGCGCTGCAGGCCGACGAAGGGGCTTAAGTCGTTCCACTTCCACTGGCGCCTCTTGCGCCTACGTGCAGCGCTTCTCGAGCAAGGCCGCGTCACCCGCGAGCGTCGCATCGGAAGGGCATCCGGCGCGGCATGCCTTCGCCGGTTTGCGGATTCGTCGCATCGTCGAACGAATACACCGGATTTCGCTCCCCTCAACATCGAAGGCTCTTTTCGGCAAGCTCCGTCCTTCGAGAGCGCGGCACGTCGGCTCCTTGATTCCTTCGACCTGCATCGAAGCATCGATTCGCCGGACGGGGCGGCTGGCGCTCGCGTCGCCCGAGAGACAGCCCGTCTTCCGCCGAATTATCTCGAAAAAACCGTGAGAAATTCCATATTTTCAGACGATTGAGCCGCTGTTAAGTTTGAGGCCGAGACAGTCAATCGGAATGGCCGATCGGTTTTCTCGCATTCAAAGGAAACTTGACTCATGCGGGTTCTGACGAAGGACGAAATCAACCAAGCCAGCGGCGCGATTACCTGCACGCTCAATCCGAATCCGATCAATCTCGCCGACCTCGCGATCGCAACGGCATTGGGGGCGCTGGCCGGCCCTCAAATGGCGATTCTCGCTGGCGGCGGCAACTTCCTCTCCCAAAGCTGAATTTGCCGGTTCTGACCCAGATCGAAGCCCCGATCGACCCGGTCGGGGCGATTTGCGTACTCGGCCAGATGTGTCCTGAACCAAACCGCTCGATCCAATGAAACTCAGCACGGTCACCGATATCCTCAAGAGATACTGGGTCTATGGCGTTTTTCTTGCCCCTCTGGCTCCCCGTTTCGGAGGCGGCTGGAAAGGTATCGTCCTTGCCGCGATCATCCGGTCGGCAATCGTTTCGATACCGTATGCAATTCTGTTCCACGCATTCTCATCGGAAAATATCTTTGGATGGCTAATCGTCAGCTCGTCCGCACTTCTTTACTCGATCTGGCAGGAATTTCGCGCGAGCCCAAAAAATCGGCACTGACATCGCGCCCCGTCAGAATGCTCGAATCGACTAAAACCGACGAAAACCCAATCGCAATGGATGCCGTGAAACGATTCATGATCCGCTGGATTCATTTCAATCCACTTGCACGCCGCTTCGGAGGTGGGTGCACGGGAATCGTCATGGCCGCCACAGCAAAAACCGCGCTGTTCGCAATCATCCATGCCGTCGTACTCGGCGTCACCGATATCGGAACACTTTCGTCGTGGCTCGCTTCCACTGCCGTGATGTTTGTCGTCATGCTGGCAGGCGAAGTGCTCGGCCAATGGGTTCATCGACGCTAACCCCGACACGCACCGACCGGCCCCGGGTTGGACGGCACCGCCGAAATCAGGCCCTGTCCGAATCGACCACGCGGTCCGTCAGGCAATGAAAAGCAAAACCCTCGCTGCAACCCTGAAAAAACTGGCTCGGCACGGCATCTTTCTCGGTCCGCTTGCTCCTCGCCTGGGAGGGGGATGGATCGGCATCCTGGCTGGCGGAGCAGTCAGAGGCCTCGTATTTTCCGTACTGTCCGCACTGGCGCTGTACATGCTCGGCACATGGGAACTGTTCAAATGGAGCGTGGGGACCGTCGGTTTTCTCGTGTATTCGGTCTTGCTTGAAATAGACCTGAGCCGGCAATGACGGTGCCGACTGCTCATTGACGTGCTCGTTCATCGCGACATCGCATCGCGCTGGCGGGCAACCGGTTCGTCCTGCCCGCCTTCCCATCCCAAGCCCTGCCGTGCATCGATCATCCCCAGCGCGATCGCTCGCGTGATCGCATGCGTGCGATTCCTGACCCCAAGCATCCGCATCACGTTCGCGATGTGATTGTCGACCGTGCCGACAGCCAGCGTCAGCGCCGTCGCGATTTCCTTCGTCGAATACCCGGCGCCGAGCAACTGCAGCACATCCCGCTGGCGTCCCGTCAACCGCACGTCGGCCTCGGCGTGCGCAGCGATCTCCGGATACGCGGAGCGGCCGTCGAGCACTGACTGCAGTGCGTCGGAGAAATCGCCGAGCGGCACACCCTTGGCAAGGTAGGCGATCATGCCGAGGCGCTTCGCCTCGGCGATCCACGACGGTCGCACACCCGCCGTGACGATCGCGCATCGATCGGCGACACCCGACGCATGAAACTGCCGCGCAAACGGCAGCCCGCCGCCAGGCACCTCAAGATCCAGAAGAATCCGGAACCACGCGGGCGCGCGATGAAACACTTCCATCGCGCCGCTCGCACTGTGACAAATCGTGACGTCGAGCCGGGCATCGAGGTCCACCAGCGCACCGCCTATCGCATTCGCAACGATCGGATGCGCATCGACCACCAGCACCGGCAGGCGCTCCCGTCCTCGTCCGTTCATCCGTCCGCCCCTGTTCGTTCGCCGTGGTAGGACGTAGACGGTGCCATCTCGGGCATCTCGACACAATCGCATAGCGTCCATTGTGCTGAACCCGGACGGGTGGCGCCGGCTCGTCGGGCAGGTTCGATTCAGCTTGGGAAGAGACGCCCGGCCGAGATGGCAGGCGAAGGAGAACGTGCCGGCGTGCCCGGCACGCGAGGCGGTATACGGCACATCGAGTTGGGCACGATCACGAACGGAACACGTCGGCCGCACCAAAGAAAAAAGCGCCCTCGTGGCGCTTTTCCGTTGGCGCAATCGCTGCGGCTTCGCCGTCTGTCGATTCGCCCCCCGAAACCGTCTTTCGACGGTGACCGGAAAACCATTCCGGATTAAAAAACGTCCGCCGCCGCCCGATCACTGCCTTCCCCGGTCAGACGACGGAACGTCGCTTATGTGCAAGTCGGCCCGCATGCATGTGTTGTTCGACGACGATTGGCCCCGCCGTGCATGCAGACTCTCCGCGGCCGGCACGTGCTTCACGTGCCGGCGACGCTCACCCCGCGCTTTATTTCTGCTACCCCGTAGAACTTATCTATTCTTTTCATTTTTTCAACTTGTGGGGTGAAGAATAGATATCGGCCGAACGGGATGTCAATCGTTTTAAACGCTATTTTCCGACGATTCAAGGGTTTTCCTTATCGAGCGACGCCACCGCGCAGGCGCCGTGGGCCGTGCGCGCGACGTCGATCAAACAGGGGACGATCGATGCGGGCAGGCGGGCGCGATCAGTTCGCGTCGACCCGGTATCCTTGCTGGCGCAACAATTCGAGCACGCCGCGCGGGCCGCCCAGATGCAGCGCGCCGATCGCGACGAACAGCGGCCGGTTCGGCGCGGCGATTGCCGTCATCCGTGCAACGAAGCGCCGGTTGCGCTCGTACACGATCTTGTTGTCGAGCGACGCCGACAGCGCCTTCGAACGCGCGAGCCGCTCGCTCTTCGCGACGGCCCATGCGGAGATCGCATCGGCGTCGCCAATTCGCCACAGCCGGTGCAGCGCCTTGATGTCGTCGGCGTTCTGCGCGGGCGTCTGCACCATGTCCTGCGCGAGCATCTCGCGCTGCTCGGCGAGCGTCAGCCCGGTGAACGCGCGCATCTGCTCGGCGAGCGTCTCGAGTCCGATCACGCGGCCGCCCTTCTTCTTCAGGAACACGTTCTGCAGTTGCGCCTCGGTGCCGTATTCGGTCTGCAGGCCCGCCGACAGCGAATCGTAGGTCTCGACGACGAGCGCCGCGAGCCACGGCCGCATCTTGCGGATCTCGGCGAGCGCGGCCGGATTGCCGCGCAGGCGCGCCGCGAGCCGCTCCCACAGCGGCTCGGGCAGCAGGCGCTGCAGGCACGGGTAGCGGCACACGCCGTACTTCGACACGTCGTCCTGCGATTCGAGCAGGTCGTCGGGCGACAGTTCGAGCGCGAGCGTCGGCGACGCGGCGAGCGCCGCGAGGATGCGCGGCCGGAATGGCTGCGCGCTCGGGTAATCGGACGGATCGCCCGTGTGCAGCGTGCCGAGCACGTAGAGCGTGACCTTGCCCTTGGTCGCGACGTAGAAAGGCATGCGCGCCGGCTGCACGCGCACGGTGCCGCGCGATACCGTGCCGTCCGCTCCGGCCGGCGCGTGGAAGCCCGGCAGGCTCATGCCGGGCGGCGGAACCTGCGACGGATGAATCGGCGAAGTCGCCGGCGCACGCCCTTCGGCGCGCGCCGGCTCGACGGGCACCACGACGCTGGCCGCCACGCACGCACCGGCCAGCGCCGCGCCCGTGACGGTGCGCACGCTCCAGCGCCGCGCGTAGCGGTACGCGCGCAGCGCGCGCGCGCTGCCGGCCCCCGCACGGCGCACGCCGGACACGCGCGCCGCCAACGCTTCAGGCATTCTCCTCCCCGACCTCCTCAGCGCGATGGCAGGCCACGCGCCGGCCGTCCACTTCACGCAATTGCGGCTCCTCTACACGGCACCGCTCGATCGCATACGGGCAGCGCTGGTGAAACGCGCAGCCCGACGGCGGATTGAGCGGCGACGGCAGCTCGCCCTGCAGCTTGATCTGCACGCGGCGGTCTTCCTCGAAGATCGCCGGCGTCGCCGACATCAGCGCCCGCGTGTACGGATGGCGCGGCCGTGCGTAGATCGTCGCCTTGTCGCCGAGCTCGGCGACGCTGCCGAAATACATCACCATCACGTCGTCGGCGACGTGCTCGACCACCGACAGGTTGTGCGAGATGAACACGTAGCTCGTCTTGAACTGCTCCTGCAGATCCATGAACAGGTTCAGGATCTGCGCCTGGATCGACACGTCGAGCGCGGACACCGGCTCGTCGGCGACGACGATGCGCGGATCGAGGATCATCGCGCGCGCGATCGCGACCCGCTGGCGCTGGCCGCCCGAGAACATGTGCGGATAGCGCTTCGCGTGCTCGGGCCGCAGGCCGACCGTGCGCATGATCTGCGCGATGCGGGCGGCGCGCTCGGCGGCGCTCAGGTTCGCGTTGATCTCGAGCGGCTCGGCGAGCGTCTGCTCGACGGTCTTGCGCGGGTTGAGCGACGCGAACGGGTTCTGGAACACCATCTGCACGCGGCGGCGCAGGTCGGCGATCGTGTCGCGGCTCGCGCCGGCCACGTTCTTGCCGTCGATCGTCAGGCTGCCCGACGTGGGCGTCTCGATCATCGTGAGCTGGCGCGCGAGCGTCGACTTCCCGCAGCCCGACTCGCCGACGACGGCGAGCGTCTTGCCGCGCTTCAGCGAGAACGACACGCCGTTCAGCGCCTTCACCGTGCCCTGCCCGAACATCCCGCGCTTCACCGAATAGTGTTTCGCGAGCGCGTCGGCGACCAGCACCGTATCGTCGTCGCGAGACGCGTGGCGCGTTTCGTGGACAGCATTCATCGTGCGCCTCCGTTCAGATCGAGGGTGGAAAGATTGAGCGGCTTGATGCAGCGCGCGCGCATCGCATCGTTGCCCGGCACCAGCGTGTCGAGCGCCGGCCGCGCCTTGCGGCAATCGTCGACGACGTACTTGCAGCGCGGCGCGAACAGGCAGCCGGACGGGCGATCATCGCGGCCCGGCACCATGCCCGGCAATGCGGCAAGGCGACGCGCCCCCTGATTGTGCTCGGGAATCGCCGCGAGCAGCGCTTCGGTGTACGGATGATGCGGCGCGCGGAAGATGTCGGGCACGCGGTTGGTCTCGATGATCTCGCCCGCGTACATCACCGCGACGCGATGCGCGACCTCGGATACCACCGCCAGATCGTGCGAGATCAGCACGAGCGCCATCCCGCGCTCCTTCTGCAGCTTCACGAGCAGATCCATGATCTGCGCCTGGATCGTCACGTCGAGCGCGGTGGTCGGCTCGTCGGCGATCAGCAGCTTCGGGTTGCACGCGACCGCCATCGCGATCATCACGCGCTGGTTCATCCCGCCCGACATCTGATGCGGGAACGACGCGATGCGGTTCTTCGCATCGGGAATGCCGACCTGGTCGAGCAGTTCGAGCGCGCGCCGGTGCAGCGCGTCGCCGCGCAAGCCTTCGTGCAGCTTCAGCACCTCCTTGATCTGGTAGCCGACCGTGTAGCTCGGATTCAGGCTCGTCAGCGCGTCCTGGAACACCATCGCGATGTCCTTGCCGACGATCCTGCGGCGCGCCTTCGGCGACGCCTTCAGCAGGTCGACGCCGTCGAACGTGACCTCGTCGGCCGTCACCTTGCCCGGCGCGTCGATCAGGCCCATCAGCGCCATCATCGTCACGCTCTTGCCCGAGCCCGATTCGCCGACGACGCCCACCACCTCGCCCGGCGCGACAGACAGGTTGATCCGGTCGACCGCGGGCAGGCCGTTGAAGTTCACCGCGAGATTGCGGATAGTCAGTAGATTTTGGGTCATGCCATCCTCCGCCGGGCCGCCCCAAGGAGGATGACCGCCCCCTTGGGGGGCAACGAACGAAGAGAGTGTGGGGGTCGTTTCATATCACGCCATCCGCTTCAGTTTGGGATCGAGCGCGTCGCGCAGCCCGTCGCCGAGCAGGTTGATCGCGAGCACCGAAATCAGGATCGACAGCCCGGGCATCGTCACGATCCACCACGCGTTGTCGATGTAGTCGCGCGCGGACGCGAGCATCGCGCCCCACTCGGCGGTCGGCGGCTGCACGCCGAGGCCGAGGAAGCCGAGCGCGGCCGCGTCGAGGATCGCCGACGAGAAGCCGAGCGTTGCCTGCACGATCAGCGGCGCCGTGCAGTTCGGCAGCACCTGCGAGAACATCAGGCGCAGCGTGCCGGCGCCGGCCACGCGCGACGCGGTCACGTATTCCTTCTGCAGCTCGCCGAGCGCCGACGCGCGCGTGAGGCGCACGTAGGCCGGCAGCGCGACGATCGCGATCGCGAACATCGTGTTGGTGAGGCCCGGGCCGATGATCGCGACGACCGCGACCGCGAGCAGCAGCGACGGCAGCGCGAGCAGCACGTCCATGATCCGCATCACCGGCGTGTCGGCCCACTTCTGGAAGAACGCGGCGATCAGGCCGAGCACGATGCCGGGGATCAGCGCGAGCACGACCGACACGAAGCCGATCCAGAACGACATCTGCGCGCCGAACATCAGCCGCGAAAGGATGTCGCGGCCCGCTTCGTCGGTGCCGAGGATGAATTGCCAGTTGCCGCCGGCGAGCCACGCGGGCGGGATCTTCACGTAGTCGCGGTATTGCTCGACCGGGCTGTGCGGCGCGATCAGCGGCGCGAGGATCGCGACCAGGATCAGCAGCAGCACGACGATGCCCGCGCCGACGGCGCCGCGGTTGCGCGAGAAATTGGCCCAGAACTCGCGCAGCGCGAGCGCACGGCCGCCGGCCGGCGCGGATTCGCTCGGCAGGGTATTTTGCAGATTGCTCATGGAATTACCTCGTGTGGCGGATGCGCGGATTCAGCACGCCGTACAGCAGGTCGACGACCAGGTTCACGACGATCACGAGCGTCGCGATCAGCAGGATGCCGCCCTGGACGACCGGATAATCGCGGCGGCCGATCGCATCGATCAGCCACTTGCCGACGCCGGGCCACGAAAAGAGCGTCTCGGTCAGCACGGCGCCGGCAAGCAGCGTGCCGATCTGCAGGCCGATCACGGTGACGACCGGGATCAGCGCATTGCGCAGCGCATGCACGACGACCACGCGCACGGGCGACAGCCCTTTCGCGCGGGCGGTGCGGATGTAGTCCTCGCGCAGCACTTCGAGCATCGACGAGCGCGTCATTCGCGCGATCACCGCGAGCGGGATCGTGCCGAGCACGATCGCGGGCAGGATCAGGTGGCTCACCGCCGACTTGAACGAGCCTTCGTCCGGCGCGAGCAGCGCGTCGATCAGCATGAAGCCGGTCGGATGCGGGAAATCGTATTCGACCGCGATGCGCCCCGACACGGGCGTCCAGCCGAGGTACGACGAAAACACCATGATGAGGATCAGCCCCCACCAGAAGATCGGCATCGAGTAGCCGGTGAGCGCGGTGCCCATCACGCCGTGATCGATGACCGAGCCGCGCCGCAGCGCGGCGATCACGCCGGCCGGCAGTCCGACCACGAGCGCGAACACCAGTGCGCACAGCGACAGTTCGACGGTCGCCGGGAAGCGCGCGAAGAATTCGCCCGCGACGCTGGTGTTGGTGATGATCGACATGCCGAGGTCGCCATGCAGCGCCCGGCCGACGTAGTGGAGGTACTGCAGCGGCAGCGGCTCGTCGAGCCCGAGGCGCTTCATCGCCTCTGCGTGCATCGCGGGATCGACGCCGCGCTCGCCCATCATCACTTCGATGGGGTCGCCCGGTATCAGGTGAATCAGCGCAAACGCCAGGATGGTGATGCCGATGAAGGTCGGGATCACCATCCCCACGCGGCGCAACACGAATCTGAACATGATGCGTCTCGTATTTTCTTGTGGGAAATGTGCGACCGGCGACGGGAAGCTTTTGGCCTCCCGCCGCCGGATGAGTTAGCCGGTCTTCGCGACAGCTTACGACAGGCGCGTTACTTCACGCTCACCCCGTCGAAACGGGCATAGCCGAGCGGTTCGATACGCATGTCGACCACGTTCTTGCGCACCGGCTGATAGACCGTCGAGTTCGCGATCGGCGAGAACGGCAGCTGCTGCGCGAAGATCTGCTGCGCCTGCGTGTAGAGCTTCGTGCGCGCGTCCTGGCCCGTCGTCGTGCGGCCCTTCTGGACCAGCTCGTCGAACGGCTTGTAGCACCAGTGCGAGAAGTTGTTGCCCTTGATCGCCTCGCAGCCGAGCAGCGTGCCGAGCCAGTTGTCCGGATCGCCGTTGTCGCCCGTCCAGCCGATCAGCATCGTGTCCTGCTCGCCGCCGTGCGCGCGCTTGATGTACTCGCCCCACTCGTACGTGACGATCTTCGCCTTCACGCCGATCTTCGCCCAGTCGGCCTGGATCATTTCGGCCATCAGGCGCGCGTTCGGGTTGTACGCGCGCTGCACCGGCATCGCCCACAGCGTGATCTCGAAGCCGTTCGGATAGCCCGCCTTCGCGAGCAGCGCCTTCGCCTTCGCGGTGTCGTACGCGGCCATCTTCAGGTTCTTGTCGTACGACCATTGGGTCGGCGGCATCGGTGCGGTCGCGGCCTGGCCGGCGCCCTGGTAGACGGACTCGAGGATCGCCTTCTTGTTGATCGCCATGTCGAGCGCCTGACGCACTTCGAGCTTGTCGACCGGCTTGTGCTCGACGTTGTACGCGAGGTAGCCGAGGTTGAAGCCGGCCTGCGACGGCATGTCGACGTTCGGATCGGCCTTCAGCGTCGCGATGTCGGCCGGGCGCGGATAGCTCATCACCTGGCATTCGTTGCGCTTGATCTTCTGCACGCGCACGCCCGGATCGGGCGTGATCGAGAAGATCAGCTTCGACAGCTTCACCGCACCCTTCTTCCAGTAATCAGGATTGCCATCGAAGCGGATCGTCGCGTCCTTCGTGTAGCTGCGGAAGATGAACGGGCCCGTGCCGATCGGCTTCTGGTTGATGTCGGCGGCCTTGCCGGCCTTCATCAACTGGTCGCCGTATTCGGCCGACAGGATCGACGCGAATTCCATCGCCATGTTCTGGATGAACGGCGCGTTCGGCTCGGCCAGCGTGAACTTCACGGTGTACGGGTCGACCTTCTCGATCTTCGTGATCAGCTTGTCGAGGCCCATGTCGGTGAAGTACGGGAACGACACCGGGTATGCCTTGCGGAACGCGTTGTTCGGATCGAGCATGCGCTCGAACGAGAACACGACGTCGTCCGCGTTGAATTCGCGCGTCGGCTTGAAGAAGTCGGTCGTGTGGAACTTCACGCCATGGCGCAGGTGGAACGTGTACACCTTGCCGTCGGACGACACGTCCCACTTCTCGGCGAGGCCGGGCTCGACCTTCGTACCGCCGCGCTCGAATTCGACGAGGCGGTTGTAGACGGTGAACGTGGCGGCGGTGAAATCGACGCCGGTCGTGAATTGCGCGGAATCGAAACCCGCCGGGCTGCCTTCTGAGCAGTAGACGAGCGTTTTGTTCGGGATCTGTGCGAATGCAGAGCCCGCGACGCCGAGCGATGCCGCTGCCACGCCTGCCATGGCGGTAACACGCAGGGTGTGCAACAGACGGTTGTATTCCATGTTTCCTCCAGGTCTCCAGATCGGAACCGGCCCCGCCAGGGGCCGGCGTACGCGGATATTACTTGAGCTAACGATGCGGCAACAAGCTGGAGAAAAAACTCTTCTGGATGCCCGCCGGGTTTTTGCCGATTTTTAGTGTGGGTAAAAAATGCGACAACGCGCGCGAGCGACGATTCCGTTCATTTCGCGGCATGTTTCGTTCGACGACTAAACAATTCGGGTGCGAACACGAAGGGGGCGACGCCCCGTTTCCTCCGCATTCCGCAGCACATCATTGCGTTTTGCGAAACGATTCGATGACCGTCTTCGAATCGTCACGTCGTCACGCCGGCGCATCGAGATCGGCGCTGCGCGCGGGCACGAACGCGACCGCGACGATCGACAGCGCGAGCCCCGCCATCACGTAGTAGGTCGGCGCGAGCGGCGTGCCCGTGACCTTGATCAGCCACGTGACGATGAACTGGCCGAAGCCGCCGAACAGCATCACCGCGACGTTGTACGCGATCGACAGCCCGGTCGAGCGCACGTTGGCCGGGAACAGCTCGGCGATCATCGCGCCGAACGGTCCGTAGTAGCCCGCGAGCGTCACCGACAGCACGGCCTGTACCGCGATCAGCCGCCCGATGCTCGGCGCCGCGTCGAGCCACGCGAACAGCGGATACATCAGCGCGAGCGTCAGCACGAGCGACCACAGCGACAGCCCCTTGCGGCCGATGCGGTCCGACCACGCGCCGGCGACCGGCGACAGCACCATCAGCAGCAGGTTGCCGACGATCACCGCGTAGAACGATTCCGCATAAGGCAGCTTCAGTTGCTTCACCGCGAAGGTCGGCAGATAGCTGATCAGCACGTAGATCGTCACCGTGAGCGCGATCACCGAGCCGAGCCCGCACAGCACCTCGCGCGGGTGGCGCGTGAACACTTCGCCGAGCGTCGCGCGGCGCGCGCTTTGCTGCGCATGCAGGAATGCTTCGGAATCCGCGAGATGGCGGCGGATGTAGAAGCCGATCGGGCCGATCACGAGCCCGAGGATGAACGGCACGCGCCAGCCCCAGCTGCGCAGCGCGTCGTGCGACAGCCCGCGCGTGACGGCCGCGCCGACGAGCGCGCCGATCAATAGCGCGGCCGCCTGGCTCGCCATCTGCCAGCTGCCGTAGAAACCGCGTTTCGAGAACGGCGCGGCTTCGATCAGCAGCGCCGTCGCGCTGCCGAATTCGCCGCCCGCGGAAAAGCCCTGCAGCAGGCGGCCGAGCACGATCAGGAGCGGCCCGCCGATGCCGATCGCCGCATAGGGCGGCGCGATCGCGAGCAGGAAGATGCCGGCCGTCATCAGCAGGATCACGAGCGACAGCGCGGCCTTGCGGCCCGCGCGGTCCGCGTACAGCCCGAACACGATGCCGCCGATCGGGCGCATGAAGAACGCGACGCCGAACGTCGCGGTGGTGAGCAGCAGCGACGAGTATTCGCTGGTGGTCGGGAAGAACAGCTCGGCGATCACGACCGTCATGAAGCCGAACACCGTGAAGTCGTACCACTCGAGCGCATTGCCGATCACGGCGGCCACCACCGCGCGCCGGTTCAGCGCACGCTCGGGCCGGGTCGCTTTCGTTGAATTCGCAATCGTCGCCATGCGTGCCTCGTCCTCGTGAATACGTCGTATCGGGCGGTTCGGCGCGCGGCGTGCCGCGGCGCGCTGGTGTGCAGCGAGTGTAGAAAGCGACGGAACCGTTTTCAAGCAATAAAAAACGCCCGCCATCGAACGACGGCGAGCGTGTTGCGGTTTTCGCCACAATGCGGCATCGCACGATGCCGCCCGGGCCTCAACCCATCTTCGAGAACGCGCTGCACCAGCCCTTCGCCGACACCTGCTTGCCGGGGAACGCGCCGCACGGGCCCGAAGCCGAGCCCTTCTTGCCCTGATACAGCATGCAGGCCGCGCAATCCTGGCCCGCTGCGTATTTCGGGTACTTCGTCTTGTCGACCTTCGTGGCATCGGCCTTGTAGCCGAGCGCCGTCGCGGTCGGATCGGTTTCCGACAGCATCGGCGCATCGGCCAGCGCTTCGCGCGACAGCGCCAGCGCGGACACGGCGCCAATGCTCGTGATCAGGAAACTCCGACGGGATGTTTTCATGGGGGACTCGCTCCAACGTTATCGGTTTGAAAGCCGTTCTGGCGACGGCGTACGACAGAATAACGCCCAAGCGGATAAATGTGCGCGCCGAAATGCCGGAGATAAGGGATTTCACACGGGCTCGTCCGGCCGGCCCGCGCGGCGGCGGGCCGTGCGTCACGCGCGCGACACCATGTCGCCGACGCGCTGCGCGAGCGCGAGCGCGGCGGTGAGCCCCGGCGACTCGATGCCGAACAGGTTCACGAGCCCGCGCACGCCGTGCTGCGCGGCGCCCTGCACGATGAAGTCGGCCGGCGGCTCGCCGGGCCCCGCGACCTTCGGCCGGATGCCCGCGTACGCCGGCTGCAGCGCATCGTCGGGCAGGCCCGGCCAGAATGCGCGAATCGACGCGTAGAACGCGCCCGCGCGCGCCGGATCGACGTCGTAGCGCAACGCATCGCACCACTCGACGTCCGGGCCGAAGCGCGCCTGCCCGCCGAGATCGAGCGTCAGGTGCACGCCGAGCCCCGCGCGATCGGGCATCGGATAGATCAGGTGCGAGAACGGCGCACGACGCGACAGGCTGAAATAATTGCCGCGCGCGAGATAGAGCGGCGGCACCCAGCGCGGGTCGAGGCCGCGCGTGCGGCGTGCGAGCGCCTGCGCGCCGAGGCCCGCGCTATTGATCACGCAGGCGGCGTCGATCTCGGTCGGCGCGGCGCCGCCGGTGCGCACGATGAAGCGCCCGCCGCGCAGCACGTCGATCGCTTCGACCGGCGATTGCAGCGCGCACACGGCGCCGTCGCGTTCCGCATCGCCGAGCAGCGCGAGCATCAGCTGGTGGCTGTCGACGATACCCGTCGACGGCGAGAACAGCGCCTCCACGCATTCGAGCGCGGGCTCGAGCGTCTGCGCCTCGGCACGCGTGAGCGGCAGCAGGTCGAGCACGCCGTTTTCGGCCGCGCGCGCGGCGATCGCCTTCAACTGCTTAACCTGCGCGGCACTGGTCGCCACGAGCAGCTTGCCCGTGCGCCGGTGCGGCACGTGATGGGTGTCGCAGAATTCGTACAGCAGGTCGCGCCCGTGCACGCACGTCACCGCCTTCAGCGAACCGCGCGGATAGTAGAGCCCCGCGTGAATCACCTCGCTGTTGCGCGAACTCGTGCTCGTGCCGATCGCGTCGGCCGCCTCGAGCACGATCGTTTCACGCCCGCGCGCGGCGAGTTCGCGCGCGATCGCCAGACCGACGACACCCGCGCCGATCACGACACAATCCGTCTGCTCCATGGCTTTTCGCGCTGCTCGCGCATCGAAGGGAGAGGGAAGAATTGTACGTCCCGGTTCGCCCGCTTGCCGAACGCGCGCACATCGTGTCGCGACGCTGCGGCCGACCGCGCACCCCGCGCCACGCGCGCACGCCGCAGCCGTGCGCGCGTGCCCGCGTCAGAAGCCGATCGGCCGGCGCTTCGCCGCGCCTTCGTCGGCGCGGATGTCGGCCGGCGCGATCGCGTCGCGGCCGTCGAGCCGCGCGGCGCCGAACGCGTGCAGCAGCGCGCGGCGCATCGTGCGCGGCGGCGTCGCGGCCAGCACGTCGAGCGCGTCGTCGCCGAGCGTATCGGGAAAGCGCCGCCCCCACGCATGCGACGTCCGGATCTCGTCGTAGATCGTCTGCGCGATCCGTCGCGCGCCGGCCGCATCGGGCGGCGCGATCTCGTACACGTTCATCCGGTTGAGCAGCGGCTCGGGAATCGCGTGCGCGTCGTTCGCGGTCGCGATCCAGATCACGTTGCCCGCGTTGATCGGCACTTCCGCGAATTCGTCGACGAACGCGCGCGCGGTGTCGTGCTCGAGCAACGCATACAGCGCGCCGAGCGGATCGTATTGCGCATCGCTGCCGGCCTTGTCGATCTCGTCGACCGCGATCACCGGGTTCGCGTAGCTGCCGTTCACGAGCGCGTCGAACACCTTGCCGGGCTTCGCGTTCTTCCATTGCGACGATGCGCCCGACAGGATCCAGCCCGCCGTCAGCGAACTCATCGGCACGTAGTGGTACGCGGTGCCGAGCAGTTGCGCGAGCGCCTTCGCGAAATGCGTCTTGCCGATCCCGGGCGGCCCGAGCAGCAGGATCGGCATCAGTTCGAGCCGGTCGTCCGTTTCGAGACACAGCGCGATCTGCTTGCGTACGTCGTCGAGCGGCTCGCCGAAATTCGGCAACGCTTCGCCGAGCGCGTCGAACGACGGCATCCGGTTCGGCTTCACGCAGAAGCGCAGATTCCCCGTCTTGAGCATCTTCTCGTAGGTCGAGCGCAGTGCGTCGCTTGCGCTCTCGTTCAGGTCGCCCAGCGCCGTCTCGACCTGCTCGAGGTCGTACACCGTGCTGAAGGACGCCACCGCCAGTTCCTGTTTCACCATCGCCGTCGTCATACCTACCTCGCTGCACTTGCCGTCACATACTCATCAGACCCTTACGATTTCAGTGTAGCGATCCCGCATCGCCATGCAAGCAAGCAGCCGGGCGCGTCTGCTGCTAACAGCGCGCGCACGCTGCATGGCCGCGCGCCGCGGCGTATGATCGAAAGTCCACGAGGCTCGCGCCGGGCTCGCCGATGGCGCCCGCGCGCCGCGCACACGCTGCCGCGCACCTCGCCCGACGCCTCGCCCGAAGGGTTGCCGATGTCCATCCCCGCTGCTTCTCCGCGCGTCGACGCCGACGCGATCCGTTCCGTCGACGCCGCGCTCAAGTCGCGTCGTTCGGTCCGTGCGTTCCTGCCGACGCCCGTGCCGCGCGAGACGATCGAGGCGATCCTCGAAGCCGCGAGCCGCGCGCCGTCGGGCACCAACATCCAGCCATGGCGCGTGTACGTCGCGACGGGCGCCACGCGCGACGCACTCGCCGCCGCGCTCACCGCGGCCTACGACGATCCGGCGCGCGACGAGAAATACGTCGCCGAATACGACTACTACCCGCGCGAATGGGTGTCGCCGTACATCGACCGGCGCCGCAAGGTCGGCTGGGATCTGTACGGCCTGTTGAACATCCGCCGCGACGAGAAGGCGCGCATGCACGCGCAGCACGCGCGCAATTTCCGTTTCTTCGATGCGCCGGTCGCGCTGTTCTTCACGCTGGACCGGGTCATGACACACGGCGCGTGGCTCGATTGCGGGATGTTCCTGCAAGGCGTGATGACGGCCGCGCGCGCCCGCGGCCTCGATACCTGCCCGCAGGCCGCGTTCGTGCCGTTTCACCGGATCGTCGCCGACCACCTCGGCATTCCGCCGAACGAACAGTTCGTCTGCGGGATGGCGCTCGGCCATGCCGACCCCGACGCGATCGAGAACCGTCTCGTCACCGAGCGCGCGAGCGTCGCCGAATTCACGCGCTTTTTTGCTTGAAAACGCATGACGCGGCCTTACCTGTCGAGCAGGACCGCATCGTGCTGCGAACCTGCCGCGGCGCGTCCCGTCACATCGCGACCGAAATCGATCGGGCGTAAGATGTGCGTCCGTTCCCCGCTATCCCGCGTTTCCGGAGACGTTTCATGCTGAAACACGGCCTGGCCGTCCTGCTTGCGAGCGTCGTGCTCGCCGCCCATGCGCAGAGCCCCGCGCCGGCCGTCGTCGCATGGGAAATCCAGGTGGTGCGCGACGGTCAGACGATCGACACGTTCCAGCAAAACACCACCGTGGGCCAGTCCCGCACCGATACTCATCGCTATCCGGCCGCCGTGCCGGTGGGCTGCGGCAATGCCGCGCGCGTCGTGCCGACCGAGCGCTCGCGCTCGGTGACGGTCGCCCCGCTCGCCGTCGACGCCAGCGCGAACACCGTGTCGCTCGGGCTCGACGTGCAGGAAACGCTCGACGACGAAAGCGCGCGCGGCGATCCGTGCCTGCCCGCGTCGCCGCGGCAAATCGTCGCGAGCCACCCCGGCCTGTCGGTCGGCGGCGACGCCTGGACCGACTGGACGCTCGTGGAGCAGCATCCGCATCTCGTCTACCGCGTGCGCGCGCACGTCGCGAAGGACTGAGCGTCATGGCCGCCGACGCCCTCTCGCTGCCGTTCGCCGAACCGCACGCCGCGCCCGACGAAATCACCGCCGTCAGCTGGAACCTGCACAAGGGCCGCTCGCCGCTCGGCTTCACCGCGTGGAACGCGATGCGCGACTGGATGCAGTCGACGCACGCCGACGTGTATTTCCTGCAGGAAGCGATGGCGCGCCGCATGCCGCGCCCGATGCTCGCCCCCGGCTTCGGCGCGCCGATGGACGACGCGGTCGACGATGTATGGCATTGCCAGGCCACCGAGATCGCGCAGGCGCTCGACTGGCAGATCGCGCTAGGGCCCAACGTGTTCAAGCCGTCGTGGCGGCACGGCAACGCGATCCTGTCGCCGCATCCGCTCGACCTCGGCGGCCGCTGGGACATCTCCGCGCACCGCTTCGAGCGGCGCGGGCTGCTGGTCGCGCGCGCGACGCTCGCGGGCGCACGCCCGGTCACGCTGCTGTGCGCGCATCTCGCGCTCACGCGCGCCGCGCGGCTGCGCCAGATGCACTGGATCGCGCACTGGATCGTGCGCAACGCGGGCGACGGCCCGCTGATGCTCGCCGGCGACTTCAACGACTGGCGCAACGATTCGGTCGCGCTGTTCGGCGAGATCGGGCTGTCCGAGGTCGCGACGCTGCTCGGCGAATCGGGCCGCACGTTCCCGGCGTTCTCGCCGGCGCTCGCGCTCGACAAGATGTTCGTGCGCGGCCTGACGCCGCTCGAATGGCGCGCGCCGTCCGGCGAGGCCGCGTGGCTGTCGGACCACCTGCCGTACATCGCGCGCCTGCGCCTCGATCCGCAGTAAGTCGCCCGGTCGGGCGCGTTGCCGGCCGCCGCGCCGCCGGAACGCGTCGGCCTCGGCGCGAAACGGGCGGCCGACCGGTGAAAGTTGGTTGAAAGGATATGTTGCGCCAAATCCGCGCGGCCGCGGGGGTCAAGCCCGCGATCCGCGTCAACAGGGTAAAATAACGAGTTCCTCAAACGTCTGTCATCGAGAAGGCGCGTGTCCGACGCGCCGGCCGGCCGATCCGCGATCGGGCCGACGCACTCGGTTTTTTGCCCGTTTTTGGGCCCGTTACACGCGTCCGCTACGCGCGTCCGTTTTCAAAGCCATGAGCAAATACGACACCGCCACCGTCCAATCCGTCCATCACTGGACCGACACGCTTTTCAGCTTCACCTGCACCCGCGAGCCGAGCCTGCGCTTCAACAACGGCGAATTCACGATGGTCGGCCTCGAAGTCGACGGCAAGCCGCTCGCGCGCGCCTACTCGATCGTCAGCCCGAACTACGAAGAGCATCTCGAATTCTTCAGCATCAAGGTGCAGAACGGCCCGCTGACGTCGCGCCTGCAACATCTGAAGGTGGGCGACAAGGTGCTGATCGGCAAGAAGCCGACGGGCACGCTGGTGGCCGACAACCTGCTGCCGGGCAAGACGCTGTGGATGCTGTCGACGGGCACGGGCCTCGCGCCGTTCATGTCGATCATCCGCGATCCGGACATCTACGACCGCTTCGACAAGGTGATCCTGACCCACACGTGCCGCCTGAAGGGCGAGCTCGCGTACATGGACTACATCAAGCACGACCTGCCGGGCCACGAGTACCTGGGCGACATCATCAAGGAAAAGCTCGTCTACTACCCGACGGTCACGCGCGAAGCGTTCGACAACGAAGGCCGGATCACCGACCTGATCGCGACGGGCAAGCTGTTCACGGATCTCGGCGTGCCGGCGTTCTCGCCGGAAAACGACCGCGTGATGCTGTGCGGCAGCACCGCGATGCTGAAGGACACGACCGAGCTGCTGAAGCAGGCTGGCCTCGTCGAAGGCAAGAACAGCGCGCCGGGCCATTACGTGATCGAGCGCGCGTTCGTGGACTGATCGATCCCCCAATTTGCGCGTCATCAAGAACCGGAGCGAAAGCTCCGGTTTTTTTTCGTCCCTACTTGGCGAATTCGTAACAAACTGGGACCATTCCATCTCAAATAGTTACATTTTGATACGTCATCGCAGGGTGCTCGGGCGTCAGTGTTTTTCCTACAACACCTTCATTCCGATTATTCACATTTACCCTTAAATGACCGCCTGACATGATCTTTCCGGAAATTTTGAGATATTATTCGGCGCGCGTGGTTGCCGTGCGGATGAGCGTGGAAGGGTCGGATGCAAGTGTTACAAGACGTAACTTTTGTTACTTCGGCATGGAGCGATTCCGTGGCGGCGACCGTCATCGAAACGGCAGCCAGCCCACGCAGCCAGCCGGTATCTGAACCGCTTTCTGACAGCAGGGAGAGTCATGGATACGTCGCTTAACGCGCCCTTGGGCGCCCACGCCCCGTTCCCGTCGCGGCAGCGCATGCCCGGCTGCGCTGCCACTCCGCCCATCGCCGACGAAGCGTCGGGACGCGACGCGTCCGCCGCGCGGATCGCGGCACTTTCCGCCCAGCTTCTCGCCGCCGACGAAGCGGCCCGCCGCCATTTGGCCGGCGAGCTGCACGACGGGCTCGGCGCCGAATTGACCGCCGCCCGCTTCGCACTCGCAAACGTTCAAACATGGCTGCCGGCCGACGCGCCGGAAGCCTGCCTGCGCGCGCTGGCGCTGGCGCAGCAGGCGCTCGACGCCGCGACCGACGCGAATCGCCGGCTCATCGACGAGCGTGGCGCGCCGGCGCTCGACGCCGGCATGGTCGGTGCGCTATCGTCGTGGATCGACACCCATGCGGCGCGCACCGGCCTGCGCACGAGCTTCGTGTGCGCGGCCGACGCCCGCCTGACGCAGCTCGCCGGCGCCGGCGCGCTCGCGGTGTTCCGCGTCGCGCAGGAGGCGCTGTCGAACGTCGCGAAACACGCGCGCGCGACGTCGGTCGACGTCCGGATCGTCACCGACGGCACGCATCTGTCGCTGAGTGTCGCCGACGATGGGACCGGTTTCGCCCGGCACCGCCGCAACGGCTACGGCCTGGCCGGCATGCGCGCCCGCTGCGAGGCGTTCGGCGGCAGCTTCGAGACGGCCACGCCGGCGACCGGGCGCGGCACGCGCGTCACCGCGCGCTTCGCGTGGGCTTCGCTGCTCGGGGTGCCCGGCGCGGCACGCCGCACGTCGCTTTCGTGAGGTCGCGATGAGCCTGAACATCCTGCTCGTGGACGATCACGCGATCGTCCGGCAAGGGATCCGCCAGTTGCTGATCGATCGCGGCGTCGCACGCGACGTGACCGAGGCCGAGAGCGGCGGCGACGCGATGGCCGCCGTCGACAAGCAGGAATTCGACGTGATCCTGCTCGACATCTCGCTGCCCGACACGAACGGCATCGAGGTGCTCAAGCGGCTCAAGCGCAAGCTGACGCGCACGCCGGTGCTGATGTTCTCGATGTACCGCGAGGACCAGTACGCGGTGCGCGCGCTGAAGGCCGGCGCGGCTGGCTATCTGTCGAAGACGGTCAACGCCGCGCAGATGATCGGCGCGATCCAGCAGGTCGCGGCCGGCCGCAAATACGTGAGCCCCGCGATGGCCGAGGCGCTCGCCGAATACGTGTCGTTCGAGAACGAACCGCTGCCGCACGAGAAGCTGTCCGATCGCGAATACCAGACGCTCTGCATGCTCGCGTCGGGCAAGCGGCTCACCGATATCGCGAACACGCTGTCGCTGTCGGTGAAGACGGTGAGCGTGTACCGGTCGCGGCTGCTCGAGAAGATGCGGCTGTCGAACAACGCGGAACTCACGTTCTACGTGATGAGCAACCGGCTCGTCGACATGGCGCCCACGGCCGGCGCCTGATCCGATCCCCGGCCCCCCTCGAATTCGTCCGATCCCGCGACGCGGCGCAGGCCGCGCCGCGCACAAACGCTTGTTTTATCGGACGATTTCGCGGCGCCCCGCTGCGCCGCAGCGAGGCTTGTACGCCAAATCGGCTAAAATTATCGGTTTTCACTCAGTTGGCGCGCCGTGCCTGCGCGTGCTGGCGATTCATCCGCAATGTCTCTCTTCCGCAAGAAAAACGTCGATCGCATGATCGCCGGCGCGCAAGCCGCCGGGCTCAAGAAAGCGCTCGGCGCGATCGACCTCACCTTCCTCGGCATCGGCGCGATCATCGGCACCGGCATCTTCGTGCTGACCGGCACCGGCGCCGTCCAGGCCGGGCCGGCGCTGATGCTGTCGTTCGTGATCGCCGCGATCGCGTGCGGCCTCGCCGCGCTGTCGTACGCGGAGTTCGCGTCGACGATCCCCGTCGCCGGCTCGATTTACACGTATTCGTACGCGACGCTCGGCGAGCTCGTCGCGTGGATCATCGGCTGGGACCTGATGCTCGAGTACGGCCTCGCGTCGTCGGCCGTGTCGGTCGGCTGGTCCGGCTACCTGCAGTCGCTGCTGCAGGGCTTCGGCCTCACGTTGCCGACCGTGCTCACCGCCGCGCCCGGCGCGGTGCCGGGCGTCGTCACGTGGTTCAACCTGCCCGCGTTCCTCGTGATGATCGCGATCACGACGCTGCTGTCGATCGGCATCCGCGAATCGACCCGCATCAACAACATCATGGTGTTCATCAAGGTGTCGGTCGTGCTGCTCGTGATCGCGGTCGGCCTGTTCCACGTGACGCCCGCGAACTGGAAGCCGTTCATGCCGCACGGCTGGAGCGGCGTGTTCGGCGCGGCCGCCGTGATGTTCTTCGCGTTCATCGGCTTCGACGCGGTGTCGTCGGCGGCCGAGGAAGTGAAGAACCCGAAGCGCGACCTGCCGATCGGCATCATCGCGTCGCTCGCGGTGTGCGCGGTGCTGTACGTGACGGTCGCCGCGGTCGCGACCGGCATCGTGCCGTCCGCGCAGTACGCGAGCATCTCGCACCCGATCTCGTACGCGCTGCAGATCGCCGGCGAGAAGTGGGTCGCGGGCTTCATCGACCTCGGCGCCGTGCTCGGCATGCTGACCGTGATCCTCGTGATGAGCTACGGCCAGACCCGCATCATCTTCGCGATGTCGCGCGACGGCCTGCTGCCGGCGGCGCTGTCGCGTGTGCATCCGCGCTTCGCGACGCCGTTCCTGACGACCTGGCTGGTCGGCCTGTTCTTCGGGCTGATCGCCGCGCTGGTGCCGCTCAACGTGCTCGCCGAGCTGATCAACATCGGCACGCTCGCGGCGTTCTCGATGGTGTCGATCGCCGTGCTCGTGCTGCGCCGCACGCATCCCGAACTGCCGCGCGCGTTCCGCTGCCCGGGCGTGCCCGTGGTGCCGATCCTCGCGGTCGCGTCGTGCCTGTTCCTGATGCTGAACCTGCAGCCCGTCACGTGGGCCGCGTTCGGCATCTGGCTCGTGATCGGCCTCGCGATCTACGCGCTGTACTCGCGACGCCATTCGAAGCTCGCGCACGGCCACCCCGACGCGCACTGAGCATCCGCGATGGCGCGCCTTGCGCGGTGCGCCATCGCGAGCACCCCACGCGGAGCCTGCACCGGCTCCCGCCCCGCTCTCCCGAACCCTCGGCCACCGCGCGATCGCTGTCCGATCGTCGCGATCTCTTGCCCGATTCTCCGGATTTGCCTGCGCGGCCGGCGCGCCGCCTGCACGCGCGCGCCGGGCGGTTCATAATCCCGCCATCGAACGACGGCGCCGCACGACGGGCCGTCCGGCAACAGGAAAAACGATGGAAAGCGTCGATCTCGATGTACTGAAATCCAGCGCGCGCTGGCTCGAAGAAGGGCGGCGCGTGCTGCTCGTGACGGTCGTGAAGACGTGGGGCTCGTCGCCGCGCCCCGAAGGCGCGATGCTCGCGGTGCGCGAGGACGGCCTGGTGGTCGGCTCCGTGTCCGGCGGGTGCATCGAGGACGACCTGATCGCCCGCGTGCATGCGAGCGGGATCGCGGCCGATGCGCGCCCGGAAGCGCTCAAGTACGGCGTGACGGCCGAGGAAGCGCACCGCTTCGGGCTGCCTTGCGGCGGCACGATCCAGCTCGTGCTCGAACCGCTCACGCGCGACAGCGGGATCGCCGCGCTGTGCGCGGAAGTCGAGGCCGGCCGCCTCGTCACGCGCACGATGACGCTCGCGACCGGCCGCGCGTCGCTGTCGCCCGCGCAGGCGACCGACGGGCTCGCCTTCGACGGCGAACGGCTCGTGACGATCCACGGGCCGCGCTACCGGATGCTCGTGATCGGCGCCGGCCAGTTGTCGCGCTATCTGTGCCAGATCGCGGTCGGGCTCGACTACCAGGTGACGGTCTGCGATCCGCGCGAGGAATACACGGATGCGTGGGACGTGCCGGGCACGCGCGTCGTGCGCACGATGCCCGACGATACGGTGCTCGACATGAAGCTCGACGCGCGTTCGGCCGTGATCGCGCTCACGCACGACCCGAAGCTCGACGATCTCGCGCTGATGGAAGCGCTGAAGACGCCCGCGTTCTACGTGGGCGCGCTCGGCTCGCGGCGCAACAACGCGGCGCGGCGCGAGCGGCTGCGCGAATTCGATCTGAGCGAAGCGGAGCTGGCCCGGCTGCACGGCCCGGCCGGCATCTACATCGGCAGCCGGACGCCGCCGGAAATCGCGATCTCGATCCTCGCGGAGATCACCGCCGCGAAGAACAACGTGTCGCTGCCGACGATCCTGCAGGTCGAAGGCGCGAAGGCCGCACGCGAAATCGCGGCGAACGGCGGCGCGGCCTGCGGCCTCTGACCCACGGCGGCGGGCGGCCGCGCTCGCGCGGGGCGCCGGCGCCGGCCGGCGCGAACGTCGGTCAGGCCAGGCCGGCCGCCAGCGCGGCGGCAACCGAACCGACCACCAGCACGACGCCGACCGTACGGCGCTTGTTCAGCTCGGTCCACAGCAGCACGCCCGTCAGCGACAGCAGGATCAGCGAGCCTGCGATCGTGTCCATCAGCAGCACCCAGCCGAGATTCATCCCGACGCCGCGATGCAGGTTGTTCAGCGTCGTCAGGAACGTGTTGCCCGTGCGTTTCACGGACACGTAGCCGTTGCCGACCCAGTACTCGCCCTGCAGGTTCTGGTGCGGCCCGAACACGCCGAATTGCCAGTGTTCGGGCTGCATCACGCGCTTGTCGCCCCACGCGACGGCCTGCGCAGGCTCCTTGCGCATGCGGCCCGGCTTGCCGTCGAAATGCAGCTCCTGTTGCAGCCACTTCGTCATCGCGGCAGGCGTCTTCGGCACCGGATCCGGCAGCGCGATCTGCATTTCCTCGACCTGCGGCTCGCCGGTCGAAATCTTCAGCGGCGGCGCGCGGTGATTCAGCAGCACGCCCGTCACGCCGAACAGCAGCCCGAGCACCGCGCCCCACAGCCCGACCCAGCCGTGCACCTTGCGCAGCCACTTGATGAAGGTCGCGCGGCGCGAGCGCTGGCGGCGCGCGGCCAGTTCGTCGTCGGTCAGCGGGCGGCCCGCCGGGTGCAGCACGGTGACGCCGGCGAGCGGCAGGCCCGTCTTGGGCGGGTCGATCGTTTCGGGCGCGTTCACGCGAAAGTATCCATTCGTTCAAAACGACGGGCGGCGCGCAGGGTGTGCGCGCCGCCCGGGCAGCATGAAAATGAGAATGGATATCATTACATAAATCGGAAGCCGGCTCAATCCGTGCGCATACGGAGCGGGAGGCACGGCGCACGCGCAAATTCGGACGAAAGGCACACGTTGCAATCCGAAGGCGAACGATGGATGGAAAATACCGGCAGAACGATCCCGCAAGCCACGGACAGCCTTTCGTAAGAACCCGCCCGTCGGCAGACCGCTCAGCGCAACGGCGGCAGCGGAAAACGCGGCGCGGCGTCGTCCGGCGCGGGGTCGGCGCGATCGAGCGCATACAGCCACGCGAGCAGGTCCGCGACCGCCTGATAAAGCTGCGGCGGAATCCGGTCGTCGAGATCGACCTGCATCAGCAGCGACACCATCTCCGGCGCCGTATGCACGTACAACCCCGCATCGCGCGCGCGCGCGACGATCATCTCGGCGAGCACGCCGTAGCCCTTCGCCACCACGCGCGGCGCCGCATCGCCGCCTTTCGGATCGTAGACGAGCGCGGCCGCGCGCTTGCGGGACGTCATGCTCATGGCAGCGCCTCGTCATCGTCGCCCGGCACCCGCGCGTCGGGGCCGCCGGCCGCGCCGCGCGCGTACGCGGCGGCGGCGGCCTGCGCGGCGAACAGGTCGAAGCCGTCCGGCCCGTCGTCGACCGCGCGGATCGACAGCCCACCCACCCTGAGCCCCGATCCTTCGAGCCGCTGCCGCAGCGCGGCTTCGTGGCGCGCGAGACGGTCGGCGCCCGTCTGGTTCGCGCGCAGCCGCGCGACGAGCTGCGCGCCGTTCAGCACCAGTTCGGCATCGACCGTGCCGAGCGACGGCAGCGTCAGCGTCAGGCGCGTGCGCCATGCGATGCCGTCGCCCGTGTCGTCGCCGCCGCGCGGTGCGCGATGGCCCGGCTCGTCGGGTTCGATCGTCCAGTCGAGCCGCGCGCCCGGCCACGCCTCCCCGGTCCAGCGAAACTGGTCGGTCGCGAGCGCGTCGAGTTGCTGCCGAACGAGCGGCACGGCGGCCGGATGCACGGTCGCGAGCGGCTGCGCCTGCGGCTCGGACGAGGCGGCGGCCAGCTCGGCCCGCGCGGGCGTCCAGCGCGTATCGGTGTGCGCGGCCAGCGGATCGGCGGGGTCGAGCGGCGACGATGCGTTCTGCCGGGCGGCCGCCGGCGCGGCCTGCGCCGGGTCGCGTGCAGGCGCGCCGCCGCCCTGGGGCGGCGGGGGCGCGCTGGCCCGTGCGGTGGCCGGCAGCGGCGGGCGCTGCGCGAGCAGTTCGTCGAGCACGTCGGTCGGCTCGTGCGGAACGGCTTGCGGGTCGGCCGGCGCGAGCGCGGTCGCGAGGCGCGCCTGCGGCTCGCGCAACAGCGCCGCGAGCGGACGCTGGCCGGCCAGCCACTGCGCGAGATGGGATTCGTAGAAGAGGCCGCTTTCGCTCACGGCCTGCGCGAGCGCCGCGCGCAACGCCGCGACCGGCGGCGGCGCGGCCGCCTCGCGCGCCGCCGCGGTGGACGACGCTTCGGCGGAAGCGGGCGTAGAGGACGCCGCGGGACTGGACGCAGCCGGCACGCGCGCCGGCGCGGGCGTATCGGCGAGCAGCACGGCGGGATCGGCCAGCAGCGGCAGCCGACCGACGATCGCCGGCGTCGCATCGCCGCCCGAGCGCGAAATCGCGTCGAGCGCGCGCCCGACCTCGGACAGCGCGGTCTGCGTGGAAGCCGGCGGCGCGGCGGGCGGACTGCCGGCCGACGGCGAGGACGACGCGCCGGCGCCCGGCGTGCCGACCTGCGAGGTCGCGCCGCCGCCGGCGGGCGCCGATACGGTGCCGGTCAGCAAGCTGTCGAGGCGGCTCGCCAGCAGCGCGGCCGCAACGGAGTCGATACCGGTCATGATCGGAGCCTGCTCACCTTGGGGTCCGTTTGCGTGGGCAAACGGACCGACACATCGTTGCGAATCCGGCGCGGCACACCGGCGCCGCCCGCGGGAACGGCGCGCGCCGCGTACGGCACCGGGCCCGGGCGCCTCGCGCCCGTCTTCCGGACGACGGCCCTATCCGCGCGCGCGATAGAGATCGGTCAATACCTGGGTCGAGCGCCGCGCCTCGAACAGCGCGGACAGCCGCGCGACGTCCGGGCTCACGAGATCGCGGATCGCGGCGTCGTCGGCCAGGATGCGGCGGATCAGGTCGAGCTTGCGGCCGAGATCCGATTCGTCGAGCGCGACGCCCGGATCGGCCTCCTTCAATCCGTCCACGAGCTGCATGAATTCGGCCTGCAACTCCGGCAACGCGTTCCAGTCGGCGCCGCGCGCGGCGCAGAGCATCCGGCTCGACACGGCGGCGAGCGCCTCGTAACGCGCGAAGTATTCGGCCTTGTGATTCATCGTGATGCTTCCGCTGCCTGTTGCGCGGCCATCCGCGCGACTTCCGGGGCGATGCCCGTCCATGCTTCCTCGAGCGTCGCGAGCAAGCCGTCGACCTCGACCAGCATCGCGTCGCTCGCCTGCGCGTTCGCTTCCAGCAGGCGCCGGCCGATATACGCATACAGCGCATGGAGCCGGTCGGCGATCTCGCCGCCCGCGTCGCGGTTCAGCGACGCCTGCAGGCCGCTCTCGACGATCCGGATCGCCTTGCCGATCGCTTCGCCGCGGCCGGCTACGTTGTCTTGCTGCAAATGCATGCGCGCCAGCGCGATCGCCTGCCGCGCCCCCTGGTACAGCATCGCGATCAGCCGATGCGGGGAGGCGCCCATCACCCCGGTCTCGACGCCGACACGCGCGTACGCACTGGCTCCAGCGTGTCCTGGGGAAAACATGCGCTTCTCCTTTATTTGCCTTGGCTATGCGGGAGCCGCCGCCGTGCGTCGCACGGCGCGGCCTTCACCGGAGTTATCGGAAGGGATTTGAAAAGCTTTAGGTGCGCCGGGGCTGCCGGCGGGCCAGCGTCGCCGGCCCGTTGGCTCCGTTCCGCAAGCGCCGGACCGTCGTCGGAAGGCCGCCCCCGGATGCCCGTCGTCGGATAGCCGCCCCCGGATGCCCGTCGCCTCACACCGACATCTGCATGATGTCGTTGTAAGCGCTCACTAGCTTGTTGCGGACCTGGAGCCCGAACTGGAAGCCGATATTGGCTTTCTGCATGTCGACCATCACGTCGTTCAGCGAGATGTTCGGCGCGCCGACCTCGAACGCCTTCGCCTCGCCGAGCGCGCGCTGCTGGTCGCCGCTGATCTTGTCGAGCGACGCCTTCATCGCGCTCGCGAACGTGCCGGCCGTCGCCGCGCCCGAGCCGGCCAGCGCCGCCGTCGGGCTCGCGACGCCGCCGGACGCCTGCGCGGCCATCGACTGCATCTGTTGCAACACCGAACCGATTCCGCTGACGTTCGCAGTCATGCTGTCCCCAGACCTAGAGAAGTGACCCGGACGCGCCGGGCGTTTCCGCCGGCGCCGCACCACGCGCACCATGCCGGATCGCGAAAAAGGATAGCAGCGCGGCGCGCGTCAAAGCCGAGAAAGTACGGGGGAAACCCCGCTCTTTTCGGTCGATCGGAGTGCGCCGCGGGTCACGATAATCGCATCGTGTCATTGTCCGCCCGCTCGCCCGAGCGAGCTCAGTCGCCCCGCTCCGGAGAAACTCGACGCATGGATTCGCAGGCCAACTCGCTGATCAACCCAGACGCCCGCGCGGGCCTCAGCCCGGCGCCCGGCGCCGCCGCGGCCGCCGCGTTGCCGGGCGCGGGCGGCGCAGGCGCGGACTTCGGGCTGGGCGGCTTCGCCGAACGCATTCCCGGCATCTCGCGGATGAAGGGCAACCCGAAGCTGCCGTTCGTGATCGCCGTCGCGTTCGCGATCGCCGCGATCACCGCGCTCGTGCTGTGGAGCCGGGCGCCCGACTACCGCGTGCTGTACAGCAACCTGTCGGACCGCGACGGCGGCGCGATCATTGCCGCGCTCCAGCAGGCAAACGTGCCGTACAAGTTCGCCGATGCCGGCGGCGCGATCCTCGTGCCGTCGAACCAGGTGCACGAAACGCGGCTGAAGCTCGCCGCGATGGGGCTGCCGAAGGGCGGCTCGGTCGGCTTCGAGCTGATGGACAACCAGAAATTCGGCATCAGCCAGTTCGCCGAGCAGATCAACTACCAGCGCGCGCTCGAAGGCGAGCTGCAGCGCACCATCGAATCGATCAACGCCGTGCGCGGCGCGCGCGTGCATCTCGCGATCCCGAAGCCGTCGGTGTTCGTGCGCGACAAGGAAGCGCCGAGCGCGTCGGTGTTCGTCGACCTCTACCCGGGCCGCGTGCTCGACGAGGGCCAGGTGCAGGCGATCACGCGGATGGTGTCGTCCGGCGTGCCCGACATGCCGGCGAAGAACGTGACGATCGTCGACCAGGACGGCAACCTGCTGACCCAGACCGCATCCGCTTCCGGCCTCGACGCGAGCCAGCTCAAGTACGTGCAGCAGGTCGAGCACAACACGCAGAAGCGCATCGACGCGATCCTCGCGCCGATCTTCGGCGCCGGCAACGCGCGTTCGCAGGTCAGCGCGGATCTCGATTTCTCGAAGATCGAGCAGACGTCGGAAAGCTACGGCCCGAACGGCACGCCGCAGCAGGCCGCGATCCGCAGCCAGCAGACCAGCAGTGCGACCGAACTCGCGCAAGGCGGCGCGTCGGGCGTGCCGGGCGCGCTGTCGAACACGCCGCCGCAGCCGGCTTCCGCGCCGATCGTCGCCGGCAACGGCCAGAACGCGCCGCAGACGACGCCGGTCAGCGACCGCAAGGACCAGACGACCAACTACGAGCTCGACAAGACGATCCGCCATACCGAACAGCCGATGGGCAGCGTGAAGCGGCTGTCGGTCGCGGTCGTCGTCAACTACCAGCCGGTCGCCGACGCGAAGGGCCACGTGACGATGCAGCCGCTGCCGCCCGCGAAGCTCGCGCAGGTCGAACAGCTCGTGAAGGACGCGATGGGCTACGACGCGAAGCGCGGCGACTCGGTCAACGTCGTGAACAGCGCGTTCTCGACCGCGAGCGACCCGTATGCCGACCTGCCGTGGTGGCGCCAGCCCGACATGATCGCGATGGCGAAGGAAGCCGCGAAGTGGCTCGGCATCGCGGCGGCCGCGGCGGCGCTCTACTTCATGTTCGTGCGCCCGGCGATGCGCCGCGCGTTCCCGCCGCCCGAGCCGGCCGCGCCGGCGCTCGCGGCGCCGGACGAAGCGGTCGCGCTCGACGGCCTGCCCGCGCCGGAAAAGGCGGCGGAGGAAGCCGATCCGCTGCTGCTCGGCTTCGAAAACGAGAAGAACCGCTACGAACGCAACCTCGACTACGCGCGCACGATCGCCCGCCAGGATCCGAAGATCGTCGCCACCGTCGTGAAGAACTGGGTGTCCGATGAACGCTGAAGGCTTGACCAAGAGCGCGCTGCTGCTGATGTCGATCGGCGAGGAAGAAGCCGCGCAGGTATTCAAGTTCCTCGCGCCGCGCGAGGTCCAGAAGATCGGCGCCGCGATGGCCGCGCTGAAGAACGTCACGCGCGAGCAGGTCGAGGACGTGCTGCAGGAGTTCGTGAAGGAAGCCGAGCAGCACACCGCGCTGTCGCTCGATTCGAGCGAGTACATCCGCTCGGTGCTGACGAAGGCGCTCGGCGAGGACAAGGCCGGCGTGCTGATCGACCGTATCCTGCAGGGCAGCGACACGAGCGGCATCGAAGGCCTCAAATGGATGGATTCGGGCGCGGTGGCCGAACTGATCAAGAACGAGCATCCGCAGATCATCGCGACGATCCTCGTGCATCTCGATCGCGACCAGGCCTCGGAAATCGCGTCGTGCTTCACCGAACGGCTGCGTAACGACGTGCTGCTGCGGATCGCAACGCTCGACGGCATCCAGCCGGCCGCGCTGCGCGAGCTCGACGACGTGCTCACGGGCCTGCTGTCCGGCAGCGACAACCTGAAGCGCAGCCCGATGGGCGGCATCCGCACCGCGGCCGAGATCCTGAACTTCATGACGAGCGTGCACGAGGAAGGCGTGCTCGAAAGCGTGCGCCAGTACGACGCCGATCTCGCGCAGAAGATCATCGACCAGATGTTCGTGTTCGAGAACCTGCTCGACCTCGAGGACCGCGCGATCCAGATGGTGTTGAAGGAAGTCGAGTCGGAAACGCTGATCGTCGCGCTCAAGGGTGCGCCGCCGGCGCTGCGCCAGAAGTTCCTGGCGAACATGTCGCAACGCGCGGCCGAACTGCTCGCCGAGGATCTCGACGCGCGCGGCCCGGTGCGCGTGTCCGAAGTCGAGACGCAGCAGCGCCGCATCCTGCAGATCGTGCGCAACCTCGCCGAGAGCGGCCAGATCGCGATCGGCGGCAAGGCGGAAGACGCGTATGTCTGATTCGGCGAGCGAGCGCGTGGGCACCCTCACCGCGTACCAGCGGTGGGAGATGGCGTCGTTCGACCCGCCGCCGCCCCCGCCGCCGCCCGACGACGCGGCCGCCGCCGCCGCCGCGCTCGCGGAGGAACTGCAGCGCGTGCGCGACGCCGCGCACGCCGAAGGCCATGCGGCCGGCCACGTCGAAGGCCAGGCGCTCGGCTACCAGGCCGGTTTCGAGCAGGGCCGCGAACAGGGTTTCGAGGCCGGCCGGGCCGACGCCCGCGAACAGGCCGCGCAGCTCGCGGCGCTCGCCGCTTCGTTCCGCGAAGCCGTATCGGCGGTCGAACACGATCTCGCGTCCGACCTCGCGCAACTCGCGCTCGACATCGCGCAGCAGGTCGTGCGCCAGCACGTGAAACACGACCCGGCCGCGCTGGTCGCCGCCGTGCGCGACGTGCTCGCGGCCGAGCCCGCGCTGTCCGGCGCGCCGCATCTCGCGGTGAATCCGGCCGACCTGCCGGTCGTCGAAGCGTACCTGCAGGACGAACTCGACACGCTCGGCTGGAACGTGCGCACCGACGCGTCGATCGAGCGCGGCGGCTGCCGCGCGCACGCCGCGACCGGCGAAGTCGACGCGACGCTGCCCACCCGCTGGCAGCGCGTCGCCGCCGCGATCGGCAAGGTGAGCGCGTGGTGACGCGCGTGCCCGACGCGCTCGCGCACGACGGCATGACGCCGCTCGAACGCGAGCTCGCGCTCGCGTCGTTCGGGCCGGCGGCCGCGCACGATCCCGCCCACGACACCGCGCCGCATCCAGCGGCCTCGGCCGTCGCCCCGCGCGCGCCGCACAATCCGCATCTCGCACACTGGCGCACGCACCTGAACGGGCTCGCCGCGCGCAGCCGCCACGCGCTGCCGCTGCGGCCGTGCGGACGCCTCACGCGCGCGGCCGGCCTCGTGCTCGAGGCGATCGGGCTGCGCCTGTCGGTCGGTGCCGAATGCACGATCGAACTGCCGCCCGGCAGCACGCTGCCGCACGCGGAAGCCGAAGTCGTCGGGTTCGCCGGCGACCGCCTGTTCCTGATGCCGACCACCGACGTCGCCGGCGTCCTGCCCGGCGCACGCGTGTGGCCGCGCGAAAGCGCGCCCGTCGCCGATCCGCTCGCGGGCGCGAAGCGGCTGCCGGTCGGCTGGGAGATGCTCGGGCGCGTCGTCGACGCGTCGGGCCGCCCGCTCGACGGCCTCGGCCCGCTCGCGTCGAAGGTCGACGCGCCGCTGTCGGCGCCGTCGATCAACCCGCTCGATCGCGAGCCGATCCATCACGTGCTCGACGTCGGCGTGCGCGCGATCAACGCGCTGCTCACCGTCGGCCGCGGCCAGCGGATGGGCCTGTTCGCGGGCTCCGGCGTCGGCAAGTCGGTGCTGCTCGGCACGATGGCGCGCTACACGAGCGCGGAAGTGATCGTGATCGGCCTGATCGGCGAGCGCGGCCGCGAAGTGAAGGAATTCATCGAACAGATCCTCGGCGAGGACGGGCTCGCGCGCTCGGTCGTCGTCGCGGCGCCGGCCGACGTGTCGCCGCTCTTGCGGATGCAGGGCGCCGCGTACGCGACGTCGCTCGCCGAGTATTTCCGCGACCAGGGCAAGCACGTGCTGCTGCTGATGGATTCGCTCACGCGCTACGCGATGGCGCAGCGCGAGATCGCGCTGGCGATCGGCGAGCCGCCCGCGACGAAAGGCTATCCGCCGTCGGTGTTCGCGAAGCTGCCCGCGCTCGTCGAGCGCACCGGCAACGGGCCCGAAGGCGGCGGCTCGATCACCGCGTTCTACACGGTGCTGACCGAAGGCGACGACCAGCAGGACCCGATCGCCGATTCGGCGCGCGCGATCCTCGACGGCCACATCGTGCTGTCGCGCGCGCTCGCCGAGGCCGGCCACTATCCCGCGATCGACATCGAGGCGTCGATCAGCCGCGCGATGACCGCGCTGATCGACGAAACGCATCTCGACCACGTGCGGCAGTTCAAGCAGATGCTGTCGCGCTACCAGCGCAATCGCGACCTGATCGCGGTCGGCGCCTACGCACCCGGCCGCGACGCCCAGCTCGACCGCGCGATCGCGCTCTACCCGCGCATCGAGGCATTCCTGCAGCAGGGCTTTCGCGAATGCGCGCCGTTCGCATCGAGCCTCGCCGCGCTCGATGCGCTGTTCGACGCTTACGGAGGCTGATCCCGATGGCTCACGGCTTTCCCCTTCAGTTGCTGCTCGACCGCGCGCAGGAAGACCTCGATTCGGCCGCGAAGCAGCTCGGCACCGCGCAGCGCGACCGCACCGCGGCGGCCGAACAGCTCGACGCGCTGCTGCGCTATCGCGACGAATATCACGCGCGCTTCGCGCAATCGGCGCAGAGCGGGATGCCGGCCGGCAACTGGCGCAATTTCCAGGCGTTCATCGACACGCTCGATGCGGCGATCGCGCAGCAACGCACCGTGCTCGCCGCGGCCGAAGTCCGCATCGACGAGGCGCGCCCGAACTGGCAGCAGAAGAAACGTACCGTCGGCTCGTATGAAATCCTGCAGGCGCGCGGCATCGCGCAGGAAGCGCGGCGCGACGCCCGGCGCGAACAGCGCGACGCCGACGAACATGCCGCGAAGATCCTGCGCATGCGGGCCGACGCGGCCCGTTCGTCGTAACCGACCACCGCATTCGAACGAGAGAACCGCCATGCCTCCCCTGCCCCTGCTCGGTGCGCTGCTCGACACCGCCGGCGCCGCACTCAAGGCCGCCCGCGGCTCGAGTGCGTCCGCCGCCAGCGATGCGTCGGCCGCCGCGAGCGCCGTGCCGTTCGCGCAGACGCTGAAGCAAAGCGTCGCCACGCGCGGCGATACGGCCAACGCCGGTACGCCGGACGTGTCGACCCAACAGGTTTCGTCGAAGCCGGCCGCCGGCGCGAAGCCGTCCGGCACGAACGACGACGACGCGACCGACGATACGACCGCGAACGCCGCCGCCAACCCCGATGCCGCAGCACTCGCGGCCGCCGCCGCCGTACAGGCCCAACTGCAGGCACGCCCGGACCCTGCGACGCCGGCCGACGCGGCGAGCGCCGCTGCCGCTGCTGCCACGACGCAAAAGACGGCCGTGTCCGGCCAGCCGGACGCCACGGCTATGCTCGCCCACCACGCGAGTCAGGACGCGGCCGCCGAGCCGAGCGATCCGGCATCGAGCCGCGACGCACTGCAAGCGGCGCTCGCCAAGCTGACGGGCGGCGCGGGCGCGATCGCGATGCCGGTGACCGGCGCGGCCGCCTCCACCACGCCGACGGCGCCGGCAGCGACCGCGTCGACCGCCGCCGCGCCGCCGACACCGAAAGTGCCGACCTTCGACCGCACGCTCGCCGATGCGAAAGGCGCGCTCGCCTCCCAGCAGACGCCGACTCAGTTCACGCCGCAAGCGCTGCAAGCCGACGCGAACGCGCAGTCCGGCTCACAGCACGCGCTCGCGGCGGCCGGCAACGCGACGGACCCGGCCGCCAGCGCGACGCTCGCGGCCGGCGCAACGGCTGCTGCCGCCGCGCAGGCGAACCTGCAACTGTCGCCGGCCGCCGGCGCGATCGCCGCCGCCAACGCGCACGCGCTCGCGCCGCACGTCGGCACGGCCGACTGGACGGATGCGCTGAGCCAGAAAGTGGTGTTCCTGTCGAATGCGCACCAGCAGAGCGCCGAGCTGACGCTCAACCCGCCCGATCTCGGGCCGCTGCAGGTCGTGCTGCGCGTCGCGGACAATCACGCGCACGCGCTGTTCGTGTCGCAGCACGCGCAGGTGCGCGACGCGGTCGAAGCCGCGCTGCCGAAGCTGCGCGAGGCGATGGAAGCCGGCGGGCTCGGGCTCGGCAGCGCGACCGTCAGCGACGGCGGCCTCGCTTCGCAGCAACAGCAGCCCAACCCGCAGCAGACCTTCGCCGGCGGCCAGTCGTCGCGACGCGGGACCGGCGGACCGTCAGCCGTCGATGCACCCGCCGACGCCGCGCCATCCGCACCGGTCGCCGCACGCGCGAGCCGCGCCGGCCTCGTGGATACGTTTGCCTGAGCATGACCGCCGCCGTGCGCGCCGCGTCTAGCGGCCGTGCACCGCGGCAGCCGCCTCGCCGCGCGGCACGCCGCTGCGCCGCGCCGCGACGATGAAGTCGGCCGCGCGTTCGCCGATCATCACCGACGGCGCATTCGTGTTCCCGCCGATCAGCGTCGGCATCACCGACGCATCCACCACGCGCAGCGCGTCCACGCCGCGCACGCGCAGTTGCGGATCGACGACCGCGCGCGCATCCGAGCCCATCCGGCAGGTGCCGACCGGGTGATAGATCGTGTCCGCATGCGCGACGATCGTCGCGCGCAGTTCCGCTTCGCTCTGGTCCGGCCGCGTGTACAGCTCGCGCCCGCCCTGCGACGCGAGCGGCGCCTGCGACAGGATGCGCCGCATCGCCTGCGCGCCGCGCACCAGCAGGTCGAGATCGCGCGAATCGCTGAAGAAGCGCGGATCGATCAGCGGCGCGTCGCGCGCATCGCCGCTCGCGAGCGCGACCGTGCCGCGGCTGAACGGCCGCAATGCGCACACGTGCAGCGAATAGCCGAAACCCCAATGCATCTTGCGGTTGTGATCGTCGACGAGCGCCGTGCAGAAATGCAGTTGCAGGTCGGGACGCTCGAGCGACGGATCGCTCTTGATGAAGCCGCCGGCCTCCGCGACGTTGCTCGTCATCATCCCCGTGCGGCTCGAGAAATAGCGCGCGAGCGCCGGCGTCATCTTCGCGATGCCGCGCAGGCACACGCCGACCAGCTCCGACGAATTCACGCGCGTGTTGATGATGAAGTCGATGTGGTCGATCAGGTTCGTGCCGACGTCCGGCGCATCCTGCACGACCGCGATCCCGTGCCGGCGCAATTGCTCCGCCGGGCCGATCCCGGAACACATCAGCAGTTGCGGCGAATTGAACGCGCCGGCCGACAGGATCACTTCCGCGCGCGCGCCGAGCGTCTCGATCCGCCCGTTGCGCGACACGACGACGCCGACCGCGCGCTTGCCGTCGAACCCGAGGCGCAGCGCCGTCGCATCGGTGATCACGTGCAGGTTCGGCCGGTTGCGGCCGTAGATGTACGCGCGCGCCACGCTGCAGCGCGAGCCGTCGCGATGCGTGACCTGATAGAAGCCGACGCCTTCCTGCTTCGCGCCGTTGAAGTCGTCGTTCAGCGGATAGCCGGCCGCGTGCGCGGCCTGGATGAATCGTTCGGAGAACGGATTGCGAAAGCGCAGATCCGACACCGACAGCGGGCCGTCCGCGCCGTGCCACGCGTCGGCGCCGCGCTCGTTGCCTTCCGCGCGGCGGAAATACGGCAGCACGTCCTGCCAGCCCCAGCCCGTCGCGCCGAGTTGCGCCCACTCGTCGTAGTCGCCCGGGTGGCCGCGCGTGTAGATCATCGCGTTGATCGCGCTCGAGCCGCCCATCCCGCGCCCGCGCGGTTGATACCCGCGCCGCCCGCCGAGGCCCGGCTGCGGCACCGTCTCGTAGCCGTAGTTGGTGCCGAGCTTGAACGGCACCAGCGCCGCGATGCCGACCGGCATGTTGACGAGCAGGTTGCGCTCCGTATGCGAGCCGGCCTCGATCAGCGCGATCGTCGCATCGGGGCAGGCATCGGCGAGACGGCCGGCGAGGCTCGAGCCGCCCGAACCGCCGCCGACGATGATGTAGTCGTATTGCATGTCACGTCTCCGTCGTGTCATGGAAGGCGCCCGGCACCGCCGCGCGACCGCGTCTCCTCTTGTGTTCGGGCATTGTAGGAATGGCCGTCGCGTGCGCGGCGCGCGGATTCAAGAGCGATTCCTCTAAACGCCCGCGTGAACTAAATTTAAGATGTACCGATACGCTTCGCGCGATGTACCGGCCACGAGAAGCCGATTCGTCGCGAAACGGGAGGAACGACGATGCAGCGCCGGATTCTGCAGGCCGCGTGTCGACCGGGTGATCACGAGGTCGCGCGCGCGGCCCGTATTTCATTTCAAACGACGGCCCGCGCGACGATGCTCGGCATCATGCGTGCGGTCGGTCGAAATCGAACGGCGCGTGTCGTCGTCGACCGTTTGGACGGTGAGTCGGCGCCGCTGCACGATGCACGGCGGCGCGCGGTCGCATACGCGTCGCGCTACCCGGTCGCGGTGCGCGGGCAGACGATCGCGAGAAGGTATCGCGTGCCCGCTCGTCACCGTATCGAGTCGCGCGCGCAGGCCGTGCGGCACGATTTTCGGGCGCGCGCACCGTCGCGCGGATACGACGCCTGCCGCGTGCCGCCACCGGTTTTCGAGCACCCGTCGCATCCGGCCCCGTGCCGCGCGACACGCATCACCCGATCCGCGTCGCCGCGCTCGCCGAGCGTGCGCGTGCGGCGTGACGGCCGGCCGATCGGCCAGGCCCAACTGGAGGAGACGACATGAAGAACGACCTGCCCGAACTGGCCCCGCAAGCACTGCCGTCGGTCGATGCGCTGACGTCGCTGCTGCACGACCAGCGCGCGGCGTACCTGCGCGCACCGTACCCGGCATGGGACACGCGTGCGCAGCACCTGCGCGCGCTGCGCACGATGCTGATCGACCACGCGGACGCGCTCGCCGACGCGATCAGCGCCGATTTCGGCCATCGCGCGAAACAGGAAGTGCTGCTGTCGGAAATCTGGATGGCGAAGGAAGAGATCGACGACGCGCTGAAGCACGGCAAGCGCTGGATGAAGCCGATCCGCAAGCCGATGAACAAGTGGCTGCGCCCGGCGCGCGCGAAGGTGATCCCGCAACCGCTCGGCGTGGTCGGCATCGTCGTGCCGTGGAACTACCCGGTGCTGCTCGCGGCGGGCCCGCTGATCTGCGCGCTCGCCGCCGGCAACCGCGCGATCGTCAAGATGTCCGAACTGACGCCGCGCACGTCGGCGCTGTTCGAGCAGCTCGTCGGCAAGACCTTCGCGCGCGACCACGTCGCGGTCGTGAACGGCGACGCGGAGGTCGGCGCCGCATTCAGCGCGTTGCCGTTCGATCATCTGCTGTTCACCGGCTCGACGCACGTCGGTCGCCACGTGATGCGCGCGGCGGCCGACAACCTCACGCCCGTCACGCTCGAGCTCGGCGGCAAGTCGCCGGCGATCGTCGGTCCGAATGCGCGCTTCGACGCGGCCGTCGACGCGATCGTCGCCGGCAAGACGCTGAACGCCGGCCAGACCTGCATCGCGCCCGACTACGTGCTGCTGCCGCGCGGGATGGAAGGCGCGTTCATCGAACGCGCGCGGACCCGCTTCGCGAAGCTGTATCCGGACCTGGCGGCCAACGGCGACTACACGACGATCGTGTCGCCGCGTCACTACGCACGCTTGCAGCAACTCGCGAGCGACGCGCAGGCGGCCGGCGCGCAATTGCATCCGCTGTCCGACGCGCAGTCCGATCCCGTGTCGCGCCGCTTCGTGCCGTGCGCGGTCACGCAGGCGCCGGCCGCGTCGTCGCTGATGCAGGAGGAGATCTTCGGGCCGCTGCTGCCGCTCGTGCCGTACGAGCGGCTCGACGAGGCGATCGCGTACGTCAATGCGCGCCCGCGTCCGCTCGCGCTGTATCTGTTCGACGAGGATCGCGGCACGATCGACCGCGTGATGCGCGAAACGGTGTCGGGCGGCGTATCGATCAACGAAACGCTGATGCACATCGCGTGCGGCAGCTTGCCGTTCGGCGGCGTCGGTGCGAGCGGCATGGGCGCGTATCACGGCTACGACGGCTTCGTGACGTTCTCGAAGATGAAGCCGGTGCTCACGCAGGCGCGGCTGAACGCACGCAACCTGCTCGCGCCGCCGTACGGCAAACGCTTTGCCGCGCTGATCAAGCTGATGCTGAAATTCTGAGCCGGCCGGGCCGCACGCATCGCGTCGCGGCCCTTGCGTGCCTGATGCGCGGCACCACGCCACGCCGCGCACGCAGCCGTCACACCGGCCAGAGCGGCCCTTCCTGCATCGCGCCGATTTGCTCGCGCAATTCGAGCACACGCGCTTCCCAGTAACGATGCGTGTTGAACCACGGGAAGGCGGCCGGAAACGCGGGATCGTCCCAGCGCCGCGCGAGCCACGCCGCATAGTGGATCAGCCGCAGCGTGCGCAGCGCTTCGACCAGATGCAGCTCGCGCGGCTCGAATTCGCAGAAATCCTCGTAGCCGGCGAGCAGGTCCGCCAGCGCGCGCGACGCGCCTTCGCGATCGCCGGGCAGCAGCAGCCACAGATCCTGGACGGCCGGCGCCATCCGGCTGTCGTCGAAGTCGACGAAATGCGGGCCGGCATCGGTCCACAGCACGTTGCTCGGATGACAGTCGCCGTGCGTGCGCAGCAGGCGAACCGCTCCGGCGCGCTCGAACGCAGCCTCGACGCCTTCGAGCGCGAGCGCGACCGCGCTCGCGTACGCCGGTCTTACGTCGTCCGGAATGAAATCGTGCGCGAGCAGATAGTCGCGCGGCTCGTAGCCGAACGTATCGATGTCGAGCACGGGACGCGCAACGTACGGCTGCGTCGCGCCGACCGCATGAATGCGGCCGATGAAGCGGCCGAGCCATTCGAGCGTGTCGCTGCGGTCGAGATCGGGGGCGCGGCCGCCGCGCCGCTCGAAGATCGAGAAGCGGAAACCGTCGAACGCGTGCAGCGTGCGGCCGTCGAACGATCGCGCGGGCACCGCCGGAATCTCGCGCGCGGCGAGTTCGGCGACGAACGCATGTTCTTCGAGAATCGCGTCGTCCGACCAGCGCGCCGGGCGATAGAACTTCGCGACGACCGGCGGGCCGTCTTCGATACCGACCTGGTAGACGCGGTTTTCGTAGCTGTTGAGGGCGAGCAGGCGCCCGTCGGTGCGCAGGCCGGCCGGCATCAGCACGCTGTCGAGCGCGTCGAGCACGCATTCGGGCGTGAGGCCGGCGAACGGCGGGCTGGCGGGAGAAGCGGGAGCGGAAGTGGCGTCTGTCATGCCCCGCATTGTGCCGTCAGCCGGACCGAAAGACGAGCGTCCGGTGCGATGCGCCAAGGTCTGTTCACGTTAATAACGGACTTGCGCCGGCCCCATGGATGAATTTCTCCAAACGGGAGAACGCGCCTTTCCGCCCGCATGGCGGCGTCGTTCGTCGTTGCAATGGCGACGGCTATTGCGCCTCCTCTCTTCTTGCACGCACCAGAAGGAAGTCCCCTTGGGGGACGGGTGCAAAGGTGCGTTCGCAAGCCCGTTACAAGCGCGAACAGGCCCTAGTGAAGCGCCGCGCCGGCCGGCAGGACGGATTCGCCGGTGTCGATCAGATCCTCGAGAAAGAAGGGCTCGGTGTTGAGTTCTTTCGACTCGCCCGGCACGCCCGCGTACCAGGTCACCATGGCCATGTCGCCCAGGATGCGCTGGACGATGCCGCGCGCGCCTTTCGGCACCGCGATATGGGTAGTGCAGACGATCGACCCGATATGCATGATGGTTCCCCACTCTTGAATCTTGAAACCCGGCCCGCTGGCGAGCCGGCAAATGCACGATCCGCGCCGCTCTCGGCGGAGCGTTGCGCGTGATCCCATTGTTCACGGTTTATCGAAGCACGAAAAGAAGAAGAAGCACGCGAAGTGCCGCGAATTCGTCGAATGTCTCCAATCAACCACTGCGCCGGGCTCGTACTTGTCCGCCCGGTTACCCCCATCATACCCTGTCGAATGTGACCGCCCGCCGAAACCGCCCGGCGCCGCCGCGCGCACGGATTGACGCAATGCGCGTACCGCTTCGCTTCTTCCGTGCGGGATCGTCGGCACACGCGCCGCGATCGGCGCCGACTTCGCGTCGCGCGCGCCGCATGCCGACCGCTTTTCACCCGTTTGCGCATGCTCGCGTGCGCAGCGGCCGGCGCACCGGCGTCGGCCCGTATCGACGCAACATGTCGCTCGCGACAGGCAGCCGCCGACAGGCGTTGCGTTCGGCGGTTGTCTTGCGGTACCTTAGGCTTTCGTTCGCGTTCACTCGCATTCCGACACGATGCATCCGCTCACGTCCGCCCTCGCCCAATCCCGGCCGCAGTTCGACTCGCGACCGCAGGCGTGCGCGCATCCGTCGGTCCTTCCCCCTCCTGTCGCACCGCCGCCCGTCAGCGCTGCGCCGCCCCCGCCGGCGGCACGCGTCGGCTGACCGGCCGGCTTCCGTTTTCGTCTTCCATTCGCCTCGTTGGCTGCAGGTGCGTGCGTCGTGACGCACGGCATGTTGCTGCGCGCGCGAATGGAACGTTTCGATCCGTTCGACAGGTGGATTCACATGGTTCCGTTCAAACGCGCGCTTGCCGCGCATGGCGCGACGTCGCTCTTCGTGCTGCTGTGGAGCAGCGGGGCGATCTTCGCTGAACTCGGTCTGCGTCACGCATCCGCGTTCGCCTTTCTCACTGCCCGTTTCGCGCTCGCATCGCTCGTGCTGCTCGCGCTGGCCTTCGTGCGCAGGCGCTGGCTGCCACCGCGCGGCGAGCGGCGCATGGCCGCGCTGACCGGCTTGCTGATGATGGGCGGCTATTCGATCTTCTACCTGCTCGCGCTCGAGCGCGGCATCGCGCCCGGCGTGCTCGCGACGATCCTCGGCGTGCAGCCGATCCTCACGCTCGCGATCGTCGAGCGTCGCTGGCAGCCGGTGCGCATCGCGGGACTCGCGCTGTCGCTCGCCGGCCTCGCGCTCGTCGTCGGGCGTGGCGTGAGCGACATGAGCGGCGGGAAGGGCGGCCTGTCGGCTGCCGGCATCGCGTGCGCGCTCACGGCGCTCGTCGCGCTGACCGTCGGCTCGCTGCTGCAAAAGCGCGTCCGCGCGGCGCCCGCCGACGTGCTGCCGCTGCAGAATGCGATCGGCCTCGCGCTGTGCATCGCGATCGCGCCGTTCCGGCCGGTGTCGTTCGACGCGAGCTGGGCGTTCGTCGTGCCGCTGCTGTGGCTCGGCATCGTGATTTCGGTGATCGCGCAACTGCTGTTCTACCGATTGATGCAGCGCGGCGATCTCGTGAACGTGACGAGCCTGTTCTATCTCGTGCCCGTCGTCACCACGCTGATGGATGCCGTGTGGCTCGGCAACCGGCCCGAGCCGCTCGCGCTCGCCGGCATGGGCGCGATCGTCGCCGGGCTCGCGCTCGTGTTCCGCGCGCCGGCCGGCCGCCCGCAACCCGAGCGCGCGTGAGCGGGCGGGCCGCCGCGCCTGCGGGGGCGGCGGCCCGCATCGGACACATACGACGATTCCGCGAAAATCGAAAGGAACGGGAAAGATGCGTGCAAGGCGTTCGTCTTGCTTGCACGAAAAACGCGTGCTTCTCGGGGCTTTCCGCTGATTTTTAATGGTTCGGATAGCGAAAAACGCCGCCGGTTGCCTATACTCGAATGGACGGCCTGCACGTAACGGGCCGGACCCATACTAGAAACGCCCGGCATGGGACCGGGGTGAGCGTACGCATGCCGACTTCGGCCGACATCCCGCGAGGATGGAGCCCAGGCAAGCACCGAAACGCCCACTTCGGTCGACACTGGAGACACGCATGACGACCTATTTCACGATCGGCGACTTCATCCTGTTGATTCCGATGGCGCTGGCCGGAGCGCTATTTCTCGGCGCGGTGCCGTGCGCGACCCAATTCCGTCACAACCTGCTGCGCGTACTCGGCGTCATTCTCGGCGTCGGTGTCGCGGTGCTGCTCGTTGAAGGCCTGCCTGCGCTGATCTAGCGCGCCGCCAGTGCGCGACGTGCGTCGCTGCATCGCCGCGACGCGACGTACGGTCCGCGGGCCGGCGACACGGCACGCGATGTTTCGCATGCCGTATCGACTCGCGATCAGATCGCCTGATCGGTGGACGGCTTTTCCCACAGATTGATGCCGCCTTCCGTCGCGTAACGATCGATCTCCGCGAGCTCCTCCGCCGAGAATTCGAGGTTCTTCAACGCACCGACGTTCTCGCGCACCTGCTCCGCGCGGCTCGCGCCGATCAGCGCGGACGTCACGCGACCGTGACGCAGCACCCACGCCAGGGCCATCTGCGCCAGGCTCTGCCCGCGCCGTTCGGCGATCGTGTTGAGCTTGCGCACATGCTCGAGGTTGTCCGCGCTCAGGTGTTCCTGCTTCAGCGAGCCGCCGCCCGGCTTGTTCACGCGCGCGTCGGCCGGCACGCCATTCAGGTACTTCGACGTCAGCAAGCCCTGCGCGAGCGGCGTGAACGCGATGCTGCCCGCGCCGACGTCGTCGAGCGTGCCGAGCAGGTCGCGCTCGATCCAGCGGTTCAGCATGTTGTACGAAGGCTGGTGAATCAGCAGCGGCACCTTGTATTGCGCGAGCAGCTCGGCCATCTCGCGCGTCTTCGCGGCCGAATACGACGAGATGCCGATGTAGAGCGCCTTGCCCTGCTGCACGGCCGACGCGAGTGCGCCCGCCGTTTCCTCGAGCGGCGTGTGCGCGTCGAATCGGTGCGAATAGAAGATGTCGACGTAGTCGAGCCCCATCCGCTGCAGGCTCTGGTCGAGACTCGCGAGCACGTACTTGCGCGATCCGCCGCCGCTGCCGTACGGCCCCGGCCACATGTCCCAGCCGGCCTTCGTCGAGATCAGCAGCTCGTCGCGATACGGCCGGAAATCCTCCTTCAGCAGCCGGCCGAAATTGATTTCGGCGCTGCCGTACGGCGGCCCGTAGTTGTTCGCGAGGTCGAAGTGGTTGATGCCGAGGTCGAACGCGGTGCGCAGGATCTCGCGCTGCGTCGAGATCGGCGTCGAGTCGCCGAAGTTGTGCCACAGACCCAGCGACAGGGCGGGTAGTTTGAGCCCGGATTTGCCGCAGGTGCGGTATTGCATGTCGGCATAACGTTCGGAAGCTGCTTCGTAGGCCATGAGTCTGTTCCGTCAGGACATCGGGGGAAGGGACGCGCGCCGGCCGCGCACGTGGCGCGACGGCGGCGAAGGAGTCATACGACGACTATGGTAGCGAAAGCGGCCGGATCGCGCACGGCGGCACGGCGATGGACGCGACCGCGGCCGTCGCCTACACTGCGGCGTCTCGAATCACCGTTTCAGCGAGGTTGGTATGTCCCGGGTCATCTCGGTTGCACTGCTCGTCGGCGGCATCGTGCTGCTGTATTTCGGCGGCCAGTCGTTCCATTCGATCAACGACAACGTGTCGCGCTTCTTCACCGGCTCGCCGGCGACGAAGACGATTCTGCTGATCGTCGGCGGCGCCGTCGCGTCGTTCGCCGGCCTGATCGGCCTCGCGATGCCGGGCAGCAAGCGCTGATCGCTGCGCATCGCGACACCCGCACGCCCTGCCTCGCGCGCGCGGGCCCCAAACGAAACGGGCGGCCACGCCACCCGTTGCTTCATTCGCCCGCGACGCGCCGCATCGCGTGATCGGAGCGGCAACACCCTGCCGCGTCGATCCCGACCTAGAACTGCACTTCCGGCTTCGACGCCGAGCGTGTGCCGGGCACCGGCCGGTTGCTTGCGCCGTGATACGTGTACACGAGCGAGAACTTCACCTGGTCGGAACGGTTCTGCCCGGCCGAATGCAGCGTGTTGCAGTGGAAGAACACGACATCGCCCGTTCCCAGCGACGGACACGTGGCCGCGTCGATCATCCTGCGGTTTTCCGGCAGATCGCCGCGGAAGAATTTCGCGTCGTCGAACGCTTCCGGCCCGAATTCGGCCGTATGCGAACCGGGCACGAGCCACAACGCGCCGTTCTCGTTGGTTTCCGGCCCGAGGGCGAGCCACACCGACACCATGTCGGGGCGCTCGAACGCCCAGTAGCGGAAATCGCGATGCCAGCCGGTCAGGCTGCCGTACGCCGGGTGCTTCGTCATCATGCAGTTGTGATGCGCGCGCGACAGCACGGGCTCTTCACCGAAATACTCGCGCATCCACGCGCCGATTTCAGGGGCCACCGCGCGCTCGGCAAACGCCGGATCGCGCGAATACGCGTCGAGCAGCCGCCGCACCGTATGCCCGCCCGGCGCATGCTTCGATTCGGGCGCGCCCGGGTAGCGCAGGTCGGCCTCGAACTCGATCGGCTCGGCGGCCTCCCGCAACTGACGCTCCGCGATCTGCCTGAGCGCCGCGCACTGCGCCTCGCCGACGAGGCCGCGCGCGACGACGAAGCCGCGCTCGCGCAATTCCGCGACTTGCGCGCGGATCGATTCCGACTGCAATGGAGACGACATGGGATGCCAGACGTTTATTGTGTGAATGTGACGATTGTAAATCGACGCCGGATACCGCGAACAGCACCATTGTCGTGCGCAGGGGCATGCCAATCGCGGCTTTGATCCGGGTCAAGGGAACTGTGCGACGCGGCACCTGCCTCAGCGACAGGCGGTATGCGGCACACGCGTTGCGGCACAAGGGTTTATCGCGACTTTTGCCCGTCACGAAACCCCTGTAGCCTGACGCGGCCTGTCAATTCTGGCGGGGGCGGCGCGCAGCGGGATCCGATAAGATCCGTTGTGCCATCCGAGGCCGTTCATACCAGTGCGCTCTTCAGGGCGCCATCCATACAAGCGAAGCATCGTTCACATGCCATTCCGTCTGACTTCCCGTTTCAACCGCGCTGCGAAGCGCGTCGTGCCGTCCGCTCCCGCCCGCTCGCTGCGCCATCACCGCGCACGCACGCAGGCGCTGGCCGAGCGTACGCACACGCACAGCCGGCTGGACGGCATCCGTGCGTGGTTCCACGCGTTTTTCTCGATGATGAGCGCGCAGACGTTCGCGCGCCGCGCCGGCCTGCGCTCGCTGCTGCAGAAGCCGTCGTCGCTGCGCGCGCTCGCGCTGCGCCGCACGCTCGGCCCGCAGCGCCGCGTCAACCGCCCGCGCCGCCTCGCGGCGAGCAACGGCTGGTTCGGGTTCGGCGCACGCTGAGCGAGTGGTTGGCGGGCATGGCCCGCACCGATCGCCGCCATTGCATCGGCTACCGAAAGCCATAAAAAAACCCCGGTCTGGCCGGGGTTTTTCATTTCAGGCGAACGACGCTTACGCGACGCGTGCCGTCGGCTCCACACCGGCCGCTTCGGCCAGCGCGAGCGCCTTGTCGGTCGCTTCCCACGAGAATTCCGGCTCTTCGCGGCCGAAGTGGCCGTAAGCCGCGGTCTTCTCGTAGATCGGGCGCAGCAGGTCGAGCATCTTGATGATGCCCTTCGGACGCAGGTCGAAATGCTCGCGCACGAGCTTCGTGATCACCGCATCCGACACGCGGCCCGTGCCGAACGTGTTGACCATCACCGAGGTCGGCTCGGCCACGCCGATCGCGTACGACACCTGGATCAGCGCGCGCGACGCGAGGCCCGCGGCGACGATGTTCTTCGCGACGTAGCGGCCGGCATAGGCAGCCGAACGGTCGACCTTCGACGGATCCTTGCCCGAGAACGCGCCGCCGCCGTGCGGTGCGGCACCGCCGTACGTGTCGACGATGATCTTGCGGCCGGTCAGGCCGCAATCGCCCTGCGGGCCGCCGATCACGAACCGGCCGGTCGGGTTCACGAGGAACTTGATGTCGCCCTTGATCAGATCGGCCGGCAGCGTCGGCTTGATGATTTCCTCGATCACGGCTTCGCGCAGCGCGGGCAGCTCGATGTCCGGTGCGTGCTGCGTCGACAGCACGACGGTGTCGATCGAATCGGGCTTGCCGTCCACGTAGCGGACGGTGACCTGCGACTTCGCGTCCGGACGCAGCCATCGCAGGCGACCGTCGCGGCGCAGGCTGGCCTGGCGCTCGACGAGGCGATGCGACAGGTAGATCGGCAGCGGCATCAGTTCCGGCGTTTCGTCGCACGCATAGCCGAACATCAGGCCCTGGTCGCCCGCGCCTTGATCGAGGTTGTCGTCGTGTGCGCGATCGACGCCCTGCGCGATGTCCGGCGACTGCTTGTCGTACGCGACGAGCACCGCGCAGCCCTTGTAGTCGATGCCGTAGTCGGTGTTGTCGTAGCCGATGCGCTTGATCGTGTCGCGCGCGATCTGGATGTAATCGATGTTGGCCGTCGTGGTGATTTCACCGGCCAGCACGACGAGACCCGTGTTGCACAGCGTTTCCGCCGCAACGCGGGAGTATTTGTCCTGCTCGAGGATGGCGTCGAGAATCGCGTCCGAGATTTGGTCCGCGACCTTGTCCGGATGGCCTTCGGAGACGGATTCGGACGTGAAGAGATAATCGTTTGCCACTTTTTCAGGCTCCTGTGTGGTTACGGTTGGTTTCACGTAGCCAGCTTCGTTGGGCCTGAAGCGGCGACGCTTTAGCGGATTACCAGGACCGGGCAGCGTGTGTCGCGCCAGCCGGCTTCGCCCCGCAAGTTGTCAGTTAACTCGGCGAAGCCCGTATTATAGCGGCTTTCCTGAATTGTCACAGAGCGCCGCCCGTGCTGCATCTTCCGCTGTCTCACCACCCTGTTCGCAACGTGCCGGCCTGCCGGCCCTACGGAGCTTCCGCATGCTAGGCCGCCTCGGCACGCACCTCGCCATCGGCTTGCTGAAGCTGCTCGCCCTGCTGCCGTACGGTCTCACCGCACGGTTCGGCGACGGCCTCGGCTGGCTGCTGTATCAGATCCCCAGCCGGCGAAAGCGCATCGTACATACGAATCTGAAACTCTGCTTCCCCGACTGGAGCGACGAGCGGCGCGAGGACGTGGCGGGCCGGCATTTCCGCCATGCGATCCGCAGCTACGTCGAGCGCAGCGTGCAGTGGTTCGGCTCGGAGAAAAAGCTCGCGAAACTGATCCAGGTCGACAGCGCGGTCGATCTCACCGATCCCGACCTGCCGCCGACGCTGTTCCTCGGGCTGCACTTCGTCGGCATCGAAGCCGGTTCGATCTGGCTCAACCGGTCGCTGCAGCGCCGCTGCGGATCGCTGTACCAGCCGTTCTCGAACGCGGTGCTCGAGGAAGAGGCGAAGAAGGCGCGCGGGCGCTTCGACGCCGAGATGGTCGGTCGCGCGGACAGCGCGCGCGTCGTGCTGCGCTGGCTGCGCGACCGCAAGCCGGTGATGCTCGGCGCCGACATGGACTACGGGCTGCGCAATTCGACGTTCGTGCCGTTCTTCGGCGTGCCGGCGTGCACGCTGACGGCCGTCGGCCGGCTCGCGAAGACGGGCCGCGCGCAGGTCGTGCCGTTCATCGGCGAGGTGCTGCCGAACTACAAGGGCTATCGGCTGAAGGTGTTCAAGCCGTGGGACAACTACCCGACCGGCGACGACGATCTCGACGCGCGGCGGATGAACGAATTCCTCGAGGAACAGATTCCGCTGATGCCCGAGCAGTATTACTGGGTGCACAAGCGCTTCAAGACGCGCCCGCCCGGCGAGCCGAGCCTCTACTGAGACTGAGCAGCATCGGCCTGCGGGCGCACGGTCAGGCGCGCGTCCGCGCTCGGGTTACCTTCGGCACGCCTTTCGCGCGTGCCTGCCACAGATCGTAGGCGGATTGCTGCGCGAGCCACAGATCCGCACGGCCGCCATTCTCCTCGCCGAGCCATGCCTCGAGGCGCAGCGCCATTTCCGGCGAGATTCCTGCATGGCCGTGCAGGATGCGCGACAGCGCCGCGCGCGTGACGCCAAGTTGCGCGGCAGCCTCGGTGACAGTCAGGCCCAGCGCCGGTAGCACGTCCTCGCGCAACGCTTCGCCCGGATGCGGTGGATTGAAGATGCGAGTCATGGCTTGAATCACCTCAATGGTAGTCCTGGTAATCGACCAGGACGGCATCGGCTCCGTCGAAGCTGAACGTCAAACGCCCGTTGCTGCTCACGCTCACCGCGTAATGGCCGTCCAGCCCTCGGGCCAGGCCGTGAAAGCGCCAGCCCGGCACGTTCATGTCGAGCGGCCGGCTCGCAGCGTCGAGACGTGCGAGCTGGCGCCGTAACCTCGGGGCATGGTCGGGCCGGATGCCCGCCTTGTTCCCGCTCGTGAAAAACGCTTCCAGCCCCTTGTGCTGCCACGACTTGATCATGGATCTCCCACATTCGAGTCGCGATGCCGACAGCATGGCCCATGCGTATAGCCACACTATACGAATCGCTTGATTGCGCTGTCAATTTGACCTGTACGAAAGTGCGCGTCCCGCTCATCCGCTGTTTTCGCCGAGCCTTGCGCCCGCCGCGACAGGTTCGCCACACCGCACCAATTTGCCCACCCGCCTCGCATGCGACCAGTCGACCGATCGGCAGATACCGCTCCCTGCCCGCCTTCGCCCGCGGTACAAACCGGTCGCCCGCGCAGGACGCCCCTGTCGGCTGCATGTATCATTTGCGGTTGAGATCAGCACGACGAACGAGGCCGCCCCGGCGTGGCCGCCGGCCGTCCGTGCCGACCGCCTCGTTCGCCATGGAATTCCGGACCCAGTGAAACTCTCGTTCACCAAGATGCACGGCGCGGGCAACGACTTCGTCGTGCTCGACGGCTATTCGCGCGCGCTGCCGCCGCTCACCGATGCGCAGGTGCGCGCGCTCGCCAACCGCCACTTCGGCATCGGCGCCGATCAGTTGCTGCTGGTCGAGAAACCGACCGTCGACGGCGCGGATTTCAAGTACCGGATCTTCAATTGCGACGGCGGCGAGGTCGAGCACTGCGGCAACGGCGCGCGCTGTTTCGTGAAGTTCGTCAGCGACCGCGGCCTGACCGACAAGCGCAGCGTGCGCGTGCAGGTCATGAAGGGCCTGATCACGCTGACGATGCAGGACAACGGCGAAGTCGTCGTCGACATGGGCGCGCCCGTGTTCGCGCCGGCGCAGGTGCCGTTCGATGCATCGGGCCTCGACGGCCGGGCCGACGGCAACGACACGCTGTGGCCGCTCGACGTCGGCGGCGCGACGCGCTGGATCTCGACGGTATCGATGGGCAACCCGCACGCGGTGCAGGTCGTCGACGACGCCGAAGCGTATCCGGTGCTGGAAGAAGGCCCGCTGATCGAGCGCCATGCGCGCTTCCCGCAGCGCGTGAACGCCGGTTTCATGCAGATCGTGTCGCGCCGCGAAGTGAAGCTGCGCGTGTACGAACGCGGCGCGGGCGAGACGCTCGCGTGCGGCACCGGCGCGTGCGCGGCGGTCGCGGCCGGCATCCGGCGCGGCCTGCTCGATTCGCCCGTGACCGTGCACACGCACGGCGGCACGCTGACGATCGGCTGGGACGGCGCGCGCGACGAAGCCGCCGCGCTGACGATGGCCGGCCCCGCCGCGACCGTGTTCGAAGGCGAGATCGACCTGACCGCCTGACCCTGCAACGTCCTTGACAACACTGAACGCTCCAGCCACATGAACGATCGCGAAGTCGCCGACTACCTGCTCGCCAATCCCGAATTCTTCGCGCAGCACGCCGAGCTGCTCGCGACGATCCGTCTCGCGAACCCGCACGGCAAGGCCGCGATCTCGCTGCAGGAGCGGCAGATGGAGATGCTGCGCGACAAGAACAAGCATCTCGAACGCCGGCTCGCCGAGCTCGTGCGCTACGGGCACGAGAACGACAGCCTGTCCGCGAAGTTCAGCCGCTGGACCGCGCGCGTGATCGCGGAGCGCGATCCGTACGCGCTGCCGCGCACGATCGCCGACGGCATCGCCGACGTGTTCGACGTGCCGCAAACGGCGGTGCGCGTGTGGGATGTGGCCGACACCTACGCGCAAGCCGACTTCGCACGCCAGGTCGGCGAGGAAGTGCGCCTGTTCACGAACGGCCTGTCCACGCCGTACTGCGGCGCGAACACGGGCTTCGAGGCCGCCCAGTGGCTCGCGCCCGCGCTCGCCGCCCCGGCCGCGAGCGCGGCGGAGGGCGCCGAAGCCGCGCCGGCCGGCGACGGCTCGGCCGCATCGGTCGCGCTGCTCGCGCTGCGTGCGCCGCTCGCCGGCAACGACGCGCCCGCGTTCGGCCTGCTGGTGCTCGGTTCGCCCGATCCGCGCCGCTTCCACGACGGGATGGCCACCGACTTCCTCGCGCAGATCGCGACGCTCGCGAGCGCCGCGCTCACGCGCCTGCTGCCGCACTGATTCGCCGCACGCGATGACCGACGATCCGATCGCCGCCTACCTGTCGAACCTGAAGCACGTCAGGCAGCTGTCGGAACACACGCTGCGCGGGTACGCGCACGAACTCGACGAACTGAAGAAGCTCGCGGCCGGCCGCCCGCTCGAAGCATTGACCGCCGCCGACATGCGCGGCGCGGTCGTGCGCGCGCACGCGGCCGGGCTGTCCGCGCGCTCGATCTCGCACCGGCTTTCCGCATGGCGCGCGTTCTATCGCTGGTTCGCGCAGCGCATCGAGATGCCCGCGAATCCCGTGGCCGGGGTACGCGCGCCCAAGCGCGAGAAATCGCTGCCCAAAGCGCTGTCGGTCGACGATGCGGTCGCCCTCATGGATACGCCGCTGCCCGAGACGACCGAAGGCGTCCGCGACCACGCGATCCTCGAGCTGTTCTATTCGTCGGGGCTGCGCCTCGCCGAACTGGTCGGGCTCGATGTCGGGTACGTGCAGGCCGACGGCTACCGCTCGGCCGGCTGGCTCGATCTCGCCGAAGCCGAAGTCACCGTGCGCGGCAAGGGCAACAAGGAGCGCAAGGTGCCGGTCGGCCGCAAGGCGATCGATGCGCTGAACGCGTGGCTCGCGGTGCGCGGCGAATTCGTGAAGCACGATCCGCATCCGCTGTTCGTGTCGGTGCGCGGCAACCGGATGTCGCCGGGCGTCGTGCGCGAGCGCGTGAAGCGCGCGGCGCTCGCCGCCGGCATTCCCGCCAACGTCCACCCGCACGTGCTGCGCCACTCGTTCGCGACGCACGTGCTGCAGTCGAGCGGCGACCTGCGCGCGGTGCAGGAACTGCTGGGCCACGCGAGCGTCGCCGCGACGCAAATCTATACGTCGCTCGACTTCCAGCATCTCGCGAAAATTTACGACAGCGCGCATCCGCGCGCGAAGAAGCGCGACTGACGCGCGTCCCGTGTTACCCGCCGCGCGCGGCGGCCGGCATCGGCCGGCGTCGTGCCCGGCCCCCTTTCGATCTCATCATGCAAACCGTCACCCTCAAGCCGTCCAAGGAAAAATCGCTGCTGCGCCGCCATCCGTGGATCTACGCCAATGCGATCGACCGCGTCGACGGCAAGCCCGCCCCCGGCGCGACCGTGCTCGTGCGCGCGCACGACGGCCGCTTTCTCGCGCGCGGCGCGTACAGCCCGCAGTCGCAGATCCGCGTGCGGGTGTGGAGCTTCGACGAGAACGAGCCGATCGATCACGCGTTCTTCAAGCGCCGCGTGCAGCGCGCGGTCGCGCACCGCACGACGATGGTGTCGGGCACGGGCGCGGTGCGGCTCGTGTTCGGCGAAGCCGACGGGCTGCCGGGGCTGATCGTCGACCACTACGTCGCCGATACCGCCGAAGCCGGCGCGACGCCGCGCGGCCAGCTCGTATGCCAGTTCATGGCGGCCGGCGTCGAAGCGTGGAAGGACGCGATCGTCGCGGCGCTCGTCGGCGCGACCGGCTGCCCGAACGTGTACGAGCGCTCGGACGTGTCGATCCGCGACAAGGAAGGGCTCGAGCAGACGACCGGCGTGCTGGCCGGCGACGCGCCGCCCGCGACGCTGATCGCGAACGAAAACGGCGTGCGCTATCACGTCGACGTGCCGAACGGCCACAAGACCGGCTTCTACGTCGACCAGCGCGACAACCGCGCGCTCGTCGCGCAGTACGCGGCCGGCCGCGACGTGCTGAACTGCTTCTGCTACACCGGCGGCTTCTCGCTCGCGGCGCTCAAGGGCGGCGCGAAACGCGTGGTGTCGATCGACTCGTCGGGCGACGCGCTCGCGCTCGCGCAGCAGAACGTCGTGGCGAACGGCTTCGACGCGGCGCGCGCGACCTGGCTCGATGCCGATGCGTTCAAGACGCTGCGCCGCCTCGTCGACGAAGGCGAGCGTTTCGACCTGATCGTGCTCGATCCGCCGAAGTTCGCGCCGACGCGCGACAGCGTCGACCGCGCGGCCCGCGCGTACAAGGACATCAACCTGAGCGGCTTCAGGCTGCTGCGCCCGGGCGGCCTGCTGTTCACGTACTCGTGCTCGGGCGCGATCGACATGGACCTGTTCCAGAAGATCGTCGCGGGCGCGGCCGCCGACGCGAAGGTCGACGCGCGCATCCTGAAGCGGCTCGGCGCGGGCATCGATCATCCGCTGCTCGCCGCGTTCCCGGAGGGCGAATATCTGAAGGGCCTGCTGTTGCAAATCGTCTGATCGCCCCGATCTAGCGCGGACGACCGCGCCCGCCCCCGCCCGGTTGGCGGCACAGCGCTTTCGCCTGTCGTCCGGACGACGGGCGGGGGCTTGACAGGTATGTTTCAATGGATGGTTGTGCGCCCCGGCTCGCAGCGCGAGGGCGCGACGCACATCCTGGTTTTGACCCCGATTCACGAACCACAGGCGACCGACATGGCCACTCCCGTCACCATCCTCACCGGCTTCCTCGGCAGCGGCAAGACGACGCTGCTCAAGCGCATCCTGAACGAACAGCACGGCATGAAGATCGCCGTGATCGAGAACGAGTTCGGCGAAGAGAACATCGACAACGAAATCCTCGTGCAGGATTCGAACGAGCAGATCATCCAGATGAGCAACGGCTGCATCTGCTGCACGATCCGCGGCGACCTTGCCCGCGCGCTCGGCGATCTGGCCGCGAAAAAGCGCGAAGGCAAGCTCGACTTCGACCGCATCGTGATCGAGACGACCGGCCTCGCGAACCCGGGCCCCGTCGCGCAGACCTTCTTCATCGACAGCGAAATCGCCGACGATTTCCTGCTCGACGCGGTCATCACGCTGGTCGACGCGAAGCACGCGAACGCGCAGCTCGACGAACACGAAGTGGTGCAGCGCCAGGTCGGCTTCGCCGACCGCCTGTTCATCACGAAGTCGGACCTGGTCGACAGCGAGACCGTCGCCGGCCTCAAGCACCGCCTGATGCACATGAACCCGAAGGCCGCGATCAAGATCGTGAATTTCGGCGAAGCGGACATCAAGGAAATCTTCGACCTGCGCGGCTTCAACCTGAACGCGAAGCTCGAGATCGATCCCGATTTCCTCGCCGAGGACGATCACGCGCACGCCCACCACGATCACGACCATGATCATGATCACGCCGATTGCGACCACGATCACGGCCAATGCGCGCACGATCACGGCCATGGCCACCACGACCACCACCACGCGCACCATGACGACAAGATCAAGTCGTTCGTGTACCGCAACGACCGCCCGTTCGATCCGAACAAGCTGGAAGACTTCCTCGGCGGCATCCTGCAGATCTACGGCGAGCGGATGCTGCGCTACAAGGGCGTGCTGTACATGAAGGGCGTCGACCGCAAGGTCGTGTTCCAGGGCGTGCACCAGATGATGGGCAGCGACCTCGCGGCCAAATGGCTGCCGGCCGAGAAGAAGACCAACAAGATGGTGTTCATCGGCGTCGACCTTCCGCAGGACCTGATCACCGACGGCCTCGACGCCTGCCTCGCCTGATCCGCGCGGGCGCCTGCCCGCCACCGTTGCCCGGCCGCCTTCGCAGGCGGCCGCGGCAGCCGCGCGGCGCCTTTTCCGGGCAGGGTTTCGTCGTCATCGCTTTTTCGCGATTTGCGCGTTATATTTTCAAGATATTGGCGTGGCCGACGGGGATCGACCCGATACGGCGCCCGCTTGCGATTCAGTTACAATACGTGCCCGCTGGAGTACGGCAACAAACAGGCCCGGTTCTTGCTGAACCATATCCGGGCATCGCAACCGCGCCGGATCGCCCATCCGCCTCCCGGCCGCGGCCGATGCGATCTGCCGCGCAGCACACCGGTTCGCAGCGCGCGCAAATCAGCGCCAGGCCTATCCCTGGTATTTGAGAACCGGTTTCCAGAGGCTTTCGGCCCCGCGGCGGCAAATCGCAAATGATTGCAAGCGCGGTTGCGGGTAATCCCAAAGTGCAGGCACTATCTCTTGATTTGCCGCACATTGAAGAAGCAAGCAGATGACGAAGAAACTCTTGACCGAAGCCGAAATCCTGAAGATGAGCGACAAGGATTACATGAATGAGGATCAGCTCGCCTTCTTCAAAAATCGGCTCGAACAGTTGCAGGCGGACATCCTCAAGAATGCAGGCCAGACGACCGAGAACCTGCGCGAGACGGTGATCGTCCCCGATCCCGCCGACCGCGCGACGATCGAGGAAGAGCACGCGCTCGAGCTGCGTACGCGCGATCGCGAACGCAAGCTCCTCAAGAAGGTTCAGCAGTCGCTCGCCCGCATCGATTCCGGCGATTACGGCTGGTGTGAGGAAACCGGCGAACCGATCGGCATTCCGCGCCTGCTCGCGCGTCCGACCGCCACGCTGTCGCTCGAGGCGCAGGAGCGCCGCGAGTTGCGCCAGAAGCTGTTCGGCGACTGATCGAGCGGCATTCCGCTCAGACACGCTGCTTCCCGGAAGCGCGCGGCCTGCCGCGCGCTTTTTGTTTTTCCGGCGCCGGCTCCCGGCCGCCGGCCGATTTGCCTCCCCCTCTTGATATCCCGGCGCCCGCCCTAAAATGAAACGGACGTGCGCCGGGCCGCTTCCCGGCGCACCGCGGATTCACGCGGCGGCCCCTCGCGCCGCCCGACTCTTCCCCGTTTTTCTCAAGGAACGCAGATGGAGCAATTTCACGGCACGACCATCGTTTCGGTCCGGCGCGGCGACAAGGTCGCGCTCGGCGGCGACGGCCAGGTAACCCTCGGCAACATCGTCATGAAGGGTGGCGCGCGGAAAGTGCGGCGGATCTACAACAACCAGGTTCTGGTCGGATTCGCGGGCGGCACCGCCGATGCGTTCTCGCTGCTCGACCGCTTCGAGGCGAAGCTCGAGAAGCACCAGGGCAATCTCACCCGCGCGGCCGTCGAGCTCGCGAAGGACTGGCGCACCGACCGGATGCTGCGCCGCCTCGAGGCGATGCTGATCACGGCCGATGCGACCACCACGCTCGTGATCACCGGCAACGGCGACGTGCTCGATCCGGAAGGCGGGATCTGCGCGATCGGCTCGGGCGGCGCGTACGCGCAGGCCGCGGCCCGCGCGCTCGCCGAGAACACCGAGCTGTCGCCGCGCGAGATCGTCGAGAAATCGCTCGAGATCGCCGGCGACATGTGCATCTACACGAACCACAACCGCATCATCGAAACGATCGAGTAAGGACCGCACCATGAGCACCATGACCCCTGCCGAGATCGTCTCGGAACTCGACAAGCACATCATCGGCCAGGCGAAGGCGAAGAAGGCCGTCGCCGTCGCGCTGCGCAACCGCTGGCGCCGCCAGCAGGTCGCCGACCCGCTGCGCCAGGAAATCACCCCGAAGAACATCCTGATGATCGGGCCGACGGGCGTCGGCAAGACCGAAATCGCGCGACGCCTCGCGAAGCTCGCCGATGCGCCGTTCATCAAGATCGAGGCGACCAAGTTCACCGAAGTCGGCTACGTCGGCCGCGACGTCGACAGCATCGTGCGCGACCTGATCGAGATCTCGGTCAAGCAGACGCGCGAATCCGAAATGCGCAAGGTACGCAGCAAGGCGACCGACCAGGCTGAGGACCGCATCCTCGACATCCTGCTGCCGCAACCGCGCGCGGTGGGCTTCGGCGGCAATGCCGAGCACGCGAACGACGACAACAACGCGACGCGCCAGACGTTCCGCAAGCGCCTGCGCGAAGGCCAGCTCGACGACAAGGAAGTCGAGCTCGACCTCGAGCAGCCGACCGTCGGCATGGACATCATGGCGCCGCCGGGGATGGAAGAGATGACCGAGCAGATCCGCTCGATGTTCTCGAACCTCGGCAGCGGCAAGAAGCAGCGCCGCAAGGTGAAGATCAAGGAAGCGCTGAAGCTGCTGACCGACGAGGAAGCGGCGAAGATGCTGAACGAAGAGGAAGTGAAGACGAAGGCCGTGCAGAACGTCGAGCAGAACGGCATCGTGTTCCTCGACGAGATCGACAAGATCACGTCGCGCAACAACGAAGGCAGCGGCGGCGAAGTGTCGCGCCAGGGCGTGCAGCGCGACCTGCTGCCGCTCGTCGAGGGCACGACGGTCAACACGAAGTACGGGATGGTGAAGACCGATCACATCCTGTTCATCGCGAGCGGCGCCTTCCACCTCGCGAAGCCGAGCGACCTGATTCCCGAACTGCAGGGGCGCTTCCCGATCCGTGTCGAGCTCGATTCGCTGTCGGTCGAAGACTTCGAAGCGATCCTCGTCGCGACCGACGCGAGCCTCGTCAAGCAGTACCAGGCACTGCTCGCCACCGAAGACGTGGAACTGGAATTCGCGGAAGACGGCATCCGCCGCCTCGCCGAGATCGCGTTCGCGGTCAACGAGAAAACCGAGAACATCGGCGCACGCCGGCTGTACACGGTGATCGAGAAGCTGCTCGAGGAAGTGTCGTTCTCGGCCGGCAACCACGCCGGCGAGCGCGTGACGATCGACGCGCAGTATGTCGACCGCGCGCTCGGCGAAGTGTCGCAGGACGAAGACCTGTCGCGCTACGTGCTGTAACGCGCGCGGCGGCGAAAGCGAAACGGGCGGCCCCGCGGGTGAGCGGGGCCGCCCGTTTTCGTTGGCGCGCGCCCGTGGCCGCGCTCGCGGCTTCCTGCCGGACAGCGCCGCGCGGCTGCGCCGTAGCGCGTCGCGTTGCGTCGCTCCCGAATCGCATCGCGCAACGCCCGTGCCGCTCGTGCCACCCGGCGTGCGTGCGCGCCGGCGCCGCGCCGCTTACTGCCGCACCGGCTTCTTCGCGAGCTTGCGCTGCAGCGTGCGGCGGTGCATGTTCAGCGCCCGCGCGGTCGCCGAAATGTTGTTGTTGTTCTCGGCCAGCACGCGCTGGATGTGCTCCCATTCGAGCCGGTCGACCGACAGCACGACCGGATTCTCGAGCGCCTCTTCGGCCTGGACTTCGCTCGCGTTGGTCTGCAGCGCGGCCAGGATCGACTCGACGTTCGCGGGCTTCGCGAGGTAGTTGTCGGCGCCCTCCTTCACGGCCTGCACGGCGGTCGCGATGCTCGCGTAGCCGGTCAGCACCAGAATCCGCGCATCGGGCTGCAGGTCGCACAACGGCGCGATCAGGCTCAGCCCCGAATCCTCGCCGAGATGCAGGTCGACGGTGATGAACTGGAACTTGCCGCCTGCGGCGAGCCGGAGCGCCGCCTCCTTGTCGTGCGCCTGCTGGACCGCGTAACCGCGGCGCTCGAGGCCGCGCGCGAGCGTGCCCGCGAACACCTCGTTGTCGTCGATCACCAGGAAATTGTTCTCGCTCATGGGGTTTCTCCGTCTACGTGTTGGTTGAGGCAGCCGGCATCGCGACACGCGCGACCGGCAGGCGCAGCACGGCCCGCGTGCCGCGCCCGGCCGCGGCGCCGGCCGGTCGGCCGTCCGGCGTGCCGGCTGGCCGTTCGGCCGCGCGTGCACCCGTGCGTTGTCCCGATGCGGCCGCCGCGTGGCCATTCGCCGCACCGGCCGCCCGGCCGTTGCCGCCGGCCGCACGCGGCGCGACATCGGACAGTTCGATCTCGCCGCCCAGCCGCGCGGCCGCACTGAACGCGAGATACAGGCCGACGCCGTGCCCGCCCTGCGTGCTGTCGACCGGCATCGCGCCGAGCGATTCGCGCAGCGCGGCCGGAATGCCGGGCCCGTCGTCGCATACCTCGAATTCGATTTCGTCGGTCGCGCGGTCGTGCGCGACCTTCGCGGCGAGCGTCACGCGCTGCGGGCTCGCGCGCGCGGCGTTGTCGAGCAGGATCGTCAGGATCTGGCCGGCCGCGACCGTATCGTCGAGCGCGACGCCCGACGGGCGCGCGCCGAGCAGCTCGAACTGCACGTGCGGATGCCGCAGACGCCAGTGCTCGACGAACGTGTCGAGCCAGTCGTCCACCGGCTGGCGGCTCGCCGGCGCGCTCGCGCGGCTGCGCAGGCGCGCGAGCGCCGACGTGCAGAGCGTCATCTGTTCCTCGAGCACCTTCAGGTCGGCCTCGTAGCGCGCCAGCCCCGGATCGGCGCGCGCCGCGTCGCGCAACTCCTCGGCGAGCATCGCGATCGTCGACAGCGGCGTGCCCATTTCGTGCGCGACGGTGGCGGCCTGCACGCCGAGCGCGACGGCCCGCTCGTCACGCAGCAGGTGCTGCTGCGCCTCGCCGAGCGCCGCGTCGCGCTGGCGCAGCGCATTCGACATGCGCGCGACGAACCACGCGATCAGCCCGACGCTGACCATGAAGTTCGCCCACATGCCGGTCCGGTAGTAATCGAACAGGTTCGCCGGGTTGTCCATGTTGAGCGGCACCGAATCGAAGCCCAGCGCCGCGTAGCACGCGACCGCGAACGCCGCGAGCCAGATCATCAGGTGCCACGGCAGCACGGCCGCCGCGATCGCGAGCGACGGCAGGTACAGCGACACGAACGGATTGGTCGTGCCGCCCGACAGGAACAGCAGCGCGGACAGCGCGCCGAGGTCGACCCACAGCTGGCCGAGCAGCTCGAAATTGGTCTCGGGCCGCGCGCGCAGCACGCGCACCCAGGTCAGCGCGTTGAAAACGATTTCGAGCGCGATGACCATCAGCATCGCCGGCAGCGGCAGGTGCACGCCGAAATAGGTCTGCACGACGCCGATCGTCACGAGCTGGCCGATGATCGCGAGATTGCGGAGCCAGAACAGGTGACTGAGGTTGACGCGCCCGGTGGTGGTGATTCGTTGCATCCGGGCAGTTTACCCGTTTAGCGCCCGGCGCCCCTAGCGGGGCCGGATCCGCGCGTGCGAACGGGCGGCACGCGTGCGCGGCGCGCCGCGTCAACCGGCCTCGCCGGCCATGCGCTGCGCGATCTCGTCGGCCAGACACTCGGGGCATCGGCACCGCGCACCGGCCGCGGGCGGCGTGCCGCCGGGCAGCATCGGCATCGACGCGCACCAGCAGTCGAACGGCTGCGTGTGCGCGCCGCAGTCGAAGCCGCGCCCGCAGTGCGGGCAGCGCGCACGGCGCGGGACGGAACGGGCGTCGGCGGCGGAATCGGTCATGACGCGATCGCGGAAGCGGGCGGGACATCGCCCCACGCGACAAGCATAGCGCGGCGGCTGAATTTTGCACGCCGGCCGCCCGGCCGCGGTCGCCCGTCAACGCATGCGCGCCCGTCCGCCGGCGCCCGCCGCGCGACGGCGCCCCGAATCGTGCCGCGCCATAGCCGGCGGGCCGCCGCGTGCGATGCCGCGCCGCGCCGCCGGTGTTCCGGCCGGCCCAAAAACCCGATGCTGCGCTGCGCCACTCCTGTACAATTCGCCCTGTTTCAACCGTTCCCAGCCAGAGCCGCCGCCATGTCCGAGCCCATCGACCTCTCGCAGATCGCCCCCACGCTGAAAGCAGAAATCCTCGCGGAGGCGCTGCCGTACATCCGTCGCTACCACGGCAAGACCGTGGTCATCAAATACGGCGGCAACGCGATGACGGAAGAGCGGCTCAAGCAGGGCTTCGCGCGCGACGTGATCCTGCTGAAACTGGTCGGCATCAACCCGGTGATCGTCCACGGCGGCGGCCCGCAGATCGATCACGCGCTGAAGAAGATCGGCAAGGCCGGCACCTTCATCCAGGGCATGCGCGTCACCGACGAAGAGACGATGGAAGTCGTCGAATGGGTGCTCGGCGGCGAAGTGCAGCAGGACATCGTGATGCTGATCAACCACTTCGGCGGCCATGCGGTGGGCCTGACGGGCAAGGACGGCGGCCTGATCCACGCGCGCAAGCTGCTGATGCCGGACCGCGACAACCCGGGCCAGTACATCGACATCGGCCAGGTCGGCGAAGTCGAAGCGATCAACCCGGCGGTCGTGAAGGCGCTGCAGGACGACGCGTTCATTCCGGTGATCTCGCCGATCGGCTTCGGCGAAGACGGCCTGTCGTACAACATCAACGCCGATCTCGTCGCGGGCAAGCTCGCGACCGTGCTGAACGCCGAGAAGCTGCTGATGATGACCAACATCCCGGGCGTGATGGACAAGGACGGCAACCTGCTGACCGATCTGTCCGCGCGCGAGATCGATGCGCTGTTCGAGGACGGCACGATCTCCGGCGGCATGCTGCCGAAGATCTCGTCAGCGCTCGACGCCGCGAAGAGCGGCGTGAAGTCGGTGCACATCGTCGACGGCCGGATCGAGCATTCGGTGCTGCTGGAAATCCTGACCGAGCAGCCGTTCGGCACGATGATCCGCTCGCATTGAGCGCGCGCCGCCCGCCTGCCGGCCCCGACCTGCCGGCGCCGCTGCGGCGCCGGCGCATCTCGCGCCACCGGCCGCGCGCTGGCGCGCCGGTCTGGCTGTTCGATCTCGACAACACGCTTCATCACGCGTCGCACGCGATCTTTCCCGAGATCAACCGTGCGATGACGCAATACATCGTCGACGCGCTGCAGGTCGGGCGCGCCGAAGCCGACCGTCTGCGCAACGGCTACACCGAGCGCTACGGCGCCGCGCTGCTCGGCCTCACGCGCCATCACCCGATCGATCCGCACGACTTCCTGCGCGTGGTCCACACGTTTTCCGACCTGCCCGCGATGGTGCGCGCCGAGCGCGGCCTCGCGCGCATCGTCGCCGCGCTGCCGGGTCGCAAGCTGGTGCTGACCAACGCGCCGGAGAACTACGCGCGCGCGGTGCTGCGCGAGCTGCGCATCGAGCGGCTGTTCGAGCGCGTGATCGCGATCGAGCACATGCGCGACCGCCGCACGTGGCGCGCGAAGCCCGACCACGCGATGCTGCGCCGGACGCTGCGCGCCGCGCACGCACGGCTGGCAGACGCGATTCTCGTCGAGGACACGCGCAGCCACCTCAAGCGCTACAAGCGCCTCGGCGTCGGCACGGTATGGATCACGGGCCACCTCCCGAGCCATTTGCCGAACACGGGCCGGCCGCATTACGTCGACCAGCGCATTCGTTCGTTAAAATCGCTGCGACTGGGCACTCGATCGGGGCGACAAAAATGCAGCCGACTCACCCGCAGGACCAAGCCGTAACCGAAGACCACACCGTCGCCGGCCGCGCCCGCCCGAAACCGGGCGAGCGCCGCGTGCACATCCTGCAGACGCTCGCGTCGATGCTCGAGGCGCCGAAGCGCGAGAAGATCACGACGGCCGCGCTCGCGGCGCGGCTCGACCTGTCGGAGGCGGCACTCTATCGCCACTTCTCCAGCAAGGCCCAGATGTTCGAGGGCCTGATCGAATTCATCGAGGAAACCGTCTTCCGGCTGATCAACCAGATCGCCGCGAAAGAGCCCGACGGCGTCATGCAGGCACGCGCGATCGCGTTGATGCTGCTCGGTTTCGCCGCGAAGAACCCCGGGATGACACGCGTACTGACGGGCGAGGCGCTGGTCGGCGAGCACGAACGGCTCGCCGAACGGGTCGACCGGATAGTCGAGCGGATCGAGGCGACCGTGAAGCAGAGCCTGCGCGTCGCGCTGCTCGACGCGCGCGCGCGCCGCGACGGCGGCAGCGATGGCGCCCATGCGGTGCCGCTGCCCGGCGATTACGATCCGGCCGTGCGGGCGAGCCTGCTCGTCAGCTACGTGATCGGCTGCTGGCATCGCTTCGAGCGCAGCGGCTTCGCGCACGCGCCCGGCGAACAGGCCGATGCGCATCTGCGCCTGATTCTGCAGTAACGTTCCCGCGCACGGCCTGCGCCGGCGCCCGCCGGCGCGCAGATTGACGGGCGTGCCGCCTCCGGGCGGGTGTCGGCACGCCCGGCCCGCGCCCTGTATCGCCGATTCACCACGCAAAGCCACGCCGGATTCGCCGCCGGGCCCTTGGCGCAGTCGCAGACGATACGTTCTGCTAATGGAAGGCACCATCGATACCTTTTCCGTACCACGCCCGGGCACGGCAAACATTTCGTAGTCCGGATCACTTGCGCCGATCGCCCCGTCCGGACATCACGCCGCATACGGATTCGACAACGTCAAATCCTTGTAACGGTTGCAATCGTATTCCGTCGGGTTGACGCTATCTGAAGAAAATTAGTACGCGTACTAGTCAATTCCACGTCACCTTCAGCATCGTCCAATTTTTTCAAACTGCTTACTTGGAAACAATGTGGGCTGTTTCCCACCGCTGCTTTCGGCACGCGCTCCAGTGGTCGGCGACAGCGCGAAGGAAACGTCGGTGCGTCGTCTTTCGACGCAAGACCATTTCAAACAGGTACTTACATGTCCAAGAAAGCACTCTCCATTTTGCTGGCAACAGCGGGTCTCGTCACCGCGGCGTCGTCGGCCCACGCAGCAGACGGCACGATCACGTTCATGGGTGAAATCACGTCGCAAACCTGCTCGATCTCGGGCAACGGCGGCGGCAAGGATTTCACCGTGGACCTGCCCACCGTGTCGACGTCCGCGCTGTCCTCGACGGGCACGACGGCCGGCCGCAAGCCCTTCAAGCTCTCTCTGACCAACTGCACGGGCGGCTCGGGCAACGTCTCGGTGTACTTCGAGCCGGGCACGACCGTGAACGCCGGCACCGGCAATTTGCTGAATGCAACGGGCACGGCGAAGAACGTCGAGATCGGCCTGCTGAACAAGAACGGCTCGAGCATCAAGCTCGGCGCCGCACAAGCTCAGCAAAACTCGCAGGTGGTCGCGATCACGGGCGGCTCGGCCGAACTCGAATACGCGGCGCAGTACGTCGCAATGGGCGGCGCGGCCACGGCTGGCACCGTGAACACGTCGGTCATGTATTCGATCGCCTACCAGTAACGCGGACTCGGTCCGGCAGCCCGGATTCGCGGCGGATCGCGGATCCGGGCCGACGAGGTATGCAAGCGCATGCCTTCGATGTTCAAACCAGGGAGAAATCAGCGATGAACAGACGGAAAAACTGGCGCATCGGTGCGACCGGCGCGATGCTGGCCGCGTCGCTGCTCGGCCCGGCGGCGGCGGATGCGAGCGTCGTGATCAGCGGTACGCGCGTCGTGTATCCGGAAAAGGAACGCGAAGTCACGGTCAAGCTGACCAATGACGGCGATCGACCGTCGCTCGTGCAGGGCTGGGTGGACGACGGCAATGCAAATGCGCTGCCGGACGACACGAAAGTCCCGTTCACGGTGACGCCGCCGCTGTTCCGCCTCGATCCGAAGAAAGGGCAGAGCCTGCGGCTGATCTATACGCAAGAGCCGCTGGCGCAAGACAGGGAGACGCTGTACTGGCTGAACGTGCTCGACGTTCCACCCCAGATGGCCGACAACCCCGACGCGCCGAATCTGTTGCAACTCGCGTTCCGTTCGCGCATCAAGCTGTTCTTCCGCCCAGCTTCGCTGCAGGGCGTCGCCGACGAATCGGCCGAAAAGGTGAGCTGGCATTTCGCACCGAAGCCCGGTGGCGGCTACGTGCTGGAAGCGAACAATCCGACGCCGTACCACGTGACGTTCAGCAAGCTGGCCGTCAAGGCCGGCAGCACAAGTTGGACCAACGACCAGGGCGGCATGGTCGATCCGAAATCGACCGCGCAATTCGATGTCGGCAACGTGCCGTCGGCGCCCACCGGGCCGATTCAGGTCGATTACACATTTCTCAACGATTACGGCGCCGGCGTCGAAGGCCGCTACGCACCGAAGCCAACGCGCTGAGGCAGCCGCCTAGCCCGATACATCCCGAAAGGACCGAAGAAGCGGCGATCGCATCGCCGCAGGAAAACCGTCGCTCGCGTTATGACGATGCGGCATCAAAATGTTTAATTCATGCGAGCGAATCATCGAATAGCGCCGTTGCCGGCCATCGGGCGAGTAGCGCTCAAGCCGGGCTACCTGTGCGTGCTTGCGGCACTTGCCAGTTGGGGCGTCGAGGTCCGCGCGGCGGACACGCAAACCGGCCCGGCGGGGGGCTACACGGTCGCCCAGGTTCACTTCAACGACACGTTGATGATGAAGCCGCGCGGGCAGCAGCTCGACCTCGAGCGCTTCTCCAAAGGCAATCCGGTCCCGCCGGGCGACTATCTGGTCGACCTCCATGTGAACGGGGACTGGCGCGGCCGTTCGACCGTGCGGTTCAGCGCGGAAGCGGGTGTGGCGAGCGCCAAGCCGTGCTTCGATCGCGGCCTGGTCGCCCGGCTCGGCCTGGACGACCAGGCACTGACCGCCCCCGGGCGCGCCGAACTGGCGCGCGTGCAGGCAGACGGTACATGCACGGACGTCGCGAAGCTGGTCGACGAAGCCTCGTATGAATTCGACATGTCCGAATTCCGCCTCAACGTGAGCATTCCGCAGGCGGCTGTATTGCGCAATCCGCGCGGATACGTCAGCCCCGAGCTGTGGGACTCGGGCGTGCCGTCCGCGACGCTGCGCTACGACGCGAACGTGTTCCGCAATTCGTCGTCGGGCTACGAAAGCACGCAGGGGTACCTCGGCCTCGTCGGCGGCGTGAACATCGGGAACTGGCATTTCCGGCACAACGGCACCTATACCGCGCAATCGCGTGGCGACAATCGCTACCAGAGCATGAACACGTACGTTCAGCGCGATCTGCCGGCATGGCGCAGCCAGTTGAAGATCGGCGAGGCGTATACCGACGGCTCGCTGCTCGACAGCATCGGCATGCGCGGCATCACGCTTGCCACCGACGATCGGATGCTCCCGGATTCGATGCGCGGCTACGCGCCGCTGATCCGCGGCGTGGCGGCGAGCAATGCGCATGTCCAGGTATCGCAGCACGGCAACGTGCTGTACGAAACGTCGGTCGCGCCAGGGCCGTTCCAGATCGACGACCTGTACCCGACCGGCTACGGCGGCGACCTGCTCGTCACCGTGACCGAAGCCGACGGGCACAAGAACAGCTTCACGGTGCCGTATGCGGCGGTCGCGCAGTCGCTGCGCCCGGGCGTCTCGCGCTACAGCGTCGCGCTCGGACAGGTACGCGAATCCCAGCTGGATCGCCATCCGAATTTCGTGCAGGGCACCTATCAGCGCGGCATCAGTAACCTGATCACCGGCTATGTCGGCGCGATCGTCGCGGAAAACTACCTCGCCGGCCTCGTCGGCGCCGCGTTCAACACTCGGATCGGCGCGATCGCGGTCGACGTCACGCAGGCCAACGCAAATATTCCCGGTGCGCGGTCCACGAGCGGGCAAAGCGTTCGGGTGAGCTACAGCAAGTTCCTTGAAACGACCGGCACCAACATCGCGGTCGCGGCTTACCGCTACTCGTCGAGCGGCTACTGGGGAATGCGCGACGCGCTGTACGCCCGCCAGGAAGCGGCGTCGAACCGCGATCCGAACGACGTGTACCGCCAGCGCAACCAGGTCCAGCTGACGCTGAACCAGGATCTCGGCGAAGCGCGCGGCAGCGTGTACGCGGTGGGATCGTCGGTCAATTACTGGAACCGTCACGGTACGACGACGCAATTCCAGCTCGGCTACAACAACAGCATGCGCGTGTTCGGGGTCAACCTGAGCTACAACGTGTCGGTCTCACGGCAACGCGACGGCTACACGGGCCAGTTGTCGAATCAGGTGTTCGCGAACCTGTCGGTCCCGCTCGGCCGCCGCACGCACGCGCCGACTTTGAGTACGAGCATCGCACGCGACAACCAAAGCGGCACGTCCCAGCAGATGTCGCTGACCGGCACGCTCGGCGAGACCCACGCGTTCTCCTACGGTGTCAACGCGAGCCATGCGTCCGGCTCGACAAGCGGCGGCGGCAACGCACAGTACCGCAGCCCGTATGCCTCCTTCTCTGGCAGCGCCAGCGGCGGCAAGGGTTATTCGAGCGTGTCCGCGGGCATGTCCGGCGCGCTGGTCGCCCACGCGGGCGGCGTCACGCTCGCGAACGATCTCGGCGACACGGTCGCGATCATCGAGGCCAAGGGCGCGAAGGGCGCACGCGTGATGAACGGTACGGACGTGAAGATCGACGGGCGCGGCTATGCGGTATTGCCGTACCTCACCCCGTACCAGATGAACACGATCGAGCTCGACCCGAAGGGCATTCCGCTGGATGTCGATATGCAATCGACGAGCGAGCAGATCGCGCCGCGCGCCAACTCCGTGGTGAAGATCAAGTTTGCGACGGTGAGCGGGCGCGCGGCACTGCTGACCATTCGTCAGCCCAACGGCGCGACCGTGCCGTTCGGGAGCGTCGTGACCGATGCGCAAGGCAAGACGATCGGGATGGTCGGCCAGGGCGGCGCGTTGTTCGTCCGCGGTCTGGAGAACGACAGTGCGTTGACCGCGAAATGGGGTAACCGCGCGACCGACGTCTGCTCGCTCACCTACCGCCTGCCGACGGCATCGAACAAAGCGCTCGGGTACGAGCGGGCCGAGGCGGTTTGCGACTACGGCGTACCGAAGGCCGGCCAATCGGATGGCCCGATTACCGCGGCCGCGCCAGATGGTGATTGAGCGCAAGGTCGGGCCGTCGACGTGCACGTACGGCTTCGTCGAGCGAAGCCGCCGAATGATCTCGACACAAGCATCGCGGAGAGCGTCCTGCCATTCCAGGAGCATGCTGGCCGCTTTCCGACAGGCCGTCGCCTAGCCGCCGGCCTCAATCGTCTTTCGATTCGCAGTCCAGAGCAGTTGAAGATCGAAAGACAATCGTTGGAGGAAGTCCCGTATCCCCGCATCGTCGGCTACGACATGCAGGTGCCGCGAAGACGGAATCCGTTTGTTTATTGCCTCACGTCCTACAGGAATTGATATGAAACTCGCATTCTCCAGCATCGCAGCACTGACCGTGGCCGCCGCCGCCGCACTGCCGACGATGGCACACGCAGCCGACGGCACGATCACTGTCACCGGCGCGGTCGGCACGCAGACGTGCACGATCGAGGGCAACGGCGCCGGCGGCGGCAAGGACTTCACGGTCCAGATGCCGAAGGTCTCGACGAGTGCACTCGGCGTCGGCGGCTCGACCGCAGGCCGCACGGCATTCAACATCGGCCTGAAGAACTGCGCGCCGGCCTCGGGCAAGGTCTACACCCACTTCGAGGCAGGCACGACCGTCAACTCGACGACCGGCCAGCTGTTCAACGCGTCGGGTACGGCGAAGAACATCGAGATCACCCTGCTCAACGGTTCCGATTACAGCCAGATCAATCTCGGCAAGGCGCAGGAAAACTCGATCCCCGTTGATCTGGCGAATGGGTCGGCCACGCTGCCTTACTACGCGCAATACGTCGCCGTGGGTGGCGGTGCATCGGCGGGTACGGTGAATACGTCGGTGATGTACTCGATCATGTATCAGTAATCGACACGCCGGCGCGCGCCATGCGCGCCGGATCGTCTCCTGGCGCGCGGGCACACTGCGGCCCGCGCGTCGCGCTTGTTTTTCGCGAATCGCGAATCCACGGGATCCGTCACGCGTCAGTTGGATTCCATCGGCGCCGCCACAGGCGACACGGGCTTCAACATCGGCCTGAAATGTCAGTCCGGCGCGAGCCTGTATGTGACGCTCACCGACCTGACCGCCCCCGCCAACACGAGTGATCAGTTGACGCTGGCCCCCGCCTCCACCGCAAAAGGCGTAAAACTGCGCATTCTCCGAAACGGCTCGCCGGTAGGCTACGGTCCCGATTCGCGCGTGGCCGGCAATCCGAACCAGTGGTACGTCGGCAGGGCGTCGACGACGACCAATATTCCACTGCGTGCGCAATACATCGCGACTGGCCCGGTTTCCGCCGGAACGGTCAAGGTTGTGTCGCGACGTTCACGACGAGCTACCAGTAGTCGCATGGGCCCATTGGCTACCTCCCACCGGAGCTCATGCTTGTGCACGAATCCCGCCCCGTCGCCGCACTTCCGGCGAAGACGATGAGGTCGTGCGATCGAACAGACTGCAAAATTCGAACTCGTCCAATTTCGCGCATCACCTGATCGGTTTAATTTTCACCCATTCAAGTGCAATCGAGGTGAACGGGTGAACGACGGATTTCCATTTTTTCTAGCGCGCGCCCGCCGGCGTATCGCGCACTCCGCGCTGCTCGCCGGCGCGATGATGCCCTTGCCGTCATCGGCCCAGGTCAGCGGCGGCGGCCCGCAGAGGGCGGACGGCACCGTGCTGGAACTTGTGCCGGGCGACTACTCGACGACCGGGCATGGCCAGCCCGTACTGACGGCCATCAACGGCGGCCTGCTGGTCACCACCGGCAAAACTCGCCTGTTCTCGACCGGCCACGCCGCACCGGGTGCCTCGGCATGGGGGGCCGGCTCGCGCATCGAACTGCGGGACACGGAAATCCGGACGCGAAGTTCCAGCGCCGGTATCGAGGCCCGCGTCGGCGCCAGCGTGTCCGCGGAACGCATCTCCATCGATACCGATCAAGCCTACGGGCACGGCGTCTCCCTCGCCGACCGCAACAGCCGGTTCGACATCGACGACAGCGTGATCGTGACGCGCGGCAAGGAAGCATACGGCATCATCGCGACCGGCGTGCCGGGCGGCACGATCGACGTCGCACGCACGCTGATCCGCACCGGCGGCGACTTCGCCTACGGCCTCGGCATCAGCTATGACGGCGCACGCGCCACCCTCAGCCGCACCGACATCCGTACCGCCGGAAACTATGCGTCGGCCCTGTTCCTGCCGGGAGCTTCCTCGGTCACATTCGGCGACTCGCACCTGGAAACCGACGGCTATGCCGCGCTCGGCGTGGATACGCGCGAGGGTCATGTCGAACTCGCGCGCACGAACGTCGTCACCCACGGCACCAGTTCGCACGGACTCTACGCATCGAAGGAGTATGCGGACACACCGGTCGTGGACGCGATCGATACGCGCGTGACGACAACCGGCGAACGCTCGGCGGGCGTACTCGCGCTCAACGGCGGCCGGATCGCAATGACGCGCGGCGGCATCGCGACGAGCGGCGAGCGCGCCTTCGGCGTGTACGCGGGCGGTACGGGCGCCCTCGTCTCCCTCGCCGACACGAGCGTCGAGACCCACGGCAAGCGTGCCGCCGCGCTGCGTGCCATCGTCAATGGCACGATCGACCTGCAGCGCGCCGACGTGCTCGCGACCGGCGCCGGCGCGTCGGCCGCAAGCGTCCACGGCGGCACGCTGACGGCCGACGGCAGCACGCTCGTCAGCACGCAGCACAGCGCGATCGACGCGTCCGAGGCCGTCATTTCGCTGCGCAACGGCACGCGCATCGCAGGCGGCAACGGCACGCTGCTGGCGGTAGACGCGGAATCCGGCGCACCCGTACGCCTGACGCTCGATACGGGCTCGCAGGCGGAGGGCGACATCGTGAACCTTCCGACCGAGGACGGCAGCGCGACGCACGCGGTCACCGACGTCGCGCTGTCTCGCGCCGCCGTATGGGCCGGCGCAACCGACGCCGTGCGCGCGCTGTCGCTCGACGCCGACAGTCTATGGTTCGTCACCGCGAATTCCACGGTCGCGTCCGTCGCGCTGAACGACTCGACGATCGCGTTCACGCCTCCGGATGTCCCAGGCGCTCCACGCAGGCTCGTCGTCAACGGCGACTACGCGGCACATAACGGCAAGCTGCTGATCCATACGACGTTGAGCGACGATGCGTCGCCGACCGACAAGCTCGTGATCGACGGCGGCCATGCGTCGGGCAACACGAACATCGTCGTCAAGCACGCCGGCGGCGACGGCGCGCAGACCACGATCGGCATTCCGGTCGTCGAAACGCGCAATGGCGGCACGACGGATACGTCGGCATTCGCGCTCGACGCGGCGTCGGACGGCTACCGTCAAGGTTTCGGCACGCTGTCGGCCGGCGGCTACGACTACATGCTCGCGCGCGGCGGGCACGGCGGCCAAGCGGAAGACTGGTATCTCGTTTCGGCCGCGAAGCCCGAACCGCCCCGGCCGCCGGCGCCACCGCTGCCGCCAGGGGGCAACGACGGCAACTCGCCGGAGACGACGCCGCCCCCATCGCCCCCGTCGCCTCCGTCGCGCGCCGTCGCGCCGGAACCCGACGCGTATCTGGCGAACGCCGACGCGGCTGCGATGATGGCGATCCACAGCCTGCATCAACGCGAGGACCGCACGCTGCGCACCGCCGGCTCGACGTCGGGCCCGCTCGACGGCGCAGTGTGGCTGCGCGCCGAAGGCCAGTTCACGTCGATGTCCGGCGGCGCGCGCAGCGTGTCCGGCAACGGCCGCCTGATCCACGCGGGCGCCGACCTGTTCCGCTTCGACGATGGCCGCGGCGGCAGCCTGCGCGTCGGCGCGATGGGCATGTACGGCAGCCAGACGAGCTGGTCGACCCGCCCGCTGTGGAACGCGGCGACGCACCGCATGGCCGACGCCACCGCGCGCGGCAGCGTCGCGGGCTACAACGTCGGGCTGTACGGCACGTGGTACGGCAATCGCGACATCCTGTCCGGCCCGTACGTCGATACGTGGGTCATGTACGGCGCGTACGCGAACAGCGTCGGCGGCAGCCTCGCCGGCGATTCGTACCGCTCTCGCACCGTGACGGGATCGGTGGAGACCGGCTATTCGATCCCGTTCTACGAACGCGGCGATACGCGGTTCTTCGTCGAGCCCGAGGCGCAACTCGTCGTGTCCGACTATCACGCGGCCGCGCACGACACACCGGGCGGCCATCTCGACGGGCAGGGCTCGACCGACGTGCTGACCCGGCTCGGCGTGCGCGTGCACGGCGTGACCGCGATGCCGTCCGGGCGCGAGTTGCGGCCGTTCGTCGAGGCGAACTGGTGGCATGGCCCCGGCTCGCGATCACTGACGCTCGATCGCAACGCGTTCTCGTTCAGTGTGCCGCGCGATCGTGCGGCGTTCCGCATCGGTGCGACAGGCCAGTTGTCGAAGCGCTTCGCGATCTCGGCCGGGTTCGGCGTGGAAGCGAACCTGTCCGACTATGCGGTGGTCAAGGGCGAGTTGGCGGCGAAGTACCGCTGGTGACGCGGCACGGTCCCGGCTTCCCGCTTCATGCCGACGACGGCCAGGCGCCGCCTCTCGCCGGCCCGGCGTCGACACGGGGCCGACGAGCGCCCCTCGCGCGCCCGAATCGGCGTTCCGCGCAATTTCCGCTATACTTTGCCGACTTGCCGCCCGGTGGCGGCAGGTCGGAAGCGCGCCGATTTGCTGACTCGATTGCGGGCGCGCGAACCGGCCGGGGCCCAGGTTTCGTCTTCGTCCCGGCGGTTCACTACAAATGCGGCTAAAGAGGTCGTCAGCCGCGCATCTCCGACTCCGCGCCTCGCCGACACCGTTTAGCCGCCCAGTCATAAGGCGGAACGAATGGAATCGATCGGCATCGTCGCTCCACAGACCATGCATTTCGCCGAACCGCTGCGCTTGCAAAGCGGCAGCGCGCTCGGCAACTATCAGCTCGTCGTCGAAACGTACGGCGAGCTCAATGCCGCGCGCTCGAACGCGGTGCTCGTCTGCCACGCGCTGAACGCGTCGCATCACGTCGCCGGCGTCTACGCGGACGATCCGCGCAGCACCGGCTGGTGGGACAACATGGTCGGGCCGGGCAAACCGCTCGACACCAACCGCTTCTTCGTGATCGGCGTGAACAACCTCGGCTCGTGTTTCGGCTCGACCGGCCCGATGAGCATCGATCCGTCGACCGGCAAGCCGTACGGCGCGCGCTTCCCGGTCGTCACCGTCGAGGACTGGGTGCACGCGCAGGCGCGCGTCGCCGATGCGTTCGGCATCGAGCGCTTCGCCGCGGTGATGGGCGGCAGCCTCGGCGGGATGCAGGCGCTCGCATGGAGCCTGATGTATCCGGAGCGCGTCGCGCACTGCATCGACATCGCGTCGACGCCGAAGCTGTCCGCGCAGAACATCGCGTTCAACGAAGTCGCGCGCTCGGCGATCCTGTCCGATCCCGATTTCCATGGCGGCGACTACTACGCACACGACGTGAAGCCGAAGCGCGGCCTGCGCGTCGCGCGGATGATCGGGCACATCACCTACCTGTCGGACGACGACATGGCCGAGAAATTCGGCCGTGCGCTGCGCCGTGCGGACGGCGCGCTCGATGCGTACAACTTCAGCTTCGACGTCGAATTCGAGGTCGAGTCGTACCTGCGCTACCAGGGCGACAAGTTCGCCGACTACTTCGACGCGAACACCTACCTGCTGATCACGCGCGCGCTCGATTACTTCGACCCGGCGAAGGCGTTCGACGGCAACCTGACGGCCGCGCTCGCGCACACGCAGGCGAAATACCTGATCGCGAGCTTCTCGACCGACTGGCGTTTCGCGCCGGCGCGCTCGCGCGAGATCGTGAAGGCGCTGCTCGACAACAAGCGCACGGTCAGCTACGCGGAAATCGATGCGCCGCACGGCCACGACGCGTTCCTGCTCGACGACGCGCGCTATCACAACCTGATCCGTGCGTATTACGAACGAATCGCCCTCGAGGTGGGAGCATGAACCAGCAAGCGCTGAATTCCCTGTCCGCGCGCGCGGACTTCCGCACGATCGCCCGCTGGGTCGAGCCGCGCTCGACCGTGCTCGATCTCGGCTGCGGCGACGGCTCGCTGCTGGCGCTGCTGATGGAGGAGCTGGACGTCACCGGCTACGGCATCGAGCTGAACGACGCGGGCGTGCTCGCCAGCGCGAAGAACGGCATCAACGTGATCCAGCAGAACCTCGAGGACGGCCTGCGCCTGTTCGAGGATCACAGCTTCGACATCGCGATCCTGTCGCAGACGCTGCAGACGATCCACCAGACGGCCGCGATCCTGCGCGAAACGGCGCGCGTCGGCCGCGAGTGCATCGTGTCGTTCCCGAACTTCGGCTACTGGTCGCACCGGCTGTCGGTGCTGCAGGGCCGCATGCCGGTGTCGAAATCGCTGCCGTACCAGTGGCACAACACGCCGAACGTGCGGGTGCTGACGATCAAGGATTTCGAGGCGCTCGCGCCCGAGGTCGGCGTCACGATCCTCGACCGCGTCGTGCTGCACGAAGGCCAGCCGATTCGATGGGGAGCGAACTGGCGTGGTAGTCTTGCTGTCTATCGCGTCAAGCGCAGCTGAGCCGGGGAGCCGTTGACGGAAGATCCGGCCCGCCCGCGTGCGCGGCCGCCCCTCCTGCGCCGTCCGCGCCGCCTGCGCTGCCGCCGCCATCAGTCAACGCTACCCAGTTCCATTCCATGTCGAAAACGCCACACGAGGCGCCCGCACTCACCGCTCACGAGGATCACCCCGGCTGGCGCGCCTATCTGAACACGCACATGCTGATCTGCGTGTTCCTGGGCTTCACGTCGGGGCTGCCCCTCTTCACGCTCGTCTACCTCGTGCAGGCATGGCTGCGCTCCGAGGGCGTGAACCTGAAGGAAATCGGCCTGTTCGCGCTGATCCAGTTCCCGTATACGTGGAAGTTCCTGTGGGCGCCGCTGATGGACCGCTACGTCCCGCACCTGCCCGGCTGGCGGCCGGGCCGTCGGCGCGGCTGGCTGCTGCTCACGCAGTTGCTGGTCGCGGGCGCGATCGCCGCACTCGGCTTCGTGTCGCCGCGCGACTCGATCTGGACGGTCGCCGCGCTCACGACGCTCGTCGCGTTCTTCGGCGCGAGCGCCGACGTCGTGATCGACGCGTATCGCCGCGAGTTGCTGCGCGACACCGAGCAGGGGCTCGGCAACGCGGTGCACGTGAACGCGTACAAGCTCGCCGCGCTGATCCCCGGCTCGCTCGCGCTGATCCTGTCGGACCACCTGCCGTGGGACGCCGTGTTCGCGATCACCGGCGCGTTCATGCTGCCGGGCATCCTGATGACGCTCGTCGTGCGCGAGCCGGAAGTGGTCGGCGCGCCGCCGCGCAACCTGCGCGATGCGATCGTGCTGCCGTTCCGCGAATTCATCCAGCGCGACGGCTGGGCCGGCGCGCTGCTCGTCATCGCGTTCATCTTCCTGTTCAAGATCGGCGACACGATGGCCACCACGCTGTCGACGTCGTTCTTCCTCGACATCGGCTTCACGCGCACCGAGATCGGCATCGTCGCGAAGACCACCGCGCTCGTCGCGAGCGTCGCCGGCGGCATCATCGGCGGCATCTGGCTCGTGAGGATCGGCATCGGCCGCGGGCTGTGGATCTTCGGCGCGCTGCAGATGGTGTCGACACTCGGCTTCGCGTGGCTCGCGCAGCTCGGCCCCGGCTCGCCGGTGCTGGCGGTGCTGTACGACTTCACGATGTCGACGAGCCATGCGATCGCGGCCGCGCTGTCGGTGTTCGGCATCGCCGTCGCGCCGCAATTCAGCCCGATGACGGTCGCGCTCGCGCTCGTCTACGGCTTCGAAACCTTCACGACCGGCCTGACGATGGCCGCGTTCGTCGCGTACATCGCGAGCACGACCGACCCGCGCTATACGGCCACGCAATTCGCGCTGTTCACGAGCCTCGCGTCGGTGCCGCGCACGCTCGCATCGGCCGCGAGCGGCTTCGTCGTCGCGAAGATCGGCTGGTACGACTACTTCATCGTGTGTACCGCGCTTGCGATTCCCGGCATGCTGCTGCTGTTCAGGATCGCGCCGTGGAACGGTACCGCACGCAACGGCGAGGCCAGCCGTGCGCGGTAACCGCCTGCATCGCCTCGCACACGCGGCGGCTTCGCTGAGCGTCGGCGCCGCGGCGCTCGCCGCGACGCTCGCGCACGCGACCGACACCGGCGCGACGGCAGCGGGTTCCGCGCCGGCCGCAGCGCAGGCGACGCCGCCCGCCCCGGCCACGTCCGCCGCGCCCGTTGCGCCGTCCGCCGCGGAAGGCGCGCAGCCGACCGGCGCCGCGGTGCCGGCGAAAGCCTATACGCCGACGCCGCAGCAGGTCCGCTACGGCAACGCGATCGCGTTCCGCACGCTGATCCCGTCACCGCTGCTCGAACAACTCACCGCGAACGAATATGCGCAGATCGTGCAGACGGCCGCCGACAGCAATCGCCTGCTGCCCGCGAACCAGCCGCGCGTGAAGCGGCTGCGCGCGATCGTCGCGAAGCTCGCGCCGTATTCGGTGAAGTGGAACGACCGCGTGAAAAGCTGGGCGTGGGACGTCAACGCGATTCGCTCGCGCGACATCCGCCTGACCTGCCTGCCGGGCGGCAAGGTGCTCGTGTACGGCGGCATGCTCGAGCGCGTGCGCCTGAACGACGACGAGCTCGGCGTGCTGCTCGCGCACGGCATCGCGCATGCGCTGCGCGAACACGCGCGCAGCAATTTCAGCATGACCTCGCAGACGTCGCTGCGCGCGGCCGCGCTGCCGCCGCTGTTCGGCGTCGGCGATCCGCTGCCGCAGGCGCTGAACCTCGGCGAGCGCCTGCAGTCGCTCCACTACGATCCGACCGACGAGACCGAGGCCGACGTGATCGGCGGCGACATCGCCGCACGCGCGGGCTTCGATCCGCGCGCGGCGATCACGCTGTGGGACAAGCTCGCGGTCGCGACGCGCGCGAACAAGGCGTCGGGCTTCATCTACACGCACCCGTACAGCAGCGCGCGCCGCCAGGATCTGCTGAATCGGCTGCCGGACCTGATGCCGCTGTACGCGAAGGCGACGGGCAAACGCGTCGAATCGCTGCCCGACTACGCGGGCATCAGCGCACAGCGGCGCAAGATCGTGCGGCGCTGAGCCGCCGAGCGAAACGGCGAACGCTACGCGTCCACGTCGGCCATCGCCGGGCGCACGCCGCTGTCGCGCATCCAGCGCACTTCGTCTCCGGGGCTGCGGCCGAACAGCCGCTTGAACTCGCGGCTGAACTGCGACGCGCTCGCATAGCCGACCCGCGCGGCCGCCGCACCCGCACCGACACCGTCCTGCACCATCATCAGCCGCGCCTGGTGCAGCCGCGCGGCCTTCACGTACTGCATCGGCGACGTCGCCGTCACGTGCTTGAACTGCGCGTGGAACACCGCGACGCTCATCCCGGCCTCGCGCGCGAGCGTCTCGACGTCGAGATCGGCCTTCAGGTCCGCATGAATGCGGCGCAGCGCCTTCGCGACGCGGCCGAAATGATGCTGCTGGACGAGCGCCGCACGAATCGCGTCGCCCTGCGCGCCGGTCAGCACGCGGTACGCGATCTCGCGCATGATCGCGGGCCCGAGCACGCGCGTGTCGTGCGGCGACGCGAGTGTTTCGAGCAGGCGCACCACCGCGTCGGCGAGCGGCGCATCGAGCGGCGTCGAATAGACGCCGTGCGGCTCGCTGACCGCGGCGCCGAGCGTCTCGTCGAGCAGGATCGCGAGTTCGGCGATCACCGCGAGATCGACGCGGATCGAGATCGCGAGAAACGGCTCGTCCATGGTCGCGAAGGTTTCGCACTCGAACGGCAGCGGCACCGACAGCACCAGATACTGCTGCGCGTCGTAGACGAACGAGCGATCGCCGAGATAACCGAGCTTGCGGCCCTGGCACACGACGACGATGCTCGGTTCGTACAGCACCGGCATGCGCGGCACCGGACGGCTCACGCGAATGAAGCGCACGCCGTCGAGCGCCGCCAGCGTATCGCCTTCATTCGGCGCGAGGCGTGAATGCAGCTCGATCATGCGGCGCCGCACACGGTCGCCCGAGTCGTCGAAAAGGGGCTGGAAGCTCATCGGCGTCGTCCTGTCGTGCAAGAGAATCTGGCTCGCAATGTAGCACCGCGAACGCATTTTGACGGCTGTTCGCAGGCAATTCGAGAGGAATAGGCAAATCTTCCAGACCTTCGGGTATTTCACCGCGGCGGTGCGCTCCTTACGATAGGCACCTGTCTCGCCGCATCGCCACACGATGCGACGGCAGTCTGTTTCGCCGGATCTTTTCCGGACAAGGAGCCCACCGCATGAGCACAACCTATGCCTACGCGGCGACGGATTCGCAGTCGCCGCTCGCCCCGTTCGAATTCCAGCGTCGCGCGCTGCGCGACCTCGACGTCCAGATCGACGTCCTCTATTGCGGCGTCTGCCACTCGGATCTTCATCAGGCGCGCAATGAATGGCGCAACACGATCTATCCGGTCGTGCCGGGCCATGAAATCGTCGGCCGCGTGACCGCGACCGGCCCGCAAGTGTCGCGTTTCAAGGTCGGCGAGCTGGTCGGCGTCGGCTGCCTCGTCGATTCGTGCCGCACGTGCGCGAGCTGCGCGGAAGGTCTCGAACAGTATTGCGAGAACGGCTTCGTCGGCACCTACAACGGCCAGGATCGCGTCACCGGCGACATCACGTACGGCGGCTATTCGACGCAGCTCGTCGTCGACGAGGCTTTCGTGCTGCGCGTGCCGGACACGCTCGACCCGGCCGGCGCCGCGCCGCTGCTGTGCGCGGGGATCACGACCTATTCGCCGCTGCGGCAGTGGAACGTCGGCCCCGGCAAGAAGGTCGGGATCGTCGGTCTCGGCGGCCTCGGCCACATGGGCGTGAAGCTCGCGCGCGCGATGGGCGCGCACGTCGTGCTGTTCACGACGTCTCCGTCGAAGATCGAGGACGGCAAGCGGCTCGGCGCGCACGAAGTGGTGATCTCGAAGGACGAGGCGCAGATGAACGCGCATCTGAACAGCTTCGACTTCATCCTGAACACGGTCGCCGCGCAGCACGACCTGAATCCGTTCCTGCACCTGCTGAAGCGCGACGGCACGATGACGCTGGTCGGCGCGCCGGAGCATGACCACCCGTCGCCGCAGGTGTTCAACCTGATCTTCAAGCGGCGCCGCCTCGCGGGCTCGCTGATCGGCGGCATCGCGGAAACGCAGGAAATGCTCGACTTCTGCGCGGAACACGGGATCACGTCCGACATCGAGACGATTCCGATGCAGCAGATCAACACGGCCTACGAGCGGATGCTGAAGAGCGACGTGAAGTACCGGTTCGTGATCGACATGGCGTCGTTGAAGCAGTAAGCGCCGCCCCAAGCGAAACGGGCCGCCTGTCGGAACAGGCGGCCCGTCTTTCATCCGGCGACCGGGATCACTCGCCCGGCGGCTGCGCGCGCGGCGCAGCGCCGGCCATCACTTCTGGTAGTCGTAGTCGACCGTCAGCGGCGCATGATCGCTGAACTTGATGTCCTTGAAGATCGACGTGCTTTTCGCGGTACCGGCCACACCCGGGGTCGCGATCTGGTAATCGATCCGCCACCCGACGTTCTTCGCGTACGCCTGGCCGCGGTTGCTCCACCACGTGTACTGCTCGGGACGCGGGTCGAGCGTGCGGAACACGTCGACGTAGCCGACGTCGTCGAACAGCTTCGTGAGCCACTCGCGCTCCTCCGGCAAGCAGCCCGAATTCTTCTGGTTGCTCTTCCAGTTCTTGATGTCGATTTCCTTGTGGACGATGTTCACGTCGCCGCACAGGATCACCTCGCGCTTCTTCTTCAGCGCGGCGAGGTGCGGCATGAATTCGGCCATGAAGCGGTACTTCGCCTGCTGGCGCTCTTCGCCGCTCGATCCGGACGGCACGTACACCGACACGATCGACAGCTTGCCGTAGCGCGCCTCGACGTAGCGCCCTTCGGGATCGAACTCGCTGCTGCCGAAGCCGATGATCACGTCATCGGGCTCGCGGCGGCTGTACACGCCCGCGCCGCTGTACCCCTTCTTCTCGGCGTGGTGGAAATAGCTCTTGAAGCCGTGCGGCTCGACGAATTCGGCCGGCAGGTCGTCGGCCGATACCTTGATTTCCTGCACGCACACGCAATCGGCGTTCTGCTCGCCAAGCCAGTCGAAGAAGCCCTTCTTCGCGGCGGAGCGGATGCCGTTCAGGTTGGCGGTAATCACTCGCATCATGTCGGGTTCCGTTCAGTTCGATGTTTTTACAGGGTGGCAGCTTAACGGATCTTCACGCCTTCGAGCTCGGGCTTCGGCGGCGGGAATTCCAGCTTCATGTCGGTCATCGTGCGCAGCAGCAGCTCGGCGATCATCACGTTGCGGTGCGTCTTCGAATTCGCCGGGATCACGTACCACGGCGCGTGCTCGGCCGACGTCGCGGCGAGCGCGTCGCGGTACGCGGACTGGTAAGCGTCCCAGTGCTTGCGCGCGTCGAGATCGGAGATGTCGAATTTCCAGTGCTTGGTCGGGTCGTCGATGCGCGCCTGCAACCGCGCGCGCTGCTCGTCCTTCGAGATGTGCAGGAAGCACTTGACGATGGTCGTACCGTTCTCGAACAGCATCGTCTCGAAATCGCGGATCTGCCGGTAGCGGCGCTCGCACTCCTTGTCGCCGATCGCGCCGAGCACGCGCGGCACCAGCACGTCTTCGTAGTGGCTGCGGTTGAAGATCGCGAGTTCGCCCGCCGCCGGCACCTGCGCATGCACGCGCCACAGGAAGTCGTGCGCGGCCTCGATCGGCGTTGGCGCCTTGAACGGCACGATGCGCAGGCCGAGCGGATCGACCTCGCGAAACACCGCGCGCACGGTGCCGTCCTTGCCGCTCGTGTCCATCCCCTGCAGCACGAGCAGCACGCGCTTCTTCTGCTGCGTGTGCAGGCGCTCCTGCTGGACGTCGAGCTCGGTCGACACGACCGACAGCCGTTCGCGATCGGCTTCCTTCGAGCCGGACGAAAACGGCTTCGCGGCCGGGTCGAACGCGTCGAGCTTGAATGCGGCGGCTTCCTTCTCGCGCGTGCTGTAGGGCACGCGAAAATCGTCGAGCGACGGTTGTTTCGCCATTCGTTCCTCCGTTGGACGGTGCGATGCATACGATAACGCATCCACCAAACGCAACGGGCCGCCCCGAACTGGTTCGGAGCGGCCCGTCGTCAAGCGCGGTTCAGGCGCGCGCGCATGCTCAGCCGAGCTTCTTCTTCAGCAGTTCGTTGACCTGCTGCGGATTGGCCTTGCCCTTCGTCGCCTTCATCGCCTGGCCGATCAGCGCGTTGAACGCCTTTTCCTTGCCCGCGCGGAATTCCTCGACCGACTTCGCGTTCGCCGCGAGCACTTCGTCGATGATCGCTTCCAGCGCGCCGGTGTCGGAGATCTGCTTGAGCCCCTTCGCGTCGATGATGCGATCGGCCGCGCCGTCGTCGGTCGCCTTCTCGTCCCAGATCGTCGCGAAGATTTCCTTCGCGATCTTGTTCGAGATCGTGCCGTCGGCGATGCGCTGCAGCAACAGCGCGAGCTGCGCGGCCGACACCGGAATCGCGTCGATCTCGATGCCGTCGCGGTTCAGTTGCGACGACACGTCGCCCATCAGCCAGTTCGCGGCGATCTTCGCGTTCGCCGCGCCGGCCTTCGCGACCACCGCTTCGAAGTACGCGGCCATCGCCTTGCTCGACGTCAGCACGCCCGCGTCGTACGCGGACACCCCGTACTCGTCGACGAAGCGCCGTTGCATCGCGGCCGGCAGCTCGGGCATGCCGGACTGCACGCGCTCGATCCAGTCCTGGCCGATCACGAGCGGCATCAGGTCGGGGTCCGGGAAGTAGCGGTAATCGTGCGCGTCTTCCTTGCTGCGCATCGAACGCGTCTCGCGCTTGTCCGGATCGTACAGGCGCGTTTCCTGCACGACTTCGCCGCCGTCCTCGATCAGCTCGATCTGGCGACGCACTTCGTAGTTGATCGCTTCCTCGAGGAACCGGAACGAGTTCAGGTTCTTGATTTCCGCGCGCGTGCCGAACTTCTCCTGGCCGACCGGGCGCACCGACACGTTCGCGTCGCAGCGGAACGAGCCTTCCTGCATGTTGCCGTCGCAGATGCCGAGCCACACGACGAGCCCGTGCAGCGCCTTCGCGTACGCGACGGCCTCGGCCGCGCTGCGCATTTCCGGCTCGGTGACGATCTCGAGCAGCGGCGTGCCGGCGCGGTTCAGGTCGATCCCGGTCATCCCGGCGAAGTCTTCATGCAGCGACTTGCCTGCGTCTTCCTCGAGGTGCGCACGGGTCAGGTTGACCGTCTTCTCATACGCGGGCTTGCCGGCCTTCTCGTTGGCGGGCACCTGGATCGTGATCGAGCCGCCCTGCACGACCGGAATCTCGTACTGGCTGATCTGATAGCCCTTCGGCAGATCGGGGTAGAAATAATTCTTGCGCGCGAAGATGCTGCGCGGCGCGATGGTCGAGCCGATCGCGAGGCCGAAGCGGATCGCCCGCTCGACCGCGCCGCGGTTCAGCACCGGCAGCACGCCCGGCAGCGCCAGGTCGACCGGGCACGCCTGCGTGTTCGGCTCGGCGCCGAACTGCGTCGACGCGCCCGAGAAAATCTTCGAGACGGTCGACAGTTGCGCGTGCGTCTCGAGACCGATAACGACTTCCCACTGAGTAGCCATATGCTTACACCCCTGCCGGTACTTGCTTGTGCCAGTCGGTCGCGCGCTGGAACGCGTCGGCGACCTGCAGCATCCGGGCTTCGTTGAAATAGTTGCCGATGATCTGCAGACCGACCGGGCGCTTCGCGTTCGCGCCGGCGCCGAAGCCGCACGGCACGCTCATGCCGGGCAGGCCGGCGAGGCTCACCGACAGCGTGTAGATATCCGCAAGATACATCTGCACCGGATCGTCGCCCTTCGCGCCGAGATCCCATGCGACCGTCGGCGACGCCGGGCCCATGATCACGTCGCAGGACTTGAACGCTTCCTGGAAATCGTTCGCGATGATGCGGCGGATCTTCTGCGCCTGCAGGTAGTACGCGTCGTAATAGCCGTGCGACAGCACGTAGGTGCCGACCAGGATCCGGCGCTTCACTTCAGGCCCGAAGCCTTCGGCGCGCGACTTCTTGTACATGTCGAGCAGGTCGCCGTACTGCGCGGCGCGATGGCCGAAGCGCACGCCGTCGAAACGCGACAGGTTCGACGACGCCTCGGCCGGCGCGATCACGTAGTACACGGGGATCGACAGTTCCGTCTTCGGCAGCGACACCGGCACGAGCGTCGCGCCGAGCGCTTCGTATTGCTTGAGCGCCGCGTCGATCGCCGCGCGCACGTCGTCGGCGAGGCCGGCGCCGAAATACTCGTTCGGCAGGCCGATGCGCAGGCCGGCGAGCGGCTTGCCCGCGTCGTTGCCAGGCGCCCACGGCTGGCCGAGGTGGCGCGTGAAGTCCTCGTCGTCGCGCTCGAGGCTCGTCGAGTCGCGCTCGTCGAAGCCGGCCATCGCGTTCAGCAGCAGCGCACAGTCGGACGCGCTCTGCGCCATCGGGCCGCCCTGGTCGAGCGACGACGCGAACGCGATCATCCCGTAGCGCGACACGCGGCCGTAGGTCGGCTTGATGCCGGTCACGCCCGCGAACGACGCGGGCTGGCGGATCGAGCCGCCGGTATCGGTGCCGGTCGCGGCCGGCGCGAGGCGCGCGGCGACGGCGGCCGAGCTGCCGCCCGAGCTGCCGCCCGGCACCGCGTTCGTGTCCCACGGGTTCTTCACCGCACCGAACGCGGAATTCTCGTTCGACGAGCCCATCGCGAACTCGTCCATGTTGGTCTTGCCGAGCGTGACCATGCCGGCCGCCTGCAGGCGGGCGACGACGGTCGCGTCGAACGGGCTCTCGTAATTCGCGAGCATCTTCGAGCCGGCGGTCGAGCGCCAGCCGCGCGTGACGAAGACGTCCTTGTGCGCGATCGGCAGGCCGGTCAACGCGCCGCCCGCGCCGCGCGCGAGTTCGGCGTCGGCGGCTTTCGCCTGCGCGAGGGTGAGGTCGGCGTCGACTTGAATGAACGCGTTCAGGTCGCGCGCGGCGTCGATCCGTTTCAGATAGTGCTGCGCGAGCTCGACGGCCGAGCATTCCTTGGCGGCGAGCGCGGCGCGCAGTTCGGTCAGGCTTTTTGCGTGCATTGAGTGGTTTTCCTGGGAATTCTGGGTGGCGCGCGGCGCCGAGCGGCCGGCGCGCTTGTCATCGAACGCTTACTCGATCACCTTCGGCACGAGATAGAGGCCGTCCTGGACGGCCGGCGCCGGACGCTGGTTGTCGTCGCGATCGACGACTTCCGTCACGGCGTCGTCGCGCAGGCGCTGCGCGACTTCCTGGATCTGTTCGATCGGGTGGGCGAGCGGCGCGATGCCGGCGGTGTCGACCGCCTGCATCTGCTCGACGAGGCCGAAGAATTCATTGAGCTGGCCGAGCATGTGCTCGGCGTCGGCGTCGGCCATTTCGAGTCGCGCCAGGTGCGCGATGCGTTTCACATCGGTCAGGGTCAGGGCCATGCGATCACCGGAAAAACAAGGCTGCGCAGTGCGTCGAAAGCAGCACTGCGGCGGGGGGTTGGAGGGTGCGATCCCACCCTCAAAAATCGGGGCCGAAGCGGCAAAAATACCGCCCGTTTCGATTCAAATACCGAGAAATTATAAGGTATCATTACGCGTTCGACCCAAACCCGGCAGCCTTTTCCCGCACCGTTTCGCCCCCTTCGGCAAGCCGTGCGTGCTTCGTGCGATCCCCGGTAGACATCACTCGCAGCTTCGTGCGCCGCGGCGGCCGCTTCCGCCACGCTTCCCGAGGCTGTTATTTTTTCCGCTGCCGCCCTCAGCGCTCGCTATGCAGGGCCGGCCCAGAGCGAAACAGGATTCTGAATGTTCGGTTTTTTGCGCAGCTACTTCTCCAACGATCTCGCGATCGACCTCGGCACCGCAAACACCCTGATCTACATGCGCGGCAAGGGCATCGTGCTCGATGAGCCGTCCGTCGTGTCGATCCGCCAGGAAGGCGGCCCCAACGGCAAGAAAACGATCCAGGCGGTCGGCAAGGAAGCCAAGCAGATGCTCGGCAAGGTGCCGGGCAACATCGAGGCGATCCGCCCGATGAAGGACGGCGTGATCGCCGACTTCACCGTCACCGAGCAGATGATCAAGCAGTTCATCAAGACGGCCCACGAGTCGCGCATGTTCTCGCCGTCGCCGCGCATCATCATCTGCGTGCCGTGCGGCTCGACCCAGGTCGAGCGCCGCGCGATCAAGGAAGCGGCGCACGGCGCCGGCGCGTCGCAGGTCTACCTGATCGAGGAGCCGATGGCGGCCGCGATCGGCGCGGGCCTGCCGGTGTCGGAAGCCACCGGCTCGATGGTCGTCGACATCGGCGGCGGCACGACCGAAGTCGGCGTGATCTCGCTCGGCGGCATCGTCTACAAGGGCTCGGTGCGCGTCGGCGGCGACAAGTTCGACGAGGCGATCGTCAACTACATTCGCCGCAACTACGGGATGCTGATCGGCGAGCAAACCGCCGAGGCGATCAAGAAGGAAATCGGCTCCGCGTTCCCGGGCTCCGAAGTCAAGGAAATGGAAGTGAAGGGCCGCAACCTGTCGGAAGGCATCCCGCGCAGCTTCACGATCTCCAGCAACGAAATCCTCGAAGCGCTGACCGATCCGCTGAACCAGATCGTGTCGTCGGTGAAGATCGCGCTCGAACAGACGCCGCCGGAACTCGGCGCCGACATCGCCGAACGCGGGATGATGCTGACGGGCGGCGGCGCGCTGCTGCGCGACCTTGATCGCCTGCTCGCGGAAGAAACCGGCCTGCCGGTGCTCGTCGCGGAAGATCCGCTGACCTGCGTCGTGCGCGGCTCCGGCATGGCGCTCGAGCGCATGGACAAGCTGGGCAGCATCTTCTCGTACGAGTGATCGCCGAGTGATCGCCTAGGCAGTCCCGTTTGATATGACGCACGCGCGGCGTGGCCGGATCGCTCGTTCAGAACGAACCGCCGCGCCGTTTGCGCGTCTGAGCATTATTTAACCGATCACACGCGCCCGGCGCCGACCATGGAATACAGTCCGCCGCCCCTCTTCAAGCAAGGTCCGCCCGCGCTCGCGCGGCTCATCTTCTTCGTCGCCCTCGCCATCGCGCTCCTCGTGTCGGACGCGCGCTTCAGCACGCTCGAAATCGTCCGCGGCGTGCTCGGCACCGTGCTCTATCCGCTGCAACGCGCGGCGCTCGTCCCGCGCGACCTGTTCATGGGCGCGGCCGACATCGCCGTCACCGGCGCGTCGCTGCGCCACGAGAACGACGACCTGCGCAAGCGCAACCTGCAGCTGTCCACGCAGGCCAATCAGGCCGCCGTGCTCGCGCAGGAAAACGCGCACCTGCGCGCGGTGCTCGAGCTGCGCCAGCACATCGCGACGCAATCGACGCCGGTCGAGATCCAGTACGACACGAGCGACCCGTTCACGCAGAAGATCGTGGTCGGGCAAGGCTCGCAGCAAGGCATCCAGGACGGCTCGCCCGTCGTCAGCGAGGACGGCGTGGTCGGCCAGGTCACGCGCGTGTTCCCGCTGCAATCCGAAGTCACGCTGGTCACCGACCGCGATCTCGCGATTCCCGTGCAGGTGCTGCGCACCGGCCTGCGCAGCGTGATCTACGGCACGCCGAAGGGCGATTCGCTCGACCTGCGTTTCGTGCCGACGAGCGCGGATCTCGTCGCCGGCGACGAGCTCGTCACGAGCGGCCTCGACGGCGTCTATCCGCCCGGCCTGCCGGTCGCGAAGGTCGTGCGCGTCGACAAGCTCGCCGATACCGCGTTCGCCCGCGTGACCTGCGCCCCGGTCGCGGCCGTGCGCGGCGCGCGCCAGATGCTCGTGCTGCATTACCGGAACGACATCCCGCCGCGCCCGGCCGAGCCCGATCCCGCCGCCGACAAGAACGCGAAGGGCAAGAAAGGCGCGAAAGCCGCCGCGAAGGCCGAGAAAGCCGACAAGGCCGAGAAGGCCGACGCGAACGCGAAACCGGCCGCCGCGGCCCAGCCGGCCGTTGCAAAGCCGGCGCCGGCCGCCCCCGCCGCGCCGGCCAAGCCCGCCGCCGGGCAATCGGGAGCCCAGCGATGAACCGCCCGCAATACATCCTGCAGCCGGTCAATCCGTACTTCATCGTCTTCAGCCTCGCCGCCGCGTTCCTGCTGAACCTGATGCCGTGGGGCCGCCTGCCCGGCGTGCCCGACTTCGTCGCGCTCGTGCTGCTGTTCTGGAACGTCCACCAGCCGCGCAAGGTCGGGATGGGCGTCGCGTTCGCGCTCGGCATCCTGATGGACGTGCATGACGCGGGGCTGCTCGGCGAGCACGCGCTCGCCTATACGCTGCTGTCGTACGGCGCGATCACGATCCATCGCCGCGTGCTGTGGATGCCGATCGGCGTGCAGGTGCTGTACGTCACGCCGCTGCTGGTCGGCGCGCAGCTCGTCCCGTTCGTGATCCGCCTGCTGATGGGCGCCGCGTTCCCCGGTTGGCGCTATCTGGTCGACGGTTTCGTCGAAGCCGCGCTGTGGCCGATCGCGAGCCATCTGCTGCTGATGCCGCAACGCCGCCCGGTCGACCCGGACGATACGCGCCCGATCTGAGCCGGACCGACCTTGAATACCCGCCGCCCCCACGCCCGCCGCGCGCCGTGCTCCGGGGCGGCACCTCGCCCGCGCCCGCGCGCGGGCCAGATTGCCCTTAAATGACCGAATTCAACGACACCCAACAGCAGCTCTCGAGGTTCCGCCTGCGCGTCGCGGCGGCGGGCGTGTTCGTGTTCGTCTGCTTCGGGCTGCTCGCGAGCCGCTTCTTCTACCTGCAGCTGATGCAGCACGGCAAATACGCGCTGCAGGCCGAGGAAAACCGCATCTCGGTCGCGCCGATCGTGCCGAACCGCGGGATCATCACCGATCGCAACGGCGTGATCCTCGCGAAGAACTACTCGGCGTACACGCTCGAGATCACGCCGTCGAAGCTCGACGACACGCTCGACAACACGATCGACAAGCTGTCCGAGATCGTCCCGATCGACGCACGCGACCGCCGCCGCTTCAAGAAGCTGCAGGAAGACTCGAAGAACTTCGAGAGCCTGCCGATCCGCACGCGGCTCACCGACGCCGAAGTCGCGCGCTTCACCGCGCAGCGTTTCCGGTTCCCCGGCGTCGACGTGCGCGCGCGGCTGTTCCGCCAGTACCCGCTCGGCATGACGGCCGCGCACGTGATCGGCTACATCGGCCGGATCTCGAAGCGCGACCAGGATCGCATCGACGCGATGAGCGACGACAACGACAGCGACCAGGAACACTACGATCCGCGCCGCGACGCGAACAACTACAAGGGCACCGACTACATCGGCAAGATCGGCGTCGAGCAGAGCTACGAAACCGAGCTGCACGGGCTGACCGGCTTCGAGGAAGTCGAGGTGACGGCCGGCGGCCGGCCGGTGCGCACGCTGTCGCGCACGCAGGCGACGCCCGGCAACAACCTCGTGCTGTCGCTCGACATCGGGCTGCAGCAGGTTGCCGAGCAGGCGTTCGCGGGCAAGCGCGGCGCACTCGTCGCGATCGAGCCGAAGACGGGCGACGTGCTCGCGTTCGTGTCGTCGCCGAGCTTCGACCCGAATTCGTTCGTCGACGGCATCGACCAGCAGACCTGGGACGAGCTGAACAACTCGCCCGACAAGCCGCTGCTGAACCGCCCGCTGCACGGCACCTACCCGCCCGGCTCGACGTACAAGCCGTTCATGGCGCTGGCCGGCCTGACGCTCGGCAAGCGCACGCCGGGCTGGGGCTTCCAGGATCCCGGCTACTTCACGTTCGGCGGCCACACGTTCCGCAACGACGTGCGCTCGGGCCAGGGCTGGGTCGACATGAACAAGGCGATCATGGTGTCGAACGACACCTACTTCTACATGCTCGCGCGCGACCTCGGCGTGAACGCGATCGCGAACTTCATGAAACCGTTCGGCTTCGGCCAGATCACCGGTATCGACATCCAGGGCGAGGCGCGCGGGATCCTGCCGTCGACCGACTGGAAGAAGAAGGCATTCAAGAAGGCCGCGCAGCAGAAGTGGTTCGACGGCGAGACGATCAGCCTCGGGATCGGCCAGGGCTACAACTCGTTCACGATCCTGCAGCTCGCGCACGCGACCGCGACGCTCGCGAACAACGGCGTCGTGATGAAGCCTCACCTCGTGAAGGAAGTCGAGGATCCGATCTCGCGTGCACGCCACCTGACCGTGCCGAAGGAAAGCGACGTGATCCCGCTGAAGGCGGCCGACATCGACGTCGTGAAGCGCGGGATGGAGAACGTGATCGAGAACCCGTCCGGCACCGCGTACAAGGTGTTCCGCGGCGCGCCGTACCTCGCCGCCGGCAAGACCGGCACCGCGCAGGTGTTCTCGCTGCAGGGCTCGAACTACAAGGGGCACCTGCTCGCCGAACATCTGCGCGACCACGCGCTGTTCATCGCGTACGCGCCGGTCGACCACCCGCAAATCGCCGTCGCGCTGGTCGTCGAAAACGGCGGCTGGGGCGCCCAGGCCGCCGGCCCGATCGCGCGTCGCGTGCTCGACTACTACCTGGTCGAGCGCCAGAACCCGAAGAACGAGGCCGCGGCCGTAGCCGCCGCGGCGTCGGCCACCGAGCCGGTGAGCGCGCCCGTGGTCGGCGACACCTCGAAGCCCGCCACCATCGCGGCCGGCTTCACCGCGCTGCCGCAGCCGGTCGTGCCGTCGGCGGCCAGTGCGGCCGAGGCGGCATCGGCCGCATCGGCGGCCTCCGGCACGGCCGACGCCGGCGCCACTGCCACGCCGCCGGCCGACGCGAGCGCCGCGGCGCCGATGGCCGCGAGCCTGCCGCCGATCCGGCGCCCGCACCGGCCGCGCCGGCCCGCGAGCGACGCGCAGCCGCTCGTCGCCACGCCGCGGGACGACAACCACCGTGCGACGGCCCCCGCGAAAGCGGCGGACGCCGGCACCGCTCATTGACGGAGAAAGGCATGCAATTCGACAAGCGCGCCTGGCTCGACAAGATCAAGCAGATGTTCGCGGGGTTCGACCGCCCGCTCGCGCTCATCGTGTTCCTGCTGCTGTGCGTCGGCATCGTCACGCTGTACAGCGCGTCGATCGACGTGCCGGGCCGCGTCGAGGACCAGTTGCGCAACATCCTGCTGACGTTCGTGCTGATGTGGGTGATCGCCAACATCCCGCCGACCACGCTGATGCGCTTCGCGGTCCCGCTCTACACGTTCGGGGTCACGCTGCTGATCGCCGTCGCGCTGTTCGGGATGACCAAGAAGGGCGCGAAGCGCTGGCTGAACGTCGGCGTCGTGATCCAGCCGTCGGAAATCCTCAAGATCGCGACGCCGCTGATGCTCGCGTGGTACTACCAGCGTCGCGAAGGCGGGCTGCGCTGGTACGACTTCGTCGCCGCGTTCGGGATCCTGCTGGTGCCGGTCGGGCTGATCGCGAAGCAGCCCGACCTCGGCACGGGCCTGCTCGTGTTCGCGGCCGGCTTCTTCGTGATCTACCTCGCCGGCCTGTCGTTCAAGCTGATCGTGCCGGTGCTCGTCGCGGGCGTGATCGCGGTCGGCTCGATCGCCGTGTTCGAGGAGCGCATCTGCCAGCCCGAAGTGCAGTGGCCGCTGATGCACGATTACCAGAAGCACCGTGTGTGCACGCTGCTCGACCCGACGTCCGACCCGCTCGGCAAGGGCTTCCACACGATCCAGGCCGTGATCGCGATCGGCTCGGGCGGCGTGCTCGGCAAGGGTTACCTGAAAGGCACGCAGGCACACCTCGAATTCATTCCGGAGAAGCACACCGACTTCATCTTCGCGGTGTTCTCCGAGGAATGGGGGCTCGCCGGCGGCCTCGTGCTGCTGACGCTGTACATGGCGCTGATCGCGCGCGGGCTCTACATCGCCGCGCAGGGCGCGACGCTGTTCGGCCGGCTGCTCGCGGGCTCGCTCACGCTCGCGTTCTTCGTCTACGCGTTCGTCAACATCGGGATGGTGAGCGGCGTGCTGCCGGTCGTCGGCGTGCCGCTGCCGTTCATGAGTTACGGCGGCACCGCGCTCACGACGCTCGGCATCGCGATCGGGATGATCATGAGCGTCGGGCGGCAGCGGCGGCTGATGAAAAGCTGAGCGCGCGGCCCGCACCGCGGCGCTCGGAAACGACGATGCTGGCGTGAGCCGCGCCCAGAGATTGGACTCGATCCAACCTTTTGGGGCGTGTTTCGATGAACCGCCTGGATGGCTTGGGCGCGGGCCGCTTACTGCGGCGGCGCGTGCGGCTTGCCTTGCTCGGCGCCGGCGCCCGATGCCGGCGTCGGCGCCTTCAGCCGCGCGCTCAACTCCTTGAATTTCAGCTCGGCCGTCTCGTCGCCCTGCGCGGCCGCCGCCGCGTAATACGCGCGTGCGATGTTCAGGTTCTGCGCGACGCCGTCGCCGCCGCGCTCGTAGAACGACGCGGTCACGTACTGCGCGATGGGCTCGCCCGCGTCGGCGGCCTGCTTGTACCACGCGAATGCCTGCCGGTTGTCGCGCGGCGTGCCGCGCCCGTCGAGGAACTGGTTCGCGAGCGACAGCTCGGCCTGCACGTGCCCCTGCTTCGCGGCCCGCAGGAACCAGCGATGCGCTTCGGCCGGGTTGCGCGCGACGAACTCGCCGTCGTCGAACATCCGGCCGTATACGTACTGCGCATGCGACATGTTCGCGTCCGCCGCCCGCTTCAGCCAGCGCAGCCCTTCGTCGACGTTCGCCGTCACACCTTCCCCCGTCAGCAGCATCATCGCGTAGTTGAACTGCGCAAGGCGATCGCCGCGCTCGGCCGCGTCGTGGAATTGCACCAGCGCCGCGCGATAGTCGCCGGCGTTGTAGTCGGCGACCGCCGATTGCGTCTCGTGCGACGGATCGGGCTTCGCTTGCGGCGCGCCCTGCGCGGCGGCGGCCGCACACACGGCCCACAGGCCGACCATCGTCCCGATCCGCGCGCGCCGGCGGCACGCACCGTCTGTGCCGTTCATGACCGTACCTCCTGCAACGCCTGCCGCGTCGCGCGCAGCAGCCAGCTCACGTCGGCCGACACCGTGATCATCCGGTAACCGGCCTCGCGATACTGGCGCGCGGCTGCCGTGTCGCCGGCGAAGATGCCGACCGCGACGCCGGCCTGCTTGCCGGCCGCGAGCACGCGCGCCATCGCGGTTTCGACGTCCGGGTGGCGGATATCGCCGAGATGCCCGAGGCTCGCCGCGAGATCGGCCGGGCCGACGAACAGGCAATCGACGCCGGGCGTCGCCGCGATCCGCTCGACTTCGTCGACGCCGCGCGCCGATTCGACCTGCACGATCACCGCGACCTGCGCATTCGCCGTCTGCAGATAGTCGCGGCGCATGCCGAACGCCGCCGCGCGCACCATGCCTGCGACCCCGCGCAGCCCGTCGGGCGATTCCGGCGACGGAAAGCGCGTGAGCCGCACCGCGTGCGCGGCGTCGTCGGGCGTCTCGATACACGGAAACATCAGCGTGCGCGCGCCGGCGTCGAGCGCGCGCTTCACGAGCCACGGCTCCCGCGCCGGCACGCGCACGACCGGCTCGCTCGGCAGGTGCGCCGCGGCGATCGCGCACAGTTGCGACGCCACGTCGCGACTGTCGTTCGGCGCATGCTCCATGTCGATGCAGAGCCAGTCGTAACCGGCATGCGCGAGCGCCTCCGCGGCCGAGTCGCTGCCGAGCGACAGCCACAGGCCGTACAGCGGCTCGTCGCCGTCGCGCAGGCGTTGTTTGAGGGAATTGGTGAGCGTGCTCATCGATACGGCCTCCGGAACGGAACGGCAATCGAACGGGACAAGCAACAGGCGAAGCGAAACGCGCGGCGCCGGGCAATCGAAGCATGGCGGCGCCAGCGGATCGCGCGCCGGAGAACGTGAGTCGGACCGGGCCGGCCGATCTGACAGCGCGGGCCGCGCAATCGCTCACGCGAGCGTTTTTCGGTGCCGCACGACGATCATAGCGCGGCGGGGTGCTCGATGCGGGAACAGACGGGGGAAGCCGTACCGGCACGGCGCGGAGGAAGGCGAGCCGGCGGCGGCAGCGACGAGGCGGCCCACGCCGGACGGCGGGGCTGCCTCGCGGGAGGGCAGGGTCAGCGGCCTGGCTGGCGCTCGACGTCGGCCCAGCAGTTCGGCGTCTCGTACAGGCGCACGCGCTCGAGGCGCAGGTTCACGCCGTAGTGCGCGTCGTACACGTTCGCGAGGAGGTCGAACGCGATCGCCGCGAGGTTCTCGACGGTCGGAATCCGATCGAGCACGACGGTCTTGTGGTCGGCCATCTGCTCGAGGAACGAGCGCACGACCTCGTCGCGCGCATAGACCAGGAACGCGTGATCCCACTTGCTGACGAGATGCTCGACCGCGAGCGCCTTCACGTCGGCGAAATCCATCACCATGCCGCGGTCGGGCGCCCCCTCGGTATCGACGAGATCGCCGCGCAGCGTGATTTCGAGCACGTAGCGATGGCCGTGCAGGTTCCTGCACTGGCTGCGGTGATCGGGAATGCGGTGGCCCGCGTCGAATTCGAGTTTTCGGGTAATCAGCACGATGTCAAAAGCCGTGGCTCAGGGAATGTTCAGATATTTATGGGTCTGCATCGACAGCCGCCACTGCGGATGACGCTTGCACCAGTCGATCGCGAGCTTCGTATTGAGGTCGCGCGACGGGCCGTCCATCGGCTGCACGAGAAAATACGCGAAATCGAGCTTCGCGTAGTCGGCCAGCCGCTGGTTGTCCTGCGGAACGACGACCTTCAGTTCGTTGCCCTTCGTGACGACGAGCGGCGCATCGGCCTTCGGGCTCACGCAGATCCAGTCGATCGATTCGAGCACCGGCAGCGAACCGTTGGTCTCGATCGCGATCTCGAAGCCGGCCGCGTGCAGCGCGTCGACGAGCGGCTGGTCGAGCTGCAACATCGGCTCGCCGCCCGTGCAGACGACGAAGCGGTGCGCTTCGCCCTCCGGCCACAGGCCGGCGATCGTCGCGACGAGCGCCGCGGCGTCCTTGAACTTGCCGCCGTTCTCGCCGTCGGTGCCGACGAAGTCCGTATCGCAGAAGCGGCACACGGCCTCCGCACGATCCTCTTCGCGGCCCGACCACAGGTTGCAGCCGGCGAACCGGCAGAACACGGCCGGCCGGCCCGCATTCGCGCCCTCGCCCTGCAACGTGTAGAAAATTTCCTTGACCGCGTAAGTCATCGTGCTTCGTCCGGCTTGCGCCGCTCGTTGTCGATCAGAATCCGTTGTCCATCAAGCGCTGCCCGCGCAGCCGCGTCACAGCGGCGCTTCGGTCACGCGCTCGCCCTTCAGGTAAGCCTCGTAGCCGCGCTTGCGCAGCTTGCAGGCCGGGCATTCGCCGCAGCCGAAGCCCCAGTCGTGCAGTTCCGCGCGCTCGCCCACGTAGCACGTGTGCGTCTCGACGCGGATCAGTTCGACGAGCGTCTCGCCGCCGAGCTGTTCGGCGAGCTGCCACGTCTGCGCCTTGTCGAGCCACATCAGCGGCGTCTCGAGCACCATGCGCGTATCCATCCCGAGATTCAGCGCGACCTGCAGCGCCTTCATCGTGTCGTCGCGGCAGTCGGGATAGCCCGAAAAGTCGGTCTCGCACATCCCGCCGACCAGCACGCGCAGCCCGCGGCGATAGGCGATCGCCGCGGCGATCGTCATGAACATCAGGTTGCGGCCCGGCACGAACGTGTTCGGCAGGCCGTTTGCCGCCGTCTCGATCTCGATCGTGCGCGTCATCGCGGTATCGCTGATCGCGCCGAGCACCGACAGGTCGATCATGTGATCGTCGCCGAGCCGGTCCGACCACGCGGGAAACTTGCGCTTCAGCGCTTCGCGCACGCCTTCGCGACACTCGAGTTCGACGCGATGGCGCTGGCCGTAATCGAAGCCCAGCGTCTCGACCGTCTGGTAGCGCTCGAGGGCCCATGCCACGCACGTGGCGGAGTCCTGCCCGCCGGAAAACAACACGAGCGCGCCGTCTTTAGCGTCTGTCCGAATCACCGTGATACTCCGTGAATGTGTAGGCTCGCGTCGCACTGCGCCCCGAGGCCGGCTGCCGCCGGGCGGCCCGACGCGGCCGGCCTGCGCCGGCTCGACCAGTATAGGCAGCGCGGTCGGCCGCGAATGCGGCGGCGCGCTTATACCGCTCATCGCGCGGCATCGTTGCCGCGCGCCACGGCAGGCGCACCGCGGGCAGCCTGCCATGCGCATGAAGCGATGCGCTAAGTCATTGAGCGGGCACGGATTTTATCATGCTCCGGCGAATGCTGCCGGGCTCGCCGCCCACGACACGCAATACCCACCACAAACGAAAAACCCCAAGAACCTTCCGATTCTTGGGGTTTTAAATGCTGGTGGCCTGGGACGGAATCGAACCATCGACACGCGGATTTTCAATCCGCTGCTCTACCAACTGAGCTACCGGGCCAACGAAGAATGAAAGTATATCGAGCTATTGGCCCCCGAGCAAGTGCTTTCGCAAAATATTTTACAGCGCGCCTTCGGACGGCTTCTTGCCGAGCTCGACCCCGAGCTGCTTGAGCTTGCGATACAGGTGCGTGCGCTCGAGGCCCGTCTTCTCCGCGACGCGCGTCATGCTGCCGTTCTCGCGCGCGAGGTGATATTCGAAGTACGCGCGCTCGAACGCATCGCGCGCTTCCCGCAACGGGATGTCGAACGGGATCGCGGCCGTCTGGCCCGCGAGGCCGAGCGCCGACGCCATGTCGTCGCCGAGCGTCGGCAGCGCTGCCGCCGACGCGACCGCCGCCGGCCCCGCGGCCTGCCCGCCGCCCGCCTTCGCCGCCGCGTTCGCAGACACCGGCGCCGCGCCGCGTGCGAGACCGTGCTCGACGGCCTTCAGCAACTTCTGCAGCGCAATCGGTTTCTCGAGGAAATCGAGCGCGCCGATCTTGGTCGCCTCGACGGCGGTATCGATCGTCGCGTGCCCGGACATCATGATCACGGGCATCGTCAGCAGCCCCTGCGCCGCCCATTCCTTGAGCAGCGTGACGCCGTCGGTATCGGGCATCCAGATATCGAGCAGCACGAGATCGGGCGCCTGATTCAGCCGGTATTCCCGCGCGGCCTGCGCGTTCTCCGCCGCCTCGACGACATGTCCTTCATCGCTGAGGATCTCCGAGAGCAATTCCCGGATGCCCATTTCATCATCTACCACCAGGATGGTTGCCATTTACGCTGCCTTTGTCTGCTCACTTGCTTTTGTCTTGGCGGAAGCCGCCCCGTCCTGTGCACCGGATTCGGCGCCTGGCGTATCGCTCGCCATCTGCAGGAAGAGGATCGACACCTGCGCACCCTCGACGGTCTCGCCGTGCATGCGATTGCGCAGATCGATCCGCGCGCCGTGCTCGTCAACGATTTTCTTGACCGTGGCCAGCCCGAGCCCCGTGCCCTTCGCCTTCGTCGTCACGTAAGGCTCGAACGCGCGCGTCAGGATGCGTGCCGGAAAACCGGGCCCGTTGTCGGACACGGTCAGACGTACCGCGACGCGCGTTTTGCCCTCGGCGTCGGGGTCGCCATATTCTACTGTCTTGGTTTCGATCAACACACGCGGATGCGCGGACTCCGCGACCGAATCCTGCGCATTCTGCAGCAGGTTGTGAATCACCTGGCGCAATTGCGTCGCGTCGCCGCGAATCACCGGCAGCGACGGCGCGAGCTCGGCGACGATCGCGCTCTTGCCTTCGCCGACGCCGTACAGCCCGAGCACCTCGCTCGCCAGTTCGTTCAACTGCAGGTTCGCGAGCACCGCCGGCGGCGTGCGCGCGTATTCGCGGAAATCGTCGACCATCCGCTTCATCGCGGCCACCTGGTTCACGATCATCGTCGCGCCGCGCTTGAGCACGTCCGCGTCGGGCGGGGCGAGCTTGTCGGACAGCTTCATCTGCAACCGCTCGGCCGACAGCTGGATCGGCGTCAGCGGATTCTTGATCTCGTGCGCGAGCCGCCGCGCGACCTCGCCCCACGCGACCGAACGCTGCCCGGAAATCACGTCGGAGATGTCGTCGAACACGACGACGTAACCGGACGTCTGCGGATCGTCGGCCTGCCCCTCGACCGTCGACACGAGACGCGTGCCGCGCACGAGCAGCGTCAGCGGCTCGGTTTCGCCCGGTACCTCGATCGCGAACTGCTGCTGCCAGTGGCCGCGGTCGCCGCTGCCGCCGTCGGACGCCGCCTCGCGATCGGCGAACGCCTTGCGCACCATCGCGCCGAACCCGGCGGCCACGCCGATCCGGTCGAGCGTCGTGCCGATCAGCGAGTTGAACGGTTGCCGGAAGATCCGCTCGGCGCCGCGATTGGCCGTCGTCAGCCGGAACTGGCGGTCGAGCACGAACACGCCGGCCGTCAGGTTCGCGAGGATGCTCTCGAGATACGTCTTCGAATGCTCGAGCGCGATGCGGTTCTTCTCGACCGCGAGCCGCGCCTCGGACAACTGGCGCGTCATCGCGTTGAACGACTGCGTGAGGAAGCCGAGTTCGTCGCGCGTCTTGATCTCGCGCTTCGGCGTGTAGTCGCCTTCCGTGATCTCCTTCGTGCCCTGCGCGAGCAGGAACAGCGGCCGCGCGAGCTGCTGGCCGAGCGCGAGCGCGAGCATCATCGCGATGAAGGTCGCGAGGAACAGCGCGAGCGTCAGCGTGCCGATGTACATCTTGCGCAGGCCCGTGCGGCCGAGCGACTTTTCCTGGTACTCGCGGTACGCGCGCTGCACGGCGTCCGCGTTGTGCGCGAGCGTCGGCGGCACCGGCTGCGTGAGCTGCAGGAACCGCTCCGCCGGCTGCAGCAGCGACGTCGTCGCGTCGGGAATCGGCCGCACGACGCGCAGCCGCAGCGCGCCCTTCGCGCCATGCGCGCGCGGGTCGCCGTCGACTTCGCCCTCGATCGCCGCATACGCGCCGTGTTCGCGCGCCTGGCTCAGCATCAGCGGCGTCGGCAGGTCGTCCGGAATCAGCGCCGCGAAATTGCCCGACGCCTGCGCGACGATGTGCAGGTCGGGCGCCGCGCCCGAGCCGCCGCGGCTCGGCTCGACGATCGTCGCGTCCTGCACGCCGAACTGGTCGCGCAGCCGCAGCAGCGTGAGCGTCGTGCCGTTCGTGTTCGCATCGACGCTCGCGAGCTGGTCGGACATCAGCCGCGCCTTCGTCTGCAGATCGGACAGCGACGCATCGAGCATCCCGCGGCCGAGGTTCAGCCCGGCCGTCAGCGCCGTCTCGACGTTCACGTCGAACCACGACTCGATACTGCGCGACACGAACTGGTACGACACGACGTAGATGATCCCGCCCGGCACCACGCCGACGAGCGCGAAGAACACCGCGAGCTTCGCGAGCAGCCGCGTGCCGAACTTGCCCTTGCGCAGGCGCACGACGATCATCCCGATCAGCCCGAGCACCACGAGCAGGAACACGAGCGCGACGACGATGTTCGTCGCGTACAGCCACGAGTAGTAGCGGTCGAAGAATTCGGTGTTCGCGCTCGCGGCCGCGAGCAGGACGAGCAGCAGCAGCGCGGTCAGCGCGACGGTCGAGACGATCACGCGGATGAGGAGGCTCTTCCCGCTGGCCGCGCGGCGTACTTTATTTAGCACGTTCGGTCACCGTGAAGTTGAAGCGCTTCCAGTCCGACCCGAGCGTCCAGTCGCGGTTGTTCACGGCATCGACCTGGAACGGCTTCGGCATCAGCGCCGTATCGAGCTGCATCCGCACCGATGCCGTGTAGGTTTCGCCCGCGCGCACCTGGTTGCGGTCGATCACGTGCCACGACGTGATGTGGCGGACCACCGCGAGCGCATCCTTCAGCGACGGGAAGCCGAGCTGCAGGCCGCCCGTCGACACGCGATACTCGCGCGTGAGCGGCTGGAACGACAGGCGGATCGTCTGCGTGACCGACACCGGCTGCTCGTCGAACCAGTACCAGCGCGCGCGGCTCAGTTCGAAGTCGGTCGTGAAGTAAAGCGGGATGCCCTTGTTGACGGCATCCTCGAGGCTCGGATTCAGTTCGAAGTCGAAACGCGCGTCCAGGCTCCAGCCGCTTCCGTCCGACTGAAGCGACGCGCGCTGCACGGCGATCGATTCGGCATGCGCCGGCCGGACGACGGCCAGGCACAGCGTCAACGCGACCAGCAAGACGGCCGCGAGCCGAAATGGAAAAAGGTGTTTGATCGTCACCGTTTCTGAAACCGCGCGTAGAAAAATCCGTCGTGATCGATGTTCTGGTCGAGTGCGCCGGCGGCCGCCCGCCCCTGCACGCCGCCCGGCAGCAGTTGGCCAGGGGCGTCCAATCGTACCGCATCTTCGCAGGCCGCTTCAAACCAGCGGGCCTGCCATTCGCCTTCCTCGGGAAAGATCGAACAGGTCACGTAAAGCAGTTCGCCGCCCGGCTTCACGAGCGGCCACAGCGCCGACAGGATGCGACGCTGCTCAGCGACGAGCGCCGGGATGTCGGCCTCGCGGCGCAGCCAACGGATGTCGGGATGCCGCCGCACGATACCGGACGCCGAGCACGGCACGTCGGCCAGGATGCGATCGAACGGGCGCCCGTCGTACCACGCGTGCGGCGTGCCCGCGTCGCCGACGCACACGTTCGCTGCGAGCGACAGGCGCACGAGATTCTCGCCGATGCGCGCCGCGCGCGTCGCGTCGCTTTCGAGCGCCACGACGTCCGCATCGGCGAGCTCGAGAATATGGCCGGTCTTGCCGCCGGGCGCCGCGCACGCGTCGAGCACGCGCATGCCGTCGCGCGCGCCGAGCCATTCGGCCGCGAGCTGCGCGCCGGCGTCCTGCACCGACACCACGCCGTCGGCGAATCCCGGAATGCGATCCACCGGCAGCGCCGATGCGAGCCGCACCGCATGCCGGCCGATCGCGGTCGCGTCGATCCCGCTTGCGCGCAACGTGTCGAGATACGCATCGACGCTCGCGCGACGCGCATTCACGCGCAGCGTCAACGGCCCCTGACGCTCGCCGGCCGCGAGGATCGCCTGCCACGCATCCGGCCATGCGCGCTTCACCGCATCGACCCACCACGCGCGGTAGTTCCAGTGCGCGACCGGGTCGTCCTGCATCGCCGCGGCGAGTGCGTCGCGCTCACGCAGGAAACGGCGCAGCACCGCGTTGACCATCCCCTTCGCGAATGCGAACTCGCGCCGCGCACCGATGACCGTGACGGCCTGGTCGACCACCGTGAACGCCGGGTACGCGGCCTCGTCCGCGGGGTCGAGCAGCAGCGCGAACGCGCCGGCGAGCACCGCGTGCACGTGCGCGGGCGGCGCCTTGCCGACGAACTTGCCGATCAGCCAGTCCGCGCTGCCGAGGCGGCGCATCGTCCGGTAGGCGACGTCCTGCGTCGCGCCGCGCGCGAGCGCCTGCGCACCGGACGGCATCTGCGCGAACACCGCCGACAGCGCCGCCGGCAACGCGGTGCCGCGTCGCACCGCATCGACCGCCTGCGCGGCCGCGTCGAGCGCGAAGCCGAGCGAATCGGGCGCCAGGTGCAGCGCGGACAGGCGCGCCGGACGGCCGGAAGAAGTCGGAGCGGAAAAACGGGGTCGTGTCATCGGTGCGGAATCGGCAAACAAGCGCCACAATCGGGTGCGACAAACCAATGCGGCAAGCGGCGGCGGCAAACGGCGGGATCGCGGCCGCCAAGTGGCCCTGCGATCCCAAACCGCGCATTGTAGCGTGCGACCATGCCGCCCCCTTTGGCCCCTTTACGGCGCGCACAAATGAAACACCCCGCAGCGCGAAGCATGCGGGGTGGCGGAGCGGCCTGCGCGCGGCAACGGCCGCGCGCTACGCCGGGGCATCAATCGAAGCGGCCGGTGCGCGCCATCTCCATCAGGCGCGCGATGCGCTCCTCGGTGGCCGGGTGCGTCGAGAACAGGTTCTGCAGGCCACCGCCGTGCAGCGGGTTCATGATCATCATCTGCGCGGTGGCCGGATGCGCCTCGGCCGCCTGGAACGGGATGCCCGCCGCGTAGCGATGGATCTTGTCGAGTGCGGTGGCCAGCGACTGCGGATCGCCGGAAATCTGCGCGCCGCCGCGGTCGGCCTCGAACTCGCGGGCCCGCGAAATCGCCATCTGGATCAAGGCGCCGGCGATCGGGGCGAGCAGCGCGACCGCGATACCCGCGATCGGGTTGGCCGGCCGGCCGTTCTCGTCGCGTCCGCCGAAGAACATCGCGAAGTTCGCGAGCGCCGAAATCGCGCCCGCCATCGTCGCGGTGATCGTCGAGATCAGGATGTCGCGGTGCTTCACGTGCGCGAGCTCGTGCGCCATCACGCCGCGCATCTCGCGCTCCGACAGCACGCGCAGGATGCCCGTCGTCGCCGCGACCGCCGCGTGCTCGGGGTTGCGGCCCGTCGCGAACGCGTTCGGCGCGTCCTCGTTGATCAGGTAGACGCGCGGCATCGGCAGATTCGCGCGCGTGGCCAGCTCGCGCACCATCCGGTAGAACTGCGGTGCCGTGTTCTCGTCGACTTCCTGCGCGTTGTACATGCGCAGCACCATCTTGTCGGAGAACCAGTACGAGAAGAAATTCATGCCGAGCGCGAACAGCAGCGCGATCGTCATGCCGCGCGAGCCGCCGATCATCCCGCCGATCACGATGAACAGGGCCGTGATCGCGGCCATCAGCATCGCCGTTTTGACCCAATTGAACATACCCACTCCTTATCCGTCAGGGGACCCGCCGCGCATGACAGCGCACGGCGGAAAATTGTAAGCGATTTGTTAGATAAGGTCTCGCCGGAAAAATTCAATCTCAGCGTTGCGCGCTCGCCAGACGAAGGCCGAGGCCGACGAAAGCGCTGCCGACCGTACGGTCGAGCCACTTCTTGACGCCCGGCTTGCCGGCGAAGCGCTGCGTGACGCTGCCCGCCACCCACGCAACGAGACTCGTCCAGACCGTACTCATCGCGACGAACACCGCGCCGAGGGTCAGGAATGCCCACGCCTTGTGCGGACTGTCGGCGGACACGAACTGCGGGAAGAACGACACGAAGAACAGCACGACCTTCGGATTCAGCACGTTGGTCCAGAAACCCTGCATGAACAGCTGCCGCAGCGGCCTGGCGGCCGCGGCCTGCGTGGCTTCGGCATCCGACGGCGCGGCGGCCTGCTTCGCGACGATCATCCGCACGCCGAGATAGATCAGATACGCGGCGCCGACCAGCTTGATCACCGTGAACGCGGTTGCCGACGCCGCCAGCAGCGCCGTCAGGCCGAATGCGCATGCGAGCGCGTGGACGCAGCAGCCGGCCGAAATACCGAACGCCGACATCAGCCCCGCGCCGCGCCCCTGCGCGACGCTGCGGCCGATGATGTAGGCCGTGTCGGGGCCGGGCGTGATGTTCAGCAGGAAAACCGCGAACACGAAGAAGCCGAAATGGACGATGCCGAACATGAAAACCTCGAAACCGGAAAGCGCAGGGAAATTCTACGCGTGCCTGCGGCCCCGCGCGACTCGGCCGTCCGGCCAGTTGCGCGGGGCCGGCGAATCCGGTCGAATGGCGCTCAGGCCGTGTCAGTCGATGTCGGGCAGCGCGAAACGCTGGCCCGCGGCGAGCGGCGAACCGGCGAGGAATTCGCGCGCGGGCAGCCGCTTGCCGCCCGGCTTCTGCAACTGCGTGACGCGCAGCGCGCCGCTGCCGCATGCGACCACCACGCCTTCCGGCGCGGCCTCGACGATCGTGCCGGGCGCCGCGTCGCCGCGCGCCACCACGGGCTCGGCCGCCCACAGCTTGATGGCCGCGCCGTCGAGCGTCGCGACGCCGCCCGGGAACGGATCGAACGCACGCACCTGCCGCGCGAGCACGTCGGCGGGCTTGCGCCAGTCGAGCGCCGCTTCGTGCTTGCCGATCTTTTCCGCGTAGCTCACGCCGTCGGCCGGCTGCGGCGTCGCCGGCAGCGCGCCGTCGCGCTCGAGCCGCACGAGCGCGTCGACGATCAGTCGCGCGCCGTCGGCGGCGAGCCGGTCGTGCAGCGTCGCGGTCGTATCGTCGGGCGCGATCGCGATGCGCGCCTCGTCGATCATCGCGCCGGTGTCGAGGCCGGCATCCATCTGCATCAGCGTGACGCCGGTCTCGGCGTCGCCCGCTTCGATCGCGCGATGGATCGGTGCGGCGCCGCGCCAGCGCGGCAGCAGCGACGCGTGGATGTTGATGCAGCCGGCGCGCGGGATGTCGAGCACCTCCTGCGGCAGCAGCAGGCCGTACGCGGCCACCACCATCACGTCGTGCGGCGTCGTGCGCAGCAGCTCGATCGCGTCGGCCGCCTCCGCCGGATACTTGCCCGCGCGGCGCAGCGACGGCGGCTGCGCGACGGTCATCCCGTGCTCGACGGCGTAGCGCTTCACCGCGCTCGCCTGGAGTTTCATCCCGCGGCCGGCCGGGCGATCGGGCTGGGTGAGCACGAGCGGCACCGGGAAACCGGCCTCGTGGATCGCGGCGAGGGCAGCCGCGGCGAATTCCGGCGTGCCGGCAAAAATCACGCGCAACGTATGGGTCATGACAGCGTTCGGGGTCGGGCTGGGCGTACGCGCATCACATCGCGCGTTCGAGTTTCTTCATCTTCGTCTTGATGCGCGTCTGCTTGAGCGGCGACAGGTATTCGACGAATACGCGGCCCATCAGGTGATCCATCTCGTGCTGGACGCACACGGCGAGCAGGCCTTCGCAGTCGAGCTCGAACGTCTCGCCCTGCTCGTTGAGCGCGCGCACGCGCACGTGGTCGGGGCGTTCGACTTCGTCGTAGATGCCGGGCACCGACAGGCAACCCTCTTCGTAGATCTGCTTCGCGTCGCTCGACCACACGATCTCCGGGTTGATGAACGCGCGCAGCTCGTTCTTCTCCTCGGAGACGTCGATCACGATCACGCGCTCGTGCACGTCGACCTGCGTGGCCGCCAGGCCGATGCCGGGCGCCGCGTACATGGTCTCGGCCATGTCGGCGACGAGCTTGCGGATCCGGTCGTCGACCTTGTCGACAGGTTTGGCGACCTTGTGCAGCCGCTTGTCGGGGTAATGAAGAATATTGAGCAAAGCCATGGCGTTCGGTATTCGGTATTCGGTGGAGCGGCGTGCCGCATCGGCCATCCGGCCGGCTGGCGCCGCCGCCGGGATGCAATCAAGATGAGGCGGATGCGTGGCATATCAATGCCGCGGATCGCGCCTCCTGCAATCGGCCGGGCGCCTGCGCGCACGGCCCTGTCGAGTATTTCGGATGATGAAAATTTTATCATGGCGCCACGCGCTGCGCTGGCCGCCACATTCGAGGGCAGCCTCATGTCGCCGCAAGCGCTGACGCCCTCCGCGCTGCGCGCATGGCTGCAGCTCGCGCATGCGCCCGGTCTCTCGCCCGCCGTGTTGCAGGCGCTGCTCGCGGCATTCGGCTCGCCGGCGGCGGTGCTGTGCGCGTCCGACCAGGCCATCGCCGCCGTGAGCAGCCCCGCCGCCGCGCAAGCCGTGCGCGCGAGCGAGCGCGACGATCTCGATACGCGCACCGACGCCGCACTCGCGTGGCTCGACGGGCCGGGCAACGTGCTCGTCACGCTGAGCGATCCGGCCTACCCGCCGCGGCTGCGCGACCTGCACGATCCGCCGCCGCTGCTATATGTAAAGGGGCGGCTCGACCTGCTGCACGCACACGGCCTCGCCGTGGTCGGCAGCCGCCATGCGACGCCGCAGGGGCTCGCCGACGCAACGCATTTCGCCCACGCGTTGTCCGACGCGGGCCTCACGATCGTCTCGGGCCTCGCGCTCGGGATCGACGGCGCCGCGCATCGCGGCGGGCTCGACGGCCGGTCGGGCACCGTCGCGGTGATCGCGACGGGCGCCGATCTCGTCTATCCGGCGCGGCACCGCGCGCTCGCCCACGAAATCGCCGCGCACGGCGCGATCGTGTCGGAATGGCCGCTCGGCACGCCGGCCCGTGCCGCGCATTTTCCGCAGCGCAACCGGCTGATCGCCGCGCTCGCGCTCGGCGTGCTCGTCGTCGAGGCCGCCCCGCGCTCGGGCTCGCTGATCACCGCGCGGCTCGCAAACGAACTGGGGCGCGATGTGTTCGCGATACCCGGCTCGATCCACGCGCCGCTCGCGCAGGGCTGCCACGCGCTGATCCGCGACGGCGCAAAGCTCACCGCGGCGCCGCTCGACGTGCTCGAGGAATACGGGCTCGGCGAGCCGGCGGCGCACAGCACGGGCGGCGCGGCGCGCGCCGGCCACCCGCGCGCGAACGCCGGCGAAATCCGCGCGCCCGGCACGGCCGGCAGCGCGCCAGCGGATCGCGCCGCAGCGGCTGCCGCGCCGCCCCGATCCGAAGCCCCGCCACCGGACGATCCGTCGGAACGAGCGGTGCTCGTCGCATTGGGATACGGCCCCGTGACGTACGAATGGCTCGCCGAGCACAGTGGCCTGCCCGACGACGTGCTGCATGGCGCGCTGCTCGCGCTGGAACTGGCCGGCCGCATCGCGAGCGTCGCCGGCGGCCGCTTCGCGCGGCTCGACGCGGCGCCCACCCCGTCCGCGCGGGGCGTGCTACATTCCCCGCCATAGGGGCGGCCCGGCCGCCGACGATATCCAAGGAATTCCATGCCCGCGCTGAATCTCGACACCGATGCGGATCGGATCGCCGAGCGCCTCGCCGATCCCGGCACGTTGCTGGTCGCCTGCCTGTGCGCCGAGTGGTGCGGCACGTGCCGCGACTACCGGAGCGCCTTCGACCGGCTCGCCGACGCGCATCCGGACGCCTGCTTCGCCTGGATCGACATCGAAACCCATGCCGATCGGCTCGACGATCTCGACGTCGAGAACTTCCCGACCATCCTGATCGAGGACGCCCACACCGCACGCTTCTTCGGCACGGTGCTGCCGCACGCGGCGATCGTCGAGCGCATGCTGTCCGACTTGAGCGCGGTGCCCGGTGCGCCGCACGCACCGAAATTGCGCGACGTCCTGAACGTCGAAGCCTGAATTCGCGGCCCGGAGCGGCAGTTTTTGCGCAGGCTTGCGCGCCCCGCCGCGCCGGGCGCTTGCCGCCGTTGCGGCCCCCCTCTATGATGAGCCGCTTTTTACACGCCGAGCCGCCGTCGCTGCGGCGTGTGCTATAAAGCGGTCGTAAAAGGGACCCACAACCGGCGAACCCGGTCTACCAACACACACCTGTCATGTCCAAAGCACTGATCATTGCGGAAAAGCCTTCTGTCGCGAACGACATCGCACGCGCTTTGGGCGGCTTTACCAAGCATGACGAGTATTACGAGAGCGACGATTTCGTCCTTTCGTCCGCTGTCGGCCACCTGCTGGAAATCGCAGCCCCGGAGGAGTACGAGGTCAAGCGCGGGAAATGGAGCTTCGCGCATCTGCCCGTCATTCCCCCGCATTTCGACCTGAACCCGATCGCAAAAAGCGAGTCGCGCCTCAAGGTGCTCACGAAACTGATGAAGCGCAAGGACGTCGACCGCCTGATCAACGCATGTGACGCGGGGCGCGAAGGCGAGCTGATTTTCCGCCTGATCGCGCAGCACGCGAAGGCGAAACAGCCGGTCCAGCGTCTGTGGCTGCAATCGATGACGCCGCAGGCGATCCGCGACGGGTTCGCGAACCTGCGCAGCGACTCGGACATGCAACCGCTCGCCGACGCCGCCCGCTGCCGCTCGGAAGCCGACTGGCTCGTCGGGATCAACGGCACCCGCGCGATGACCGCGTTCAACAGCAAGGGCGGCGGCTTCTTCCTGACCACCGTCGGCCGCGTTCAGACGCCAACGTTGTCGATCGTCGTCGAACGTGAAGAGAAAATCCGTCGCTTCGTCCCGCGCGACTACTGGGAAGTGAAGGCCGAATTCGCGTGCGCGGCCGGCTTCTACGAAGGCAAGTGGTTCGACCCGAAATTCAAGCGCGACGAATTCGATCCGGAAAAGCGCGACTCACGCCTGTGGAGCCTGCCGGCCGCCGAAACGATCGTCGCCGCCTGTCGCGACCAGGTCGGCACGGTGTCCGAGGAATCGAAGCCGTCGACGCAACTGTCGCCGCTGCTGTTCGACCTGACGAGCCTGCAGCGCGAGGCGAACAGCCGCTTCGGCTTCTCCGCGAAGAACACGCTCGGCCTCGCCCAGGCGCTGTATGAAAAGCACAAGGTGCTGACCTACCCGCGTACCGATGCGCGCGCGCTGCCGGAAGACTATCTGTCGACGGTCCAGTCCACGCTCGAGATGCTCAAGGAGAGCCACAACTATCTGCCGCATGCGAAGCAGGTGCTCGACAAGGGCTGGGTGAAGCCGAACAAGCGGATCTTCGACAACTCGAAGATCAGCGACCACTTTGCCATCATCCCGACGCTGCAGGCGCCGAAGTCGCTGTCCGAGCCGGAGCAGAAGCTGTACGACATGGTCGTGAAGCGCTTCCTCGCGGTGTTCTTCCCGGCAGCCGAATTCCGCGTGACGACCCGGATCACCGAAGTCGCCGGCCATCACTTCAAGACCGAAGGCAAGGTGCTCGTCGAGCCGGGCTGGCTGCAGGTGTACGGCCGCGACGCCGAAGGCGCGGACGCGAACCTCGTGCCGGTACAGAAGGACGAGAAGGTGAAGACGGACGAGATCGCCGCCGTCGCGCTGGTGACGAAGCCGCCCGCACGCTACTCGGAAGCGACGCTGCTGTCGGCGATGGAAGGCGCGGGCAAGCTGGTCGAGGACGACGAGCTGCGCGAGGCGATGGCCGCGAAGGGCCTCGGCACGCCGGCGACGCGCGCGGCGATCATCGAAGGCCTGCTCGGCGAGAAGTATCTGCTGCGCGAAGGCCGCGAACTGATTCCGACCGCGAAGGCATTCCAGTTGATGACGCTGCTGCGCGGCCTCGGCGTGAAGGAACTCACGGCGCCCGAGCTCACCGGCGAATGGGAATACAAGCTGTCGCAGATGGAGCGCGGCAATCTCGGCCGCGACGCGTTCATGCAGGAAATCGCCCGCATGACGCAGCAGATCGTCAAGCGCGCGAAGGAATACGATTCGGACACGATCCCCGGCGACTACGCGACCCTCGAGACACCGTGCCCGAACTGCGGTGGCCAGGTGAAGGAAAACTACCGCCGCTTTGCGTGCACGAAGTGCGATTTCTCGATCTCGAAGATTCCGGGCAGCCGGCAATTCGAGATCCCGGAAGTCGAGGAGCTGCTGCAGAAGAAGGAAATCGGGCCGCTGTCGGGGTTCCGCAGCAAGATGGGCCGCCCGTTCTCGGCGATCCTCAAGCTGTCGTTCGACGACGAGACGAAGAACTACAAGCTCGAGTTCGATTTCGGCCAGGATCAGGGCGGTGACGAAGGCGAAGCGCCCGACTTCTCGGCGCAGGAACCGGTCGGCGCGTGCCCGAAGTGCAAGGGCCGCGTGTTCGAGCACGGGATGAGCTACGTGTGCGAGCACTCGGTGGCGAACCCGAAGACCTGCGACTTCCGCTCGGGCAAGGTGATCCTGCAGCAGGAAATCACGCGCGAGCAGATGGGCAAGCTGCTTGCCGACGGTCGCACGGATCTGCTGCCGAACTTCAAGTCGTCGCGTACCGGCCGCAACTTCAAGGCGTTCCTCGTGAAGCAGCCGGACGGCAAGATCGGCTTCGAGTTCGAGAAGAAGGAGCCGAAGGCGGCCGCCGCGAAGAAGACGGCCAAATCGGCGGCGAAGGATGCCGAAACCGTGACCGAAGGCGCCGAAGAGAAACCGGCACCGGCCCGCAAGACCGCCGCACGCAAGACGACGGCGCGCAAGACGGGTTCGTGACGTCCCGGCCGCCGGGCGCCGCTTGCGGCGCGTCCGGCGCCGGTACGCAGCCATAAAAAAACGCGGATCGATCGATCCGCGTTTTTTTCGTGCCGGCCTCCGAGCCGTTACAGCGGCGACGGCACCGCCACGCGCGTGCGCGGCGAGCGCGCAAGACGCGGCTGCAGGTTCGGATCGGTCGACTCGGGCTGCTCGGCCCGCATCTCCACGCCGATCGGCGGCGGCGTCGCGCCCTGCGCGGCCCACTGCTCGCCCATCATCGCGTCGGTCGAGTGGCTGAAATGTTCGACGAGGTGGTCGATGAACGTGCGCACCTTGGCCGGCAGGTGGCGCCGGCTCGGGTAGGCGATGTTGATCTCGACCTGCGGCAGCCGGAATTCCGGCAGCAGCCGCACGAGCGCGCCGCGCGCGATGTCGCTGCCGATCAGGTAGCTCGGCAGGATCGCGACGCCCATTCCGAGCAACGCGAACTGGCGCAGCATCGCGGTGTTGTTCGCGACGATCACGTTGGTCGGGCGCACACGCACTTCGCCGTCCGGCCCCGTGAACACGCGCTCGTCGCCCCAGTATTCGGTCGGCAGGCTCAAGGCCGGGTGCTCGGCGAGCTGTTCCGGATGAATCGGCACGCCGTGCTTCTCCAGATAGCTCGGCGTCGCGCACACGGTCATGCAACCGGTGGTGAGACGCCGCGTGACGATGCTCGCGCTGCGCATCTGGCGCGTGACGACGATGCCGACGTCGAAGCCTTCCTCGACGAGATCGACCTGCCGGTCGACCAGCGTGAGATCCGGCACCACTTTGGGGAAATTCTCCGTGTACGACTGCAGCACGGGAGCGAGGTTGTGCAGGCCGAACACGACCGGCGCAACGATGCGCAGCGTGCCGACCGGCTCGTGATTGCGTGCGACGACCATCTGCTCGACGTCCTCGAGCTCGTCGAGGATCTGGCGGGCACGCTCGAGATAGACCTGACCCGACTCCGTCAGGGAGAGGCTGCGCGTGGTGCGGTTGAGCAAACGCGTGCCGAGCCGGCCTTCCAGATCGGCGACGTGGCGCGTCGCGACCGCGTTGGAGATATCCATTGCGCTCGCGGCCCGCGCGAAACTGCCGAGATCTGCAACCTTGACGAACACGCGCATCGACTGCAAATGATCCATAAACGACTCCTGCCGCTGTTACAACTTCAAAAAGATGAAGCAAATGCGTAATTCTCCTACGACAGCGGAAATGATGCAGAGTTGCTCAACAAGGGGCCGGTTGACGATAAAAATAGTCAAAAATCCTCGGCTTCCGCGGATAGTTGATCCAATTATTCTGCTTGGAGCAACAATTGGGTGAACCTCGGCGTGTAAGCGGCCGAATCAGAAAGGACGTGTTTGATGCGACACAACAGCGCACCGCTTCGCACGGCGCGCGAGTGGCGCCGGGGGTGACTGGCGCCGATTGCGGCGGAGCGTAACAACCTGTTAAAAAGACACCACGAAGGCGGCCGGCGTAGCATCATGTCGGCCCCGGCCGGGCAGAGCGGGCGCGCAACGCGCGCCGCCGCCCGTGCCGCTTTCAACGCGCGACACCCCGTTCACCATGAAAATTGCCATCCTCGACGATTACCAGGACGCCGTCCGCAAGCTGAACTGCTTCGAGATGCTCGCCGGCCACGACGTAAAGGTCTTCAACAATACGGTGCGCGGCCTGGGACAGCTCGCCAGCCGTCTGGCGGAAGTCGAGGCGCTCGTGCTGATTCGTGAACGGACCCCGATTACTTCGCAGTTGCTCTCGAAGCTGCCGAACCTGCGCATGATCAGCCAGACCGGCCGGGTGTCGAGCCACATCGATCTCGACGCGTGTACCGACCGCGGCATCGCAGTGCTCGAAGGCACCGGTTCGCCGGTCGCGCCGGCCGAGCTGACCTGGGCGCTCGTGATGGCCGCCCAGCGCCGCATTCCGCAGTACGTCGCGAACCTGAAGCAGGGCGCCTGGCAGCAGTCGGGCCTGAAGACGTCGGCGCTGCCGCCGAACTTCGGCCTCGGCCAGGTGCTGCGCGGCCAGACGCTCGGCATCTGGGGCTACGGCAAGATCGGCCGTCTCGTCGCCGGCTACGGCAAGGCGTTCGGGATGAACGTGCTGATCTGGGGCCGCGAGCATTCGCTCGAAGCCGCGCGCGCCGACGGCTACACGGCCGCGCAGAGTCGCGAAGCGCTGTTCGAGCAGAGCGACGTGCTGTCGCTGCACCTGCGCCTGCACGACGACACGCGCGGGATCGTGAAGCAGGAAGACCTGATGCGGATGAAGCCGACGTCGCTGCTCGTCAACACGAGCCGCGCCGAGTTGCTCGAGGACAACGCGCTCGTCAACGCGCTGTCGCACAACCGTCCGGGGATGGTCGCGATCGACGTGTTCGAAAGCGAGCCGATCCTGCAGGGCTACAGCCTGCTGCGGATGGAAAACGTGATCTGCACGCCGCACATCGGCTACGTCGAACGCGAAAGCTACGAGCTGTATTTCAGTGCCGCATTCCGCAACATTCTCGCGTTCGACGACGGCGACATGTCGAGCGTCGCGAATCCGGAAGCGCTGACGCCGATCCGCAAGCGCTGATCGCACGGGCTGCGCACGCCGCGCGGCCCCGCTGCTCCATTCCCGATCGTCAGGCGGCCACGCGGCCGCCCGTCATCGCGCCGACACGCGTGAGGAAGTGCTCGCCGTCGCGCCGACCGAGATCGTACGCATGCCGCATCTGCGACGGGCTCGTGTAATCCCAGCTCGAAATCGGTACCTTGCTCGACGGCTGCACGTACAGCCGCCGCTGGTCGCCATGCGCGACCGTGAACATCTGCGGACGCGGATACAGGCGCGTGACGAGCACCAGCACGTCGCCCGGTGACGGGTCGAGCGCATCGACCGGCACGTTGTCGACCATCCCGCCGTCGAGCACCGGCCGGCCGCCGCGCCGCAGCACCGGCGTGAACGGCGGCGTGCAGGACGACTGCAGGATCAGGTCGGCGAGTTCGTCGACTTGCGTGCAGGCCTGCGCACGCACGAATTCGGGCCGGAAACCGAGTGTGCGCCCGAGCGTCGGATGCAGCGTCTTGCGCACGTACTTTTCGATGTTGTACGCGACGAGGCCGGCGGCGACCGCGCTGCGCGCGCCGAGCCAGCGCGGCACGTGCGACACGCCGATGCGGATCTCCGGCGCCGCGGCGAGCTTCGCGAACGGCTCGCCGTAGATGTCGAGCAACGCCTGGCGGTAGATCCGGTAGTGCGGAAACACCGGCTCGCGCCCAAACAGGTTGCCCCAGTACGCGTTCTTCCGGTTGTGGCGCAGCGCCTCTTCGTAATAGCGCATCACCCACGCGGCGTCGCGCGTATACAGCATGCACGCGGTGGCCGCGCCGGCCGAAATGCCGGTGATCACGCGCGGGCGCAGGTCGAGCGCCGGCTGCGCGACGTCCCAGAAGCCGGCCTGCCACCAGCACCGATTGCCGCCGCCCGCAAAGACGATCTGGTCGAACATCGCGCCGCTCAGCCGACGAGCGCGTAGGTCGACGTCGCGTGGACGGCCATCTTGCCGTCCTCGTCGAACAGCTCGACTTCGCCGAACACGAGATTGCGGCCCATCCGCAGCACGCGCGCGGTGACGAGTACGTCGCCCTTGCGCACGGGACGCATGAAGTTCGTGTTCAGCGACACCGTCGTCATCGGCCGGAATTCGCCGAGCGCGGCCGAGATCGCGACCACCATCGCGGTGTCGGCGGCCGCCGTGAACACCTGGCCGCAGATCACGCCGCCCGAATGGCGGAACTCGCCGGAAAACGGCAGGCGCAGCGTGACGCTGTCGTCGCCGATCGACACGGGGACCAGACCCAGCGAGCGGACCCACGGGGCCAGCAGGCGATCCAGCAATTCGCGGACTGCGTTTTCGTCCATCTTCGACTGTCCAGAAAACGTCGCGCGACCGCCGCGCAACGCGTGTGGCGTCATCATACCGGGAGCGCGCAAACTGCGACCGCTCGTTATCGCGCCGACGGCCGCCGCCGTCTCGACGAAATATTTTCAGGATATTTGCAGAAAAGGCTTGCCAAGCCTGAAATACTCACGCATAATCTTTCTTCTGTTGGGGGCGTTAGCTCAGTTGGTAGAGCAGCGGACTCTTAATCCGTAGGTCGAGTGTTCGAGTCACTCACGCCCCACCAGGAATTCCAAAGGCCGGTCAGCGAAAGCTGACCGGCCTTTTTCGTTCTGGCGCGCCGCACTCGCGGCGCGCGCCTTTCGCGGTACGTCACCGCACGCCCGTCGCGCATCGTTTCCGCTAGAATCGTCCGACAAAATCACACGACCGGCGCACGTATCGTCGTCTGCCGCCGGCACTGAGAGAACACGGGACGTCAGACATGGAAGCATGTGAACGAGACGCGACCATTCAGAGGGCGTGGTCGCGCCAATATCGGCCTGTCCGTCGCGACGGGCCGCTCACCCGGGCACACCCGAACCCGCGCGACGCACGAACCGGATCGCGTCATGCCGGGTAAGAACGCGCTGGTCGCGCTGACGATCGGTGTCGTCCTGTCCGTGCTGACCGGCGCACTCGCCGTCACGGCAAGCCGGGAACCCGGCCATCTGGTCCGCGTGCCGGGCACGGTCGTGCGCATCGTCCAGGACAGCGATGCGATGCGCGCGTACCGGCCGATCGTCGCGTACCTCGCGAACGACGGCCAGCGGCGCGAAGTCGCCGGCAATACCGCATCGACGGTCCCCGCCTACGACATCGGCGAAAACGTCGACGTCCTGCTCGACCCCGACCACCCCGAACGCCCGGCGCTGATCGACGATTTCACGCAACGCTGGTTTCCGGTGGCCGTGCCGGCGCTGCTCGCCGTCGCGTCGTTCGCGATCGGCAGCCTGCTGATTGCCGGCGAGCGCCGCCGCCGGCAATCGGAGCCGGCGCGGCCCCGCGTCGCACGCAAGCCGGCACGGCGCCGCTGGGATGTCGCGATCGTGCTGATTCCGATCGCGATCGGCACGGGCTTCCTCGCCGGCGCCGGCGCGGCCGGCCTGCGTCAGTGGCAGATCGTCCACCACTATGCGCGCTCGACCGGCCATGTGGTCGAGATCGCGAAAAACGGGCGATCGTCGCGGTCGCGCACGTCGCTGTATTCGGCCATCGTCGCGTTCACGACCGACAGCGGACGGCTGATCACGTTCGCCCAAGGCTCGGCGTCGTCGCAGCCGGGCCTGCACAAAGGCGACGCGGTCAGCGTGCTGTACGATCCCGTCACCCCCGAGCGGGCGCTCGTCGACCGCTTCTGGGATCGCTGGGGCCTCACGGCCATCCTGTTCGCGATCGGCGCGCCGTTCCTCGCAGCGGGGCTGTTCGTCGCTGCGACGTTATGGCCCGACCACCACCGGCCGCACGAAGCCGCCCGATGACGCACGCGCGGGGCGGCAACCGTCGCGACGCACGCGTCACCGCTCTCTGAACGCCTCCACCTTCGCGCGATTCCCGCACGTGCGCATGTCGCACCACCGCCGCCCGACGCCGCGGCCGCGATCGACGAAGAACCACGTACACCGGTCGCACTGCCGCACGCGCGCGAAATCGTCGCTGCGCATCAGATGCTCGAAACCGAGCGCGACCGCATCGATCCAGCGCGACGCCGCGCGCGCGTCGGGCCGCCACGCGAAGCGGCCGCCGATGGCGTCGAACGCGCTGCGCCCGATCGCGTCGCGGATCGCCGCCGCGAGCCGGTCCGCTGCGCGCGCGCCTGCACTGCCGCCGCCTGCGTCCGTCAGATGCGCGATCGCGACGTACGCGTCGTCGCGAAAGCGGTGCAGCGCCGCGAGCTCGTCCGGGCCGTCCTGGCGCGGATGACGCAGCAGCCGCGCCAGATCGTCGGGCGCCAGCAACCCCGCTTTCGCGGCCCATGCGCGCACGGCCGGCCAGTCGACGAGCTTGTCCTCGTCGCGCGTCTTGCCGGTGTCGGCCACGGTGTTCAGAAAATCGAGCGCCGGATGGCCGCCGACGAAATCGGCCGCACGCCATTCATGCCCGTGTCGCGCCGGGTCGGATCGAGTAACCATTTATTCTCGCCTATCGGTTTCACATCCGGAAAATCCGGCGTAACCTGTTAACAACCAAAACAGGTTACCACGGAGAAGCCGATGCTCGAACTCCCGAACCGCTTCAATTTCGAAGGCCACCGGATTGCATGGGGCACGCTCGGCGAAGGCCCGCCGCTCGTGCTCGTACACGGCACGCCGTTTTCGTCGCAGGTATGGCGCCGGATCGCGCCGTGGCTCGCGCGACGCCATCGCGTGTATTTCTACGACCTGCTCGGCTACGGCCAGTCCGACATGCCGGACGCGGACGTGTCGCTGGGCCGTCAGAACGCGCTGTTCGGCGCGCTGCTGAACGAATGGCGACTCGCGCGGCCGCGCGTGCTCGCGCACGACTATGGCGGCGCAACCGTGCTGCGCGCGCATTTTCTCGACGGCATCGCGTATGCGGATCTCACGCTCGTGAACCCGGTCGCGATCGCGCCGCAAGGCTCGCCGTTCGTGCGTCACGTCGCGCAGCACGAAGCCGCGTTCACCGGCTTGCCCGCGTACGCGCATCGTGCGCTCCTGTCGGCCTATCTCGGCAACGCGGTCGCGCAGCCGTTGAGCGAAGACGTGCTGTCGATCTACCGTGCGCCGTGGCTCACGCCGGCCGGCCAGGCCGCGTTCTATCGCCAGATCGCGCAGATGCGCCAGCGCTACATCGAGGAAGCGGAGGCCCGCTACGCGCCGCCGGACTTTCCGGTGCGCATCGTGTGGGGCGAGGAAGACGCGTGGATTCCGCTCGAGCAAGGACAGGCCCTGGCCGATCGCATCGCGAACGGCCAGCTGATCCGCGTCCCTCGCGCGGGCCACCTGGTTCAGGAAGATGCGCCGGAAGCGATCGTCGCGGCCGTGCTCGACGGGTACGCACGGCGCTGAGCCGGTACCGCGTCTCGCGTCACCACACCGGCACGCCTGCGCCGTTCGAGAGGTCCGCGAATTCTACCGACGCGTCGCGGCCCGGCAAAAACGCGAATCGGCCGACGCTACGCGCCGATCGAACCACGCCCGCGCCGGCTGCGATGCCGGCGCGGGCGCGTGACACGTCGCTTACCACGGCAACGAATACGTCTTCGTATTCGTGAAGCTCTTCATCGCCTCCTGCACGCCCTCCTTGTAGCCGAGCCCCGAATCCTTCACGCCGCCGAACGGCGTCAGTTCGAGTCGATAGCCCGGCACCTCGCGCACGTTCACGCTGCCGACTTCCAGCTCGGTGATGAAGCGCGTGATGTGGTCGAAGCGATTCGTGCACACCGACGACGACAGCGCGTAGTCGGTGCTGTTCGACATCCGGATCGCTTCGTCGATGTCGCGAAAGCGCATGATCGGCGACACCGGGCCGAAGGTTTCATGCTTCACCAGCGGCATGTCGGGCGTCACGCGATCGACGATCGTCGGCGAATACAGCGCGCCGTCGCGCACGTTGCCGACCAGCAGCCGCGCACCGCGCGCGATCGCGTCGTTCACCTGCTGCTCGCAGAACTTCGCGGCCGCTTCGTCGATCACGGTGCCCATGTCGATCGACGGATCGGACGGATTGCCGTACGACCACGCACGCGTTTTCTCGACGACCAGCTCCGTGAAGCGATCGGCCACCGCCTCGTGCACGAGCATCCGCTTGATCGCCGTGCAGCGCTGCCCCGAATTCCTGTACGAGCCCGACACCGCGAGCGTGCTCGCTTCGTCGAGATCGGCGTCTTCCATCACGATGATCGGATCGTTGCCGCCGAGTTCGAGCACCGCGCGCCGGTAGCCCATCCGCGCGGCGATCGACTTGCCGATCGACACGCCGCCGGTGAACGTGATGAGATCGATCGCCGGGTTCGTGATCAGCTCGTCGGCGATCTCCTTCGGGTCGCCGGTGATCACCTGCAGCATCTGCGGCGGCAGGCCGGCTTCGTACAGGATGTCCGCGAACAGGTAGCACGACAGCGGCACCTTCTCCGACGGCTTCACGACGATCCGGTTGTTGGTCGCCACCGACGGCACGATCTTGTGCGCGACCTGGTTCATCGGGTGATTGAACGGGGTGATCGCCGAAATCACGCCGAGCAGCGGGTCGCGCTGCGTGTACACGCGGCGCTTCTTGCCGTGCGGCGTCAGATCGCACGAGAAGATCTGCCCGTCGTCCTTCAGCACTTCGCCGGCGCCGAACGTCAGCACGTCGGCCACGCGGCCGGCTTCGTACGTCGAATCCTTGATGCACAACCCGGCCTCGGCCGTGATCAGCGCCGCGATCTCCGCGGTGCGCGCACGCACGATGTCGGCTGCGCGGCGCAGGATCGCCGCGCGATCGTGGCGCGTGAGCGTCGGCCGGTACGCATGCGCGACCGCGAACGCGCGGCGCACGTCGTCGAGCGTCGCCTTCGGCACGGTGCCGACCAGCGCGCCGTCGTACGGGTTGCGCACGTCGATCACCGCGTCGCGGTAGATCCTTTCACCATCGATTCGCAGTGCTTCACGACGAAGCGTGCGGACATCCGACGATTCTGCAATGGCGTTCATGAGTGTCTCCTGGCGGATGCGTCCGCGTCACTGCAGGTGGTTGAGCGCGATGTCGATGATGTCGAAATTGCGCAGCCGCGCGCGGCCCGCGACGTCGGTCGCGACCGGCTTGCTGAAGATCAGCGGCACGATCTGCTCGGAGATCCCACCGTGCGAGCGCAGCGGCACGTCGAGGCCCGACAGGTCGTGCTTGATGCGGCGCGTGCCGAGCACGACGTCCTGCTTCGAGATCACGATCAGGTCGCCCATCCGTGCGGGCGGCAGCTCGAAGCGCGCGCAGCCTTCGGCGCCCGTCAGCACGACTTCGATGCCGTCGACCGCGGCGAGCCGCGCGCGCAGCGCATCGGCATCGGCCGTCGCCGGCACGTAGACGGTCGCGAACGAACCGAGCGCACCGTGGTGCACGACGTACGGATCGGTGATCGGCAGGATCACGCGCGCCGCATCGTGGCCGAGCCATTCGTCGAACAGCTCCTGCAGGTAGATCACGTTCGGCTCGCCGGTCTCGTCGTCGTGCTTCGCGTTCATTCCGTGATCGGCCGTGATCGCGACGATCGCGCCGAGTTCGTCGAGGCGCCGCAGGTACGTGTCCATCATCGCGTAGAACGCGTTCGCGCCGGGCGTGCCGGGCGCGCACTTGTGCTGCACGTAGTCGGTGGTCGACAGGTACATCAGGTCGATCGGGCGCGTCTCGAGCAGGCGCACGCCGGCGGCGAACACGAACTCCGACAGGTCCGCGCTGTACACGCTCGGCACCGGCTTGCCGACCAACTCGAGCACGTTGTCGATGCCGTTTTCCTCGATGCTCGCTTCGTCGGCCTTCTCCGACGAGAAGCAGATGCCCTTCAGCCCCTTGCCGAGCAGGCGGCGCAGCTTGTCCTTCGCGGTGACGACCGCGACGCGCGCGCCCTGTTCGGCGAAGGTCGCGAGCACGGTGGGCGCGACCAGGTACTTCGGATCGTTCATCAACACCTCGGCGCCGGTGTCGCGATCGTAGAAGTAGTTGCCGCTTATCCCGTGGATCGCCGGCGGCACGCCGGTGACAATCGACAGGTTGTTCGGGTTCGTGAAGCTCGGCACCACGCACTCGCCCTTGAGCGCCGTGCCCGGCTTCAGCAACGTGCGCAGGAATGGCGCGACGCCGGCCTCGGCGGCTTCTTCCAGATATTCGTATGCGCAGCCGTCGACGCAGACGACCACCACGGGCCGGCTCATCCAGTTGTAGCGGCGGCCGTTCACTTCCACGGATACAGGCGTTTCAGACATGACGTTCATTCCTTTCAGGTCGAAGGGGTGAGCCGTCGGCGCCCGCGCCGCGCCGAAGGGAGGTGTTTTCCATGCTTGACATTAAAATTGATGATTTGTAGATTGTCAACAACATGCAGAGAACAGAAAGCAAAACAACGGTGCAGCAAGAGGGCTGGTCTCCACTCATCCGCCGCGCGCCGCGGCGCTACAGTCAAGGGGTCTGAAGATGAACGAAGTGCCGGTACACAAGCGTTTCCATGCATGGGCGACGGGCGCGGCCCGTGTCGCGGTGGCCGTGGCCGTCGCGCTCGGCGCCGCTGAGGCGGCGCACGCGAAGACGTCGCTGCTCGTCTACACCGCGCTGGAAGACGAGGCGATGAAGCCCTACAAGGACGCATTCGAGAAGGCGAACCCCGATATCGAGATCCGCTGGGTGCGCGACTCGACCGGCTCGGTCACCGCGAAGCTGCTCGCGGAGAAGAACAACCCGCGCGCGGACGTCGTGCTCGGCCTCGCCGCGTCGAGCCTCACGCTGCTCGACCTGCAAGGCATGCTGATGCCGTACGCGCCGAAGGGCTTCGACCAGCTCACGCGCAAGTACAGCGACGCGAACACGCCGCCGCACTGGGTCGGCATGGACGTGTGGGGCGCGACGATCTGCTACAACCGCGTCGCCGCGCAAGCGAAGAACATCCCGAAGCCGACGTCGTGGGAAGACCTGACGAAGCCGGTCTACAAAGGCGCGATCGTGATGCCGAGCCCGGTGTCGTCGGGCACCGGCTACCTCGACGTGACCGCATGGCTGCAGACCTTCGGCGACGACAAAGGCTGGAAATTCATGGACGCGCTCGACAAGAACGTCGCGCAGTACGTGCATTCGGGCTCGAAGCCGTGCACGCTCGCCGGCACCGGCGAATTCCCGATCGGCATCTCGTTCGAGTTCCGCGGCCACGAACTGCAGGCGCAGGGCGCGCCGATCGATCTCGTGTTCCCGAAGGAAGGGCTCGGCTGGGACATGGAAGGCACGGCGATCATGAAGACGACGAAGCAGCCCGACGCCGCGAGGAAGCTCGCCGACTTCATGGCGAGCAAGGAAGCGAACCAGATCACCGCGCGCTGGTGGGCGATCGTCGCGTATCCGGGCGTGGCGCGAAAGCTGGCCGGCATCCCCGACAACTACCCGGACCTGCTCGTGAAGAACGACTTCGTGTGGTCGGCCAAGAACCGCCAGTCGATTCTCGATACGTGGCAGAAGCGTTACGGGGCGAAAGCGCAGCAATGACGCTGCCCGCGGCGGGGTCGCGCCGCACGCCGCCCCGCGTCACCCTTTCCGTCGTCGAACCCGGCCCCCGGGCCGCCCCTCCATGGAGGCGCGCATGGCACCTTATCTGAGCGTGGAACGCATCGAGAAGCGGTACAACGACACGCAAGTCCTCACCGACATCGACCTGAGCGTGATGAAGGGCGAGATGATCTGCTTTCTCGGGCCGTCCGGCTGCGGGAAGACCACGCTGCTGCGGATCATCGCGGGGCTCGAGACGCAGAACGCCGGCCACATCATGCAGGACGGCCGCGACATCTCGCGGCTGCCGCCGCAGTTGCGCGACTACGGGATCGTGTTCCAGTCGTATGCGCTGTTCCCGAACCTCACCGTGTACGACAACGTCGCGTACGGGCTCGTGAACCGCAAGATGAAGCGCGACGCGATCCACGAGCGCGTGCATACGCTGCTCGCGCTGGTCGGTTTGCCCGACAGCCATCGCAAGCACCCCGGTCAATTGTCCGGCGGTCAGCAGCAGCGCATCGCGCTGGCGCGTGCGCTCGCCACGTCGCCCGGCCTGCTGCTGCTCGACGAGCCGCTGTCGGCGCTCGACGCGCGCGTGCGCGTGCGGCTGCGCCAGGAAATTCGCGCGCTGCAGCAGCGGCTCGGCGTGACGACGATCATGGTCACGCACGACCAGGAAGAAGCGCTGTCGATGGCCGATCGCATCGTCGTGATGAACCACGGCGTGATCGAACAGATCGGCACCCCGCTCGAAATCTACCGGCAGCCGGCATCGCCGTTCGTCGCGGATTTCATCGGCCGCGTCAACACGATTCCCGCCGAAGTCGCGCACGACGGCACGCTGCGCGCGGGCGCGGTCGGCCTCGATTGCCGCCACGGTGCGGCCCGCCCCGCGCAGGGCGCGGCGGTGTCGGTCTACGTGCGGCCCGAGGACCTGCGCATCCGCGTGCCGGGCGAGACGCCCGACAACGTGCTGGCCGGCCGCGTCGAGAAGCTCGAATTCCTCGGCGCGTTCTGCCGCGTGAGCTTCCGGATCGACGGGCTCGACGGCCAGGAGATCGTCGCCGACCTGTCGTATCGCGACGTCGACCGCACCGGCGTGCAGGCCGGCGCGCGCATCGACCTCGCGCTCGATCGCGAGCATGTCCGCGTGTTCCCGTGCGCGAAGGAGCGACTGCAATGAGCACCGTCCTGACCGAGCGCCGCCGCGGCACGTCCGCCCCCACCGACGTGCGACAGATCACGCACTGGCACGACCGCATCGCCCAGCTCGCGCTCTTCGCGATGGCCGCGCTGATGTCGCTGTTCCTGCTGCTGCCGCTCGCGCTCGTCGTGCAGAAATGCTTCGTCGACGCCGACGGCCGTTTCGTCGGCGCGCACAACTTCGTCGAGTATCTCGAGGACAGCGGCGTGCTGCGCTCGATGTTGCATTCGCTGACGGTCGGCGCGCTCGTCACGGCGATCGTCGTGCCGATGGCGTTCACGTTCGCGTATGCGCTGACGCGCTCGTGCATGCCGCTGAAGAACGCCGCGCGCACGATCGCGCTGCTGCCGCTGCTCGCGCCGACGCTGCTGTCGGCCGTGTCGTTCATCTACTGGTTCGGCAACGCGGGGCTGCTCAAGCCGCTGCTGCACGGCCATTCGATCTACGGGCTGCCGGGCATCGTGCTGAGCATGGTGTACGCGTCGTTCCCGCACGTGCTGATGATCCTCGTCACCGCGCTGTCGCTCGCGGACGGCCGGCTCTACGAGGCCGCCGACGCGATGGGCACGGGTCGCATGCGCAAGTTCTTCACGATCACGCTGCCCGGCGCGAAGTACGGGCTGATCAGCGCGACGATGGTCGCGTTCACGATGTGCATCAACGACTTCGGCGTGCCGGTCGTGATCGGCGGCTCGTACAACGTGCTGTCGACCGACATCTACAAGCTGATCATCGGGTTGCAGGATTTCAACCGCAGCGCGGTGGTGAGCCTGATGCTGCTGTGCCCGGCGCTCGTCGCGTTCGGCATCGACTTCTTCGTCCGCCGTCGCCAGCAGTCGCAGCTCGGCGCGCGCTCGACGCCGTACCAGCCGAAGCCGTCGCGCGGCTTCGACGCCGCGATGCTCGCGTACTGCGCGCTCGTGTGCGCGTTCTTCATCGCGGTGGTCGGCATCTCGGTGGTCGCGTCGTTCGTGAAGTTCTGGCCGTACCAGATGAGTCTCGGGCTGCAGCACTACCGGATGGGATTGATCGCGGCCGGCATCTTCGACGCGTACAAGAACAGCTTGCGGATGGCCGCGACGGTGGCCCTCGGCGGCACGATCGTCGTGTTCGGCGCCGCGTACCTGATCGAGAAGACCCGCGGCGCGCGCTGGCTGCGCGGCTTCATCAGCCTGTGCGCGATCTTGCCGATGGGCGTGCCGGGGCTCGTGCTCGGCATCAGCTACATCTTCCTGTTCAACGCGCCCGGCAATCCGCTGAACGGGCTGTACGGATCGCTGTGGCTGCTCGCGATCGTCACGGTCGTCCACTACTACGCGTCGAGCCACCTCACGGCCGTCACCGCGCTCAGGCAGATCGACGGCGAGTTCGAGGCCGTATCCGCATCGCTGAAGGTGCCGTTCTACAAGACCTTCCTGCGGGTGACGGTACCCGTGTGCCTGCCCGCGATCCTGCTGATCGCGCGCTACCTGTTCGTCAACGGGATGGCGACGGTGTCGGCCGTCGCGTTCCTGTACTCGCCGGACACGCAGCCCGCATCGGTCGCGATCCTGAACCTCGACGACGCGGGCCAGATGGGCCCGGCCGCCGCGATGGCCACGCTCGTGCTCGCGACCTCGTCGTTCGCATGCGTGCTGTTCGCGTGCATCTCGCATCGCCTGCTGCGCCGTACGCAGGCGTGGCGCCATCCGCATCGCCGTTGAATTCCCGCCGCATTCCCGTGACGTCCCGACTTCATCAAGGAGACACCATGACGCTCGCCGCCCAGCCCATCCTGCTCACCCCCGGCCCCCTGACGACCTCCGACCGCACGCGCGACGCGATGCTGCGCGACTGGGGCTCGTGGGACGGCGATTTCAACGCGATCACCGCGCGGCTGCGCGAACGGCTGCTGCAGATCGTGCACGGCGAGGGCACGCACGAATGCGTGCCGCTGCAGGGCAGCGGCACGTTCTCGGTCGAGGCGGCGATCGGCACGCTCGTGCCGCGCGACGGCCACGTGCTCGTGCCGAACAACGGCGCGTACTGCCAGCGCCTCGCGAAGATCTGCCGCGTGCTCGGTCGCCGGCTGACGACGATCGACTACCGCGAGGATCGCCGCGTCGATCCGGCCGACGTCGAGCGCGCGCTCGCCGCCGATCCGACCATCACGCACGTCGCGCTCGTGCACTGCGAAACGGGCGCCGGCGTGCTGAACCCGCTGCACGACGTCGCGCAGGCCGTCGCAAAGCACGGGCGCGCGCTGATCGTCGATGCGATGAGCTCGTTCGGCGCGATCGACATCGACGCGCGCACGACGCCGTTCGACGCGGTGATCGCCGCGTCCGGCAAGTGCCTCGAAGGCGTGCCGGGGCTCGGCTTCGTGATCGCGAAGCGCAGCGCGCTCGAACGCAGCGAAGGCAACAGCCACTCGCTCGCGATGGACCTGTACGACCAGTGGGTCTACATGCAGCGCACGACGCAGTGGCGCTTCACGCCGCCGACGCACGTGGTCGCCGCGCTCGACGCAGCCGTCGCGCAATACGTCGACGAAGGCGGACTCGCCGCGCGCGGCGGCCGCTATCAGCGCAACTGTCGCGCGCTGATCGACAGGATGCGCGCGCTCGGCTTCCGGCCGTTCCTCGATCCGGCGATCCAGGCGCCGATCATCGTCACGTTCCATGCGCCGGACGATCCGAACTACGATTTCAAGCGGTTTTATCAGGAGGTCAAAAAGCGCGGCTACATTCTGTATCCGGGCAAGCTGACCGAAGTGGAGACGTTCCGCGTCGGCTGCATCGGCCATTTCGGCGAAGCCGGGATTCCGGGCGCCGTCGCGGCCATTGCCGACACGCTGAAAGCGATGGGCGTGCGCCGCGTATCGGCCGAAGCGGCGGCGTGACGAGGTGACGCGATGCACCCGGCCGCGTGCGCACGCGCATGCGGCCGCCCGTTTTTCCCGGCCGTGCGTCGCGCGGCCCCTTACCTTATCGACGAACCTTCCGATGCGCCCCTTCTGGATCGAACAAGCGCTGTTCAACGACGGCGATCTCGCCCCCGCGCTGCAAGGCGCGACGCAGGCCGACGTGTGCATCGTCGGCGGCGGCTACACGGGCCTCTGGACCGCGATCCAGGCGAAGCAGCAGCACCCCGCGCTCGACATCGCGATCCTCGAAGCCGACCTGTGCGGCGCCGGCGCGAGCGGGCGCAACGGCGGCTGCCTGCTCACCTGGTCCGCGAAATTCCTGACGCTGCGGCGTCTGTTCGGCGAAGCCGAGGCGATCCGGCTCGTGAAGGCGTCGGAAGCGGCGGTGCAGCACATCGCCGATTTCTGCCGCGCGCACGACGTCGATGCCGAATTGCGGCTCGACGGCACGTTGTACACCGCGACGTCCCACGCGCAGGTCGGCACGCTCGCGCCGGTGCTCGACGCACTCGCCGCGTGCGGCATCCACAGCTACGAGCCGCTGCCGCCCGCCGAAGTCGCGCGCCGCTCGGGCTCCGCGCGCAATCTCGACGGCGTCTACTCGCCGATCGCCGCGACCGTGCATCCCGGCAAGCTCGTACGCGGGCTGCGCCGCGTCGCGCGCGCGATGGGCATCCGCATCTACGAACGCACGCCGATGCTCGACTTCACGCCCGGCCAGCCGGCCGTCGTGCGCACGCCGTCGGGCAGCGTCACGGCGGGCAAGCTCGTGTTCGCGATCAATGCGTGGATGGCGAGCCGTTTCCCGCAGTTCGAACGCACGATCGCGGTCGTGTCGAGCGACATGGTGATCACGGAGAAATGCCCCGAGCTACTCGATCGGACCGGGCTCGTGGACGGCGTGTCGGTGCTCGATTCGCGGATCTTCGTCTACTACTACCGAACGACGGCCGACGGGCGCCTGATGCTCGGCAAGGGCGGCAACACGTTCTCGTGGCGCAGCCGCATCGCGCCGGTGTTCGACCGCCGCTCGCCGTACGAGGCGCAGCTCACACGGAGCCTGCGCGCGTTCTTCCCGTCGCTCGCGGACGTGCCGATCACGGCAAGCTGGAACGGGCCGTCGGATCGTTCGGTCACGGGCTTCCCGTTCTTCGGCCGCCTCGACGGCGCGCCGAACGTGTTCTACGGGTTCGGTTATTCGGGCAACGGCGTCGGGCCGACCTACATGGGCGGGCAGATCCTGTCGTCGCTCGTGCTCGGCCTCGACAATGCGTGGACGCGCAGCCCGCTCGTGCGCGGCCCGCTCGGCCATTTTCCGCCGGAGCCGATCCGCTACGTCGGCGCGCACGTCGTGCGCAACGCGATTCGCCGCAAGGAACGCGCGGAAGACGAGAACCGGCAGCCGTCGGTCGTCGATACGTGGCTCGCGAAATTGGCGAGCGCGGCGGGGAAGGCCGACAAGGCGTGACGATGCGTCGGCCCGAACGCGCAACGAAAAAGGGACGCGGCGACGCGTCCCTTTGCCGATGCGCGGCAGCCCGCGCGAACATCGCCGACGCTTATGCGCCAGCCTTCTCCCGCGCCGCCTTGCCCGCCGCGGGCAGCCCCTGCTCGTGCGTGCGACGCATCCGCGCGAGGCCGTGCGCGACGTGCTCGCGCACGAGCGCGACGGCCTTTTCCTCGTCGCCGGCCGCGAGCGCCTGCACGATCTTGTCGTGCTCGGCCGCCGACACGGCGATCGCATCCTCCTCGGCCTCGATCGCAGCCTGACGCAGCAAGCCGAGCTGGCGCACGAGCCGCCGGTAGGTATCGGTGAGATGCGTATTGCCGACGCCGACGACCATCGCGTCGTGGAACTGCACGTTCAACTCGGTGTAGCGCGTGACGTCGTGCGCCTTCGCGGCGTCCTTCATCGACTGGATGATGCCCTTCAGCACCTTCAGCGTGTCGGGCGAGATACGCTTCGCGAGCGCGCGCGCGACCGATTCGTCGAGCATCGCGCGCACTTCGTAGATCTCCTCGGCCTCGCGCAGCGGCACGACGCGCACGGTCACGCCGCGGTTCTTCTCGTTGCGCAGCAGGCCGGCCTGCTCGAGCGCGCGGAACGCTTCGCGCACCGGGCCGCGCGACACGTTCAGCTTGGTCGCGATCTCGACTTCGTTGAGCTTCTCGCCCGGTGCGTATTCGCCGGAGACGATCGCGCGCTCGAGCATGTCCTGGACGATCATCGCGAGCGACTGGCTTTGCAGGAGTTCGATGGCGCTGAGCGCGTTCGGGGCAGTCATGGTCGGGGCAGCGGGCTGGGGTGAAACGACGGCGCCATATCGGCGAATGATCCTTGTATACCCTCACCCCGGCATATTGTCAACAGTTTTCAGTTTCCAAAAGCCAACCCCGCGTGCCCGCACACGGGCGGCCCCCGGCCGGCATGCAACCTGCACGCGGCGCTCGCGCGATGCGGGGAACCGCCCCGCTTCGCGCGACGCCGGCACAACCGTCAGGCTGTGCGCTTCACCGGCCCCGGATCGCTGTGGCTCGGCCGGCCCGTCTCGACGTGGCCCGCGAAGCGGCGCACGACCTTGTCGTCGCCGCCGCGCAGCGTGGTCGCGGTGATCGTCAGATCGTACCAGCCGTGGCTCGACGACAGCTCGAAGTGCCCTTCGACGCGCTCGCCCGGCTCCAGCGTGTAGGTGCGCGCCTGCGCATGGCTGTACGCGTTGTCGACCGTCACGCGGCACGTCGCGCGCCCGCTATTGCGCAGTTGCAGGTACACGTGACGGTTGCGCACGTCGTAGCCGATCTTCGCTTCAGGGTTCGCGTGGCGGCCGTCCGCGGCGAGCCGCGTGTTGCCCTGGAACTCGCACAGATAGCCGTTCGGGCCGTAGGCGGCCAGATGGTACTCGCCGCGCGCGGCCGACGTGCTCCACGTATCGACGAAGCGGTCGTGCGCGGACACCGCGTAGCGGCGCGGCGGCGTCGCCGGGTTGCGGCGGTCGTACACGTAGAACGCGGCACCGGCGTCGCCGGTGTTCGCGAAGTCGAGCGACACGGTATCGTCGTGCGCGCCCACGCGGCTGTGCACGAACAGCTCGTACGGCAGCGCACGCGCCGGACGCGTGCCGGGTTCCTGCGCCGGCATCGACTGCTGCGCGGGCACCTGGTACGCCTGGCCGGCCGTCGCGATGTGCTGCGGCACCGTGAAGCTCACCGTGCGCGTGTCGGGGCGCGCGGAAAAGTCGAACGCCGACGTGAGATCGCCGCAGATCGACCGGCGCCACGCGCTGATGTTCGGCTCCTTCACGCCGAAACGCGCTTCGAGGAAACGCAGCACCGACGTATGGTCGAACGTCTCCGAGCAGACCCAGCCGCCCTTCGTCCACGGCGAGATGATGATCAGCGGCACGCGCGGCCCGAGGCCGATCGGCTGGATGCCGCCCGGATCGGCGCCCGGCACGAGCGGGCTCATTTCGCCCGGGTACTTGTTCAGGTCGAGCAGCTCGTCGCCGAGGTTCGACAGCAGATTCGACGACACGATGCCCTGGCCGCCCACGCCGCTCGTGACCGGCGGCACCGGCGGCACGACGTGGTCGAACAGCCCGTCGTTCTCGTCGTAGTTGAGGATGAACACCGTCTTCGCCCACACCTCGGGGTTCGACGTCAGCGCCTCGAGCACCATGTTGATGTAGAACGCGCCGTCGGTCGGCGACGCCTGCGGGTGCTCGCTGTACTTGTACGGCGACACGATCCACGACACCTGCGGCAAGCGGTTGGCCTGCACGTCGGCCTTCAGTTCGGCGAGCGTGTGGTTCGACGCGCCCTTGTCGACCAGCGGGCCGCTCGCGCCTTCCTTCACCTGGAAGCGCTTGAAGAACATCAGCGAGTTGTCGGTGTAGTTGTCGGTCGGGTCGCCCGGGATGCCGGTGCCGCCCTGGTACACCTTCCAGCTGATCTTCGCGTCCTCCAGGCGTTCGGCGTAGGTCGTCCACGTGTAGCCGTTCACGTCGTTGCGCTCGCCGATGCCCGGGCCGTTCGGCGCGCTGCCGTAGACGTTGCGCGAGTCGACCGTGCCGGTCCACAGGTAGATGCGGTTCGGCGCGGTGTCCGCGTGCGCGGAGCAGAAGTACGAATCGCAGATCGTGAACGCGTCGGCCAGCGCGTAGTGGTACGTGAGGTCCTGGCGCTTCAGGTAGCCCATCGTCAGCACGTCCTGCTTCTGGTTCACCCACTGATCCCACTGGCCGTTGTTCCAGGACAGGTGCCCGCTGCTCCAGCCGTGGTTGGTGCCCGGCTGGAATTCGGTCGTCTGCTTCGGATCGAGATAGAACGGCAGCACGTACGGCGCCGACGGATCGAGCCCGCGCGAATGGTAGTTCTTCGTGAACACCGACGCCGGCGGTTGCTGCCACACCGGCGCGCCGTTCGGCAGCAGGTGCGGACGCGGGTCGTCGAAGCCGCGCACGCCGCGCAGCCCGCCGAAGTAATGGTCGAACGAACGGTTTTCCTGCATGAAGATCACGACGTGCTCGACGTCGCGGATCGTGCCGGTGCGATAGGCGGCCGGCATCGCCAGCGCATTGCGGATCGCGGGCGGGAAGCCCGCATAGGCGGCCATCGCGCCGGCCGACTGCGCGGCGAGGCGCAGGAAATCGCGTCGATTGTTCGAGGACATGAAGAGAGCCTTGTGGTCGGAGGGAGTGGGGTCGCCGGGCGAGCGGGGCCGGCGTTTCTGCGTCGCCGTTATTACCCCGCACCGGCATGTCCCGGCCGTGACCGGTTCCCGCAGGTTTCTTGCGCTCATCCCCAGCTTTTTTTCGAAGCCGCGCACGACGCGCCTTTCATGCGGCCGACACATGCGTACGCTACGCTGACGCGCGATGAAGAGGGGGGAGAAGCCGACACGTGTTCGATCAGCTGAAGGCGTTCCATGCGACCGTTCGGCAGGGCAGCATCACGCGCGCCGCGCGCCACCTCGGCGTGAGCCAGCCGACGATTGCCGCGCAGATCCGGCAGGTCGAGCAGCTGTACGGCGTCGAGCTGTTCTACCGCAGCGGCCGCAAGCTCGAAGTGACCGAGACGGGCATCGAGCTGTTGCCGCTCGTCGAGAAAATGATCGCGCTCGAGGCGCAGGCCGACATCATGCTGCGCAACGTCGGCGGCCTGTTCGAAGGCCACCTGCGGATCGGCGCGACGGGCCCGTACTACATCATGGATGCGGTCGGCCGCTTCTCGAGCGCGCATCCGTCGATCGCGCTGACGTGCCGGATCGGCAACTCCGAGGAAATCCTGCAGGCGCTGCAGGAGTTCCGCATCGATCTCGCGGTCTCGTCGCAGCGCAACGACGCCGACGGCCTCGAACGCAAGGTCATCTCGACCGATCCGCTGGTGCTCGTCGTGCACCGCCGTCATCCGCTCGCGCGGTTCGATGCGATCGACCCGGCGCAGCTCGCCGACGTGCGGCTGCTGATCCGCGAGGAAGGCTCGGTCACGCGCCGCTGCACGGAGACGATCCTCGCAACGGCCGGCGTCGCGGCCGCCTCCGTCGCCGAGATCGGCAGCCGCGAAGCGATTCGCGAGGCGATCCTGCATGGGGTGGGCGGCAGCCTGTTTCCGCGCGGCGAGGCCGAGCGCCATCCCGACCTGCGCGTGATCGCGCTGCGCGGCGTCGATACGACGATCGACGAATACGTGTACTACCTGAAAGCGCGCCGCCAGAGCCCCGCGATCGACGCGTTCCTCGCGTGCATCCTGCCGGACGATGGCGAAGCGGCCGGCGCGATCGATGCGGTTGAACCCGGACGAACGATGCGGCGGGCGAACGCGCGCTGAGCCGCCGCGCGTTCGCCGCCTCCGCACACTACGTGGCGCTTTTCCCGCGCCTTCCCTCGTTGCTTTCCTCGTGCCTTCCTTCTGTCGTGGCGCCGCGCGTCACTTCGGCAGCGCCGGAATCATCCAGGTCAGCACGTGCTGCTGCAGGAACACCAGCACGCCGAGCAGCAGCGTGAGGATCACGCTGTGCCAGAAGGTTCGCGCGAACACGACACCCTCCCGCCCTTTCAGGTCCGTCGTCGACACGCCCGTCGCGATGTTCTGCGGCGAGATCATCTTGCCCATCACGCCGCCCGACGAGTTGGTCGCGGCCATCAGCACCGGATCGAGGCCGAGCTGCCGGGCGGCGACGACCTGCAGGTTGCCGAACAACGCGTTGCCCGACGTGTCGCTGCCGGACAGGAACACGGCGATCCAGCCGAGCGACGCCGACACCAGCGGGAACAGCGCGCCCGTCGACGCGACGCCGGTGCCGAGCGTGTAGCTGATGCCCGAGTAGTTCAGCAGGTACGCGAGCCCGACGATCATCATCACCGTGACGATCGCGATCCACGTCTGCCGCCACGTCTTCACCACGCATTCGACAAACGCGCCGGGGCCGGTGCGCGTCAGCGCGGCCGTGACGATCGCCGACACGAGGATCGCCGTGCCCGTGCCGAGCGGCTGGAAATCCCAGATCGCCGCATACGGCTTGTGGTACAGCGACACGTACACCGCGTTGTGCAGCCCCGGCCACTTGATCTTCACGTCGCCGATCGCCGCGATGTTCGCGTGCACCCAGACGATCACGACCACCGACACGACGAGCCACGGCAGCCAGCCGCCGAAGCCGGCGCGCGCGGCGCCGGCTGCCGCCGGCACGCTGCGCGCGAGCGCGTATTGCGGATCGGGCTGCGGCTTCCACAGCTGCAGGAAGCCGATCGTCACGATCAGCGACGAGAGCGACGACAGCACGTCGGTGAGCTGGTAGCCGAGAAAGTTCGACGTGACGAACTGCGCGATCGCGAAGCTGCCGCCGGACACGAGCAGCGCGGGCCACAGCTTCGCGATCGAGCGCAAGCCGCCGTATGCGCCGACCACGTAGAACGGCAGCAGCAGCGCGAAGAACGGCAGCTGGCGGCCGACCATCTGCGCGAGCGTCGCGGGCGGCAGCGACGTGACCGCGCCGAGCACGGTGATCGGCACGCCAAGCGCGCCGAACGCGACCGGTGCCGTGTTGAACAGCAGCGTATAGGTGAGCGCTTCGAGCGCGGGGAAGCCGAGCGCGATCAGCAGCGCGCTGGTGATCGCGACCGGCGTGCCGAACCCGGAGATCCCTTCGAGCAGACAGCCGAACGAGAACGCGACGACGAGCAGCACGAGGCGGCGATCGTCGGGCAGGTTGTCGAGCATCCACTGCCGGAACTGGTCGAAGCGGCCGGACTTCACCGCGATGTTGTACAGCAGCAGCGCGTTGAAGACGATCCACATCACCGGCACGACCGCGAGCGCCATGCCGGCGCCGACCGCGTTGAACGCGAGCCCGGCCGGCATCCCCCACGCGCCGATCGCGACCGCGAGGCCCGCGACGAGCCCCGCGAGCGACGCCTGCCACGCGGGGCGGCGCAGCACGCCGAGCGCGATCAGCGCGACCGCGATCGGGATCGTCGCGACGAGGAACGACAGGAGCAGCGAATGGGCGACCGGCGTCAACGGTTGCGCGAAGACGATGCCGGGCGGTAGGGCGTCGGTGGGATTCATCGTGTCTCCAGATGTCGACCCGAGTTGGCGCTTCAGCGCGTACCCGGATCCCATGCCTTGTGCGGCCGGCCCGGGTTCGCATGTCGATGCGCCGAGCTCGGTACAAGTCGATGTCCTGCAGTCGCGACCGCGATCGGGCGCTTGCGTACGCAACGACGTTGCGCGGCCAACCGATCGGTCGCTTAAAAGAGGTTAGGAGGCGCGACGCGCTTGTACAAGGGGGAGAAGCCCGATGCGGGCGAGCCCGTGCGGACCCGCCGCCGCACGATGGCAGGCTGATGGCGTGCCGCTGTCGCGTTCGACAGAAAACCCGTCGCAGCCGGCTCGCCGGTGGCCGCGCGATGCCGGCACCCGCGCAATGTTGCGCGACCGGAAAAGGTGACTGCCGGCCACGAGGATGTTTCGTTTGGCGTCCGAAGCCTAGACTGGCTGCATCGTTTCCGGCCGCGCCGGCGATGGCGCGGCACCGGAACCCCACGGAGCAAACACGATGATGAAGAAGAAACACGCGGCATGCGCGTTCGTGCTGATCGGCGCGGCGTTCGCCGCTCACGCGCAAGCCGCGTCGACGCTCACGCGCGCGCAGGTCCGCCAGGAGCTCGTGGAACTGCAGGCCGCCGGCTACCGGACGAGCCTCGCCAGCAGCCCCGACTTTCCGCGGAACATGCAGGCGATCATGCAGCGTGCGGCGCAAGCGCGCGGTGAAGGCGACGCTGCCGGTTACGGCAGCGACGGCCGGGCCCACGCGGAATCGGCCAAGCCGGCGCAGCCGCGCTCGGCCGATCGCGGCACGTACGCCCATCACTGATCACCGACGGAACCGGATTGCAATCGCATCGCATCGCGGCGCGGCGCACCGTGCGCCGGCCGCTTGCGCGATCGTCACACGCTGAAGCGGTTCAGCGTATAGGCGCGATAGGCGGCGACGAACGCGTCGAACGATCCGGCCTCCTTCGCTTCGAGCCCGGCCTGCTCGGCCAGCGACTTCGCGGCGAGCGCCTGCTCGGTGCGCAGCGTCTCGGCCGACGGCGGATGCGCGCGGAAATGCGCGGCATGCGCTTCGCTCCGGGCGAGCGCGAACGCGAGGAACGACTGACCGTTCTCGCGCATCGTGCGCAGCACGCGCGCGGACGGCGTGCGCTCCGGATCGGCGAGCTTCTCGCGTTGCGCGGCAATCGCGCGCGCATGCTCGTCGCCACCGCGAATATCGTCGAGACGGCGGCCGACGATGTCGATATCGGCCATCAGCGCGTCTGCCCACGCCTGCAGCGCGACCGGCTGGCCGTCGCGCATCAGCGCGAGCCCCGGCTTGCGGCCATCCAGCGTCACGCTGCCGAAGTTCGCGTTCGCTTCCTTGTACGCGTCGCAGTCGAGCGGCGCGCTTTCGTCGAGCGCGCAGGCGAGCAGGAACGCGTCGAGGAAGCGCGCGGTCTCCAGTGCGATGCCGGTCGGTTCGAACGGATCGATGTCGAGACAGCGCACTTCGATGTACTGCACGCCGCGCGACGCGAGCGCATGCAGCGGCCGCTCGCCCGAATACGTGACGCGCTTCGGCCGGATCGTCGAGTAGAACTCGTTCTCGATCTGCAGCACGTTCGTGTTGATCTGGATCCACTCGCCGTCGCGATGCGTGCCGATCGCCTCGTACGCCGGATACGGCTCGCTGACGGCCTTCGACAGCGCGTCGAGATAGCCGGGCAGCGTGTTGTAGTCGACGTGCAGCGCGGCCTGGGCCGTCGTGTTCGAGTAGCCGAGATCGCTCATCCGCAGGCTGGTCGCATACGGCCGGTACAGCGTATCGGCGTCGAACGTATCGAGCGCGTGCGGCTTGCCGCGCAGGAACTTCGTGTCGAGCACGGGCGACGCGCCGAACAGGTACATCAGCAGCCAGCTGCGGCGGCGGAAGTTGCGGATCAGCGCGAGATAGCGTTCCGACTGGTAATCGACGAGCGTCGCCGTCGATCCTTCTTCCGCATGCAGGCGCCGCCACACTTCCTCGTGCAGCGAGTAGTTGTAGTGGATGCCGGCGATGCACTGCATCGTGCGGCCGTAGCGATACGCGAGGCCGCGCCGGTACACCGTCTTCAAACGGCCGATGTTCGACGTGCCGTAGTCGGCGATCGGGATCTGGTCGTCGGCCGGCAGCAGGCCGGGCATCGAGTCGCTCCACAGCATCTCGTCGCCGAGCGACGCATAGACGTAGCGATGCAGATCGTCGAGGCGTTCGAGCGTGAGCGCGGCGTCGCGCTCCGCGGGCGTGATCAGTTCGATCAGCGCTTCGGAATAGTCGGTCGTCAGCGCCGGATGCGTGAGCGCCGAACCGAGCGCGCGCGGATGCGGCGTGAACGCGATCATCCCGTCGCGCGTCACGCGCAGGCTTTCCTTTTCGATGCCGCGCAGGCCGTCGGGCAGATGCTGCCGCGTCGGGCCCGAGCTCAGCGCGTCGAGGCGATTCAGCAGCAGTTCGGACTGGCGGTGAGTCATGGTGTTCGACATGGAGACGCAAGTGCGTGACGGCCGCGCGCAGAACGCCGCGCGCGGCCGGCTGGATTGTTGGTCGCTTCGTTGGTAGCGGGCACTTTAACATCTCGCCGGAACCCGCGCTTGAGGTGGCCGCGGGCACGGCGCGCGGGCCTGAGCGGGCCGTCGGACGGGCCGGGCGCGGTCGTCCCGGCCGGTATCGCCGGTTCCGGACGACGCCGATCGGCACGCCGGCCGGCGCCATTCGTCGGACGGAACGCGAACGACGAACGGATGGCGACAGGTGCAACCTCGCCGCCGCATGGATCGCGAAACGACGCGTGTGCACGCATCGCACGCGCGACGCCCGGCCGACGCCGGACGCGCGAACTCGCCATGACGCGCCGCGTCACGCCGGCGCTTGCCGCATGCCGGCGCCGTGTGCGCAACGGGTTGCAGCCCGGCCGCGTTGCGGTCGCGCCCGGTGGCGGGCCGCCGCGCTTACCCGCCGCGCGCGCCGCCCCCCCGGTCGGCCACTTCGTTCCACAGATGCAGCGCCGCATACGCGCGCCACGGCCGCCAGCCTTCGGTGCGGCGCTTCTGGCTGGTGAGCCGGTCGAGCGCCGGGTCGCGCGCGGCGATCGACTGCATCAGCACGAGATCGGATGCCGGCCACGCGTCCGGGTCGCGCCACGCGCGCATCGCGATGTATTCGACGGTCCACGGGCCGATGCCGGGCAGATCGAGCCATGCGCTGCGCAGCGTCGCGAGATCGGCATGCGCGCGGTCGACCGGCACGTCGCCGGCCGCCACCGCGCGCGCCACGCCGGTCAGCGCCGCCACGCGCTTGCCGGGCATCCCGATCTTGTCGAGATCGCACGCGGCCAGCGCGTCGGGTGTCGGGAAACGCCACGCGGGCGCGCCGTCGTCTTCATGAATCACGCGTTCGCCGGCCCGTTCGACGAGCCGGCCGACGATCGTCGTCGCGGCCTTCACGCTCACCTGCTGGCCGACGATCGCGCGCACGGCCAGCTCGAACCCCGACCACGCGCCCGGCACGCGCAACCCCGGCGCGGCCTCGACGAGCGGCGCGAACCACGGATCGCGCGCGAGCCCGCCGCCGATCGCGGCCGGATCGGCGCCGAGATCGAACATCGTCGCGACGCGTGCGGCGAATGCCTCGTCGACGTGACGCGCGAGCGCCCCTTCGACGGTCGCGATCAGGCAATGCTTGCGCGGGTGTTTCGCGACGGTGAGCCGGCCGGCAATGCCGTGCAGATCGACGATGCGGCGATACACGCCGTCGGCGACCTGCTCGACGCCCGGAATCGCGCGCCCGCTGAAGAAGCGCAGCACGCGCGCCCAGTCGTACGGCGCCTTGTAGCGCAGCTCCATCTGCGCGGACGGCGGCACTGGGCCGCCGTCAGCAATGGATGTGATCGTTGTCGTCTCGATACTCAAACCGCACTGCCCTCCGTCTCGACTTCGGCTTCGTCGTTGTCGTGGATATGACGCGCCTCGGCCGCGAGCAGCGTCGCCTTGCGGCGCACGCCCCAGCGATAGCCGGCGAGCGCGCCGCCCTTTTGCACGACGCGGTGGCACGGGATCGCGAGCGCGACCGGATTCGACGCGCACGCGGACGCGACCGCCCGCACCGCGCGCGGCGAGCCGAGCGCCTCGGCGATCTCCGAATAGCTGCGCGTCTCGCCGTACGGGATATGCGTCAGCGCTTCCCACACGCGCTGCTGGAACGCGGTCGGCGCGATGTCGAGCGGCAGGTCGAATGCATGCCGCGTGCCGTCGAGGTACGCGCGGATCTGCGTGACGAACGGCGCGAGCCGGGCCGGCGATTCGATCAGTTCGGCCCGCGCGAACGCGTCCTTCAGCTCGCCGACGAGCGACGCCGCGTCGTCGCCGAACGCGATCCGGCAAATGCCCTGTTCGGTGGCGGCGACGAGCACCGTGCCGAGCGACGTCGACGCGGTCGCGTAGTCGATCCGCAGGCCCGCACCCTGGCGGCGGAAGGACGACGGCGCCATCCCCAACTCGCGCGGCACCGACGCATAGAGCCGCGACGGCGAGTTGAAACCCGCGTCGACGGCCGCCTGCGTGACCGGCTGCCCGCTTTGCAGCGCCTGCCGCAGCGCGGCGCCGCGCTGCGCGGCCTGGTACTGCCGCGGCGACACGCCGACCACGCGCTTGAAGAGCCGCTGCAGGTGGAACGGGCTCACGTGCACCGCGTCGCTCAACTGCTGCAGCGTGAGCCGCTCGGCGTGCGCGTCGAGCACCGCGCACGCGCGATTGACGATTTCCAGCTCGCGCGGCAGCCCTTCCGGCTGGCAACGCTTGCAGGGCCGGAAGCCGGCCGCGCGCGCGGCCGCCGGATCGGCGAAAAAGGACACGTTCTCGCGGCGCGGCTGGCGCGACGCGCAGGTCGGGCGGCAGAACACGCCGGTCGTGCTGACGGCATAGAAGAACGCGCCATCCGCATGCGGATCGCGTTCGGTCACGGCGGCCCAGCGGGCCTCGTCGGTCGGATAGGCGGTTTTCATCTGAACCTCGCACTCTCTAGTGTAGACGGTGCCTACTCTAGACATCGGCACATGCCGTCGCGCCCTGAATCTTGCTCTGTGATTCGTGCCGATGAATCGGGGCCGTATCGTTAAAAATAAATCCGACGAAACGCACGCGACGGCCGCTCCCGCGTGGCTTTCGTCATCGTCGCGTCATCATTTTGCTGCAGTGCGGATGCGACAAATCGTCGTCCTGACGTTTTTTTGCAATCGGAATATTGCGTCGCACCATCGCCGTGTGTATAGTTGGAACTGTCTCCTCCATGTCTCCTCCTGATATGGATTAAGCCCGTTCCGCTCTGCGTGAACGGGCTTTTTTTCGTCCGTCGATTGTGGCGCGGTCCGGCCGGCAGCGCAGGCGCGATGCGTCTACACTCGATGCTCGTCGACTGCGAAGGAGTTCCCGCCCATGAAGCCCACCATCCGCGGAATCGATCACATCGTGCTGCGCGTGACCGACATGGCGGCCATGACACGCTTTTACTGCGACGCCGTCGGTTGCCATGTGGAGAAGGAGCAGCCCGACCTGGGCCTCGTGCAGTTGCGCGCCGGCGATGCGCTGATCGACCTGCTGGCGGTCGGCGGCCCGATCGACCGCCCCGACAGCGGCCCGCCCGGCACCGGGCGCAACCTCGACCACCTGTGCCTGCGGGTCGAGCCGTTCGACCCCGACGCACTGATCGCCCATTTCGCCGCGCATGGCGCGCGGCCGGAAGCGCCGGCGCAACGCTACGGGGCCGGCGGCTACGGGCCGTCGATCTACCTGTTCGATCCAGAAGGGAACATGGTCGAATTCAAGGGGCCGCCGGCCGCACTCGGCTGAACACGGCCGGCGCGCGGGCCGTCACGCGTCGGCGCGCGCCTTCAGCACCGTCCACTCGACCGCGACTGGATCGTGATCGGCGCTCGAGATCCACGCGGCGCCGTCCTGCACCGTGCACTGAAGGCGCATCGTGCGCTCCGCGAGCCGCCCGAGCGCGGCCGCGACGCCGTCGGCGAGCGACAGCACCTGCACGTTGCGCAGCCGTTCGACCTTGCTGCGCACGCCCTGCCACCAGATATCCGATGTCTTGCCGCCGTAGGCGATCACCGTGACCTGCCCGGCACGGCCGGCCGCCTTCGAGATGCGCCGTTCGTCCGGCTGGCCGGCCTCGATCCATACGTCGATCGCGCCCGTCAGGTCCTTCTGCCACAGATCGGGCTCGTCGACGTCCGACAGCCCCTTGCAGAATTCGAGCCGCTCGTGCGCGAACAGCGCGAACGCGACGATGCGCACCATCATCCGGTCGTCGGTTTCCGACGGATGGCGCGCCACCGTCAGCGCGTGATCGGCGTAGTAATGCCGATCCATGTCGGCGATTTGCAGTTCGGCTTTGTAGATCGTGGATTTCAGCGCCATGCGGATGCGGCCCGGGCGGGCATTCGGTTCGGTCGGGCCGTGATGATACCGAATGCGTGCCGTCCGGCGTGCGGCATGCGCGATCCACAGCACAACGGCCCGGCATGGGCCGGGCCGTGTTCGATTCGCGCCGCCGGCCCGTCGGGCCGGCGCGCTCGCGCGTCCTGCGACGGCGCGGTGAGTGGACGGTTACTGCTTGACGAAGCGCGAATCGGTCCAGAGGCCTTGCTGGTCGCTGTTGTCGGCGCTGACGAACTGCACGTCGCCCTGGTCGACCGATACCACGCGGAAGCGCTGGCCTTCCGGCACCGACAGGCAGCGGAAGTCGTCGAAGTACTGCTGCTTCGCCTGCGACTTGCCGTCGCGTTCGTGACTCAGTACGGAGTCCAGATTGTCTTTCGACAGGCAGCCCCATGCGTTCTTCGTCAGCTGGATTTCCTGCTTCGGCTTGACGGCCGAATCGCCGCCGGCCTGGGCAATCGACACAGCGCAAAATGCGCCGACAAGGGCAAAAAGGACACCGGTACGCTTGATCATGTTCTGTCTCCAGGCTTGCGGGCACCAGGCTGGGTTAGCTATGTGTTTAAAGGTGATCGTGAACCCGCGTTTTTCACTTTAGAAGACCGGCAAACGATAGCAAGCACATTTGTTGTGCGACCGCAATAGCGGCGGATTGTCGCACCCCGTGCGCAGCCCGCTTTTGGCGCGACGCACGCGAGCGGCACGGGCTGGCGAACGCGGCCCCGGCCCGTGCCGCCGGGCGGAAAGCGTTACCGGGCAAGGCTTTCGGCAAAGTTACAGCGCGGCGATTGAACGGTTTGGATAATCCATTTCGCTATCCGGATCATTTTGATGCGTTGCACATAAAGTCGTCCGAAACGATTCGACTTTACCGCAGCGCGGAATCGCATTTACCTGAAACAAGAAAAATGCCAGATATAAGCGAATCCGTATTTATCCGGAGTTCCCCACATCCGTTCGGCGCCTGCGAAGCCCGTCGCAAGCGCCTTTTACCCATGTGGTGTTTACCCTGCTTTATTCAGCCCGATTGGCTGACGCGCGAAATAGTCGTGCTGGAAGATGCACATCCGATAAGCGTTGTGATATGCGCCATTCCCGAAAAATTCTTCCTTCAATTCGGCCTCGTGCTGGAATCCGCATTTCTCGTACACATGGATCGCCGCCGCGTTCGACGTATCCACGATCAGGTAAAGCTTGCGCATGTTCAGCACCTTGAACGCGTACTCGACCGCGAGACGCGTCGCCTGGCCCGCGTAGCCGCGCCCCTGGCATTGCGGCGCGATGATGATCTGGAACTCGCCGCGACGGTGGATGTAGTCGAGCTCGATCAGCTCGACGAGGCCGACCAGTTCGTCTTGCCCATCGACCGCGACGAACCGGCGCTCGCGCTGGTCGTGCACGTGGCGGTCGTACAGTTGCGACAGTTCCGAGAAGGTTTCGTACGGCTCCTCGAACCAGTAGCGCATGATCTTCGCGTCGTTGTTCAGCTCGTGGACGAAGCGCAGGTCCTGGCGCTCCAGCGGTCGTAGCGCGAGCGTGTGGGTGTCGTTCTGGAGTTGCATGTTCATGTCCTGTTCGATGCCGGCGCACGTGCGGAACGCCGGCGCGGCACGGCCGCGCCCGGCCCGTCTCGCACTGTAAGAAATTGAACGCGGGCGCAGTTCAGAGCCTAGAATGGGAGCAAGGGTTCCCGCCACCGCAAGGAGGCTATCGTGATCGAGCAAGTCATACTCGGCATTTTCCTCGTGCTCCCGCTGGTCATCGTGGCTGCGCTGTTTTCCGACGAACTCTGGCAGGAGCATCGCCGCCAGCATCCGCGCGACGAGAACGCACCGCACATCGACTGGAAGCATCCGTGGCGCCGCGTGCGACGCGGGCATTGACGCCGATCCTCGTCGAACCGCAGCACGCGCCGGCCGGGCCATCCTGGGCCGGGTAGCATGCGGTGCACGATTCTTGCGCTTCGATCCGATTCCCGCCCAACCCGCGAGACACCGACGTGAACGACAAGCCCGCCCTGCCTCCACACGATATCCCGAACGAAACGATCGACCTGCAGATCGCCGATGTGCTGGCGACTGTCCGCTATCCGGCGAACAAGGATGCGATCGTCGACGCCGCACGCGAGGCCGGCGCCAGCAACGACGTGCTGTCGATGCTCGACGGCCTGCCCGAACAGGATTACGCGGACGTCGACGCCGTCACGCGCTGCGTCGCCGGCAACTTCGGCCCGGGGCTCGGCATTTGAGCGGATCCCAATAACGAGATAGGATCGGACCGCGCCGGTCGTGCCGCGACCGGATGCATGCCGCTCGGCGCAAGATCGGGCGTTCGAGCACGCGTGTCCGGGGGACTCCATGGAAGGCATCCTGATCCAGCACACGACGCAACGTCAGCTGTGGTTCGGCGCGCTGACGGCGCTCGTCATCCTGCTTGCGCTCGGGATCGCCGCGCCGCACGCGAACGTCGCGCTGCCGGCCGTCGAGCCGTTCATGCCGATGTGCGCGCTCACCGTGTTCACGACCGCCAGCATCGCGGCGTTCTTCCTCGGCGCGCAGTTCACCGTGACGCGCCAGCCCGTGCTCGGTGCGCTCGGCGGCGCCTATGCGTTCACCGCACTTGCCGTCGCGCTGCAACTGCTCACCTTTCCCGGCGTGTTCGCGCCGCATGGCCTGCTCGGCGCGCGCCCGCAAAGCGCGGCATGGATGTGGATCTTCTGGCATGCCGGCTTTCCGTGCTTCGTGATGGCCGCGCTGTTCGCACGCGAGCGACTGACGCGCGCCCCGGTCGGCGAAAAAGCGACGCGCCGCTGGACGATCGCGCTCGTCGGCGGCCCGGCCGTCGCGGCGGCACTCCTGTGCGCGCTCGCGCTGAACGTGTCGCTGCCGCCCGCGTTCCATCCGCCTCGCGACGCAGCCGTGCTGCCCGTCAACGGCATCGCGCTCGTCGTATGGATCCTCAACGTCCTCGCGCTCGTGGCCGTGCTCGTCACCGGCCGGCTGCGCACGACGCTCGACCTGTGGCTCGCGATCGCGGTGCTCGCGTGCCTGACCGACACGACGCTGAACCTGCTGACGACGAACCGCTTCACGGTCGGCTGGTATGTCGCACGCGTGTTCAGCATGTTCACGCCCGGCGTACTCGTGTGCGTGCTCGCGTGGGAAGTGACGATGCTGTATCAGCAGTTGTTCGAAGCGCATGCGACGCTGATCCGCTCTTCCGCACGCGACGGGCTCACGGGCGCGTTCAACCGCAGCCACTTCAACGATCGTTTCCACATGCTGTTCCTGCAGGCGCGACGGCAGGGCGAACCGCTGTCGCTGCTGATGGTCGACGTCGATCACTTCAAGGCGTACAACGACGCGTTCGGCCACGTGAAGGGCGATGCGTGCCTGGTCGCCGTCGCGAATGCACTGGCCGGCGCCGTGCGGCGGCCGGCCGATATCGTCGCGCGCTACGGCGGGGAGGAATTCGCGATCGTGCTGCCGAACACCGGCGCGCGCGGTGCGCGGGTCGTGGCCGACGAAGCGCGCGAAGCCGTGCTGCGGCTCGACCTCGCGATGCCCGATTCGCCGGCCGGGCGCGTGAGCGTCAGCGTCGGCTGCGCGACCGTAGCGGCCGATGATCTGTCGACGCCCGACGCGTTGATCGAAGCCGCCGATGCCGCGCTGTACCGGGCGAAGGATATGGGGCGAAACCGGGTCGTCGTCGCCTGAAAACGTCTGCTGTTTGGCTAATTGTTACGGTCATTGTGACCGGAATAATCCGCCGTTACGGATTGCGTGACAGGGATACCAACGCTTACAGCCGGTGTTGCGGGCGCTCGCTATGCTGGGTTCCATATCGAACCCGAGCAGGTGAACGCGATGAAGAAGACCCTTTTGCTGATTGCCGGCGTCGCCGTGTTGTTGAGCGGCTGTATCGTGGTGCCTGATGGTGGCGGGTATTACGGGGATGGCGGGTATTACCATCATCATCGTCATTGGGATTGAGATAGATGCAGGTCCGGACGCCTCGATCCGGACTGCACGCGATCAAGCCGGCGTCGCCTTATCCGGCATGCAAACTCAGGCGATGCCCGCGGCCGTCATCGGCGGCGGATACGCGGAAGGCGAGAGATTGCGGATGATCAAACGGTCGAGTTCGGCTTGCGCCTGCGCGATTTTCGCGTCGGCCGCGACGATTTTCCTTTGGTGGCGATAACGCGCCACGAGCACCGACCCGACGATCACGACACCGAACACGACGTTTTCGACTGCCGGCGCATGGTCGGCCAACTCGCCGGCCACGGTACCCGCGACCGCGCCGACCAGCACGCCCAATATGGCGGCGAGTATGCCGTCGACGATCCAGCTTTTCGAAGGGTATTTGAGCCGCGCCACGTTCATTGCGACAACGGCATCCACCATACCGTCGACGTCGCCCTCTACGGCGTCGAATTGCGCCTCGATGGCATCCATCAGGCTTTGGGCGCGCGCCTTGTCCGGTTTGGCGAGCGTCCCGGCATTGGAATAGGTCAGCAGGATGCCGTCCAGTTCTGCCCATGCGGCTTCCAGTTCGGCGGATACCCGGCCTTCTTCGCGCAGATAGTTCCACCCGGTATCGACATCGTTGAGATCGACGTATGCGCCATACGACGCGCAACATTTGAAAACCGCGAATGCCCGACGCAGTTCGAGCCCCGTGGTGAAATTGTCATTGGCTCGCGATCGCTGGCTTTTCGCCATGTCGATAGTCGAGTTACCGGATGACTCGCTCCGTGTGCCGAATCGGAATCCCATGTGCGCCCTCTGTTTGTTTTGACGCCGGTGTTCGACGTTTTGATATTTCCCCGGCTGGCTGATTTTACGACAGGGCGCGTGATGCAAACGGGAGAGCGATCGGGAGCGGGTTTGGCGATTGGGAGTGCATGGCGTGCCAAGAACGACTTGCGAACTTCAAATGTGCGAGCATCACTTCCCGATACAAAACCTGCTGAAAATCACCCCCAGCAGGTCATCCGAAGTGAACTCCCCGGTAATCGAATTGAGTTGCTCCTGCGCGAGCCGAAGCTCCTCGGCGAACAGATCGAGCGACTGCGCGCGCTGCTCCGCGTGATCGGCCGCCTGCGCGAGATGCGCCTGCGCGGCCCGCAGCGCGATCAGATGCCGCTCGCGCGCCAGATAAACGCCCTCGGCCCCCGCCTGCCATCCGGCGATTCGCAACAACTCCGCGCGCAGCATGTCGATCCCGTCGCCGCGCTTCGCCGACAGATGCACCTCGGTCAGATCACCTTCCGCCGCCGGATGCTCGACGCTTGCCGGCACGCCGGTCAGATCCGTCTTGTTCAGCACGCGCACCACCGGCACGCCGGCCGGAAACCGCGCCGCGATCGTCTCGTCGTCCGGCGTCATCCCCGTGCGCGAATCGAGCAGATGCAGCACGACATCCGCGCGCTCGATCTCGCTCCACGTGCGCGCAATGCCGATCCGCTCGACTTCGTCCTCCGTCTCGCGCAGCCCCGCCGTATCGATGATATGCAGCGGAATCCCTTCGACCTGGATCGTCTGCGCGACCTTGTCGCGCGTCGTCCCGGCGATCGGCGTGACGATCGCCAGCTCCGCGCCCGCCAGCGCATTCAGCAGCGACGACTTGCCGACGTTCGGCTGCCCCGCGAGCACGACCGACAGCCCTTCGCGCAACAGCGCGCCCTGCCGCGCATCGCCGAGCACGTGCGCGAGCTGCGCACGGATCTTCGCGAGCTTGCCGCGCGCGTCGGCCGCTTCGAGGAAGTCGATCTCCTCCTCCGGAAAATCGAGCGTCGCCTCGACCAGCATCCGCAGCGTGATCACGTCGTCGACGAGCGCGTGGATCTGTCGCGAGAACGCGCCGTCGAGCGAACGCCCGGCCGAGCGCGCGGCCGCCTCGGTGCTCGCCTCGATCAGGTCGGCAACGGCCTCGGCCTGCGCGAGGTCGAGCTTGTCGTTCAGGAACGCGCGCCGCGTGAACTCGCCCGGCTCCGCGAGCCGCAGCCCGAAGCCGCGCCCCGCATCCAGGCAACGCTGCAGCAGCAACTGCATCACGATCGGCCCGCCATGCCCCTGCAGTTCGAGCACGTGCTCGCCGGTGTACGAATGCGGCGCCGGGAAATACAGCGCGATCCCGCGGTCGAGCGGCGCGCCGTGCGCATCGAGGAACGGCACGTAGCTCGCATGACGCGACGCGAGCTTCTGCCCGCACAACGCGTCGATCAGCGGCAGCGCCGCCGCCTCGCCGCCGCGCCCGAACGACACGCGGACGACCCCGATGCCGCCCCGGCCGGCAGCAGTGGCAATGGCGACGATCGGATCGGAATCGGTAGCGAGCATGGGAATCGGAGAAATCGGGTAATCAGCGAGTCAATGGTGCGCCCGCACAACAGTTCGGGCATCGGAACGCCGGCATTGTAGCGTGCCGGCTCACCCGCCATCGGCCGTGACGTCGGATTCGGACTCGCCTGAATTTATCCCACCAGGGATAAGCCAAGTATCAGTCCGGCATCATCACACACCGGCCATTTCGGACGAGTATGTGTGCCGGAGGGGCTCGGCACTGCGTCCCTCAATTTCATCACCCATCCTGATCAGGGCCGGGATTCGTCCGAACGAGATACGTTTATCTCATATGGTTGTCTGAGACGCGGCGATGGAATTGCACAATCTCCCCATGCCGACATCCGAAGAAAAAGCCGCGTTCTCGGAACGCCTGAAATTTGCCCTGCGGCGCAGCCCGGAGAAGGTCACGGGCGCGACGGAGCTGGCGAACCGATTCAATCTGCGCCATCGCGGAACGCATCCCGTTTCGCCGCAAACCGCACACAAATGGTTGACGGGCCGCACGATCCCGACGTCGGACAAACTCGAAACGCTTGCGGAATGGTTGCGTGTCGAAGTGCACTGGCTGCATTACGGGCCGTCGCCGAGCGTGATCGAACATCCGACGCCGCAACCGCTGCCGCGCGACGAACGCTATCCGCCGACGCCCGAGACGATCGAACTCGCGTCGAAGATCGAAGCGCTATCTCCGCACCAGCGCTACCTCGTTCAGGAACTGGTCGAGCAGTTCTACGGCGATCCGAAACCCGAAGCGAAGAAAGCCTGAACGGCAGCGACCGCACGCGCCGCCGTCGCCGGGAAACAAAAAGCCGCATGGTTATGAACCATGCGGCTTTTTTTGCGAGCATCGCGGGCGGCTGGCCGCCCGCGAATGCAACGGGCGTCAGGCCGGCTTCTTCTTGACGCCGCCGAGCTTGCGCGTGATGTAGTACTGCTGCGCGATCGACAGCACGTTGTTGACAACGTAGTACAGCACCAGGCCGGCGGGGAAGAAGAAGAACATCACCGAGAACGCGATCGGCATGAACTTCATCATCTTCGCCTGGACCGGGTCCGGCGGCGTCGGGTTCAGGCTGGTCTGCACGAACATCGACACGGCCATCAGCACCGGCAGGATGAAGAACGGATCGCGCTGCGACAGGTCGTGAATCCACAGAATCCACGGCGCGCCGCGCATTTCGACCGAGGCGAGCAGCACCCAGTACAGCGAAATGAACACCGGGATCTGGATCACGACCGGCAGGCAGCCGCCGAACGGATTGACCTTCTCGGTCTTGTACAGCTCCATCAGCGCGGCGTTCATCTTCTGCGGATCGCTCTTGAAGCGTTCGCGCAGCGCCTGCATGCGCGGCGTGATTTCCTTCATGCGCGCCATCGACTTGTAGCTCGCCGCCGACAGCGGGAAGAACACGGCCTTGATCAGCACCGTCAGCAGCACGATCGCCCAGCCCCAGTTGCCGACATAGCTGTGGATCTTCTCGAGCAGCCAGAACAGCGGCTTCGCGATGATCGTCACCCAGCCGTAGTCCTTCACGAGCTCCAGGCCCGGCGCGATGCCTTCGAGCATGCGCTCTTCTTCCGGACCGGCGAACAGGCGCGCCTGCACGTCGGCCGACTGGCCCGGCGCGATCGCGGCGACCGGCTGCTTCACGCCGACGCGGTACAGCGTCGGATCGATCTTTTCGGCGTAGATGTCGCGCTTCGCGCCCTGCTGCGGAATCCAGGCCGACGCGAAGTAGTGCTGCACCATCGCGACCCAGCCGTTGTCGGCGGAGGTCACGTAGTCGGCCTTGTTCTTGTCGAGGTCGCTGAAGTTGATCTTCTGGAAGTGCTTCGAGTCGGTGTAGACCGCCGGCCCGAGGAACGTATGCGAGAACATCGGCGTTTCGACGGCCGTGTTGTCGCGCACCAGTTCCATGTAGACCGTCGGCGTGACCGGTGCGGTGCCGACGTTGTCGATGTTGGTGTCGACGCCGATCACGTAGCTGCCGCGCGTGAACGTGTAGGTCTTCACGACCTTCACGCCGCCCTTCACCGGCGATTCGAACGACAGCTTCAGCGTGTTCTGATCGCCCGTCAGCGACGTCGGGCCCGCATCGACCTGCGTGTAGACGTCGTTGTGGTTCGGGAAATCGCCGCCGAGCAGGCCCGTGCGTGCGAGATACGTGTGGCCGGCCGTGTGGTCGAACAGCGTGATGTACAGGTCGGGCTGCTTGCCGTCGCCCTGCTTCTTCAGCGTCAGCTTCGCGAGCGTGCCGCCACGCGTGTCGATTTCGCCGTCGTACACGTCGGTCGAGAATTTCACGAGCTGCGCCTGCGCGGCCGGGGCCGTCGTCGACGGCGCGGCGCCGGCTGCGGCGGCCGGCACGTCACCTGCGTTCGTCGTCGCGCCCGTGCCCGATGCGCCGCCGGCAGCGGCCGGGGCCGTGTGCGTGGCGCTCGGGAAGAACATCGACGGGCGTCCATGGTCCCGCTGCCAGTTGTCGTACAGCATGACAGCTGACATGAAGAAGATCACCCATAGGACGGTGCGTTTGATATCCATGCGTTGTCTCAGAGTCGATGGGACCGCGCGTCGGCTTCGCCGCGAGCGCGAGTGTCGGAGTTGGGCGGCGGGACGAGGTCGATGCCGCCCGCGGAAAACGGATGGCATCGGCACACGCGCCTGACGGCGAGATACGTGCCGCGCGCGGCGCCATGATACTGGATTGCCTCGCGCGCGTAATCCGAACAGGAAGGATAAAAACGGCAACGGTTGCCGAGCATCGGGCTCACGGCAACCTTGTAGAAGCGCAGTAACGCGATCAATACCGTTTTCATACCTTGGGCGGTGCCGTACGACGCCGCGTCAAAACCGGCCGGGCGGGCGCGAGCGCCGCACCGGGCACGGATGCGTCACTCGGACGCGGGCTTCGACGCGCGGCGGGCGATTTCCCGGGCCGCCCTGTCGAGCAGCTCGCGGATCTCGGCCGCGCACATCGCCGCGAGCGGGGCGGAAGCCGCGCTCGGCAGCGCTTTCTTGTCGAAGCGCGTGTGCTGCCGCAGCAGCAGGTCGTAACCGGCGAATTCGGCCCGGCGCAGGCGAAACGCATCGCGCGCCAGCCGCTTCACGAGATTACGGGTGACCGCTCGCGGCGCATACTTCTTGCCGATGACGAGCCCCAGACGCGCGGGCTGGCCGGTCGGCTTGCCGTAAATCACGAAGTGCGCGGAGCGCCGCCAGGGGCGCAAACGAAAAACGGATGAAAATTCATCCGTTTTCAGAAGTCGCGCAGTTTTCGGAAAGGCGGCTTTCGTCTGCGACGGATTCGCACCCGGCTCGACGGCACCTTCCGCAGGACTGCGGACGGCGGACACAGCGCGCAACCTGCCTTAGATGGCGAGGCGCTTGCGGCCCTTCGCGCGGCGAGCGTTGATGACCTTGCGGCCACCTGCCGTCTTCATGCGGACACGGAAGCCATGGGTGCGCTTGCGGCGCGTCACGGACGGTTGGTAAGTACGTTTCATGATGTTCTCACTTGTTCGAGAATGTCGAAATTCAGGGGACCGCGTGCCCTTAACCGGAGGCATTCGGGCGAACGCAATCGCCGGGAATACAGGATTGGTTTTCGCGGAACCCGCTATTTAAACCGTTTTTCTCTTGACGGTCAATACTTTAGGCGTCGTCCGCCTGTGCCGGCCCGCTCCGATCCGGCCCCGTGACCCACAATCGGAGCCTGTGGATAAGTCCCGCTGTGGCCGCGTTTGGCGTTAGAATCTCGCCTTATCTCCAAGAATCCCGCACGCCGCTTCGGCGCCCGCCTGCCCCTCCAGGACTGTGACGCAGGCGTCCGAGGCACGCTCGCACGACCGCTTCGGGCCTTGTTGCGCCACCGCGACAAGGGCGCCGGCGAGCCGCGCTGTGCATGCAAAAAACGACAGCTACTTGATGAACGATTTCTGGCAACACTGTTCCGCACTGCTGGAGCGCGAGCTGACGCCCCAGCAGTACGTGACGTGGATCAAACCCTTGGCCCCGGTGGCCTTCGATGCGTCGGCGAACACGCTGTCCATCGCCGCGCCGAACCGCTTCAAGCTGGACTGGGTCAAGAGCCAGTTTTCGGGCCGCATCTCCGATCTGGCCCGAGAATTCTGGAACACGCCGATCGAAGTCCAGTTCGTCCTCGATCCGAAGGCCGGCATGCGCAGCGCGCCCGCAGGCGCCGCCCCGGCCGCCCCACGTGCGCCGCTGGCCCCGAGCGGCCCGGCCGCGACGGTCGCCGCGATCGCCGCCAACCTGACCGCGCATGCCGCCGCGGCGCCCAGCGCGCCGGCCGACGTACCGATGACGCCGTCCGCGGCCGCCGCGCACCACCTGAATGCCGACGACGCCGACATCGATCTGCCGAGCCTGCCCGCGCACGAAGCGGCGGCCGGCCGCCGCACGTGGCGCCCGGGCCCGGGCGCCGCGCCCGCCAACGGCGGCGAAGCCGATTCGATGTACGAACGTTCGAAGCTGAACCCCGTGCTCACGTTCGACAACTTCGTGACCGGCAAGGCGAACCAGCTCGCTCGCGCCGCCGCGATCCAGGTCGCGGACAACCCCGGCATCTCGTACAACCCGCTGTTCCTGTACGGTGGCGTCGGCCTCGGCAAGACCCACCTGATCCACGCGATCGGCAACCAGCTGCTGCTCGACAAGGCCGGCGCGCGGATCCGCTACATCCACGCGGAACAGTACGTGTCCGACGTGGTGAAGGCGTACCAGCGCAAGGCGTTCGACGATTTCAAGCGCTACTACCACTCGCTCGACCTGCTGCTGATCGACGATATCCAGTTCTTCTCCGGCAAGTCGCGCACGCAAGAGGAATTCTTCTACGCGTTCGAGGCGCTCGTCGCGAACAAGGCGCAGGTGATCATCACCAGCGACACGTATCCGAAGGAAATCTCGGGCATCGACGATCGCCTGATCTCGCGCTTCGACTCGGGCCTCACCGTCGCGATCGAGCCGCCCGAGCTGGAAATGCGCGTCGCGATCCTGATGCGCAAGGCGCAATCGGAAGGCGTGAACCTGTCGGAAGACGTCGCGTTCTTCGTCGCGAAGCACCTGCGCTCGAACGTGCGCGAACTCGAAGGCGCGCTGCGCAAGATCCTCGCGTATTCGAAGTTCCACGGCCGCGAGATCTCGATCGAGCTGACCAAGGAAGCGCTGAAGGACCTGCTGACCGTGCAGAACCGGCAGATTTCGGTCGAGAACATCCAGAAGACCGTCGCCGACTTCTACAACATCAAGGTCGCGGACATGTACTCGAAGAAGCGCCCCGCGAACATCGCGCGGCCGCGGCAGATCGCGATGTATCTCGCGAAGGAACTCACGCAGAAGAGCCTGCCGGAGATCGGCGAGCTGTTCGGCGGGCGCGATCACACCACCGTGCTGCACGCGGTGCGCAAGATCGCCGACGAACGCAGCAAGGACGCGCAGCTCAACCACGAGCTGCACGTGCTGGAACAGACACTGAAGGGCTG